>CAZOFX010000065.1:10100-32531 GCA_964579055.1 uncultured Pirellulales bacterium
CGCTGGTGCACGACCAGCCGTGGGAGGGCAACTCGTGCGGATACCACACGATCTTCCAGGATGGGCCGATCTACCGCATGTACTATCGCGGCTGGAACCACAACATGAGCACCGGACAGCCGACGCATCCGGCGGTCGTCTGCTACGCCGAGAGCCAGGACGGCATTCAGTGGGAGCGGCCCGCGCTCGATCTGATCGAGTTCGAAGGCTCCCGGCAGAACAACATCGTCTGGGCGGGCGCCGGGACACACAACTTCGTCCCGTTCAAGGACACGAATCCGCAGTGCCGGCCCGAGGCGCTCTACAAGGCGGTCGGCCAGCGCGAGGACGGCGCCCGGGCGCTCCTGGCGTTTCAATCCGCCGATGGGCTGCGCTGGCAGTTGGTCTCGGACGAGCCGATCCTGACGCAGGGCGCGTTCGACTCGCAGAACCTGGCGTTCTGGGACACGGTCCGGCAGGAGTACCGCTGCTACTTCCGCGACTTCCGCGATGGACGCCGCGACATCAAGGTCTCAACCTCGGCCGACTTCGTCCGCTGGACCGAGCCGGAGTGGCTCCAGTTCCCCGATGCGCCGAACGAGCACCTGTACACCAACGCGGTGATGCCCTACTACCGCGCCCCGCATCTGCTGATCGGATTGCCGACGCGATTCGTCCCGGATCGCGGCTCGCTGACGGAGGGGCTGTTCATGAGCAGCCGGGAAGGACGCACGTTCGACCGCTGGGCCGAGGCGTTCATCCGACCCGGCCTCAATCCCGACAAATGGCACAATCGCAGCAACTACATCTGGTGGGGCCTTGTCGAGACCGAATCCCCCCTGCCCGGCGGCAGCAGGGAGCTGTCGCTCTACACGGACGAGAGCTATTACTTCGAGGGCAAGGCGGTCCGGACGCGGCGTCACACGTGCCGGATCGACGGCTTCGTCTCCGCGCACGCGTCGCTGGCGGGCGGCGAGGTCGTGACCAAACCCATCGTGTTCGAGGGCGATGAGCTGGTCGTCAACGTCTCGACCTCCGCGGCGGGCGGTCTGCGGGTGCAGATCGAGCACCTGAACGGCCGGTCCGCGACAGGGTACGGCCTGACCCAGTGCCCCGAGATCTACGGCGACGCCATCGAGCACACGGTCCGATGGCAATCGGGCGGCGACGTGGGCGCCCTGGCCGGCCGGCCCGTCCGCCTGCGCTTCGCCCTGCGCGACGCCGACCTCTACGCCTTCGGCTTCAGAAGCCATGCCGACTGAGAACAACTGCGGAGGTGAGAAGATGTATTACGGTTGGGTGCAAGACTCGATCTATGACCTGACAGAGTCACAGTGGGAAGTCTTTGACCAGCTTCCATATGCGCTCGTTACTCGGATTGACAGTTCGAAGGATATGGCATCCCTGTTAGTGACTGAAACTATCGTTCACTCCGAGGACGCCTGTAGCCTTCTGGGGCGCTCACTCCTGATTGGGAATGCGCACCTGGTAAAAGTAGCCCAGAGGTACGAGCTCTTCAGTCATTTTGATGAGATATGGCTGTACAAAGAGCGCCCGACTGCCGACATCCCGCAGGATGTATGGCTAGGCCCGCCCCTTGAGCTCTGCGCACAGGAGCCTCCCGTGGAGCTGTTGGAGTGGTTCAACGCGTCCGGCTGCATTCTCGGATTGAGCGACGGAACCGGCATGAACTACATAACGAACTCCCAAGAGATCGTTGACAGTCTGAACAAGCGTCAAGTGGCATGACCAGCACGATCAGTGCGGCACGAAGGTGTGGAGGACGAACAGATGAGAGATGCGTTCGGTTCGATCGCAGAGAGGAGATGCCGATGTCGCCCTTGACCCGCCGGAAGGCTCTCGCGTGGTTCGGTCCGAGACGACTGACGGACGAGGAATATGTCGCACGCGTTCGCAAGAGCCAGGCCCACTTGACGAGGACCCGGCTGATCTGGACCTGCCTGGCCGTGCTGTCTATGATTCTGCTTGTTTCGGTCGGGGGCAGATTCTACCACTTGCTGTGCACCCTCCTTAAGACGAATGGGACAGGCTTCGCGGTCGGCTTCTTCGTCGGTCTGATGTTCGGGCCGTACCTGTATGCCACGCTCACGTGTCTGCTGTTCGCATGGAAAGGGCGTCTGGGCAACAGGACGGAGGAACTGATGTTGAAGTACTACGATGAGAGTCGCGCTGCCGCGTCAAGTGGAGCGGAGTAACTGGTCCGAGTCGCGATTGGGCACAGAACAGGAGAGGCAGCGGTGTGCGGTGCACACCCTACAACTGCACTACCCCGCTGACCGTTACCTGCGAATCGCAGACAGCGCGGTTGATTCGGCGAGCGGCGCGGCGGGCGTCCGGGGGGGATGCCGACTAACCGAGCAGATGTCTCCGCATGTCGTCGAACTGGTCGATGATCGAAGTGATCTTCATCTGAACGGCAAGGTACACGCCCTGCGGCAGTTCCGGGTGCTGCGACATGAAGCGGGCCGTCGTGTCGCGCACCAGGGCCATGAACCGGTTGCCCTTCTCGCGGTCGGTCTGGAAGTCGGGGATGTAGCCGCCGTAGTCCGAATCGATCAGACCTCCCAGACACAGCAGACCCAGAAGAAGAGCGCTTTGTGGCTCCAGAAACGCGATGGCGTAGGGCATCTCCTCCAGAAGATGCCAGGCCCACTGACGAAGCTCGGGGTGCTTGTCTCCGCCATAGTAGCGCCAGAGCGGTCCTGAGTCCTGGTCATATCCGTGAATGGTGAGCACCAGATTCGTCAAAGGCCCTATCCGCCCGGCGCGTCGCGCCAGCTCCCTCTCGGAATGCTCCTGGGAATCCAGCGAGGAAAACAGCTCCCGCAATTCACCGCTCTTGCCCTCGACCGCCGCACGGACCAGACCGATGTCCTTTGCCAACACCTCTTCCCTGGACACGATGAGGATGGACCGGGAGACTTGTGAGCCTCGGGACCGCCTGCGCACGAGCCGATCCACGGCGTATCCCGCCAGACCGTACACAGCGCCCCAGACAAGACTCGCTGCCGCCTTGCTGCCGGGAACCACCTGCCTGTGCACGTGCTCGATCCTCTCCACGGCCGAGCCGAGACGCGGCCAGATGCGCCAACTGATCCCCCGGAGAGATGCACATGCCGGAATGATGACGAGCCCCAGCGTCAGGCCGGCGGCGCGCCATTGCCGGCCCGGCCAGAGGAACCTGACCAGGACGAACACTACCACGGGGGCAGTGACGAGCAATACACCCAAATCCTTCATGGCAGCTCCTGCGAAACCATCGTGTCACACCGGACACCTGCACGACCGCCCGGAACCGAACCCAGCGGTACGGCCCCCACGGGCCGGTCCGTAGCTCGTCCCTGCTCATTCCCAGAGGAAGCGAGTGGACCCGCAGGTGGGGCACTGCAATCCGTCCTCGCCAAATGCGGCGCCGCAACGTATGCACTTCCTGGTCTTGCCCACAACGCTCTTGGACTTTGGTTCCTCTGCCGTCGCACCTGCGACAGACTCTCCCCCATCAGGGCAAGGCCTTCTGCTGCTCATCGCGGCCAGTCGGTTCTGATTGTAAAGAAGCTGAAACGCGTGGCTCTGACTGGCGCCGCCAGCGTCACGCACCTCGTAGGCGAGGGCGACGATATCCTGGAAGCCGCCGGCCATGGCAAATGCACTGAGCAGACGGCCTGAGCCTTCCGGGTCCGCCAGCAGCGCGTGGGACTTCGCCAATTGCACGATGCGCGCCCGGGCATGTTGCAGCTCATCGGCGTCGAAGCAGGTGAATCCGGCAGTCGGCTCGTAGAATCGCACGTTTCGCCGTTTCGCACGGCGTCGGATCGCCTCACGCACGGTGGCCAGGGCGAGTAGATTGGCCCCCATGGCCTCCACTTCGGTTAGTCCCTCCCCGAAGACCTCGTCGACCCCACTGAGAAGCTTGCGCAGGGCGTCGTCCGCACAGGGCTCTTCGGCCATCTCCGCCTTCTTGCGGCCCCTGAACCAGTCAAGAAATCCCACGCCGCACCTTCCATTCTCCGGCTTGTGTCAAGAAGAGGTTTCGGGAACGCTTATCGGCCATGGTAGCCGGCGGCCGTGATGAATGTCAACAATTCCCGCCATCAATTCGGGGAATGTGTGTACAGATTCGCGGGCAACACCCCTTTCATGCGCAGGGCCGCTGAAGCCACCATCCCTCCCGATGTGCATCGGGACTGCGCGTTTGAGGCTGCCACACGCCTGTAGAGGGCTTTGCCGCGGCTCCACAAAACCGGCGGCGTCACAAACGGGTGCAGGCGGCGCCGGTTTGCGCACCGGCGGTGAGCTGTACTTCTGCATCGAGGACAGGAAGCGGCTTGTGCGCCATCGGCCGATGGATTACAGTCGCTTCCTGGTGCATGGCCGCCTGAACTGTGTAACATCGGCTGGCCTTGCGGAACGGCGTCGTGAGACCGACTGTTCGAAGCGATAGAAACCATGCGAAAGAAACGCGTCAAAGTGTTGCTGGGATCCATCGCCTTTCTGCTCGCCCTCTGGGTTATGTTGTCCTTCTGGGCCAGGCCCATTTCCGACCATCCCTTCTTCGCGGACGACAGGCCTCTGGTGATAGCCCACCGAGGCGGCGCGGGTCTTTGGCCTGAGAACACACTCTATGCCTTCAAGCACGCCGTCGAGCTTGGCGTGGACGTCCTGGAGATGGACGTGCAGAGTACGAAGGACGGCGAGCTGGTCGTGATCCACGACGAGACGGTGGACCGTACGACGAACGGCACGGGCCGCGTCGAGGAACTGACGCTGGCACAGATCCAAGGCCTGGACGCAGGCTACACCTGGACGCCGGACAATGGCGTGAGCAACCCGTTCCGGGGTCAGAGTCTCCGGATTCCCACCCTGGCGGAGGTCCTGGCCGCGTTTCCAAAGGCGAGAATGAACATCGAGATCAAACAGCGCCTCGTCGTCGCCCGTCTGTGCCGGATGCTGCGCGACTATGGGATGGCTGAGCGGGTTTTGATTGCCGCATTCGACGTCCACGCGATGAGGGAATTCCGCCGGCTTTGTCCAGAGGTTGCCACCGCCGCGGCCGAGAAGGAAATCAGGACCTTCTATGGCCTGAACGTGGCGCATTTGGGGAGATTCTATCGACCGCCTGCGGCGGCGCTCCAAGTCCCTGAGTATCACAGCGACCGACGCGTGCTCACCCAGTCTTTCATCAGAGCCGCCCACGGACGCAACATGAGAGTACACGTGTGGGTCGTCGATGACATCAACGACATGCAGCGTATGGTGGACCTGGGGATCGACGGCATCATCACGGACTGCCCCGACCGCTTGAAGGCCGTCCTGGGACGGTCTGGACGCCCGTGACAGGGCTGCCACTGCCCTTCACGGTGCTGAGCCGATAACCAGGGACAGGCCGCCGCCTGTCTTGGGGCCCGGGGCGATGGAAGGGTCACACCGGCCCCAGACCGGAGCGGGAGGCGAACTTGACGCGGGGGTCCTGCTCGTCGCGCATCCGCGCCAGACACCCGATCTTCCAGGTCCAGTTTCCGCCCCAGCCCTCGTCGCACGCCTGCTTGCAGATTTCGATGGCCTTGCTGTACGAGCCTTCCTGCTCCAGCAGGACGGCGAGCGTCAGGTAGCCGGTGTGGGCCGGCAGCGGCTCGCGCGGATGCAACTCGTGGAAGGCCTTGGCGGCCGCGGCGGACAGCGTGATCTGCTTGTGACAGGCCCCGTAGATCAGGTCCAGGGCGTCAACGGAATAGTCCCGCCACTTGCTGTGCAGGCGAATCGTCTCCTGATAGACCAGGTGCAGGCCGAGAATGTCGTCTTCGGCCTGCGCCCTTTCTTCCGCCTTGGCGAGGACTCTGGCGGCCAGGTGCCGGTCCTGTGCCTCGTTTCGCAGGCAGCCGGCGACCACGCTCAGCAGGATGGCGGCGCGGGGGAAGCAGGACGGGCCTCGGCCCCTCGTCAGCGGCCTGCCGCCGGTGGGCACGCCGGGATGATGGAAGGCCGCCTCAATGCGGTCCTGCTCGGCCCTGGTGAAGACGGACGACCACCAGGGTCCCAGGCCGAAGTAGCCCAGTTGGCCCTCTGTTTCGTGGCGTCGGCGGCAAAGACGTGCGATCAGGTCTGTAGCGGTAGCCATGGGCCGTGCCCGCTTTCTGCATGGGGCGCCCGAGTGAACTGACACCAAATCTTCTAAGCAAACCCAATCCAAAGCCTACGAAACGAACAGCCGCCTGCCAAACGCGTCCTCTATTCGTTCTCTTCTTCGATGATCTCGCCGGCCACCGTGAGCTTCAGCGTCATCGGCTGGCCGCCCTTGCGGCCCGAGACCTCGTAGAACGCCTTGTCCCCTTCGATTTCGACGGAGGCAGCGAGACCTTCGGCAGAGCCGAAGTACTTCTCGGAGGCGGCGCGTACCGCCGGGGGAACCGTGGCGTATGGCACGCTCTGCTCGCTCGTCAGGACCGTCCCGTCGGCGGCGACGTCGTACTCCACATCCCGGCCCCCCACCGTCGCCTCGACGTCGTAGACCGTCCTGCCGTCTTCCTGTGCCTTCTCCAGTTCCCGGATCTGTCCGCCGGCGGTCAGTCTCTCGATCGTGGCCCGCGCAGCCGGCGGGACCTCGGCCAGCGACACGGCCTGGGCCGGCGCTTCGTCTTGAGCCGGTTTGCGGAGCGCACTGCACCCGAACAGTCCTGTGACGACGACGATGATCCCTGCACTCACGAGCACGCGGCACCACATGGCGTCATCTCCTTCCCTGGTTTCTTCTCATCGCGTACGGGGACGCACGTGCGTCCTGCCGACGAGCACCTTGATTGGCGATCCCGCGTTTGCCCCAACACACCAAACCCTTGCGCGGCGCACTCCATGATGCGCAGGCGCCACATCCGATTGCAATAGCTCCAGCCATCAATTCTCGCGCGGTGCGCCAATTCGCCGCGCGCCGACGACGCAAATCGCGGCAAGAAGCGACAATTGACAGAACGGCACGGTCCACCTATCGTATAATCCTATCGGAATTGGGTCGTATTTGACGTTGGGCGGCCGTGTAGCCGCAGGGAAGCAACGAAATTCAAGGAAGGAGAAAGACTATGAAAGCACGCATTTGTCTGATCGCTGTGCTGGCCGCGGCAGTCCTGCTAGGGCTCGGCTGCAAGACCACCATCATCGATCCGGCCACACAGAGCCGCGCGACCTATCAGATGGGCAAGCTGACGGTCGAGGAGCCCCGCGATCTCAACACCGTCTATGCGGCCACGGAGAAGGCGATGAGCGACCTCGAATTGAAGGTCGTGCAGCGCGCCAAAGACGAGCTCCAGGCCGAAGTCGCCGCGCGGGATGCGCAGGACAAAAAGGTCCTGGTCCGCCTGCTGTCGCTCCGAAAGGACGCCACAAAGGTGAGCATCGACGTCAGTCCGGTGGAAAAGGCGCAGCGAATCTACGAGGCCATCCACGACAATATCGGGATGTAGCCGCCACTCATGCGGCCTCCATGGCCGAACCTGCGGGAAACCCCGCAAAGCGGGCAGAGCCCCACGGAGTTCGCCGTCCCGCCGCCGTGTGAGCCCGAGAGTGGGCTGGGGAGAGAGGCAGATGAGGGATGTGGGGATCCTAAGCGCCTGCGCTTCGCCTTGATGGCAGCATGGACAGGCCGTCGTGAGCCAGCTTCACCACGCTTACGATCACGACGAAGAACTCCAGGCGGCCGAGGAACATGCCGGCGATTTCGGTCCAGAGCACGAGCCGAGGCGCCTGCGGGCTGGTCACGCCCAAGGACAGCCCCACAGTGCCCAGGGCGGAAGCGAATTCGAAAAGGGACTCCTTGACGGCGTACCCGTGGGCCGCCACGATCGTCACGCCGACGACATAGGTCGCCAGGTACAGAAACACAAACGTGCCCACCCTGCGAAGACGCTCCTCCGTGATGAAATCCTTCGTTTCTCCCTGCCAGATGTGATTCTCCACCACGGCGGTCCTGGGCAGCAGCGCCCGGCGAATGTCCCATACGACGGTCTGGAACAAGACGTAGACGCGGTATTGTTTGATGCCGCCGGCCGTCGAGCAGGCGCCGCCGCCGATCAACATCAGCACGATCAACAGGAAGATGCCTTCGGAGCCCCATCCGTTGTAGCTGACGGTGGAGAACCCCGTGGTGGTCAGGGCGGTGAAGGCCTCGAAGACTGCCACGCGAACGCTCTTATCCAAAGTCGCGTACAGGGGCACGCACGTCGAAAACAGCAGACAGAGGATGCAGACCGGCAGCAGGAGCGCCATCAGACGCACTTCGCCGCTGTGCGAGACCGCGCGGAGCCTGCCGCGAAAGAGCAGATAGGCGGTCAGAAAGTTCATGTTGCCCAACACCATCAAGGGGATCGTGACCGCCTCCACGGCGGGTGAATCCCAGTAACCGATGCTCTCGGGGCGCGTGGAAAAGCCGCCAGTCGAAATAGCCGCAAACGTGTGGTTGATCGCATCGAAGGTGTTCATGCCCGAGAGCACATAGGCGACCACGCCGGCCGTCGCATAACCGACATAGAGCAGCAGGACCAGCTTGGCGCTCTTGCGCACGTGAGGAACCAGTTGGTCCGTCCGCCCCTCCGCCAGGGTCAGTGTCGGACCGACAGGTCCCACCAGGGCCGCCAGCATGATGATGGCGAGCCCCGCTCCGCCGGCCAACTGCATGATGCTGCGCCACAGCAGGATCACGTGCGTGCTCCGGGTGACGTCCATAACCGAAAGGCCCGTCGTCGTCCATCCGCTGACGGATTCGAAGCAGGCGTGAGTGAAGCCCATCTGCTGCACGGCGGCCAGCGGCCACGCACTGAACAGGCAAACAGTGACCCAGCTCAGCAGGATGACGACGCCTCCGTACTGAACGGAAAGGTCCCGCGTGCCGCTGGGACGGAAGAGACGCCACAGCAGTCCTCCTCCGAGGCACAGCAGCGCCGCCGGGACGAGAAAGGCCATGACGTGACGGCTCTCCTGCGGCCACGCGACCAGGGCCGCCAGAGGGCACAGCATCAGCACGCCGCCCAGGACCAGGATAAGCCCTGTGTAGTGAAAGACCTGTGCGTACTGCTGTGCGAGATGGCTCCTGGTGCGCACCGTCGCTCCTTGGTCTTATCTGTCGTCGCCGGTCAGGGCCCGGAGCACCCGCCCGTGATTCTCCGGGACTGTAATCACGATAAGACGGTCCAGGGGCTCGAGCTTGGTGGCCCCACGCGGCACAATGGCCTTGCTGTCCCGAAGAATGCATCCGATGAGTGAATTGTCCGGCAACTGAATCTCGGCCAGTGCCCGACCGGCCACCGGCGAGGTCGGTTTGACGAGAATCTCGGTCACGTTGACCTTTCCTTCGGCTACGGGGGTCATCGCCGTGATTTCCTCGAAACCGGCGCGCTGTTCGATCAGGCTGGAAATGAGATGGGTCGTCGAGAAGGCCGTCGTCACGCCGAGCTTCTGAAACGTGGTCTCGTTGTCCGGATCGTTGACCAGGGCCAGCGTTCGCGGCACGCCAAACCGCAGGGACGCCAACTGACAGATCACCAGGTTGTCCTCATCGTTCGGTGTAGCGGCCAAAACGGCATCAGCCGTCGCGGCGCCCGCCTCCTTCAACGTCCGCGGGTCGCTGCCGTCCCCGTACACGATGGTGGCTTTGGACTGTCGCGCCAGCAGCACACATTCCTCCCGACTGCGGTTGACAATACAGACCTGATAGCCCTTGGCCAGGAAGGAACGCGCCAGGAAGTAGACGAGCTTGCCGCCGCCGACGATCACGGTATGCATGGCTCACCTTGCCCTTTCCGGGGCCGTCGAGAACTCTCGTATCACGCCGAGGATACCGTCCCCCGCCAGGGTGGTCGGGCAAATCGTGGCCACTCCCAGCATATGACAAAGCTCCTCTCGCTGAGGCTCGAAAACCCTCGCCATGACCCTGGGCACGCGGAAGATCTTCTGAGCGATCTGCGCGATCATGAGATTGACGTTGTCGTTGTGGGTCGCGCCGATGACGATGTCGGCCTCGCCGATCTTGGCCTGTTTGAGCACGGCCAGTTCCGTCGCGTCCCCCTCGACTTTGAACCCGCTGTACTCGGTCGAGAGGCCGGCGAAGGCGGCGCCGTTCGTATCGACGACGACCACGCTGTGCCCCTGCCGGCTGAGGTGGTCGGCCAGATAGGTGCCGAGGCGGCCGCAGCCCACGACAATGACGAAAAGGCTTCTCTCCACCCCCATTTAGCCTTCCTTCTCCTGGTCCGTCGGCGACGGCGCTTCTTCCTGCACGAAGGCGAGGTCGGCCCCGGGTCGAGCCTTCGTCGAGCGGTAGAGGTTGCTGCGGGCCGGCTCGTAGGTCGGGTCGATGGAAAGTGCGGCCCGATAGTTCTTCTGCGCCTCCAGGCGGTCGCCGCGAATATCGTAGAGGGCCCCCAGGAAGTTGAACGCCTCCGGGCGCGAGGCATCGATGCCGATGGCAATGCGCACGTGTTCGGCGGCCGCGTCGAACTGTCTTTCGCTCACGCATTTCTTCGCCAGCTCGATCCGAGCCTCATAGTCGTTGGCCCTCGGTTCCGTGAGCGTCTGCCGGTCGAGAACCTTCGACACCAGGTCCCGAATTTCTTTGGGAGAGAAGGGCTTCTGAATGAAGTCGACGGCGCCGTACTTCATGGCCTCGACGGCCGAGTCGATGGTCCCGTGGGCCGTGATAATGATGACGCGCACATCGGGACGATTCTCGCTGACCCAGCGCAGCACGTCCAGGCCGTCCATCCCGGGCATCTTGAGGTCCAGGAGCATCAGACCGAAGCCTCTATCCTTCATCTTCGCGAGAGCTTCTTCGCCATTGACCGCCGCGTCGATCTCCAGCCCCAAGGTCCCGAGCGATTGGGCCAGGGTCAGGCGGATATTCTTCTCATCATCGACGATCAGAACCGATCGAGTCTTCATCTGCTCATCCTTTCATGCGGCCGCTATTCTACCGTCGGAATCGTGAAGGTGAAAGCACTTCCCTGGCCGGGGACCGAATCGACCCAGATCGTGCCGCCGTGCGCACGCACGATCTCTTTGCAGATGGCCAGTCCCAGACCGGTCCCGCCGACCGACTTCTGGCTCTTGACCTGCACGAATTTGTCAAAGATGCGCGACTGGTATTCGTAGGGAATGCCGGCGCCGTTGTCGGCGACGGTGATGTGGACCTGAGGACCGAGCGCCTCGGCGCCAAGTCGGATGGAACCGCCGCGATCGGTGTACCGCAGCGCGTTGGAGATCAGGTTCGTCAGCACCCACGTGATCTTGTTCGCGTCGGCTTTCACGTCGGGCAGGTTCTCGGCCACGTGGAAGGACAGTTCGATGCCCTTGTCGTCCGCCTGACTCTTCAGCATCGCGGCCGCCTTCTCGAGCAGCATGGAGACGGGCGTTCTGTCGAACTGCATGTCCATCTTTCCTGCTTCGATCTTCGAGATGTCGAGCAGGTCGCTGACGAGGGCCTTGAGCCGCTGGATTTCCTCATGGGCCGCTTCAAGCAGTTGGCGCTCGTCGCCGTTCAACTTGCTCGCGGCGTTCTCCCGCAGCAACTCCACGCTCATGCTCATGCTCGTCAGCGGCGTCCGCAGCTCATGCGAAGCCGCCATCACGAATTCGCTCTTGAGCCGGTCCAACTCCTTCAGCCGCGTGACGTCCCGGAGCACGAGCACAACGCCGAGGACTCCCTCGCCCGCCGACCGCACGGGCGTGATGGAGAACTGGTAGTGCCGCTGCTGGCCATCGCGCTCGATGCTCAGGAAGTTCTCGCCCGCCTCCGAAGCCGAAGGCGCCTGTCCGGATTCGTAGAACCGGCGCAGGTCGCCGAGCAACTCGTCGTTCTTGACGAGTTCGAGAACGTGCCTTCCCACGACGTCGGATCGGCGCTTCGCAAAGATCGCGGTCGCCGCCGGGTTGAGGTCGGCTACCTTGAAGTCGGCGTCCACCACCACGAGGCCGTCGTCGATGCTGCGAATGATCGCTTCGCTCTTCTGTTTCTCGGAGACGATCTGTTTGACGTTCAGGTCCCGGTACGCGCGCAGCTTCCTCGTCATCGCGTTGAAGTCAGTGGCGAGCCGGCCCAGTTCGTCCGAGGAGCTGCCCTGAATTTCGACGTCATAATCGCCCTCGGCGATCCGGTGCGTGGCCCCGATGATCCGCGACAGGGGTTTGGCCAGCAGGTTCGAGAGCAGGAGACTGAACCCCAGCCCGACCCCAATCGCCGCGATACCCAAGGTTAGCATCGACACGATCGCGCGGGTGGCCACGTATCGGGCGTGCTCGCTAGCCTCGAACATCGTTTCCTGATTGATCTCGCGCAGTCGGATGCACGCGTCACGAACCGATTTGAACGCAGGCAGCACGGACTCGTGATAGAGCGCACTGGCGTCGGCGGGGTCCGCGCGCAGCGAGACGTTCAACCGGGAGAAGTGCTCCAGATACGCCGCATACCCCGAGTCGATTGCGGCGACGATTTCCGCTTCCCCCTCGATCGTGACATTGTCCTTCGCGCGGGCCAGCCATTGAAGGAACTGACTCTGGTTTTCGGTAAACTGCCGAAGTCCCTCCTCCTCATACCGAAGAATCAGCAGCAGAATCGCGCTGTCCTGCCGCTCGATGGCGTCGATCATGTTCTCCGCGGCCAGAATGCTGTTGTAGTTCTCCGTGAGAATCGCATTGCTGGCCTTGCCCAGCCGTCGCAGGTTGACGTAGGACCACGCCAGGATCACCACCATCAGAGCCAGGGCAATGCCATAGCCCAGGAGTATCTTCGTGCGTAGCGTCCACTTCATTGTCGTCGCCTTTCGCCGCCGGCGGACCTCTATGGCCTGTCGAGGATCACCCGGAGACGGCGGAATCGTCCTTTCCCGGGCCATCCTACCGACATTCCTCCACCAGTCAAGGGCCACACCCGCTTGCGGCCGACGCCGGCCGAAACCAGCGCGCCTTGGGCGCGGGTCGCGGGTTTGCTATGGTTTAGGGGGGGCTGTGCGATGATCAGTCGGACGGAGCTGTTGATTATGATCGCGGTTCTGGCGGTGGGGACGGCGATCATTCTGCTGATGCTGGCTTCGGGCTGCGTGAGCGGGCCGGGCCTGCCGTGATCGTGGGGCGCACCTCACGCCCGGCCGTTCCCGCAGCCGCTCTTCGGCGACTTCGCACGTCGCGTGTTGCCGCACGACATGCATAACAACGAAGACACCTGCTCCGGCGACCCTTTCTCCACCTCCTGATTTGGCTCCGCCCGCTTCACATGTTAGACTTTGAGGGGAGGTGGGTATGAATGCTTTCTGGCTGCACCGCACGGGGAAACTCTATGCGCTGAAACATGACGCGTTCGGCCGCATCGCCGGCGTCGCCGGCCCTTTGGCCTGGGACGACCTGCGCGAACCGGATGACCACGAGTACCACATGGAATTGATCGTCTGGGCCGAAGGCGAGATCGAGCGGCGTGCGATGCACCCCATGCGCTCGGCCGTGGCGTCGTAGCCCCGGCGGTCCTGCCTGCCACCCCTTGCGATCGCCCCACTACCGACCTCCGCGCGCCGGTCGGCCATCGGATGCACCCTCCGCACACGAAGCGAAACGCCAGGGCCTTGTGCGGGTCGCGTTCGTTTTCTATGGTTTACGGGGGTGCACTATGAAAGACTTCTGGCAACACGACAACGGCAAGGTCTACGCGGTGCGCAGCGACTCGTTCGGGCGGATCACCGGCGCCGCCGGGCCGTTCGACCCCGACAACCTCGGCAGTCTCGAAGACTTCCACTACGGGCCCGGCATCGTCGAATGGGTCAAGAACGCCATCGCCGAACGCAAGCTTCGCCGCATCCACGCCGCACCGATCAAGCAGATCCTGCCCAACCGCTGAATCGACGACCCTCAGCGACGGACAGAATCCCTTCGGCGTAGGCCGCCGGGACCCGAGGCGTCGTGCAATGCCGTCACGAATCCCGCCGGGACCGCGCAACCGAGCGCCTGTAGCCGCTCGATACTTTCCCACGCCTTGTCGTATTGGCCCTGGGCGTAGCAGGCCAGGGCCCGCAGGAAGTGCGTCTCCGCGCGCCGAGAGTCGATCTCGATCACCAGCTCGAAGTCCGAGATCGCCTCATCGTACCGGCTCATCTCCAGGTGCAGGCGGCCGCGATTCTCGTAGCCTTCCACGCCCTGCGGCACGATCTCGATCACCCGGCCGAAATCGGATACCGCCTGCCCTAAATTGCCGATCGCGACGTAGACCAGCGCCCGGTTGTGACAGGCGTCGGCGAACGCGGGGTTCCGCTGGATCGCGCGGGAGAACTGGGCGATGGCCTCTTCGTAGCGGCCCTCCCGGGCCAGGGTAATTCCCCTGTGGTTGCACGTGCCGGCGTCCTCGGCCGCCGCGGGAGGAACGAGGGGCTCGCTCCGGAGCCGATCCTCCCACGATCGTGGCGGCCCGTCGAGCGAGCCGGCGAACTGCGCCTGCCAGCGGCGCAGGTCCTCGCGCCGGCGGCCCATCCAGTGGGCCTCGAACTCGCGTCCCGACGGCAGGTACCCCCTTCGCTGAAGCGCCTCGCAGCCGAGCGGATAGCGGACCTTCGCCGCCAGGTAAGGAAGAGCCTGGATCGCCCCGGCGTCGACGAACGTCTCGCGATAGCCGAACGATTGCTTCGGCGCCAGATCGAACGGCAGGCCCAGCGGCGAGACGACGCCGGTGATGACGTGGACGAACCCGAAGGCGGCCAGGACCAGGACCGCCGCGACGCACAACGTCACCGACGTTCGCTCGTACCATCGCCTGGGCTTGGCGTCCTGGCGCGCATCCGGTCGCGACGCGGCGCGATCCCCTGTCTCCGGCGCGCCGCCGAAACCGTCGCTGCACTTGCCGCCATCTGTCGCGCCCATCGCTCGTCGTCCGATTTCGATTCGTGGCGCCTCCGCCCTTCTCCCGGCATTGTACACGCCGGATTCGCCACCGGCAACCCGCACGGCGCCCGCTGCCTCCCGCCGTGTGCGTGAACCGTGTGGCAGCCTCAAGGCCAGTCCTGAGCGAAGTCGAATGGGGCGGAGCCTTGGGGATGACGGACCTGGCCGCCGTCTCGATAGCCGAAGACTGCCCGTGCCGAGAGCCGTCGGCAAACCCTTGCTTGCCGCTGCCACACGTGGCTCTCTGCGTGTGCGATGGATTTGCCTGGAGTATCTGTGCAGATACAGCATGGGCCAAAGCCCATCGCACGGGCGTCCGGCGGGTTTGGGGACGTGATTGCGCGTTTCGAGGTGAGGCAAGGAAGAGGCCCGCGACCCTTATGTCACCCCGAGCGGAACGAAGTGCCGCCGAGGGGGCTGGCCATAGAGAATGCGCGTTTCCGGTCTGTGGCGGGATTTCTCGGCTGCGCCTGCCTTCGACAGGCTCCGGTCGAAATGACAAGGCCGGCATCGGCGTCCTCCGTAGAGGCGTCCCGACGCGCCGGGACGCCCCTGCCACAAGCAGTCGGCGGCCTCGCGCAATTTGCCTGTCTCGACCCCGGCGTCCTGACCGACCCTCAGCCAGCCGAGGCCGAAACGGGCCATCGCGGCCGGGTTTGGGGATTGCGGGCGAGGGGCGATTGTGGTATGATAGAGGGCGCTCGGGGTCGCTGCGGCCGGGGTCTGTGTATGCGGCCGGAGACGATCTGGAGGGGCAGCGGGGAGGCACTGGGTTGGTACCTTGGGTACGGTCTTAGTGGCAATTCTTCGAGGAGGACTCGTATGTTCAAGAAGCAAACCCCGGTACGGGCGAATCATCGTTCGCTCCTGCATGGTTCCGTGCTCGGGCTGACACTGATCCTGACCTCCATCGGCACCGCAGCCGATCCCTCGCTGGTCGGGTGGTGGACGTTCGACGAAGGCTCGGGAACGGTCGCGCACGACGCCAGCGGGCGGGGCCACGACGGCACGCTCCGGGGCGGTCCGGCGTGGGTGATCGGACGGGTCGACGGCGCGCTGCTGTTCGACGGCAAGGACGACTACGTGAACGTCGGGAGCGTGGGAATCAGCGTGGCCGTCGATAGAACGGTCCTGGCGTGGGTCAAGGCCAGCACGCCGGCCATACCCGACAAGACGAGCGTCTTCGGCTTCGTCCCGGACGGAAGCATCGAGGGCACCTATTTCGACGTGGAGGTGGACGACAAGGGCAACTACATCGCCCACATCTGCGGCTATCAGTGGGTCCTCGCGCCCGTCGACACGGAATGGCACCACGTCGCCGGCACGTACGAAACCGGCACGGGCAGTTGGTTTCTGGACGGCCGGTTCGTCGACAGCGAGGAGGGAGACATCGGGACGATCGACCAGGTGCGAATCGGCGCGCGGCTCAGCAGCGGCAAGTACTTCCCCGGCCTGATCGACGACGTCCGCATCTACAACCGCGCGCTGACGGAAGCCGAGATTCAGTCCGTGATCGCGGGCACCGACCTGGGGCAGGCGACCGACCCGCGCCCGGCGGACGGGACACAGGATGTCCCGCGTGACGCGGCGCTGTCATGGACGCCCCACGTCTCTGCCGTCCGGCACAACGTCTATCTGGGCACGAGCTGGGACGACGTGCGCAGCGCCAGCACGACCGATCCGAGGAATGTGCTGGTCGGCCCGGGGCAAGCCGCAGCCACGTTCGATCCCGAGGGTCTGCTCGCGTTGAACCAGACCTATTACTGGCGTATCGACGGCGTCGGCGCCGCTCCAGCCAACACCGTCTTCAAAGGCCGGGTCTGGAGTTTCGTGTCGGAGTCCTTCGCCTATCCCATCGAGAACATCCTGGCCACCGCGTCGCACGCGGATGCCGACGCCGGACCGGAGAAGACGGTCGACGGCTCCGGCGTAAACGCACAGGACCAGCACTCTATCATCTCGCGCGATATGTGGCTGGCCAGCCCTGGCCCCGACGAGCCCGTGTGGATTCAGTACGATTTCGATCGGGTTTACAAGCTCCACCAGATGCTGGTCTGGAACTACAACGCAGAGTTTGAGCTGCTGCTCGGTTTCGGTCTCGAGGATGTCACGGTGGAATACTCGGCCGACGGCGCCGAGTGGGTCGCGCTGGGAGACGTCGAGTTCGCCCAGGCGACGGCCAACGCCGCGTACGTGTACAACACGACGGTGGACTTCCAGGGCGTTGCGGCCAAGTCCGTCCGTCTGACCGTCCGCAGCGGCTATGGGCTCATCGGGCGGTACGGCCTCAGCGAGGTGCGGTTCCTGTACATCCCCGCGCACGCGCGCCGGCCGCAACCCGCCGACGGCGCCACCGACGTCGACATCGACACCGTTTTGACCTGGAGCAGCGGTCGCGAAGCCGTCACGCACGAGGTCTATCTGGGCACCGATCCGGAAGCCCTCGCACCGGTCGGCACGGCGGGGACCACCAACGTCACGCGGAGCGATCTGGACTTCGCCCAGACGTACTACTGGAGAGTCGACGAGGTCAACGAGGCCGAGACGATCCGCCTGTGGGAAGGCGATCTATGGACGTTCACCGTCGAGGAGTACGCGACCGTCGACGATTTCGAGAGCTACAACGACGACGTCGACGCCGGCACGGCGATCTTCGACACCTGGCTTGACGGCTGGGTCAACGACACCGGCTCCACCGTTGGCTACCTCAATGCGCCGTTCGCCGAGCGGACCATCGTCCACAGCGGTGAGCAGTCGATGCCGCTGGCCTATGACAATTCGGCTTCGCCGTTCTACTCCGAGGCCGAGCGGACCTTCGAGCAGGCTCAGGATTGGATGATCGGCGGAGCCGACCGCCTGCGGCTGTGGTTCCGTGGCGATGCCGAGAACACGCCGCAGACACTCTACGTCACACTGGAAGACAGCGCCGGACACACGGCCACCGTCCGCGGCACGGACCCGGACGCCGTTGTCACGACCACCTGGCAGGAGTGGCAGATCGCGATGAGCCAGTTCACCGGGATCAACCTGGTCAAGGTGGAGAAGATGACCATCGGCATCGGCAACCGGACCAGCCCGGCCGCCGGCGGAACCGGCATCGTCTACATCGACGATGTGGGGTTCGGCCGCCCCGCCGCCACGCCATAGCGATCGGACCGACGGCATTTGCTTTCGCGTACGACGGCGGGCTCTGTCAACGCGACATGGGCTCGCTTTCTTTCTGCGCGTCGAATTCACACGCGCCTGATAACGGACAAGCGCCCATCCAAGGGTTGACGCCGAGGCGGACGGCGGGTAGCCTGACGCCATGCCAAGGTCTGCATGGACAGTTGCGGTCGGTTGTGCCCATCCCATCATGCCATGGGGCACCAACCGTCAGGACGTATTTCCCGTCGACGACGATCCCTGATTGAGGAGAACCATCCCGTGAACATGCTGCGTGTGTGGCCCATTGTGTGCCAGTTCGGAGTCGGCGGGTTGTTGTGTCTCGTCGGCATCTGGGCGGGCATTCGAGGCGGATACCTGAACCTGCGGATCGCGGAGGACCGCCGGCTCCTCGTGACACTCGTCGCAGGGTATCTGCTCCTGCTGGCTGCGGCATGTGTCTTCACATTCCTGTCGCCCCACTGGGCAGAGGGAGGGACACTGTGATTGCCCAAGTCCTCGGCGGGCCCCTCGATTATGTCGTTCTGCTGGCCTATTTCGTCGGCATCATGGTGTTCGGCCTGTGGTTCGGACGCTACACCGCGAGCACGAAGGACTTCTTCTTCGGCGGCCAGCGGTTCTCCTGGTGGCTCATCTCCTTCTCGTGCATCGCGACGCTCGTCGGCAGCTACAGCTTCATCAAGTACAGTCAGGCCGCATTCGACTACGGCATCTCCAGCACACAGACCTATTTCAACGATTGGTTCTGGATGCCGATCCTGGTGCTGGTCTGGATTCCCATCATTTACTACAAGCGGATCGTGTCGATTCCCGAGTACCTGGAGGCCCGCTTCGACAAGAAGACGCGCGTGGCGGCCACCTGCGTCATCCTGCTCTACATGGTAGGGTACATCGGCATCAATCTTCTGACTCTGGGCACCGCCCTTCACACGCTGCTGGGTTGGAACGTCATCACCGGCGCGGCAGTTACGGCGGCGGCAGTAGCCGTGTACGTCTGCTCAGGCGGGCAGACGGCGGTCATCATGACCGACCTTGTGCAGGGCATCATCCTGCTGGGTGCGGGCCTCGGGCTACTCATCGGCGGCATCTATCATTTCGGCGGCTTCGGCGACTTCTGGTCCCTGCTGCCGCAGACGCACAAGTACGCTTTCTCGGACTTCAACGCGCCGCCCAAATTCAGCTTCATCGGCATCTACGTCCAGGACGGCCTGGCCAACACCGGCGCGCTGATGCTGATGAACCAGGCCTTTATCCTGCGCTTCCTCTCCCTCAAGAGCGTCAAGGACTCCCGACGGATGGTCGTCTGCTGGATTCTCGTGCTCACCCCCCTGGCGGCCGTCGCCACCAGTTGCGGCGGCTGGCTTGCCAAGGCGCTGGCGAACCACGGCGAACTGACCACCAGTTCGGAAGACTCTTTTGTGAAGGCCGCCGATTTCCTCTGTTCCCCCGGGGTCTTCGGCTTCATCCTCGCGGCCTTGACCGCTGCCCTGATGAGTACGGCCGATTCCCTCGTGAACGCCGTCAGTGCCGTCTTCGTCAACGACATCTGGCGACCCTATATCCGTCCCGCGGCCAGCGACAAGCATCACCTGCTGGTGGCGAGAATCACGAGCCTGGCGGCGGCGGGTCTGGGCCTGGCCCTGGTCCCCCTGTTCATGGCGGAAGACTCGATCTACGTTGCCCACGGCATGTTCACGGCCGCGGTCACACCTCCGGTTGTGGTGGCGATTCTTCTGGCGATTCTCTGGAAACGGTACACCCCGGCCGCGGCCTTCGCGACCATTGCGGGCGGGGGCGCCCTGATCGGCCTGTCCTTTGTCTGGCCCGATGTGCTCGTTGGGCCCCTGGATTTCGGGATGGGCCCTGACAGCTACACGTTCATGCGGGCCCTGTTCGGGCTGCTGGCGGCCGGTGCGGTGGGTGTGGCCGTCACCTGGTTTACCAGCCCCAAGCCGCTGAGTGAATTGAAGGGACTCGTCGCGGGGACTCAGATCGACGCCATGCGCGAATTCAAAGGTGGCGAACCCAACCGCCGCCCCGGCCGGAAAGTCCGTCTGACCGCGGAGTTCGACCAGAGCCTCTCAGGGACGAACACAGTGATGGTGCCGCCCTCCGCGCTCGACACGATGGCGGCCGAGCCGGGCGACCTGCTGTATGCCAGCGATGTCCGCTGGTGGTATGGCGGACTGCGCTCCGTTCACGTCAAGGCCGGAGCCCCCTCGAACCCGGACGGCGGCGACGCGATGCGCATCAGTCCCGAGGACGCCGCCACCGCCCACTTCACCGAAGGGCAGTCCGTGGTCGTCGAGAAGATCATGTGAGCGGATCGAGAGGTGTGGTCACCGCCGGCGGTCCCGGCGGACCACGCGTCAACGCGTCACTTGGATGGTGCCCTCCTCGGCGATGTTCACCTGCGCCGAGAGCAGGCTACGTTGCGCAGGTCTGCCGGCTTCGACGGCGACGCATCGCCGCACCGCCCAGGCCGATGGCGACCAGCAGCAGCGACGACGGTCCCGGGACAGCGGGAGGGGTATCGGGCCCGCCCCAGATGACGGCGCCCGCTTCATAGTAGGTTGAGATGCCATCGACCACGAGTGATCCTGCATCGATGTAGTACGCGGGATCGTCAGCGTATGTGAACAGGACGGTGCCCAAGCCCGGGACTGTGTTACTATATGTCGTATATCCTGGGCGCCCATCGTAGTCGCCTCCGCAAATCTGAGCAACAATGAGCGTCCCATCGCGGCTGATACCGATGGGGTTGTTGTAGATGCTGGTGAAATTGGACACGTCGGCCGTGAATCCCTCGCTTCCGCCCGGAGCGCCGGACAATGCGGCCATGAACGACGGGGAGATGGCGCCCCCCGAATAGGGCTGAAGAAGCTGAAGGACCGTGTACAGGCTCTCGGAACCATAGCCGGACGAAACCAGTCTGTCGATGAGAAAACCATCGCCTTCGTTGGAGAGCATAATGGTATCGACGTCGATCGGCTGGGTCTGGCCCAGGGCGGAACCCACCAGCAGAGACAGGAACAGAATGGCAGTGGACAGGACAGACCGGGTGCTCATCTCCACCTCCTTGGCGTCCGAGAACAGATCACGGGCGCGGCCATCGCTCGGAAAACGGAACGAATCATCCCCCCGTCATGGCAACGAGCACATGGCAATCGCCCCTTCCGACCGACGCTGAAATAACCACCAGGATTCCACCTCAAACCCTTGCCCAAATCAAGAGAAAAGGGGCGATCCTGAGCTACCGGTGGGGACACCATGCTGACCTCCGCCGTGGTGACGCCGACGGTGTCCCCACGGGGCCGCCGGTCAACGCGTCACTTGGATGGTGCCGTCCTCGGCGATGTCCACCTGGGCGGACAGGGTCTTGGCCGACTGGAATGCGAATTCTTCTCTGCCACGGACGACGACCTTGTCGCGATCGGCGATCAGGCGCAGGGGCCGGTCGGGCTCGCGGCGACGCAGGACATTGGCCAACAGGAAGGCCTTTTCGAGGCCGTCCCCCCTGCCGTAGTTGGCGACCTCATCGGGCTGAGCCAGGCGGTTGCCGTCGTAGATCGAAACGGGTTCGAGCTGCCCGAGCCATGCCTGGACCTCTTCGACCGATTTCGAGCCGGCCCGTTCGAGCGAGACCGGGTTGCGCTCGATGGCGGCCTTGACGAACGGTCGCCAGTCGCACGTGTCCATGTCCCGATAGGCGTAGAAGGCCAAGTCGATGGTGGGGTTGCTCTGCCTTTTCGACTGAAGCTGCGCGATGATCTCCTCGCGGCCCTGATCGATGGACAACCTGATCGGCTCGACCGCCTTGAAGCTCTTCTGCTTAGCGGGCAACCTCGGCTGAATGTGCACGAAGTCGGCCAGCAGCTCGACGAACCGTCCGGCGTCGGGCACATAGGGTTCGAGGAAACGACGCAGGGCCTCGCGTCCGGCCGGCTCTCTCAAGTCCGGCTTGTCTTTCTCAAGGAAATCGCTCAGCCGGTCGCAACGGACGCGCCCCGGGATTTCGTGCCGCACGAAATCCTCATCGGACACCTCCGCCAGAAGCTTCTCGTGCGTGGCGTCGCCGATCTTGTACGGACTGCCATGCTCGTAGCTGAAGAGCGTCTCGGCCTTGACGAACTGCGGCTGGCCGTGACAGTCGCGACAGATCTGAAAATGCTTCTGGTACTGCGTCTGGCATCGCAGAAAACTGGCGAAGCTCGTGATGTCCAGCTCCGTCGAGAGGTACTCCCCGATCCGCCCGACGAAGCGGTCGTAGGCCTTCGGGTCGATGGTCGCGTCATCGTAAAAGCAATGGATGTACCCGCTCGGATGCGCGACGATGGTCACCTGCTCGTTGCGCAGGGCCCGTTGGGCCTT
>CAZOFX010000066.1:0-32281 GCA_964579055.1 uncultured Pirellulales bacterium
CGGAAGTGTAGATGGGTAGAGGCGTAGATGCGTTGTGCCTCGGGTCTACAGCCTACGGTCTCCGGCCTGCAGCTTCAACGCGGTGTTCACCCTGCGGGCGGGCCGGGTGCGCTACCTGCGATTCGCAGGCAGCGGTTGCGGGGACGGGGGCGGGTGGAGGGCGGAGGACATCAGGATGGCGGAGGCGGTGCCGTCCATGGTGGGCTCGTTGGTGCTGTAGTCGGCGAGGTCGTCGTGGTAGACGGCGCGCGGGTCCTGGAAGTCGGCCAGCGGATCGGGCTCGGTGATGCCGACGCCCTTGAGAGACTGGAAGATGCGTTCGTAGACCGGGCCGTCCACCAGGCCGCCTCGCAAGGTCCGGCCGGTCAGGCGCGTGGTCATCAGGTGCACGTTCTGCGGCGACACGACGCCGGCGCCCATGAATTGCGCGACGCCCCACGGATTGCGGCCCAGCAGCCAGTCGCGATGCCGGGCGGCGAATTCGCGATAGCGCCCATCGTCGGTCATCCGCTCGTAGAGTTCGCACTGAGTCACCAGGGCCACCACGAGGTTGTTCGAGCACCAGATGAACGGAACGCCGATGCCGAACGGGTTCTGCTCGCTCGCGATGCGGCAGCGTTCGATGCCCTCGCGATACCAGCCTTCCAGCCGCACCTGGAACTCGGCGTCCGCGACGCCGTGCAGGCGGAAATGGCCGGCGTTGAAGAAGGGGTAGAACTCGTAGTGGCCGGTCTGCTCGCGGCCCATCCACGATTCCGAGCCGGCCAGGTGCGCGTAGCGTCTGGCGTCGTCGAGGTAGCGCGAGTCGCCCGTCGCCCGAAACAGCTCGGCAGCGCCCCACTCCATGTCGTCGGCCCAGGTGGTCTCGGCGTAGCGATAGGGCGCGCCGTAGGAGTTGCCCTGCTGGACGCCTTCGCGGGCGCGACCGAGGCGGTAGACTTCTTCGCCCGCGGTCAGGCAGCGTCGCGCGAACGCGGCGTGAGCCGGGTCGTCCTTCCAGACCTGGAAGGCCAGGGCCATCGCGGCGGCGTAGCGTCCGGCGAGGTTGGCCAGGCCCGTCGATTCGCTCGCGTAGCGTCCGAGTCCCTGCGGCCGGCCGTCGGCGGCATACACCACGCGCGGCCCGCCTTTGCCCCAGCCGTAGTCGGCGAGGTCGTCCGGCGGCAGTCGCCAGCCGCAATGGTCGCGATCGTCCGCGACCTGATGGTACAGCGCCTCCGGCGCGGGATGCAGCTTCAGCATCCAGTCGAGACCCCAGCGCGCCTCGTCGAGCAGATCGGGAGTGCCGTTGCCGCCGGGGCGGCCGAGGGCGTCGAACCG
This sequence comes from uncultured Pirellulales bacterium, assembly GCA_964579055.1. Lineage (GTDB taxonomy): Bacteria > Planctomycetota > Phycisphaerae > Sedimentisphaerales > Anaerobacaceae > Anaerobaca. The sequence goes on from CAZOFX010000066.1 coordinate 1,321, forward strand.
ATCGCCGAAGATCGCCGATCGCGGTTGTTCCGCAGCCGCATCGTGCAATTCCCAGGCGAGCAGCATCTGCGCGGTGGCGTTGCTCGACGTGAGCAGATACTTCAGGAGATCGGCGGCGTCGTGCCAGCCGCCGCGAGCGTCGATGGCGGTTCCCGCCGGAACCGGTCCGTAAGCGGTCCGGCCGTCGAGCTGGTGACAGTGGGCGTCGAGCCACGGATTGAAGCCGCAACGCTGCTGGCGCATGAACTCCAGCAGGAGATCCGGCAGCGGTTCGAAGACCGCGTCGTCAACAACGACAGTCTCGGAGACAGCGCCGCCAAGGCGAAGGCGGTACCGCCCGGTCCGGCGCAGCGCCGAGAAATCGAGCTCCGCCACGTGATCGAATCGGCCCCAGCTCATTCCCGTCGCCGGACGCGTCACGCCCTGGAAGACCGAGCGGCCCGAGTCCAATTCGATCACGTCGAAATGCGCTGCGAGTGGCTCACGGCCGAGCGCGACGGCGAGTTTCGGGCCTTGCACCGTGTAGCCAACCTGACTGGCGCGGAGGTGACGCGCCAGCAAGCGGTCGATGCGCTCAAACGCGTAACCTCTTTCCCTGAGCGTAGCGAGCAATTCCGGCAGGCGCGCGTGCATCTTGTCCGCGCGCTCGGGGCCGCTGCCCAGGTGCATCAGCAGCACAAAGCCGTTGAGTCCGGCCGGGTCTTCCCGCTCGCGTTGCAGGATGCTGTCGAGGATCGCCTGTGACGAGACGAAGTTGCGGTCCTTCTCGCTCGTGTAGTCCGCCGCCGAGCGCGTGCCGGGCGAGAGGTTGACCAGCGTCAGGCCCATCGCGTTCGTCCAGTCGCTGATGTCGCGGTTGTGGTGCTCGTAGGCGGGCAGGAAGAACCGTGCGTGACGGCGCGTGACGCCAAACCGCTCCATCTCGCGCAGATTGGCGTCCAGGTCCGTTTCGAACTCGTCGCGTGTCAGCAGCGTCGGTCGGTCCGGCGTCCAATCGCAGTAGAGCCGGTGCCGGTCGGAATGCGGGCCGACATAATGGCCCTCGGCCAGCATCCGGCGGACCAGCGGCGCAAATTGCGCATCGCGGAGGAAGTCGCCGGTCAGGAAGAAAGACGCCTTGGCGTCGTGCAGGGCCAGCGCATCGAGGATCGCTTCGGCCCCTTCGGCAAACTCATGGCCGGTGAACACCAGCGCCAACTGCCGCATCGATCGCGAACCGCGCACGACGGCGCCGTCCTGATAGGTGAACGGGTCCTTGTCCATCTCCTGGCCGGCGGCGGGCCGCAAGGACGGCAGAACGCAGAGCGCGAGCCATGCGACCGATACAGCGAGAAGGTATCGCTCTCGATCCATAGGCATTCCCCATCAGCGCGTTCGCACCAGCGCTCCGCCGCCGGGGGGCAGGGTCAGCTCGACGGCGGCCTTGTTCGCAGAGGTCCACTGGGCGGTCCCGGCGTCGAACCGCACCAAGTCGCCCGGACCGACGAGCGTGGCGCTCGCCTCGGCGGTGTAGTCGAGATTCACCAGAACCGCGTGACTCGGCTTCTCCCCAGCTCCGAAGAAACCGAGCAGGAAGCCTCGCGGCGAGGCGGGCGACGCCGGGGAATCGATGCGGAAGGCGGCGTCCGGCGGCAACGGCTCGCAGCCACGTTCGCGCATCGAGGTGTGATACACGCCCAGCGAGCGCAAGGGCTGAAGCTCCTTCGCGATGGCGACAAACTCGCGATTGTAGGATTTGACCGCGTGGTAGAGCGGTCCCGGCGTCCCGTCGAGGCCGACGAGACTGCCGTGATGGTTCGGATGGGCGTAGACGTAGTAGCTGATGCCCTGCGCGCCGTAGGCCGCCGTGGAATAGACCAGGTAGCGCAGCTCGTCCGCGTTCGGAATCCGCATCGCGTCGGGCGCCCAGGTGCACGCCTGGACGATGTTGAGGAACGGCACGCCCGCCTGCTGCGCGGTGCGGCGGATCATCGCCAGGTTCAGAAAGTACTGGTCGCTGTCGCCCTTGAGCCGGAACTGATAGTGGTCGTAGCTGATGAGCGAGGGCTTGACCTGCTCGACGTAGAGGCGCAGGTGCTCCGCGTAGGCGGTGACCGTGTCGCCTTTGGTGCCCAGTTGTTGGTTGTTGGCGTAGGTCGGGAATAGATTGATGTAGGCCAGATGCAGAGGATCGCGCTGCCGCAGGTATGACACCAGCTTGCCGAGCGCCGGGAACTGCGCGGCGCTGGGCTCGTCGATCAGGTGATAGGAATACAGCGCAGGGTGCTTGCTGACGCGAGCGATCAGAGCGTCCAACTGCTGGCGGCGGTCGGGATCGTCGAGCGAGGCGGGGGTGAACAGGCCGCTGGTGAGCTGGCCGCGAAGGCCGTGGCGATGCGCCACATCGAGCTCCGCTTCGCTGCCGCACCAGACGAGGTTGAAGCCGCCTTCGACCATCTGCTGTGCGACCGCGTCAGTCATCGCAGGCCCGGCCCAGTAGGTGGCAATCGGTGTCCCGACCTGCCACGAGGAGCCAGGCCGGGCCACCGCTCCACCGATCCACGGATTGCCCAAGAATAAGAAAAGACAAAGAATGGACACCGACCTCGCTGCACCTGAGTATTCAATACGATTTCTCATAGATTTGACCTCCCAAGTACGACTGCCAAACGCCACATGATCAAATTCTCAACTCCCGGCATAATCCTCCACGGACCTGACGGCAACACGCTTACACGTGAACGAACCCGCGCAACCGTAGGACGAGTAGATCGCGACGCCGATGCGGTCTTCCTCCGCCCGCATGTGGAGGTTGAAAATCGCGTTCTGCTCGTTGAACCCAACGATCTCCTCGGACTCGACACCGCTGAATCGTATCGTGATCATGGCCTCTTTGTCGAGAACGTACCTGCCGTCTTGGTCGAGATCGCCTGTCCATGTGAAGACGTGGACGCGCATCTCAAGATACGGACCATCGGGGCCATCGCGATCCATAAGAATAGAGTGGATTTCCGAATCGTGGAATGAAGGCCATCGTCCGAACCTCTGCAAGACCGCCTGATGGTTCTCGATGGCCTGAATCTCAATATCTGGCGACAGGCTCATGTTTGTCGATCTCCGGGGGACAATAGGCACAGCCATCTGCCAAGAGCCCGAGCAGTTGATGGCCGTCGGCGTCTGTCACGGGACGGCCCGCAGGGCGACTTTGTTGGCGCCGTCGATGAAGATGATTCTGACATCGGGCTGCTCGGCGAGCCAACCATCCACCACCGCCTGCGGGTCATGCACGGGATGCATATGCGCCGCCTCGACGAGAGCGTCGGCAATCTGCGTGTGCATCCAGACGCGACGCAGCCGGCGGATCAGCACGGCGAACTTGTACGGCTTGTGACTGTAGAGGACGTAGTCCTGGCGGATCGACCGGATGACGTCCTCCAGCGGGGCCGTCAGGCGATCGTAGAAGTTCGCCAGGGTCTGCGGCTCGCCGATGCCGTTGGGACAGGCGGCGAGGAACAGGACCTCTCCGCCGTCCATCACGGCAGCCCGGTTCAGCTCCAGGGCCCGCTGGGCGATGTACAGGTCTTCGTCGTTGGAAAGGCCTCCCGGCGAGACGACCAGCCGCGACGCCGGAGCGACCGTCTGGATGTTCCGCTCATCGGTCACGAGAAACGACTCGGCGCTCACCTCCCGGATCGGCCCGAACCGCGCCCAGAGCAAACGCGTGCCGGCGCTGAGCATCACCAAGGCATAGACCGGCCTGCCTTTGGCGATCAAATCCATGCCCTCCACCATGTCGGCGGCCAGCGGGTTGTTTCTCTGCTCGGCCTTGGGATGCCACGGGTGCGCCGCGTGCGTGGATTCATCGAGCAGGGCCAGGCTGTGATTCTGCTCGACCGTGCGAAAGGCGCTGATGCCGGGCACAAAGTTCTTGACGGGATTCGAGTAGCCCGCGAAGTAATGGACCTTCACATCGGAGACCGCGAGAAAGACGTCCGCCTCTTCGGCAAAGGCATTGACCAGCACCTGCGTTCCTCGCGAGGTGCGGCCGAGGTCAAGGAACCGGTCGGCCTGGCAGTCATGGGCGTGAATTCGCGTCACGTTCAGGCCCGCATTGCGTCGCGCCTTTTCGATCTCGTGTCCGATCTGGCGGTTCTTCGGCGTATCCGCCGTATGAGTCCCGGTGCAGATCAGGAATTGCACCGACGCGGCCCGCCGCAACGCGTCGCAGACGTGCGGCAGCACATCCGCCAGAGGCTCGTCGCGCGTGCCGTCGTCGACGAGCACGCACACGCGCTTGCCGGCGACCTCATCGCGAAAGGCGCCGGCCTGGCCGTCCACGATGTCCCGCAGGCCCGCCGCCGCATCCCCGCCCTGCGGCCCCTGCCACGGCCGGATGACCTCCTGCACGTTCCGATCCGGCACCCGAAGAGTGACGACGCCCGTTCCGTAATGCAGGTCTATGTTCATGATAGCCCTCACACTCTACGTGTCCCGGTATCTCCGCCCTCGCAGTTGTCTACCTAGCCGGCCAGGTGTCGCCGTAGCTGACCAGTTGGATGTTCCGTGCCTTGATGACCTCCTTGACCTTCTCGCTGGTGAAGGACCGCGTGACGCCTTCGCGATGGGCCGCGACGTTCCAGTAGCCCTCGTGCCCGATCGCCCGCATTTCGTCGGTGTCGAGGCCCGGATGCTCGACGAGGATCCAGATGCCCGGCTTGAGTTCCTGGAGCGCCTTGACGAGCGCCGCCTCGCGCTGCTCGGCGGTCGTGTTGTTGTCGGCGGGCCAGCGGAACCACTGGGCGCCGGGCGTCTCGATCGGCAGCTCGTATTCGCCCGCCAGTTTGCGCACCAATGCCTGAAGCTCCGGCGTACTGGTCGGCGTGCCCATGTGACTGCTCAGGTGCGAGACCTGCGGAATCTGCTTTTTGGCCAGCTCGATCTGGGCCCGCAGTTCCTTCTCGACCTCGTGGATGTTCCACTTGGCGGCGAGGAAGTCGCGGTTCGTCGCGAAGAAATGCCCGCTCGAATCGACCAGGCTCGGCGCCTGCGTGATCGGGCCCCACTTGTAGTTGGCCCACTCGCTGGTCAGCGTCAGGTGCACGCCGACGTCGTAGCCCGGCGTCTCGCGGAGCATCGCCGTCGCCTCGTTGAACCACGGGCACGGAACCATCACCTCGACGCTCCGCGCGATCCCGTCGCGGAAGCTGCGGATGCACGCGACGTTGGCCGCGTGAGCCGAACCGATGTCGTCGGCCCGCACGATCAGCTTGATCTGGTCGGCTCTCTGCCGTGCCTGAGCCAAGCCGAGCCGCGCCGCCAGCGGCATCGCCGCCAACACCCCCGCCGTCCGCAAACAAAACTGCCTTCTGTCCATCGCCAGCCCGCCTTAAGAAGAACATTGGTAAGATCGTCGATTGTTGCCTCTGCGACAAAGCCCGCTCGTAGTGACCCGCCGCGGCGGGTTACCGTTCGTAGTGGCGTCGTAAGACGCTGCTTTCGAGAACATGCATGCCCTCACGACCATACCACAAACCATATGCCTTTACGGGCACACTACGAACTCATTATAGTCCCGCCCACCCCCCAGGCAAGCAGTTCCGCTTCGCGCCCATACCAAGCACCCTATGTGGGTGACACGGTTCTCAGGCCACGTTTGGGCTGATACTCCCCGGGTCCGGCTTCGCGGAATCCAACGTGGGTAAGTTGGACGCGTTTGTGAATGAATTCACCGATTGGCTGTTAGGTTCTCAGGGCTGTTTACCCGCTTCACAGACTCTGCTTAGTGAATCAAGGTACATCGTCGACGATAATACGATTGACACAGATCGGGCATTTTTGATATAGTCGAGTCGGAGAAGGATCGCCAGTCGAAGAGTTGAGAATGTTCTGCAGCAACGGGAACGGGCTGTGGCGATGTGCGTGTATGCTCTTGATCGCCCGTGAGCCAATGCGATGTGCGCAATGTGCCAGTTCATGGTCGGCACACGGTGCCACAATGGAGCGAGCATGCCGGATATGAGTGCCGTAGGATAACGGGACTTTCTGTTAAGTCGCTTGGTGCGGAGATGTCGGTGGGCAAGTTCAGGAGAATAGGGCGGGCAGTATTCTGCTCGTGGCCAGCGACGTATCTTCTTTGGCCAGCTCTGGCGGCGATCTTTGTCGCAGGGCCAACCTCAGTGATTGCCTGCCGCCGCGACTCTCCTTCTCTCGACGCATGGTTTGCATCCCACAAGACAGTACTGTACGTCTGCCTTGTATGGCCGGTTATCAGCTTGGTCGCGATTCGCCTCGCTCAGGGTCTGCACAAGAAGTACAGCAAGCGAATGGTACTCAACGACGAAGTCCTAATGAAGCTTTTTCTTGTGTTGGATGATGTGGTGGGGAGCAAAAGCGAGAGGTTTGCTAACTATGCGGTCAGTCCGCAGAGCATGGATGGACGGAGCGCGTTCTTGAACATAACCAAGCCGGAGATCCAGATTGAGGCCCTGGTCAACGCAGTATATCAGTTCTTCGAATTGACGAAATCCGACAAGGCTGCCACCTTCCGGGTGGCCCTGGCGGAGATGGGGCCGAAGCACATTGAAGGGTTCTTCTGTTTCAATCCCAAGGACAAGCCATCCACGAATAGCGTCGAGGAGTATCAGAAGGATTGGTGCGGTTTCTCGAGAGCAAAAAAGAACCGCGAAATAGTCATCGTGGCGAACATAGCGAAGGAAATGAAGAAGAAAAAGACCAGCAAGGCATTCGTGCAGACGAAAGGGGGTTCTCAGGAGGGGTCCATGATAGTCTACCCCATCATCCATAGAGGACTCAAAGAAGTCGTCTATTGCCTAAGTGTACTCTGTTCGGTCCCGGACTATTTCCGGAACACAAAGACTCAGAGGGCGTACTATTGTGATATCATGGAGAAATTCGGCAAGCGCATTGACCTAGAGCATAGCCTGCGGATGATTAAGGGGAGGTCCAATGAAGACGGCGCCAGCGGAAGTACGCGGTAAGACGGAGGCGGAACTTCAGACTGAAGTTGACAAGTTGAGCCAGTTGGCGGAGGCTCGCCTACGCATCTGGAGGTCCGCAAATGCTCTCCCCGAGCGCAGGAGGCGAACTCTCACCCAGTGGCTGTTCCATTTGCTCAGAAGGAGGCACCTTGGGCGTGTGCCACAGCAGTTGCGGAGGTAGGTTTACACAAACATGCTTGCTTGGCAGATCGTTGGGGGCTGCCCCAATCAGCCAAGTGCCCAAAAGACATGGGAATACGGCGGCGGGGCGGCATGTCTCTTGTATAGACGCGAACGTCGCGCCGGGTTAAAGACCATGTCTCAGACTTGACAGGTCTTTCGCAATACACAATGAGGCTGGCCTAGTCAGGGAATCCGGCTGTGGATACAGACCCGGCACGCCAGCAAGGAGTAGGTTCTCACTGGCAGATGCGATTTCGAAGTCGATGGCGCATCTTCCGCATCCTGGGGGCAGGGTCGGTCGCGGTTCCTGACGAGCCCAGAGACTGCGATCACGACAGAAAGGCAATCATCCGATTCCACCACGAAGAGGTGCTACAGCCTGTTGAGTTCTGTCGCCCAACCTGACAGTCTGGGCGTCTGCCTCAATGCGACACACATCCCGCTTTCTCTTTGCGTTCCAATTCGACGGCACTACAATTCGCGGGCGGGTAAGTTGTAACCTCTTTGGAAGGACAGACGGTATGCGTCGAGAATGCGTGAGGGCGTTGGGAAGGTTGGTGGTGATAGCGGCGGTGTGTGTGGCGGGGATGTGCTGGTCGGTCTGTGGCGGGCCGGCGGGAGGGGCGGAGAATCGCGGGCCGGACGTTACGGCCAGCAATCGGCCGATGCGAGGCGTGCGGACGCTGGTCCTGACCGTCGGGCAGACGGAGGGCGATCTGCGGGGCACGGACGACAAGGCCATTCAGGCGGGAGTGGACTATCTGCACCGACTGGGCGGTGGAACACTGCGCATCCTGCCGGGGGTGTATGAGCTAAAGAACGCCATCTATCTGCATCCCCACATCACCCTGAGCGGCTCGGGCGAGCAGACTATTCTGCGAAAGAGCGCCGGCGTGGTGACGACGCTGGTCCGCGATTCGGACTGGTACGAGTACGGCGTCGAGGTGAACGATCCGGCGGGCTTTGCGCCCGGCGCCGGCATCATGCTCCGAACGAGCACCGGTCCCGGCCAGTGGCAATACGATGTGCTCCGGGCGACGATCACGGCGGTCGAGGGCAAGGTCCTGTTTCTGGACCGGATGACCCAGAAGAATTTCTGGATCCAGGACGACGCCACGGCGGCGACCCTTTTCCCAATCCTCACCGCCGAAGGCGTCGACGACGTGCATATCGAGAACCTCGTGCTCGACGGCAACCGCGACCGCAACGAGAACATCAACGGCAACTTCGCCGGAGCAGTGTTCATCCAGAGCTGCAACCGCTGGCGGTTCCGCAACGTGATGGCCCGCAACTACAACGGCGACGGCTTCAGCTTCCAGGTCTGCGACGACATCCACTTCGAGGACTGCCAGGCGCTGAACAACGCCGATCTCGGGTTCCATCCGGGCAGCGGCTCGCAGCGTCCGGTCTTTCGTTGTTGCACGGCGAAGGGGAACAGCCAGGGCATCTTCTTCTGCTGGGCGGTCTCGGACGGGCTGGTGGAGGACTGCACCCTCTCGGAGAATGGCCGCTACGGGGTCAGCATCGGGCATCGCGACACGGACAACCTCGTGCGGAATTGCACGATCGAGCGAAACGGCGAGGTGGGCATCCTCTTCCGGGCGGAAGTCGGCGAGTTCCGCTGCGGCCACCGCAACCGGATCGAGGGCTGCACGATCCGCGACAACGGCGGCCAGGAGGCGGGGGTCGGGATCGACATCCAGGGCCAGACCCACGACATCACGGTCCGCGACAGCCGGCTGGAGAACACCGCAAACGGCCGTCAGCGAACGGGAATCCGCATCGGCAGCCAGGCGGGGCAGGTCTCCCTGCAGGGCAACATATACGAAGGCTGCCCCGTGGCCGTCGAGGACCTGCGATCGCAGGAGAACAGCCCGCGGTAGCCGTCGGAAGACCTGCGGCCGGTTCGAAAATCTAACGCTTGACGGTAGGCGAGGTCGGGTATACAATAGGTTCGTCATTTGTCATCCAGAAAGACGTGGTCCGGAGGCTGGAGATACGACAATGGCGGTTCTTGGTGCCCCCAGAGGGGTGAGAGAGCTACGTGAGGAGTCCCGCCCAAGCGGTGTATGCGCACACGCCGCAGATTCACTCAGAAATCCGCTGGCGGTGGCGCTGCACCGTGTCCGTGCGTCCCGGACGATTTAGCGACCTGCGGAAGTCTTTTCCCGATTCGTAATACGAATACCGGTGGAGGCAGAGGGATCTGCGGAGGTTGACGAGTTCTCGGTGGCAGCGAGGCGATGTGCACGCCGTGCGCACCGCCGCGCAGACACAATGCGCTTCAGGATCGGAAAGGAGGTGTCGCCCCGATAAAGCCTTGGTGAACAGAGTCGGTCGTTGCACGGTTTGGTCCTGTCGTGATTCTGCCAAACCTTTCCACACCTTTTTGGACGAGGAGACGAGGTATGTTTAGCAAGCGAATGATGACTGTAGCATGGGCCCTGCTGGTGTCTCTGGCGTTGGTCTGCCAGGCGCAGGACCCCGGTGCGGCCAGTGCACCGAGTCCCGCCGACGGCGTCCAGGGGGTCCCGACGGAGGGGATCGTCCTGAGCTGGACCATCGGCGCCGATGCGATCCTGCACAACGTTTACTTCGGCACGGATGCGGCGGCGGTCGAAGCCAGGGACGCGAGCACCGCTATCCGCTCGATGTCGCTGGCGACGGAGGTCGAGCTCGACGCCCTGGAGCCGATGACCACGTACTACTGGGCGGTGGATGAGTGGTCTTCTACCGGGGCCACCTTCGCCGGAGCGGTCTGGAGTTTCACCACCGGTGATCCCGCCGATGCGGGCATCCTGGCGGAGTACTGGGCCAACATGGGCCTGGACGGCGAGCCGGCCGTGGTGACGGTTGTCAATGAAATCAACAAGGACTGGGGCAGCGGCACCGTTCCCGGCGAGAACTCGCCCGACCCGGCCATTCCGGTCGACCTGTTCTCCTGCCGCTGGAGCGCCGAATTGGTCGTCCTGAAGTCGGGCGCGTACACGTTCTATTCCGCTTCCGACGATGGGGCCCGGCTGTTCCTCAACGGCGTGGCGATCACCGAAGGCTGGTACGATCGCGGCACGACCGAGGACGCCTCGGCGCCGCAGGAACTGGTAGCGGGCGAGACGTATCTGCTGGTCATGGAGATGTATGAGAACGGCGGCGGCGCCAGCGCGTTCCTGCGTTGGGAAGGCCCCGGCATCGCCAAGCAGGTCCTCACGGCAGGCGCCCTTCAGATCCCGAAGATGGCGATCTCCCCCAGCCCGGCCGTCGGCGCGACCGCGGTGAAGAACACGCCGATGCTGAGCTGGCGGGCCAGCGACGCCGCGGTGGCCCACGATCTCTACCTGGGCGCCGACCGGGACCTGGTCGCGGCGGGCGACGCCAGTGTGTACCTGGGCCGCGTGGAGGCCACCCGCTTCCAGATCGCCGACGCCCTCCAGGGCGAGACGGAGTATTTCTGGAAGGTGGATGAAGTGGCCGCGGACGAGACGATCGTTCCGGGTCTGGTCTGGAGCTTTACGGTTGTTGCCGACGTGCTCACCTCGCCGCAGGCCTGGGCGAATGCCGTGGCACTGGCCGGTCCGGGCTACTTCGCGACCGACGTGGCCGATGGTGTTTATGACATCGGCGCCTTCGGCGGCGAGATGACCTATGAGTTCATCGTCAAGAGCAACCCGCTGGAGACCCAGGCCAGCATGTGCCTGATCGGTCGCAGAGATTTCGGCGACACCCAGATGGGACTGAAGTACGAGCAGTGGAACAACACCGGCACCTACGGCGCGACCGCCTTCGGCGTGGCCGACTACGACTTCGGCGTCGCGACCAATCCGGGCGTGCCGACCCATCTGGTCTTCGTCGCCAGCGAGGCCGCCGGAACGACGGCCCTCTATGTCAACGGTGTCTATAAGGCGAGCGTCGATGCGGCGATCCTTCTGTCCGGTTCGGTGGGCATCGGCTACGGCGCCCAGGATCGGGCCGGCGCGGATCCGTTCTTCGATGATTTCGACGGCCAGATCTTCGGCGTTGCGATCTACGATAGCGCTCTTACTTACGGCCAGATCAGGATTCACGCCAACGCGTACTTCATGCTGGGAGCAGCCGACGTTACAGCGGCCGGCGACGAGGTCGTGGGCGAGCCCAACGACGGCGATTGGCCCGGCGCCGAGACGCCGAATCTGGCGATCGACGACAACGTCGCGACGAAGTACCTGCACTTCAAGGGCGAAACGCAGGCCACCGGCTTCAAGGTGGCGCCGGCTGTCGGTCCGACCGTGGTCACGGCTCTGACGTTCACCACTGCCAACGACGCGGTCGAGCGCGACCCGGTCTCGTTCGAGCTCTACGGCTCCAATGAGAGCATCGAAGGCCCGTTCGAGCTGATCGCTGCCGGTGACATCGTCGATTTCGCCGGCGAAGTAGCCTGGCCGCGATTCACCAAGACCGTCACGCCGATCGAGTTCGCGAACGCGGTTGCGTACACGTACTATCAGGTCATGTTCCCGGCCGTTCGCGCTCCGGGTTCGGCCAACAGCATGCAGATCGCCGAAGTCGAGTTGATCGGCGTGCCGGCTGCGAACGTGCTGTTCGCAGAGGACTTCGAAGGGCTGACTCTGGGCCCGAACGTGGATGAAGGCGTGGCCGGCGATGCCGTCTGGACGAAGACCGCTCCGGAAGGCTGGCTCATCGACGACAGTGGTATGCCGGGTGTCGGGGATCCGGCGATGGACGGCGTGACCGAATGGGCCGGCTGGAGCTTTGCCGACAAGGACTGGTGGGTGCAGACCGCCGGCGATCAGGACCGGTCGAAATTCACCCTCGGAACCGGCATCGTGGCCATTGCCGATGCGGACGAATGGGATGACCAGGATCACGCGGAAGGCTGGTTCGACAGCTTCCTCAGCACGCCGATCATCGATCTGGCCGGCGTCGAGGCGGGCATGCTGCAACTTCGGTTCGACTCGAGCTGGCGTCCGGAGTTTGACGACGACTATCACCAGACCGCGAAGATCACGGTCTCCTTCGACGGAGGAGATCCGGTGGAGGTGCTCCTGTGGGAATCGGATGAGAGCAGTCCGAACTACAAGCCCTACGCCACGAACGAGTCGGTCGCCGTCGCGATCCGCAAGCCCGCGGGCGCCCAGAACATGGTCGTGACCTTCGGCCTGGTCGAGGCCGGAAACGACTGGTGGTGGGCGGTCGACAACGTGGAGATCACCTACTACTAAACCGAGTTGTCCATCGTAGAGAAGTGTCCGAACGGGGGTCTGCGGCACAAGCGCAGGCCCCCGTTTGTTTCTGGCATCCTGAGTGCCTCAAGCCCTTCCGGCGCATCCTGCGGGGCAGACGCCGTCGCCCGCCCCGTCTGCCTCCGCTTCCGCGGAGCACGGCAAATACGAATCTCGAATCTCGGAATCCGAAACAAATTCAAAACCCGAAGCTCGAAGGTTCAAAACCCTGCCGCCGGGCCGGTCTCGTTTCGGATTTGGGATTTGGGTCCTTTGGATTTGTTTCGGATTTCGCGCTTCGGATTTCGGATGTCTCACGAGGTGCGACTTCGGGTTTGACAGCCGGCGTCGGCCCCGGTAGCGTGGGGATCTGGGGCAATCGCGTCGAGCTTCGCGATTTCGGCGTGTTCGAGACAAGGCCCACTGCCCCCCGGATGGCCCAGAATCCAAAGACCCTGAAGAAGGTTCGCGTACCCGCCAAGCGCCGGGCGGAGTGCAAGGACGGAAGGATGCTGAGGGAAGGACTTAACAGGAACGTCTCGGTGTCACCCGTGAAACAAACCTGAAGCAATTAGCGATCCTGAAGGGATAGGTGCGAAATGAATCTGCGTGACAAGCAGGAGTTTCTGCGGCTCTGGAACAAGTATTTCGTCGGCGCCGAGCTTCCTCTCACCTTCCAGTATACGGAGAACCCTGGACCCGCTGAACGGGCAAAGCCCGCCACCGGCCACAGGTGCATCTTCGCTGACCTGGCCAGGGCCAGAGGCGGACAGTCGCTGTGCTTTGATGCGGAATCGGTCGGGTGCTTCGGCGGCAAGAGGTATACGGGGTTCAGCGACGCCACAATGCCGGACTTCGAGTGCTTCCTCTCGTGCGGCATTCCCGGCAGGCTGGAAGGCGAGCGCTACAAGAAGACCCCTGAACTCGTGAAGACCTGGATGGAGCGGTCTGGCAGACTGCAAGCTCCGGCCAAGTTCCTCGTGTTCAAGCGATGGGACAAGCTCGAACAAGACGATGAGCCTGACGTGGTGATCTTCTTTGCCCGGCCCGACGTTCTATCCGGACTATTCACCCTGGCCAACTTCGATGTGGCCGATCCCGACGGTGTGTGGGCGCCGTTTGGCGCCGGCTGTGCCTCGACCATCCAGTATCCGTATCTGGAGAAGGAAAGTGATACGCCGAGAGCCGTCCTCGGTCTGTTCGACGTCAGCGCACGGCCCTTCGTGTCCAGCGACACGCTGACGTTCTCCGTCCCCATGAACCGGTTCGAGCGCATGGTCGCCCACATGGAGGAGAGCTTCCTCATTACACCGTCGTGGAGCAGGGTCCGGACGAGAATAGCACAGGCACAAGAGCACCACACGGAGCCATCGACTTGACGAGGAGAATCCGATGAATCGACCCGAGACCACCCTGGTTACCGCCGTATGCTTCGCTCTGGTCCTTGGCGCATGGGGCCGACAGGCCGCGGCCGGCGCCGATCTCGTCACGGTCGTGCCTGAAGAGACAGACGAACTGCTGGCCAATCCGGGCATGGGTTGGCAGACCTTCCATCACACACGGGACCAGGACAGGAACCTGCCGGATTGGATCCCCTCAACTGTCCACTACGCACGGTGGGGCTGGGGCCAAGTCGAGCCGCGTCCCGGCGAGATCGATCACGCCTTCCTCGACCGCGTCCTGGAACAGACGCGTGCCGCCGGCCAGCGGCTGGCGTTTCGTGTCATGTGCTGCTCGACGTCACCCGGCCGACCCTATCACCCGGACTGGCTCGAAGGCGCCGGCGGCCGCATCATCATCGCCGACTACGACAATCAGAAGGAACTGCCTATTCCCGATCTGGACGATCCGGAAGTGCTGGCTCGGCATCTGGACTTCATCCGGCGACTGGGCGCTCGTTACGACGGCCACCCGGACATCGATCACGTAGACCTGGGCACCGTGGGCTGGTGGGGTGAATGGCACATGAGCAGCTCCACCATCGCCAGGATGCCGACCGTGGAGAATCGCAGGCAGATCATCGACGCCTACGCGAAGGCCTTCGCGAAGACCCCGCTGCTGATGCTCATCGGCGACTCGGAGAGCCTGGCCTACGCGGCCGAACGCGGCGCCGGATGGCGGGCCGACTGCCTGGGCGACATGGGCGGCTTCTCGAAGACGTGGTGCCACATGTGCGACGCCTACCCGCAACTGGTGCGCAAGGCGGGCGTCGCAGACGCCTGGAAGACGGCGCCGATCGCCTGGGAAACGTGCTGGGACATGCGGCGATGGGTCAGCGAGGGCTGGTCGCTGCGATACATCTTCAACTACGCACTGGCCATGCACGGCTCGTACCTCAACAACAAGTCCGCGCCTTTGCCGGCAGGCGAAAACGTGCGTCAGGAGATCGAGCGGTTCCTTCGCCGGCTGGGGTACCGTCTCATCCTGCGGGAGCTGAGCCACCCGAAGCAGGCCCGCCCAGGCGATGCGGTGACGGTCGCCACGAAATGGCAGAACACCGGCTCGGCCCCCTGCTACCGGCCGTATCGCCTGGCGTATCGACTGATCGACGAGCAGGGCCGCAGCCGCGTGCTCATCGGCAACGTCACCGTCGAGAAGTGGATGCCCGGCACGGTGGACGTCTTTGACGAGCGATTCCTCGAAGAGCCGCCGGACCTGCCGCCCGGAGAGATCGTCAATGTCTCGGACCGCGTGACATTGCCGCAGGACCTGCACGCCGGGGAGTACTCGTTTGCCATCGCGATCGTGGGCGAGCGTTCATTCGATCCGATGGTGAAACTCGCCATCAAGGGCAGAGATCAGGATGGATGGTACCCCCTGAGCGAGATCGTCGTCCGGCAGTAGTCTCATCCACGCGGGTCGAGAACAGAGCATATCCGCCGGGCGACGCCGTGTGTGTGAAAATATCCTGGCAGCCGTGTGGCAGCCTCAAAGCGTAGTGCAACGGAGCTTTGGGGATGGCGATTCTGGTTGGCAGGTGCGGTGCACACGGCCCTTGCGAGTACCACCATCCCCAATCCCGATCTGCATCGGGATTGAGGCTGCCACACAAGGCCTTCTACGCCTGAATGGGCTAGCCGTGAAATCTGCACAGACACGCGATGCCCCCCGTGCCGGCGGGGAGTTGCCGGCCTCCGAAAGCTCCGATACAATGCCAAGCGAAGGCTCGGCCCCTGCCGAACCGAACGACAGCGGCAAATCAATCAAGGTGGAGATATCCCTATGCCGGCGAGAGACGTTGCCCCGCTACGTTGGGTCCTTATCAGTCTGATAGCAGCCGGTTGTGCCAGCCTCTGGGCGACCAGGGCGACCGCCCAGGCGACCGGCTGCTTCGCCATCGGCGAAGAGAACTTCCTGCTGGATGGCCGGCCCCTGCAAATCCGCTGCGGGGAGATCCATTTCGCTCGTGTGCCGCGGGAGTACTGGGTCCACCGTCTGCAACTGTGCAAGGCGATGGGACTGAATACCGTGTGCGCGTACCTGTTCTGGAACTTCCACCAGTGGGACCCGGGCCGGTTCGACTGGTCGGGTCAGGCAGACGCGGGAGAGTTCTGCCGCCTGGCGCAGCAGGAGGGTCTCTGGGTGATCCTGCGGCCCGGCCCCTACGCCTGCGCCGAATGGGAGGGCGGCGGCCTGCCCTGGTGGCTGCTCAAGAAGGAGAACATCCGGATGCGCAGCCGCGATCCGGACTTCCTGGGGGCCGGCCGAGCTTGGCTTGCGGAAGTGGGCCGGGTGCTGGGCCCGATGCAGATCACGCGGGGCGGCCCCATCCTCATGGTTCAGGTCGAGAACGAGTACGGCTTCTACGGGGACGACGTCCAGTACATGGGCGCGATGCGCCAGGCCCTGCTCGACGCGGGATTCGATGTCCCCCTGTTCGCGTGCAATCCGCCGTACGCCCTTCGCAAGGGCCTGCGGGACGATCTGTTCAACGTGGTCAACTTCGGCAAGGACCCTGCCGACGGGTTCAAAGCGTTGCGCGAAATCCAGCCCAAGGGTCCCTTGATGTGTGGCGAGTTCTACCCGGGCTGGTTCGACACCTGGGGCTTCCCGCACCACCTGGGCAACACGCCGCAGTATCTGGCGGACCTGGAGTACATGCTCAAGAACAACGCGTCGTTCAGCATCTACATGGCGCACGGGGGCACCACCTTCGGCCTGTGGTCGGGAGCAGACCGGCCGTTCAAGCCCGACACGTCCAGCTACGACTACGATGCGCCGATCAGCGAGGCCGGCTGGATCGGCGAGAAGTTCCGGCTCACGCGCGATCTGATGGCCAGGTATCTGCTGCCGGGCGAGACGATCCCCGAGCCGCCGACGGCCAATCCGGTGACGACAATCGCCCGCTTCGAACTGATCGAATCGGCCGCGATCTTCGACAACCTCCCTTCGCCTGTAGAGGACAAGGCCCCGCGCAACATGGAGGCGTACGACCAAGGGCGTGGCTGCATCCTGTACCGCACGACGCTCCCGGCCGGACCGGCGGGCGAACTGGCTGCGAAGGAGGCGCGTGACTTCGCCTGGGTCTTCCTAAATGGCAAGCTTCTCGGGACCATGGACCGACGCGCGCAGCAGTATCGCGTGCAGGTCCCGCAACGCCAGGCCGCGGCCCGCCTGGACATCCTGATCGAGGCGATGGGCCACGTCAACTTCGGGCCCGAGGTGCACGACCGCAAGGGCCTTCACGGGCCGGTGACGATCAAGACCACCGCCGGTGACACGCTGGAGCCGAGCGCGTGGCAGGTATACCGGTTGCCCCTGGATGAGCCCATGCTCGCAAGCCTGCAATGGAAGCGCGGCAAGGCCGGCGGACCCGCATTCTGGCGGGGCGGATTCGATGTCACCGAGCCGGCGGACACGTTCCTCGACATGGGCACGTGGGGCAAAGGCGTGCTGTGGGTCAACCGCCGGTGCATGGGGCGGTTCTGGAACATCGGACCGACACAGACCATGTACGTGCCGGGTCCGTGGCTCAAACGAGGTTTCAACGAGGTGATTGTGCTGGATCTGCTCGGACCCCAGGAGCCGGTTCTGGCGGGACTGGAGAAGCCGATCCTCGATCAGGTCCGGCCGCAGCTCGATTTCAGCAGGAAGGTGCAGCAGGCCGTCCTGGCCATCGAGGGCGTACGGCCGGTGCACAGCGGCGCCTTCGCACCCGGGCCGGCCGCCCAGGAAGTGCGATTCACCAAACCCGTCGAGGGCCGCCAGTTTTGCCTGGAGACCCTCAGCGCCGTGGACGGCAAGCCGTTTGCCGCCGTGGCCGAACTCGACCTGTTGGACGCCGACGGCCGGCCCATCGCTCACACCCTCTGGACGATTGCCTATGTGGACAGCGAGGAGCGAATCCAGGAGGACGGTTCTGCCCTCAACGCGATCAACGGCCAGACGGCGGATTTCTGGCACACCGAGTGGAGCCAAGCACAGCCCGGCCACCCGCACCGCTTGGTGATAGACCTGGGCAAGATCGAAACGATCGGCGGATTCCGCTATGTGCCGCGGGCAGGCGATCCCTCCGTCGGCGGCAGGATCAAGGACTACCGCCTGTATGTAGGCGCATCCCTGGCCAGGCCCACCGCGCCGTAGACAAGCACGATGACGTCGTGCATCAAGTTTTCCTTATCGGCCGAGATTGGACCGAGGCAGTGCGGATGGCGTCCTTGCGACCGGCCTCTGCCCTGTTCCGGACGCTCTTTCGAGGCGGACCAAAAGGCGAGATTACGACACAACCGCCTTAGACTGAAGACGTTACGAGAACAGCCCTCGCCACACGCGAAGCGTCGAGACACGGAACGCACTCGGATCGGAGCAAGCGGAAACAGCCGGAGGACTTTGTAAAAGCGGACAAGCCAGGATTCCAATATGGGCGAGTTTGCGATACTATATGGCCTGGACTGGGAATTCCGTCCCGGCGCGCCGGGATGCGAAGATTCTCGCGAAAACCGATGTTTCCGTTGAGCCGGAAGGTATACTTGCAGCACTGTTGACCCGGTGGGGTCGGAAAGGAAGGGAATCATGCGAACACGATTGGCAGGGATTCTGGGGGTTCTGATTCTGGGTAGTGCGGTCCTTCTGTCGGGATGTAAAAAGTCGCCGGAAGCGCCGGCTCCGGAGCAGGCGGCTC
This sequence comes from uncultured Pirellulales bacterium, assembly GCA_964579055.1. Classification (GTDB taxonomy): domain Bacteria; phylum Planctomycetota; class Phycisphaerae; order Sedimentisphaerales; family Anaerobacaceae; genus Anaerobaca. The sequence continues at coordinate 19,818 of CAZOFX010000066.1, forward strand.
CCGCGGCGGCGCCGATCAAGGTGGGCGCCATCTTCGCCATCACCGGCCCGGCCTCGTTCCTCGGCGCGCCCGAAGCCAAGACCGTCGAGATGTTCGTGGAGAAACTGAACCAGTCCGGCGGCGTGCTGGGCCGCAAGGTCGAGCTGCTCATACGCGATTCCGGCGCCAGCCCGGAGAAGGCCATCTCGCTGACCAAGCAGCTCATCGATGAAGAGAAGGTCCTGGCCATCCTCGGCCCATCCACCAGCGGAGAGAGCCTCCAGATCAAGAGCATCTGTCAGGAAGGCCAGACGATCCTGCTGTCTTGTGCCGCCGCCGAGGAGATCGTCGTTCCGCTGGCCAGCTACGTCTTCAAGACCCCGCAGAAAGACAGCCAGGCCGCCCAGTGGATCTTCAACACGATGAAGGACCTGGGGATCACCAAGATCGGCGTGATCACGAGCAATACGGGCTTCGGCAAAGGCGGCAAGGCCCACCTGGAGAAGATGGCCCCCGAAAACGGCGTCGAGATCCTCGTCAACGAGGTCTATGAGAAAGAGTCCACGGACCTGACGGGCGTTCTGACGAAGGTCAAAGGCGCCGGCGTGCAGGCGGTGGTGAACTGGTCCATCGAGCCGGCCCAGGGCATCGTCGCCAAGAACATGAAGCAGATCCAACTGGACGTGCCCCTGTTCCAGAGCCACGGCTACGGCAACATCAAGTACGTCCAGGGCAGCGGAGAGGCCGCCAACGGCACGATCTTCCCCTGCGGGCGATTGCTCGTGGCGGACAGCCTGCCCGCGAACCATCCCCAGAAGGCTTTGCTGACCCAGTACAAGAAGGACTATGAGTCCAGGTACAACGAGGACGCCAGCACCTTCGGAGGCCATGCCTACGACGCCATCCTGATTCTCACCGAGGCGATCAAGAAGGCGGGCTCGGCGGACCCGAAGGCCGTCCGCGACGCGATCGAGAACCTCCAGGGCGTGGTCGGCACCGCCGGGGTCTTCAACTTCTCGGCGCAGGACCACAACGGCCTGGGCCTGGACGCCTTCGAGATGCTGACCGTCAAGGACCAGAAATTCGCCATCTACCAGAAGTAGCCGGGACGAAACAAATCCATGGATTTCGCCCTATTCGTTCAGTACGCTCTCTCGGGCATCACCGTCGGCAGCGTGTACGCCATCGTCGCGATTGGCTTCAACATCATCTACTGCACGACGGGGATCATCAATTTCGCCCAGGGCGAGTTTCTCATCGTCGGCGCGATGACGGCCATCAGTCTGGCCCAGGTCGCGCCGCTGCCGGTGGCGATTCTCGGGGCGGTCCTGATCACGACGGCCCTGGGGGCGGTGGTCGAGCTGGTTTTCATCCGGCAGGTCCGCAACGCCTCGGTGCTCCGGCTGATCATCATCACCATCGGCCTGTCGATCGTGATGCGGGAGGTCATGCTGCACATCTGGGATGAGCAGGTGCGGTCGCTGCCCTACTTCACGGGCACGGAGGTCTCGACCGTCACCATCCTGGGCGCGCACATCTCGCCGCAGGTCCTCTGGGTGCTCGGCGTCAGCGCCGTCATCGTCGCGGCGCTGACGCTCTTCTTTCGGTACACCACCACGGGCCGGGCCATGCGGGCCTGCGCCGACGACCGGATGGCGGCTCGCCTGTGCGGCGTCAATGACCGCTGGATGGTCACGCTCTCGTTCATGCTCAGCGCCGGCATCGGCGCCCTGGCTGGCTGCGTCGTCTCGCCGATCACGCAGACGCAATACGACATGGGCGCGCCGCTGGCGATCAAGGGCTTCACCGTCGCGATCCTGGGCGGCATGGGCAACAGCATGGCGGCGGTGGCGGCGGGCCTGTTCCTGGGCCTGCTGGAGGCGTTCGTGGTCAGCGTGCTGCCCTCGTCGTACAAAGAGGTCGCGGCCATCGTGGTGCTGCTGTTGATCCTCGTTTTCCGGCCGAGCGGCCTGTTTGCCCGCCGGGATATGAGCGCTCTGAGGGCGGCATGATGCGGCTGCGAATCTACTACCCGGTCCTTGCCGCAGCAGCCCTGGTGGTCGTGCTGCACGTCGCGCTGGCGGCGTCCGGCAAGACCTACTACATGACGCAGATCACCATGTCGGCCTACTACGCCCTCGTCGTGATCGGGCTGTGCCTGCTCATGGGCTACGCCGGACAGATCTCGCTGGGCCACGCGGGTTTCTTCGCCATCGGCGGCTACACCATCGCCGTCCTGACCACGTACGACCTCGGCAACTGGCGTGAAACTCCGGCGATCGGACTGCTACGATCGCTCGGGCTTCTGATGCAGTGGCAGGACATGTACGGTCGCGACATCCTGTCGTTCTCGCCGTGGCTGGCCTTTGCCGCCGCCATGCTGTTGGCCGCCCTGATCGCCCTGGCCATCGGTCTGCCCGTGATCCGGCTCAAGGGCCACTACCTCGCCATGGCCACGCTCGGTTTTGGCCTGATCATCTATCGCATCGTCCTGGGCGCCCGGCTCCTGGGCCAGGCCGACGGCATTTCCAACGTGCCGGCCTTCGGCCTCGTCGGCGGCCTCCAGGTCAACGGCAGAGCGCCGTTCCGCGTGCAGAATTACTACATCGCCTGGTTCGCCGTCCTGGCGGCCATGGTGCTGTCGCTGAACCTGATCCACTCGCGTGTCGGCCGGGCCCTGCGCTCGATCCACCAGAGCGAAGAAGCCGCCCACTCGCTGGGCATCGACACGTATCGTTACAAGCTGGCTACCTTCATCCTGAGCGCCCTGTTCGCGGCGGTCGGCGGCGCCCTGCTGACCCACTACAACGGAAGCATCGGCCCGTCCGAAGCCACCGTCATGAAATCCGTGCGATACGTCGCCATCGTCGCGGTCGGCGGCATGGCCAACCTCTGGGGCGCGATGATCATGGGAGTCCTGCTGAACTTCCTGTCGCTGCGCGGCGTCTTCGGCTCCTTCGACGACGCCGTCTTCGGCGCGATCCTCATCGGCGTCATGATCCTCGCCCCTCAGGGTCTGCTGCGCGTGCCCCGGTTGCGGGCCGTGACCTCCCTGCTGCCCAGGAGGTCCCATGGGTAAAGAAAACTCGAAATCCGAAGCACGAAGTCCGAAACAAGCACGAATGGCCAAAGCCCCAAATTCAAAACCAACCGTCCCAGGGGCGACAGCGTTTCCATCATTTGGATTTTCTCAATTTGGATTTGTTTCGGATTTCGTGCTTCGAGTTTCGTATTTCCCCTCCGGCAGGTTGAGGAGGGCTCATGAGTAGCATCCTCCTGGAAACGAGGCACCTGCACCGCTCCTTCGGGGGCGTTCACGCCGTCAAAGACGTCAGCATGAAGGTGCGCACGGGCGCGATCAAGGCGGTCATCGGACCCAACGGCGCGGGCAAGACCACGCTGTTCAACCTGATCGCCGGCACGGCCACGCCCCAACAAGGCGAGGTCCTCTTCCGGGACCAGCCCATCACCGCCTGGAAACCCCATGCGATCGCCGCGATGGGGATCGCGCGGACCTTCCAGACGACCAAGCTGTTCCCGCACATGACGGTGCAGGAGAACGTCATGGTCGGCCGGCATCCGCGGACGCGATCGGGCTTTGTCGCCGGCATGCTGAATCTGCCGCGGACCTGGCGAGAAGACCGCCAGACGCAGAGCAAGGCGACGGAGATCCTCGCGGACCTCGGACTGGCGTCCTACGCCGGCGAGACCGCGTCGAACCTCTCCTTCGGCCGCCAGCGGCTGGTGGAGTTTGCGCGGGCCCTGGCCACCGAGCCGGCCCTGCTGCTGCTCGACGAGCCCGCCGCCGGACTGAACATCTACGAGACCCAGGAGCTGTCCCGATTGATCCTCAAAATCCGGGGCCGGGGCGTCACCTGCCTGATCGTGGAGCACGACATGTCTCTGGTCATGGACATCTCCGATGAGGTACTCGTGCTCGACCAGGGGCAGAAGATCGCCGAAGGCCCACCCGCCGAGATTCAGCGCAACCCCGACGTGATCCGCATCTACCTGGGGGACGACCATGCTTGAGATCCTCCGTGGCGAGGGCATCTTGCCCTTGCTCTTCATAACCCGGCGGACCGAAGAAGACGCCAGGGCGGGACGCCCTCGCCACGGGGCAACGCGTGATTCCGGGGGCATAGGGGGCAGTCATGCTTAGAATCCTCAACGTCGAGGCCGGCTACGGGCCCCTGCGGGTCCTCAAGGGGATCAGCCTGCACGTCTCGGCGGGCGAGGCGGTGGCGGTGATCGGCGCCAACGGAGCGGGCAAGACCACACTGCTCAAGACCATCGCGGGCGTCCTGAAGGCCCGCTCGGGCGAGATCGTGTTCGACAAGCAGAGCATCCGCGGCCGGCCGGCGGAGAAGATCGTCGCCCTCGGATGCAGCCTCGTCCCGGAGGGCCGGCACGTGTTCGGGACCATGACCGTCCGGGAGAACCTCCTGCTCGGCGCCTTCTGCCGGCGGCACGTGGACAACAGCGCCATCGTCGACGAAAGCCTGGAGCAGGTCTACGATCTCTTCGGCATCCTCAAGGAACGCTCGCATCAGTTGGCCGGGACGCTCTCCGGCGGCCAGCAGCAGATGCTCGCCATCGGACGCGCCCTGATGAGCCGGCCCCGACTGCTGATGATGGACGAGCCTTCGCTCGGCGTCGCCCCGCTGGTCGTCCAAAGCATCTACCAGACGATCCTCACCCTCAAGCGCAACGGCCTGACCATCCTGCTCGTGGAACAGAACGCGCGGGCCGCCCTGGCCGTCGCCGACCGGGGCTACGTGGTCGAAACCGGCCAGATCGTCCTGCAGGGACCCTCCCAGCAATTGAGCGACAATCCGGAGGTGCAACGGGCCTACCTGGGCAAAGAATATCGACGCATCGACGAATAATGACAAATTCGAAATCCGAATCTCGAAATGCGAAACAAGCACGAATGACCAAAACCTCAAAATCCAAAACGGACCTGCCGACCGGCGCCGGCGTTTCGGTCATTGGGATTTGTTTCGGATTTCGAGTTTCGGATTTCGTGCTTCGGTGAGATCGAGGTTGTCCTATGGACCAGACAAGCATGTACAACGCCAAGTGTGAAACGATACCTCGCGGCGAGCTGGAGCAGCTTCAGTTCGAGCGACTGCAATCGACGCTCAATCGCGTGTATCGAAACGTCGCCTTCTACAAAGCCGCATTCGATACGCACTGCGTCAATCTCGAACGGCTCAGGGACATCCAGGCGATGCAGGAGCTTCCCTTCACCACGAAGGAGGACCTCCAGAAGAGCTACCCGTACGACATGTTTGCGGTCCCTCTCCGGGACATCGTGCGCATCCACACCACCTCGGGCACCGCGACCCGACCGATCGTCGTCGGATACACGCAGAATGACCTTCGCAACTGGCGGGAGTGCGCCGCCCGCCTGCTCACCGCCGCGGGCGTCACCCAGCACGACGTCGTCCAGATCGCGCTGCACTACAGCCTGTTCGCGGAAGGATTCGGCTTCCACCAGGGGGCCGAACGGGTCGGCGCCTCGGTGATCCCGGCCTCCCTGGCGACCAGCGTCGCCAAACAGATCGTCGTCATGCGGGACTTCAAGACGACCGTCCTGATCTCGACGCCCAGCCAGGCCCTGAACATCGCGGTCAGCCTCGATGAGGAGCAGGTCCGCCTGGAGCGACTGTCTCTACGCCTGGGTCTCTTCGGCGGCGAGCGATGGAGCGACTCGCTGCGCCGGCAACTGGAGGAGCGGCTGCGCATCACCTCGATCGACACGTACGGTCCGACGGAGGTCCTGGGCCCCGGCGTCGCCGGCGAGTGCCACCTGCGCCACGGCCTGCACATCAACGAAGACCAGTTCATCGTCGAGGTCATCGATCCCAAGACGCTCGCCCCGGTCGCGGCGGGCGAGGAAGGCGAACTGGTCCTCACGACGATCATGAAGGAAGGCTTCCCGCTGATCCGCTACCGCACGGGCGACATCACGCGCCTGATCACCGAACCCTGTACCTGCGGGCGGACCTTCCTGCGCATGGCGCCCGTCTCGGGACGCACCGACGACCTGATCCTGCTTCGCGGCGTCGGGTTCTTCCCCGCCCAGATTGAGGAGATCCTCAGCGGATTCGAAGGCGTCAGCCCGTACTTCCAGGTCATTCTCGATCAGGAAGGAGGCATCGACACCGTCCTGATCCGCGTGGAGATTTCCGGCGCCATCCAATCCGTCGACAAGATCAAAGTGATCGAGACGCTGCGCATCCAGATCGCCCAGCGCATCGCGACCGTGCTGGACGTGGAGGCGAAGGTGATCCTGGTCGAGCCCGGATCCCTGCGACAGCTCGCCGCCGGAACCGGGCGGGTCGTGGATCGACGGCCCTAATGGCAGCGTGACATCCAAGCCCTTCGCGTTCGCCGGGACGGCCCGCGCTGCTGACCATCCCCAAGCCCTGACGGGCTTGAGGCTGCCACCCAAACGCCTCAGCGGGCCGGGAATGCCGATGTCCGAACACCCGCACAGAGCCTGCGAACCGGGAAATGTGAGAATTCCCCATATCACACGGTCAGACTGGTGCTATAATCGGCTGAGGCCCTGGACGTATTATGTACCCGTGCAGACTCAGGCGGAGATGTCGAGATGAGTGAGATGCAAGAAATGCAGATGGCCTTGCCGTCCCCGAGAAAACTCTTCACACCCGGCGTGACGGGGGTCCTGATTCTCTGCGTGATCGGGTACCTGTTGTGTGCGCTGGCCCCGGCCTCTGTCGGAGCGTTCGGCCTCAGCGTGGAAGGCTTTACACGCGCCAAGGTATGGCAGTTTGTCACCTATCCTTTCCTGCACTTTTGTCCCTGGAACCTCATATTCAACAGCATGATGATTCTCTGTGTCGGAAGCGCTATTGAACGCGAGTGGCGAACCGTCTCCTTCGTCGCGCTCTGGCTGGTGGTCTCCATCGCGTGCGGTCTTCTTTGGGTGGCTGTCAATCTCCTAACGGGAAGCAACTTTGTGGGCGTGGGCGCTGCGGCCTGTTGTTATGGCATCATCGGCACGATGGCCCTGCTCTTCTACGGCACGCGATTTTTCTTCTTCTTCACCACTGTGGAGGCCCAATACCTCGCTCTGATCCTTATCGCCATAGGGATCATCCTTAACATCAAGCCGCCGATTAACCTGGTATGGGTTGTCGGGGCTCCGGTGGCTTACATCTATGTGAAAACGTGCTGGAGCCATGCCAGAAAAGGGCGATTTCATGCTCGACCTCGCCCGACGAAGCACAAGGGGAATTTCGTCGATATCGATTAGAGCTATGCCGACCAGAGCCGAACGAGCAAAAGAGGCCGCGAGCCTCGCGGAGGTGAATCTGACGTGCTGCCAGCTCTGTCCGAGAAACTGTCGTGTGAACCGAAGGGCCGGCGAGAAAGGATACTGCGGGCTCGACGACAAGGCCCACTGTTTTCGCGAGATGCTTCAATGGGCCGAGGAGACCGTGCTGATCCCCTCTCACCACGTGTACTTTGCCGGATGCAATCTCCACTGCGATTTCTGCACGGTGGCCGAGTGGAACGAGCAGCCCTTGAACGTGGACGCGCTGGACGAGGATTGGCTGCTGGATCGGATCGAGCATCGGCAGCGGCAAGGGGCCCGAAACGTGAATCTCCTGGGCGGAGAGCCTTCCGTGAGTCTGCCTGCCATTCTCAGGTTGCTTGGCCGGATGCAGACCCCCGCTCAGGTTGTCTGGAACTCGAACATGTATTACAATGAGTGTGTCGGTGATCTCCTGCATGGGCTCATCGACATCTGTCTGGCGGATTTGAAATGCGGAAACAGCCGGTGCGCCGAGGCCCTGCTGGGCGCCGGCGACTATCTTGACGTGGTCCGGCGCAACATCCGCCTGGCGGCCGAGCACACGGACCTGATCGTCCGCCACGTCATCCTGCCCGGACACGCCGAGTGTTGTCTGGAGCCGACGTTGAAGTGGCTGGCGGCGGAGGCGCCCGGCGCGCGGCTCAGCCTGCGGGGCGATTACATTCCCCCGGCGCGGGCGGTCGCCGCACCGATGGACTACATGACGGACCACGAGATACGAACAGCGGTGGATCGTGCCCGAGAACTGGGACTGAACGTGATACAATGAACCCCGAACCGCACAAGCGCGAACAGGGCGAACTGGAGCTGCGCATCCTGAAGGACGGGCGTCTGGTCGTCATCGTGCCGGACGAGGCCCTGCTGGAGGTCGCTCGGGCCGTGGGAGGCGAAGGAATTCCGGCGCCGCACGATCCCCAGGCTCATCCCTCATGTCATGAAGGATCTGTAGATGAAACCGGCGATGAATGAACTCGAGGTCCTGATCCGGGCGCGCTATCCCCTGATCTACGTTGTCAGTTGGGAGGAGCTGCGCGTTCTGGCCCAGGTTTTGAAGATTGCCTCGAAACTGAACAAGAACGTTTTCGAGTGGTCGGTCAACACGGGTCTGGTGCCGGCCGGGACGAACATTCAATCCCAGAAACAGCGTGACACCGCCACGCAGGACCCTCTGATTGCCCTGGGCAACGTCATCGAGCACGTCGAGCCGGCGCTGTACGTGTTCAAGGACTTCCATCCGTTTCTGAAGAGCCAGAACATGTCCGTGATCCGGCGACTGCGGGAGGTCGCCTCGTCGCTGAAGAATACGTACAAGACCATCGTGATCGTCAGCCCGATGTTCGACATCCCTGCGGAGCTCGAGAAGGACATCACCATCGTCGATTTCGATCTGCCGCGAGAAAACGACTTCACGGCGCTGCTGGATCGGATCATCGAAGAGGTCAAGGCCAACCCCAAGCTCAACGTCAACGTGAACGGCCGGATGCGCGAGAGCATCGTCCACGCCCTGCTGGGTCTGACGCTGGCCGAGGCGGAAAACGTCCTGGCCAAGGCCCTGGTGCAGCACCGGGGGTTCGGCAACGAGAGCCTGGAGGTGATCAATGCGGAGAAGAAGCAGATCATCCGCAAGAGCGGACTGCTCGAATACTACGACACCGAGGAGACGATGTCGTCCGTAGGCGGGCTGGACGCACTCAAGAGCTGGCTGGTCAAGCGCTCGCTGGTCTTCTCCGATCAGGCCCGGGAATACGGCCTGCCGGCGCCGAAAGGCGTGCTGCTCCTGGGCGTGCAGGGCTGTGGCAAGAGCCTGATGGCCAAGACGATCAGCAACATCTGGCAGCTTCCCCTGCTGCGGTTCGACGTGGGCCGGCTGTTCGGCAGTCTGGTGGGTTCGTCGGAGCAGAACGTCCGCCGGGCCATCCAGGTCGCCGAATCCGTCGCGCCGGTCGTCTTCTGGATCGACGAGATCGACAAGGCGTTCCGCGGCTCGCGCGGCAGCGGTGGCTCGACCGACGCCGGCACGTCAGCGCGTGTCTTCAGCACGTTCCTCACCTGGCTGTCGGAGAAGAAATCGCCCGTGTTCGTCATCGCCACGGCCAACGATATCTCGGCACTGCCGCCCGAACTGCTGCGGAAAGGCCGCTTCGACGAGATCTTCTTCGTCGACCTGCCCCTGTCGCGGGAGCGGGAGGAGATTTTCCGGGTTCATCTGGCCAAGCGGAAGATGGACCCGGCTACCTTCGATCTGGGGGCTCTGGCCAGGGCTTCGGACGGCTATAGCGGCGCCGAGATCGAGGAAGCGATCATCAGTGCGATGTTCGACGCCTTCTACGACAAACAGAAGCTCAGCACGGAACGCCTGCTGACCAGTCTCCAGCAGACGGTGCCCTTGTCGAGGACGATGAAGGAGGACGTTGACGAATTGCGGAAATGGGCGGTCAGCCGGGCGCGTCTGGCGACCAGTCCGGATGCAGCCGACGAAGGCGCAGGCAAACGCAGACTGGAAATCTAAAGTGGGTTAAGTGAAGAAGGAGTGTCGATATGGGTGCGGTATTGATCTTAGCTCCGGTCATCGTCAGTAGCTGGCCCGCTATCGCGGCCGCCGCGGTGGGAGCCGCGTCCGCGCTGGGGCTGGCCGTCGGACACGCCGCTCGGGCGGCGGTTCGAGAGGAAGTCGAGGAAGCGGAGCAGAACGTTGAGGTCGAGATGTCCAACAGCGAGGTGCTGGCCGAGCAGTTGGCAACGGACCAGACGATAATCCTGACCAAGGGCACCGTGAAGATCACCGTCGGGCGGGATGCTCGTGGTCACTGCAAGGTGTGCGCCTCCGGCACGGGGCACACCAAGGCGGAGCTCGAACAGATGGCCAAGCAGTTCACCGAGAAGCTGACCCAGTGCTATGTCTACGACCGGGTGGTCAAAGAGCTCAAGAGCAAGAGCTTCCAGGTGGTGAATGAAGAAGTGACGCAGGACGAGAGCATTCGCATTCATGTACGCAGATGGGTGGACTGAGCGATGGCACAACATGAGGTAGAGATCTCGATCTCCAAGACCGGCGACGTGCGCGTGCACGTCAAGGGCGCCAAGGGAAAGGCCTGCACCGCGTATGCCAAGTGGCTCACGGAGCTCGTCGGCAAGGTGAAGAACGAGCAACTGACCAGCGAATACTACGAACCGGAAGTGAAGGCGAGAATCGACCTTCAGCAGGATCTCAAGGTAGACGACGAGGCGTCATGAGATGCGTCCGATGCCAATCTGAGAACATGCCGGGACGGGAGCGCTGCTTCAAGTGCGGCAGCATTCTCGAACCCACGGCCGTTGCAGACATTCACCCCCCGCGGATGCCCGCGTGGAAGGGGCCGTTTCGCGAGATCGCGCGACTTGTCCGCGGGTCCCGTGGTGCATCCGAGAAGCCACGGACGCCCAGGGCCCGCCAAGTCCTCTCGCGTGCGGCCAACGATGCTCTGCTCGGGGTGGTGCTCAGTGTGGTTCCGGGCCTGGCCCACGCGCTCAACCGACGCTTCAAGGAGATCCGGCTCCACGTACTGGTCTGGGCGATCCTGTTGTCTCTGGGGGTATTCCTGTACGGCAGCCCTTACGGGTTCGTGTGCGTGGGCCTGGCGATCGGGCTGCACGTGTGGATCGCTCTGAAGTTCGGGCTGCTCCAGGAGATCGGCGACCTGGGGACGAGAATCGGGGCCATCTTCGTGGTCACGATGGGGCTCTCCGCGCTGTACTGGGCGGTGCCTCGGGTGGTCTTCTGGGGGTATGCCGCAGGATACACCGCCCTGACGATACCGGATATGAACGTCAAGGCAGGCGACTATCTCCTGATCCGGCGCATCGGGGATGTACACCCGATACCGCGCGGGACCCTCGTCCTGTTTCGCCCATCCGGCTACAACAATGGGCTTGCCCCAGGCGTCCGAACCGTCGGCCAGATCATCGGGCTGCCGGGAGAGACCGTGAGCCTCAGCAACGAGGTCTTCCGGATCGGAGGCCAAACGTTGGACCCCGAGCGGTTTCCTGTGCCCGCCTGGCTCAGACGCCGATCGGCGGGCGTTTCCGTTCCGAAAGACTCCTACTTCGTCAGCTCCGCCTACACGATCGGGGGCCATGGGGGCGTGCTCACCGACGAGATCATACGCAATACGTGCATTATCTCTTCGGAGGAGATCCGGGGGCGGGCGTTCATGCGCTGGTGGCCGCTGGCCAGAAGAGGATTCCTTGAGTAGACGGCATGGATAGATTCTCACAACTGGAGTTTGGAGACGCGGTTCCGGAGGAAGGAAAACCCGCCGGAGAACGGATCCGCGACGCCGAGTACTTCCACAAGGAAGCCATGAAGTACTGGCTGGCGGGCGACTACGAGCTGGCCCTCCGCAACTACTCCAGAGTGCTCGAACGGAACAACACCGTGTTCGAGGGGTGGGCCGGCCAGGTGCTCATGCTCATCGAATTGCAGGAGTACCGCGAGGCCGACATGTGGGCCGACAAGGCGCTGGAGCTGTTCCCGGAGCACCCCGAGCTGCTGGCCCTGAAGGCCATCGCCTGTGTCCGCGACGCCAGGAAAGAGAAGGCCACCGCCTACTCGGACAATTCCGTCGGCAAGGAGAACCTGACGCCGCGCGTGTGGCTGGCGCGTGCGGAGGTCTTCATGGACCGCAAAGGGCCGGTCTGCGAGAGCTGTATCGGCAAGGCGGTTGCCTGTGCCGGCCGCATGGCGCCGGTGATCAAGCTGGAGGCCGGCAGGACGCTCCGCAGGGCGCGCAACTACCCTCTGGCCTTGCAGTACCTCAAGGACGCCGTCCAGCATCTGCCCAAGTCGGCGCTGGGCTGGTACGAGCTGGCATGCTGCCAGGCCGCCCTCGGGCGCGAGGAAGCCGTCCACAGCTTCGAAGAGAGCCTCAGACGCCGGCCGCACTGGGCCGAATGTCAGGCGGCCCTGCGAAGCTTCCAGAACCGGGGGTTCTTCAGAAAACTGTTTAGAAAGTAGATTGCCTATGCCGGCCGATCCGGAAATGCAGAAAATCCTGTCCTTTGCCCGACGAGAGAATGCCTCGGATATTCATATCGTGGCAGGGCTTCCGCCGATGCTGCGGATCAACGGCGAAATCGTCCTGTCCAACAGCCCGGC
>CAZOFX010000067.1:0-31357 GCA_964579055.1 uncultured Pirellulales bacterium
GTCGCTGCACCGGACCGTCCCGGCCTCCTACGGCAACGACCCCGCCCACTGGCACGCCGCAACCCCATCCCCCGGAGACACAGGCGGATAGCGAAGGTGTAACCGCCTCCCGGCTTGTTCGCCCTGTCATAGTGCCGCAGTTGGCCCGAACAGCGTTCCCGTGGCGTTTAATGAGAGCGGATTAGGTGTCGGCAAGGTCCGCTAATGCGGTTCTAATACTCCCTTGACTCAGACGGGCAACTTTTGGTAAAATAGGAAGAGAACTTGGGCTGCGCTCAGTGTATCCAGCCCTCGAAATGGCGGTGTTAGTGGAGGAATTCTTGCCGGGGGCACGCAGGGTCTCTCGTTACTTCTGGCAAGGGGAGCCGCGCCGGCTTCGAACACGAACGACCGGACAGGGGATTCCCGAACGCAGCGACGCCCATTGGATTGGTAAGAAGCATTAGCATGACGACAGGCCAGACAACGGGAAAGACGGGTGACTGCGTTCTTCCGTCGACGGGCAAAAGCGGAGCCGGTCCGGCGCCGACAGCCAAGAAGAGTGGCGACCGCATGCTGGCGTGCCGCTACGAGTTGAAGTACCTCGTTAGTGATGCCAAGGCGGCGGCGATCGAACGCTACGTCCGACCGTTTCTGGAGTACGACCGGTACTCGAAGCTTCAGCGCGGCGGCATGTACCCGATTGTCAGCCTGTATTGTGATTCGCCGGACATGCGGTTGTGCCGGGAGACGCTGACCGGCCAGAAAAACCGTTTCAAGCTTCGAATTCGAAGCTATACGGATGAGCCGGAGTATCCGCGGTTCTTCGAGATCAAGAGACGGATCAACCGGGTCATCATGAAAAGCCGGGCCCGGGTCATGGATGAGGACGTCAAGCCTCTGCTGGCAGGACGGCGGTTGCCGGCGCGCGGGTACACGACGGACGAAACGGCGTTGAACCAGTTTCAGCTCTACGCGATGACCATCAACGCCGGGCCCCGCGTGCTGATTCGCTACATGAGGCAGGCCTTTGAGAGCACGTCGGAGAATCGGGTGAGAGTGACGTTCGACCGGGACCTGTGCTACAAGGTTACCGACGCGCCGCTGGTTCGCCTTGGGGGTTCCGGCTGGCAGCGGAATGCCCTGACCGAAGGGCAGGCAATACTGGAAATCAAGTTCACGGGAACGTTTCCCGCGTGGTTGAGCCGCTTGGCCGAGCTGTTCGAGCTCGACGCCCGATCGGTGTCGAAGTATGCGACGTCGGTCGAGCAGGCCTGCGCGCTGCGGTTCTGCGCTCCCGTAGTGAGGAACGGGTGGCATGGATAGACTGTGGCAACTGATGGAAGAGACGCCGATGGGGGGGCCGTTCAACCCCCAGAGCGTTCTGCTGAGCCTGCTGCTGGCCTTTGTGCTGGGACAGGTGATCGCGTGGGTGTATTACGCCACGCACAGCGGCCTGTCCTACTCCCGCTCGTACGTGCAGTCGTTGATCGTCATCACCGTGGTGGTCGCCATGGTCATGGCGGTGATCGGCAACAACATCATTACGGCGGTCGGCCTGATGGGCGCACTGGCGATCATCCGGTTTCGCAACGTCCTGAAGGACACGCGCGACATCTCCTTCATCTTCTGTTCCCTGGTGGTCGGCATGGCGGCCGGCTCGCACCGGTATGCCACCGCCATCATCGGGACGGTTGTGTTGTGCCTGATCATCATCTATCTGTACTTTGCGGACTTCGGCGCCCATGAGCCGCACAACGGATTCCTGCGATTCAGCCTGCGTGGATCGATCGGGCCGGATCATCCGATCACGACGATTCTGCGGCGCTTCTGCGGGAATTACACGCTGATCTCCGTACAGGATACCGGCTTCGGCGGACCGGCCGACTACGCGTATCAATTGATGATTCGCAATGCCGCCCGGAATGAGGAATTGATCTCGGAACTCGAGCGCATCGAGGGAATTGAGAACATCAGTCTGACCATGCAGGAGCAACTGCTCGAGGTTTAGCCGCGACATGAAGACGAAACGCTCCGGAAACAACCATATTCGCAAACGCTATCTGCTGCGGCACCTGCTGCCGGCGACGGTCTGGCTGACGGCGGTGGGGGCCGTGGTCTGGCTGTTCTATCAGCGGGCCGAGCGTTTTCAGGTCGTCGGCATTGCCCAGGGCCAGGTCCGCCAGATTGCCATGAACTGCACCGGGCGCGTCCGCAACATTTCCGTCGATCTGTTCGAGCCGGTCAAGGCGGGCCAGACGCTGGCGATCGTCGATACGCTCCTGGACAACGAGCAGACGCTCGAAGCGGACCTGAGAGCGCAGTTGGCCGTCGCGGCCGCCGAGGCGGAGCACCTGGCGTCCCTGCTGATTCCCACGCAGGACCAATTGGAGACCGATATGGCGGGCCTGAAGATCGACCGGTCCGACAACGAACGAAGATTTGATACCGATGTTGAGAGCGTGCGAGACCGCATGCATGAATTGCAGGGGACCATCGCGTACGACCGTGGGACCCTGGATGACCTGGGTATGGAGGTGAAGATCCTGGAGGATCTGCTGAGCAAGGAGGCGATCGCGCCCTATGAGGTGGAGAAGGCGAGATTCCTGTATAAGAGCCTCGAGAGCAAGCTGCGGGAAAACGAGCGGCAACTGGAGCAGACCAGGGAAGACCTGCAAAAGGCCGAGGAACGGCGTGACCAGTTCTCTCAGCAGGGTCTGCCGGAGCCGAGCGTCGATCATGCCATGGAGGCGATTCGCAAGGAAGTCACGGTCCAGGAGGAGCTGATGAAGGGCCTGCTGGCCCAGTTGACGGCGCTGGAATCCCGCCGGAATGTGGAGCTGAAGTCTCCGATTGACGGCGTGGTGATTGCCGTTCACGGGCGGGCCAACGACGCTCTCCAGCAGAGGCCAGGCGAGCAGATGGTGCGGCGTGCCGGAGAGGTGGTGCCGGCCGGCGAACCGATTCTGGTCGTGGCGGAGACCGAACCGACCGAGATCGTTGCCTATGTCAACGAGAGTCAATTGCCGCTTCTCAGAGACCAGATGACCGTGAAGCTCGTCAAGGCCAGGGAGCCGGCGCAGATTGCAGAGTCGCAAGTGTTGCGGATCGGCCCGGTCATCGAGCTGATGCCGCAGCGTCTGTGGGTGAATCCCAATGTCCCCCAATGGGGCCGGCCGGTGTTGATCGGCATTCCTGCGGGTCTGTCGGTGGTCTCGGGGGAGGTCGTCGGCATCAGCGGGCTGTAACGCCCGCGCAGTCGTCTCGTCGGCGCCGGCGGACGCCGTCGACAGCGTAAAGGCGGATGGAGCAGTGACAATCGCATCGCACAACCGATACTGGATCGCACGGAGCATTCCGTGCATCACCTGTCTGGTTCTCCTGATCGGTTGCGGTCCGAAGAGCTACAAACACGATGCCGACGAGAAGGTCTACGGTTTCGTCGACAGCCGGTGGGAGCCCGGGTTCGGGCCGCAGGCGAACTATCGGATCACGGGCGCGACGCCTTCGCCCAACGATATCGACATCGACCAGGTCGAGCAGATCGAGAAGGTCGTCTCGGAGACGGGGACTCTCACGATTCCCCAGGCGGCGACCATCGCCCTGGCGCGCAATCGTGACTATCACCTCCAGAAGGAGCTGCTGTATACGATGACGTTGGACATGCGTCTGATCCGCCACTCCTACGAGACGCAGTTATTCGGAGGCGGCACGGCGCTCTACTCCAACGACGGCACGAACGAGAGAGTGGTTGTAGAGCCGAACCTCGGCTTCAACCGCCTCCTGACGACGGGGACAGCCGTCGGAACCACGGTCGGCGCGCGATGGGCGGATATCCTCATCGGGCTGGGAAGGCACGGCTGGACGGGCACGTTCGGCGCCAGTGTGGTTCAGCCTCTGCTGCGGGGCAGCGACCCACGCGTCGTCCGCGAGCCGCTGACCCAGGCGGAGCGAAGCGCGCTGTACCAGATCCGCACCCTCTGCCGTTTCCGGAAGCTGACCATCGTGTCCGTGGTGGTGCTGTACCACGAGGCCCTGGAGCTGCGGGACGTGGCTCAGAACGCGGCCCGCTACGTCGAGTCCCTCCAGATGTTGGAAACTCGCGTGGAGCCGTTGGCCACCGCCGGACGCCAGTCGGACGAGGAACTGGCCCAGGTCCGTCAGGAGATTCTGCGGGCACGCGATGCCCAGATTCTGGCGCAAAAGGAATATGAGCGATGGCTCGACCTCCTGAAGATCACGATGGGTGTGCCGCCCACCATGGAGTTCGATCTGGATGCCCAGGTCTTCGAGACCTGGAAGGCCCAGGGGATTCCCCATCCCGACATCTCGTTGAATGAAGCCATCGAGGCGGCGCTGATCCAACGTCTGGATCTGACCAACAGCGCCGACGCGGTCATCGACGCCCAGCGGGCCGTCTACGTCGCCAAGGACGCCCTGCGTCCCGGCCTGAACATCTTCGCCAGCGCCGAGACGCGCACGGACGGTGAGCGGAAGGTGGCGGCGGGCGCGACCCTCGATCTGCCGCTCGACCGCGTGGCCGAGCAGGATTTGTACGCCAGGGCCCTGGTCACGCTGAATCAGCGGCTGCGGGAATACGACCTGACGGCCGACACCATCCGCATGGAGGTGCGCGAGGCCCATCGCAAGCTGCTGGAAGCGGCGCAGCGATATCAGGTTCTGTCCGAAGGGCTGCGTCTGGCGGAGCGACGGGTCGAGAACACGTTCGAATTGCTCTCCTACGCCCGGGTGAGCAGCCGGCGGGTGCTCACGGCGCTGGAACATCTGTACGACGCCCGGAACGAGGCGGCCGACGCGCTGACGGATTATGCAAACGCCACGCTGAACTTCTACCGGGATACGGAAGTCCTGGAGGTGCGGCCGGATGGGATGTGGGAACTGCGGCCGGGAGCGGTTACCCTGACGCAAGCCGGACTACCTGTGAACGAGTGACCGCGCGGCCGGAACGCGCGACCAGACAAAATGGATACCGGAACGGCGGTCGCACAGGGCGACACGCCCCGTGTTGATTTACGAATTGAGGACAAGGAAAGGGTGGAATCATGAGTTACAGCAGAGTGACGGCAGCCGTGGTCGGGCTGGTCCTGATGTCGGCGACCGCCTGGGGGGCGGACGTGATCCTGAATGAGTACAACGCGGTGGACAGCCTTGAGTTCCTCAACGGCGGCGACTCCGCGTCCGATCTCGACGGCGGCAGGGCCTCCGACAGCTACTTCGGACGGGTTCAGGGCAACGGGGGAGACTGGTTCGAGCTCGTCGTGATCAAGGACCATCTCGACATGCGGGGCTGGCATTTCGACATGCTCGAGGGTGGCATGCTGGATGAGACGCTCGACCTGACTCAGAATGCGATCTGGTCGGACCTGCGCAGCGGAACGATCATCACGGTGGCCGAGGATGTCCCGAGCGACATCAGCTATAACCCGGCGGCCGGCGACTGGTGGATCAACGTGCAGTCCAAGGACGGCGCGGGCGGCCTGTATATCGAGGCTTCGTCGTTTCCGGTCAGCAGCGGCAACTGGCAGTTGCGGATTCGCAATGCGGCCGGGGCCATCGTGTTCGGTCCGGCCGGGGAAGGCATCAGTCCGACCAGCGGCGTCGGCGACGTTGAGGTCTTCCGTCTGGAGGAGGACCCGGACGATACCATCACGCCGTACTCCAACGACTATGACGACGGCTCCGATTTCAGCACGTTCGGCTCTCCGAATCGGTGGGGTTCACAGGACCTTGCCGATCTCCGCGTGGTTGAGCCGATTGCCGCGTCGATTTCACTGATCGATCCCAACGGTGGCGAGTTTCTGGTGGCGGGCACCGTGACGCCGATTCAGTGGGAAAGCGACGAGGCCATCGAGCAAGTCCTGATCGAGTTCTCGTTCGATGGGGGCGCCAGTTGGATGGCGGTCTTCCCGGCCAACGTTGGCAACAGCGGCCTCTACGAGTGGACGGTCCCGCCGGTGGATTCGGAGCAGTGCCTGGTCCGCGTTTCGAGCGCGACGCAACTGTCGGCCTACGACACCAGCGACGAACCGTTTGCGATTATCCCTGCGGAGACGCCCGAGCAGTAGGTTCTGACAGCCTGCTCTGTGACCTTCCTGTCGGGCGCGTCCGGCCCTCGCCGGTTCACTGCCTTCCTGGCATTTGGCGTTTGGCTGCCACGCGGCGCGTGTGTGAAGCGTGTCAGTGGCCGCGCCGCGGACGATTCCTGCGCCGGTCGGGCCTCAACGGCAGGAGGTTCTATCGGACCTGCCGTCCGGTTTCGCTCATACCTTCTGCCGCTTCGCAAGTTTCGCTACAAAGGGCCGGCCAAATGCGGTATAGTACCTCGTCCGGCTGGCAGGGGGGCGGACGGCTGCGCCTGCGGCGGGCCGGGATGTGTGCGGCCACGCCGGAAGGCGGCAGAACTGAGGTCTCAGAAAGGTTGCTGGATTGATGGGTACGACAGAAGGTGCGTACGATTTCGGGCAGATCGAACGGAAGTGGCAGGCGTACTGGGACGAGCACGGGAGCTTCAAAGCGGTCGATTGTGACGCCTCGAAGCCGAAGTACTACGTCCTGGACATGTTCCCCTATCCGAGCGGGCAGGGGCTGCACGTGGGCCATCCGGAAGGCTACACCGCGACGGACATCGTGGCTCGATACAAGCGGATGAAGGGCTTCAACGTCCTGCACCCGTTCGGATGGGACGCCTTCGGTCTGCCCGCCGAGCAGCACGCGATCAAGACGGGGACCCACCCCGAAGAAACGACCAATCAGAACATCGCCAACATGAAGCGGCAGACCAAGGCGCTCGGGTTCAGCTACGACTGGGACCGCGAGATCGCCACGACGGACCCGGAGTATTACCACTGGACGCAGTGGATCTTCCTGAAGCTGTTCAACTGCTTCTTCGATGAGACCGCGCAGAAGGCCCGGCCGATCGAGGAACTGCCGATTCCCGAAGGGCTTCGCGAAGACCAGAGACGCCGGTATATCGACGACCGCCGGCTGGCGTACCAGGCGGACGTGCCGGTGAACTGGTGTCCGGCGCTGGGGACGGTTCTGGCCAATGAGGAAGTCGTCGGCGGCGTCAGCGAGCGGGGCGGCCATCCGGTGATTCGCAGGCCGATGCGGCAGTGGATGCTGCGCATCACCAGGTATGCCGAGCGGCTGCTCGACGATCTGAAGGAGGTCGATTGGTCCGAGTCGATCAAGAAACTCCAGGTGGACTGGATCGGGCGCAGCGTCGGCGCCGAGGTCTGCTTCCGGATCGACGGACGCGAGGACAACCTCTGGGTCTTCACGACCCGACCGGATACGCTTTTCGGGGCCACCTACATGGTCGTGGCGCCGGAGCATCCGCTGGTGGATGCGATCTGCACCGATGGGCAAAGAGCGGCGGTCAAGGCATACTGCGAGGCGGCCGCACGAAAGAGTGACCTGGACCGCACCGATCTGGCCAAAGACAAGACGGGTGTGTTCACCGGCGCGCATGCAATCAATCCAGTCAACGAGGCGAAGATTCCGATCTGGATCAGCGACTACGTGTTGATCAGCTACGGGACCGGCGCGATCATGGCGGTGCCCGCGCACGACGACCGTGACTTCGAGTTTGCCACCAAATTCGAGCTGCCCATCATCCAGGTAGTGCAGCCGCCGAGCCGCGAAGACGCCGAGCGGGTCGCGCGGGGCGAGCTGTGCTTCACCGGGGACGGCGCGGCAATCCACAGCGGGCCGTTCGACGGGCTGACGACAGCAGAATTCAAAGAGAAGATCACCGCGTGGCTGGCCGAACGAGGCCTGGGCAAGCGGGCGGTCAACTATAAACTGCGTGACTGGCTGTTCAGCCGGCAGCGGTACTGGGGCGAGCCGTTTCCGATCCTGCATCTGCCGGACGGGCAGATCACGGGCCTTTCCGAGAGCGAATTGCCGCTGCGGCTGCCCGATCTGGTCGACTACAAGCCCCTGGGGACGGGCGAGCCGCCGCTGGCCAAAGCGACGGACTGGGTCGATGTCACGCTGCCCGACGGCAGCACCGCCCGGCGAGAGACGAACACGATGCCGCAATGGGCGGGAAGCTGCTGGTATTACCTGCGTTATCTCGATCCGCGAAACTCCGAACGCGGCTGGGACCCGGCGAAAGAGAAATACTGGATGCCCGTCGATCTGTACGTCGGCGGCGCCGAGCACGCCGTCCTGCACCTGCTCTACTCGCGGTTCTGGCACAAATTCCTCTATGACCTCGGTTACGTCACCACGAAGGAGCCATTCCAGAAACTGGTCAACCAGGGGATGATCCTGGGCGAAGACGGGCAGAAGATGAGCAAGTCGCGCGGCAACGTGGTGAACCCCGACCAGGTCGTGACGGACTATGGCGCCGATTCGATGCGGCTGTATGAGATGTTCATGGGGCCGCTGGAGGCGATGAAGCCGTGGAGCATGCAGGGCGTACAGGGCGTGCACCGATTCCTCCAGAAAACCTGGCGGCTGGTCGTCGACGAAGAAACCGGCCGGCTTTCGCCGAGCGTCCGGGCGGCGGCGCCCGATGAGGAAGCGCTGCGCCTGCTGCACCAGACCATCAAGAAGGTGGGCGACGACATCGAATCGTTCGGCTTCAATACCGCGATCAGTGCGATGATGATCCTCGTCAATCACCTCGGAAAGCTGGAAGTGCGACCGAAATCGGTGCTGGAATCGCTCGTGCTGGTGCTGGCGCCCTTTGCGCCGCACATCGCCGAGGAACTCTGGCAGCGGCTGGGACACGCGCAGAGCCTGGCCTATGAAGCTTGGCCGACGTACGAGAAGGATCTCATCAAGGAGAGCGAAATCGAGCTGGCGGTTCAGGTCAACGGCAAGATCAGAGACCGTATCGTCGTTCCGGCCGAGGCGCGCGAGGACGCCATCAAGGCCAGGGCCCTGGGCTGTGACAGGGTCGTCGAAGCCTTGGCGGGCAAGACCCCGAAGAAAGTCATTGTCATCAAGTCGCGCCTCGTCAATATCGTGGTCTGAGTGCCTTCGAGGAGCACGATGTACCTGGAGATCGAAGCGAAACTGAGGGTGCCTTCGTTTGAACGCGTCGAGGAATGCCTGCGATCGCAGGGCGCCTCGTTCGTATCGGAGATGGTCCAGACCGATTCCTACTTCGACACCTCCGACGCAGACCTGACGCGGACGGATCAGTGTCTTCGCCTGCGGGTCGAGACAACAGGGACAGCCGAGCGTCTGGTTCTGACGTACAAGGGGCCCAAACAGGCAGACGACTTCAAGAAGCGCAAAGAAGTGAACCTCGATGTCACCGACGCCGAGGCGGTCGAAACCCTGCTGGAGGGGCTGGGATACCGGCGGGCCCTGGCGTTCAACAAGAGGCGCCGCGAGTGGAGGCTGGCCGGATGCTTGATTGCTCTGGACACGCTGCCGCTGATCGGCACGTTCGTAGAGATCGAAGGTCCCGATTCCCGGGTCATTCAGAGTGTGCAGAAGACGCTGGCGTTGACGGATGCGCCTCACGTCACGGACAGCTACGCGTCCCTGATCGACGCGGAGCTGTCTCGTCTGCAATCGACGCGGAGGGAGGTGTTTCTATGAGGCAACGGTCCGGGCCGGTATGAAGCCATCCGACGGCTATATCCAGTACATCGTCAATCCCAAGTCGGGCGCAAGCAGTGGCAAATTCACCTGCCGACGCTTTCATCGCCATCTGACGGATCGCCGGTATGAGGTGCGCGCGGGCACGACCACGTCACTCGAACATGCCTGCGAGCTGGCGACGGACGCCGCGGTCGATCCGGATTGTGCTCTGGTAGTTGTGGCCGGCGGAGACGGGACGGTGCGGGAAGTGGCCCACGGCCTGGAGGGCAGCGTCAAACCTCTGCTGGTCGTGCCGTGCGGTACGGAGAATCTCCTGGCCAACGAACTCGGTTTCGACGGACGGCTGGGGACGCTGATCCGGGCGTTCGACGGCGGTGTCACGCGTCCGCTCGACGTGGGCACCGCCAACGGCAGGTGCTTCGCCTCCATCGTCGGCTTCGGGTTCGACGGGGACGTCGTCGATCTGGTCAGCCGGCATCGCACGGGACACATCAACCATTTCAACTACGTGGACCCTCTGTGGCGGACGTTCTGGAATCACCGGTTCGAGCCGGTCACGGTTGTGGTGGACGGGCAAGAGGTTTTCGACGGGGCCGGCATGGTGTTCGTCGGCAACATCTCGCGGTATGCGATCGGGCTCCAGATCCTGAGCCATGCAGACTTCAGCGACGGCCTGCTGGACGTCTGCATCTACCGGTGCGCCGGCCGAATTCATCTGGTCAAGCACTCGATCCTGACGGTCCTGAAGCACCATGCAACCTGCCGCGACGTGATCTATCGGCAGGGCAAACACATCGCGATCGCCTCGCCCATCGGTGGGATCAAGACGGAGATCGACGGCGACCCGGGCCCTTCACTGCCCGTGCACATCGAGGTGGTGCCGGCGGCGGTCCAGTGCATGGTTCCGCCGGGCGCCAAGCCGGCCGGCATTCGCAGCCGCATCGCCAGATCGTTCCGCTGAGAGCATGGTCTTGCGAGAGCCTCTGCCGGCGGATATCATACCACCGAACGCAAAGCCTTATGGGTGGAACACTCAGATGAAGTTTGAAATTGGAAATATCCGGATCGGCTTGGACGAGCCGCTGTTCGTGATGGCCGGCCCGTGTGTGATCGAGAGCCTGGAAGGGTGCCTCGAAATCGCCGAGCGGCTCGTGCAGATCGCGCAGCGCACCGGCGTGGGCATTGTCTTCAAAGCGAGTTTCGACAAGGCCAACCGCAGCAGCATATCGAGCTTTCGCGGGCCGGGACTCGAAGAGGGCCTGCGGATTCTGGAGCAGGTACGCGCTGCGAGCGGTCTGCCAGTCATGACCGACGTGCATGAGCCCGGGCAGGCGGCGGCCGTGGGCGCCGTCGTGGACTGCGTGCAGGTCCCGGCGTTTCTGTGCCGCCAGACCGATCTGCTCTGCGCCTGTGCCGAGACGGGCAAAGCGGTCAACGTCAAGAAAGGCCAGTTCCTCTCGCCCGATGAGATGGCCAACGTGGTCGAGAAGATTCGCGCCTGCAAGAATGACCGCATCCTGCTGACCGAGCGGGGGACGTTCTTCGGATACCATCGCCTGGTCAGCGACATGACGGCCATCGAGGGCATGAAGCGATTGAATTGTCCCGTGGTCTTCGACGCCACGCACAGCACGCAGCAGCCCGGTGGATTGGGCAGCGCCAGCGGCGGACGGCGCGAGATGGCGCCGATCCTGGCGCGGGCGGCGGTGGCGGCCGGCGCCAACGGGCTGTTTCTCGAAGTCCATCCCACCCCGGAGAAGGCCAAGTCCGATGCTGCCTCCGTCCTGCCCCTGGACTGGCTGGAGGATCTGATCGCGGTTTGTTCGGACATCCACAGGATTCTTTGTGACTGAGCCAGGCGCCAATCCGGTCGGCTACATCTACGGCCCCGTCCCCTCCCGCCGGCTGGGACGCAGCTTGGGCATCGATGTCGTGCCCGCCAAGATCTGTACCCTGGATTGCGTGTACTGCCAGGTCGGAAGGACCACGGAAAAAAGCACAGTCCGCCGGGAGTTTTTCGACGTGCTGGTAGTGCTCGACGAACTGAAGGGCAAGCTCGCCGCCGGAATAGAGGCAGACTATATCACGATCGGCGGATCGGGCGAACCCACCCTCAATTCGCAACTGGGCTCCCTCCTCGACGGTATTCGCGCGATCACGAGCATTCCCGTGGCAATCATCACCAACGGCACTTTGCTCTACCGCCCGGACGTGCGGGCCGAATGCGCCAAGGCGGACCTGGTTATCCCGTCGCTGGATGCGGCGGATGCCGAGACGTTCCAGCGAGTGAACCGCCCGGCCCCTGATATCAGCATTGAAAAGCTGGTTTCCGGACTGGTCCAGTTTCGCCAGGAATTCCGTGGGCAGATATGGCTGGAGGTCTTCCTTGTGGAGGGGGTCAACACCAGCCCGGATGAAGTTGAGAAGATCCGGCGACACGTCGAGCGCATCCGGCCGGATCGGGTCCAGCTTAACAGTGCTGTGCGCCCGGCTGCCGAGCCTGGAATCGAGGCGATAGCCCGCGAACGCCTGGAGATCATCGCCCGTCAGATCGGGGAGCGCTGCGAGATTGTGGGGGCCGCCCCGGAGGCCCGTACCGACCGGCACATGCTGCGCACGTGTGCGGACGTCTTATCAATGCTGAAACGACGGCCTTGTTCTCTCGAAGACATCTGCTCGGGGATCGGGATCACACACAACGAGGCGGTCAAGCACATTACGCGGCTCCTGGCGGAGCGAGCCATCACGTTGGAACGCCAGGGGGGCGTCACTTACTACTGCACGCGGCCGGGCTAGCCGAGACGGTCTCCCGGCGGCGCCTTTCCACACCCATGTCGGAATCCCCCTCTTGGGACCTGTAACAAGGAATGCCCGATATTCACGCGCAGTTTTTGTAAAGAGCGGCAGGCAATTGGCCGATAAATGTGTGTGGCGTCTCAGGAAGGCCGATGAACCGAGTGTAACGGGTTGGGCCTTGGAGGGGCGGTCGGACGGCGTTACGTCCGATCCGGCGTGGGACGCCGCGAACGAGGTGCCCGATATGAAACGTTTGCAGCGACAACTGGTTCTGAACAAGGGGTCCGAGAAGTTCATTTTTCGGTACGAGCAAGGACGGGAGGACGAGCTCCTCGACGCCCTGATCGACCAGGTGAAAGACCATCGGACCGGTTTCGACTGGTTCGATGCGGCGGTCCTGAGCTTCAAGTTGAGCCAGATGCTGATCGGCCGGGCCGAGGGACTCCTCGCGGATGACTCCGATGTCACCATGGTGCATTGAATCGAACGGCACGCTCTTGTGTAGAGAACGTGTCCGCAGGAATAGGACGGGAACAAATAGGTGATCGATGATGCCGATAGATGAAGTGGGCAGGTGGACTATGCAAGATGGCAACGCGATAGTCGAGCAGTTTCTGAACTATCTCAAGTTCGAAAAGCGGTTCTCGGAACACACTGCGAAGTGCTATGGTGCCGACCTCGCGCAGTTCGGAGATTTTCTGTTGCAGACCTGCGACGGGGACGTGTCCCACGAGGAGACAGGCTCGTTGGATCACCATCAGGGGGGCGCCGCCACCGCCGTGGCCGTGCAAACCGAGCAGAGCGTGGACCAGCTCCTGCTGGCCGCCGATGTCAACGAGGCGCGGTCGTACCTGGCCCACCTCAACGACAAGGCGTACTCGAAGGCGACGATTGCCCGCAAGCTGGCGACGCTGCGGAGCTTCTACAAGTACCTGGTCAAGACGAACCGGCGCAGCTCGAATCCGCTGACGGCGGTGCGCACGCCGAAACAGGACAAGAAGCTCCCTCGCTTCCTCGAGTACGAAGAGATCAAACGCCTGCTCGAAACCCCGCCGACCGAGACATGGCTGGGCGCCCGGGACCGGGCGATCCTCGAGACGCTGTACAGCACGGGCATCCGTGTCAGTGAGCTGGTTGCGCTGAACATGGAAGATGTCGACTTCCTCGGCGAGATCATCCACATTCGCGGCAAAGGCAAGAAGGAGCGCATTGCCCCGATCAGCTCGTCGGCGCTTCAGGCGATTCAGCACTACATGGAATTCCGCAACAAGCGGTCGCAGAGCAATTCGAACTTCGACACGAAGGTGCTGTTCGTCAACAAGCACGGGCAGCGTTTGAGCACCCGCAGCGTGCGGCGCAAGATGGACAAGTACCTCAAGATGGCGGGTCTGGACCCCAACATCAGTCCACACACGCTGCGGCACAGCTTCGCGACGCACATGCTCAACAACGGCGCGGACCTGCGGAGCGTCCAGGAACTGCTGGGCCACCAGTCGCTTTCGACGACGCAGGTGTACACGCACCTGACCACCCGCAAGCTCAAAGAGGTCTACGACCACGCCCACCCGCGTGACGAGTTCGGCAAGGACGGATATGCCCCGTATGAGGGACAGCACGACTGGCCGCAGGGCAACGAGCCGAAGTAACGAGAGAAGGACCTGAGCCGCGTCTTTCGACACAGCGGTCAGGCATCCGGACGAACAACCAGGGCCGCCCATCGGGCGGCCCTTTCCATGCGCTGCGATCGGGCCGACTGTGCGTCCGGTGGTCATCGGCGAATCACGACGATGTCGGGGTGGTGGCGGCCGTGACGTACTCGGGGACGAGGTCTTTGATTGCGGCGGCGATGGCGTCGTGATTCTGGTACGGCTGGGACGCGAGCTCGACGAGACGGTCGATGCCGGCCCGCAGGCGATTGCGGTCCATGGGAATGTTCCGCCAGACGCTGATCTTTGGGTGACGCGTCCGCTGCATGTCCTCGCCTTCGACACGCAGCTCCTCGAAGAGCTTCTCCCCGGGACGCAGGCCGGTGAATACGATGTCGATGTCCTGCCCGGGCCGGAATCCGCTGAGGGTAATGAGTTCCTTGGCGAGGTCGACGATCTTGACCGGGTCGCCCATGTCGAGGACGAAGATTTCGCCGCCCTGGCCCATGGCGGCGGCCTGGAGCACGAGCTGGCTGGCCTCGGGGATGGTCATAAAGTAACGTTTCATCTCCGGGTGCGTCACGGTGACGGGCCCTCCCTCGGCGATCTGCTTCCTGAAGATGGGCACGACCGAGCCTTCCGAGGCGAGGACGTTGCCAAACCGCACGGTAATGAAGTGCGTTCGGCTCGTGCGGCTCAGGTCCTGGACGTACATCTCCGCGAGGCGCTTCGAAGAGCCCATGATGCTGGTCGGATTGACGGCCTTGTCCGTGCTGATCATGACGAAGTGGGTCGCTCCGTTCCGGTCGGAGGCGTCGGCGACGACCTTCGTGCCGACGACGTTGTTCTTGATGGCCTCGCCCGGGTTGAGCTCCATCAGGGGGACATGCTTGTGGGCGGCGGCGTGGATGACCACCGCCGGACGATACCGCTCGAAGATCTCCTGCACCCGGCATCGGTCCGTGATGTCGCAGACGATCGGTTCGGTCGCGACGTGCGGGAATGCTCTGCGCAGATCGCGTTCCACGTAGAACAGCGGATTCTCCGCCTGTTCGACGAGCAGCAGGCGGGCCGGTTGGAACTGGCAGATCTGGCGGCACATCTCCGAGCCGATCGAGCCGCCGGCGCCGGTGACGAGAATGGTCTTGTCCCGGGCGAAGGCCTCGATCATGTCAAGATCGAGGTGAACCACTTCACGCCCGAGCAGGTCGTTGATGTCCACGTCGCGAATCTGGCTGACGCGCAGCTTGCCCGAAGCGATGTCGGTGATGGAGGGCACCGTGCGGAACCGGACCTTGGCGCCTTCGCAGACCTGGATCACTCGCCGGAGCTGTCGGCGGGTGGCCGAAGGCATGGCGATCGCGATTTCCTCGATGTTCCGCTCCTGGCAGATCCGTGGCAACTGGTCCACGGTCCCGAGCACGGGGGTGCCGTGAATACGGGTTCCCTGTTTCAGCGGGTCGTCGTCGATGAAGCCGATGACGTCGTACTGCACCACGCGCATGCGGAGAATCTCACGAAGCAGGCCCTCGCCGGCGTTGCCGGCGCCCACGATCAGGAACCGCTTGAGGAGACGGCCCTCCGTCGTGCGGAATTCCTCGTGGTAGAGCCGGATGAGCATCCTCAGACCGGCGGGGAGCAGAATAGTCCCGAACAGATCGGCCATGAAGACTCCCTGGCTGACCGCGGCGATGCCCAGGGGCAGCGCCTGGCGGACAACCGGGATCTGGAGCAGTACGGCGAACCAGATGGTGACGATGGCCAGCGTGCTGATCAGCGCGGCCCGGAGAATGCCGAGGAGGTCTGCGATGCTGACGTAGCGCCACCAGCCGCGGTACTGCTGGAAGAGGCCGAAGATGGGCAGTTTGACCGCCAGGAAGAACAACAGGAAGAAGGGATACTGCTCGACGAACCACTGCCGGGTGAACTGCATGTTGTTGGCCACCAGGAAGGCGAAGAGCAGCGAGGTCGCAAAGGCCGCGATGTGGGCCAGCACGATCAGCGGTTTGCGGAACCTCAGGAGCAGGCCTGGAGCCTGGGCCGGGGAGCCGGACGTTGCCTCGTTCCGGTTTTCCATCGGTCTGTCTGTTCCTGACTCAGGCATATTTCCCTAACACCGTTTTGGATTTCGCTGTGGCTCCGTGCGGGCCTGCGGATCGACTGCAGGCGGTCCGCAAGCGACCATGCCTTTATCATCGGCACGATGGAGGATGGGGTTGAGCCCGGCAGGCGGGCGCCCGCCGTCGCTGGGCAGTGCGAGAGATGTCGCGGCCTGTTGTTATTCGGACGTTTCCGGTGTCTGGCGCGAATCCTCTTTGTCCTGGGGCTGCGACGGGCGGCTCTTGGCGAACGAGAGGGGTTCGGCCGCCATGTCGTCCGAACTGGGGTAGATCTCGTCCAGCGCCGTCTTATCGACCCGGTTTCGCATCAGGGCGTAGATGATCGTGTTGGCGGAGAAGTAGAAGCTGATGACGAACGACACCATCAGGCCGACCACGATGAGGACCCACACGTAGATGAGAAAGGCCGCCGCCGATTCCCACCAGCCCACAGGTTGAGCGGTCGTCAGTCCGAGCAGGTCGGTGAAATCGGGCTGTGCCCAGATGGCCGTCAGGTTCTTGTTGCCGTTCCAGAGGCCGACCCGCAGGAAGAAGTGCGTGATCCACAGCAGCAGGAAGCAAAAGAACCGGACGAACTCGTAGCAGATCGCCCCGTAGACGGCGGCGGTCACCGTGTAGAAGCCCATCCGCCAGGGCCTGGCGTACACGTAGCTGAACGAGCGGCTCATCGCATCGAAACAGTCGGAGTCCTCGTAGGCGATGGTTGGAAACAGGAGGTTGAATCCAGCCAGGGCGCCGATGGCGATGATGGCGATGAAGGCCGCCGGCAAAAAGGCCAGGGGAAGAAACAAGCCCATGCAGAACTGCCCGACGTATGGGATATTGCCGATGACCCCCAGCAGAGCGATGCAGAGCCCGATCACGGCGATCAGTGAGATTGGCGCGACAGGGGCGGCGAGGAAGCTGTAGAACTTCCGGCGTCCGAATCGCACCGCCTCCACGAGTCCGGGCTTCTCGCCCTGGGCGAATTGCAGCGCCGCGATGCGACAGATTGACCCGCCGGCCAGCGCCATCACGGCCAGTGTCACCGCAAACAGGATCACGCTGTACACGGGATGATAGGTAAACGCCCACAGCAGGGCGGCGAAGCACGCCACGATGTCTCCGAAGATGCCCAGACTGTCGCGACGCGGGATGCCGAGCACCGCCGAGTGGAACCGCTTGGCGCCAAAATGCCAGAGAGTGATGAACACGCCGGTTCGCTCGCCCGTCTCGCCGAACAGGCGGATGTGCTCGGCCACCTGAGGCGATGTGGAAACATACTCGTCGAGTTCACTCATGCCGTTGGGGGCGACGACGACGGTGTTGCTGGTGTCCATCACCCGACCGGTCAGGCAGATGGTCGCCAGGGCCAGAAACGCCAGGGCCAGCTTCGTCGGCTGAATGGCCATGCGAAAGGCCTGGAAAATCCGCGGAAACAGAAAGCTCCCCAGGGGCAGTACCGGCTCTTTGTCCTCGCGCATCTTGCTTCCTTTCCAAAGCTCGGTCTCACAGCGTCTTCGTCTGACAGAACACGATGCTTCCCCTGCATCTTACCGGCTCCTTCCGGCAGCGTCCATACGATTCTGTCGGGGGACCGGGTTGTCAGGCGGGTGTCTCGTCGCCGGTCCGCGCATCTTCCGATTCCTCGTCGGGCCGGGCGGGGATGCGGTAGTCGGCGTCCAGCCAGGCGTTCAGATCGATCAGGCGACATCGTTCGGAGCAGAACGGAAAGAACTTGGGGCGATCGGCCGAGGCCAGCGTCGGGACACGCAGCAACCGTTTGCATGTCGGGCACGTGATTCGAACGTCTGTGGAGGGATGTCCCTCGTTGGTGTGTTTGTGCTGTTCCATGGGCGAGCACTCTGAAGCGCGCTCAACTGGCCGGCGTCCGGGGGGAATCAGGGGCCGCGTCGGTGGCCCACCGTGGATTTCCTGGCGCATCCGCCTGTTTCACCGAGTCAGCGAAGGCCGGCGCGATGCGGCGGACTCACAGCTCTCCTTCGACGCGACCTTCTTCGACCATCCTGGCATACTCGACGCAGTACCGAGCCCAGGGTTGGGCCTCCAGACGTGCCCTGGGAATGGGCTCGCCCGTTCCCTCACAGAGGCCGTAGGTTCCCTGAGTGATCCTCTCCAGGGCGTCATCGATCTCGTGCAGGATCCTCCGCTCGCTATCCATCAGGCCGAGCGCAAACTCCTGCTCGTAGTTGTCGGTGCCCAGATCCGCCATGTGGATGGGCATGCTCGACAGGTCCCCGCTGGCGTCGAGCCGCGATTTCTTCAGGGTCTCTCCCTCGATCTCGAAAACGTTCTGAAAGATTTCTCTCCTCTTGCGGAGGAGCAGCTCCTTGAAGTAATCGAGATCGGTGGCGCTGAGAGGCCCGGCCTTCTTACGGCTGCGCACGACTTTCTTCTTCGGCGTTTTCTTGCGTTCTTGGGCCACTTCTGCGTCTACCTTTCATCAGGGGTAAAAGCACAGTACCTATAGAAAAATCAATTATACCATATAACCGGCGACAGGCAAAGCCTCATTTTCCGCCGGGCGTAGGCCATCCGTTGCGGCGGAGAGTCTATCTTGGCCGGACTATGTGTAAGTAATTGTTTCACAATGACTTACGATTCATTACGAGGAGGAGGTTCGATCCGCGTCCTTAGCCATTTTCCCCAGAGGTAGAAAGACGCTCTCGACGCCGACCGGGGCCGAGAAGACGCGGACCCCGAAGGCCTCCTCGATCGCCTCGCATCTCAAGACTTCGCTTGTCGGGCCTATGCGGTAGTGGTCCGCCGGCTTGGGGGACCGGTTGGCACCACTTGTGCCCGGCGCGGCGGGGCACGGTTGCAGCAGGAGGGCCTGGTCGCAGTACTGAGCCGCGAGGTTGATGTCGTGCGTGATGGCGACGATGGTCCGGCCCCGTTCCCGCTGCACCGATTTGAGCAGATCGTAGGTCGCGACTTGGTGCTTCAGGTCCAGGAAGCTGGTGGGTTCGTCAAGAAGCAGGATCGGCGTGTCCTGGGCCAGGGCGCGGGCGATGAAGACCCGCTGGCGCTCGCCGCCGCTGAGGTCGGCCAGCGGTCGCGATGCAAATGTCGCCGTATCGGTCATCGCGAGCGCATCGGCCACCATGCGGCGGTCCTCCCGGTCTTCGAACCCAAGTTGACTGAAATAGGGGGTTCTGGCCATCAGGACCGTCTCCCTGACGGAGAACCCAAAAGCAGGGACAAACTCCTGCTGCACCAGTGCCACCTTCGCGGCCAGTTCACGTCGGCTGTACGAGCGGATGTCTGCGCCTTCGATGGAGATGGTGCCGGACTGTGGCCGCAGCAGGCCCGCCAGCAGGCGGATCAGGGTGCTCTTGCCGGCTCCGTTCGGCCCGATCACCGCCAGGAACACGCCTGTCTCCACCGCCAGGCTGATGCCCTCCAGCACCGGCAGGTCCGGCCGATACGCGAACGTCACCTCATTCAATCGAACGCACGTTGTCATGACAGCCAGTACACCCTCCGGTTGTAACGCATCAGCAGGATCAGGAAGAACGGGCCCCCGATCATTGCCGTGATGACGCCGACCGGCAATTGGGCCGGCGCGACCACCCGGCGAGCGATGGTGTCGGCCACGACCAGAAACACCGCCCCTATGACGCTGCTCAGCGGCAGCAACTGGCGATGATCCGGGCCGAAAACGAGTCGGACCGCGTGGGGTACGATCAATCCGGCGAAGCCGATCAGCCCGCTGAGACTGACCGCCACCGCGGTGATGAACGACGAGACCGCCAAAGCGATGAACTGGATCCGCTCGACGTGAATGCCCATGCTCTGCGCATCGGTCTGTCCAAAACTGATGACATTCAGCGGCGCACTGATAAAGAAGAGCCCGACCAGCCCGGCGGCAACGCATCCGCCGCTGGCCCAAAGTACAAACGGGTCCTCCTCCGCCATGTTGCCCATCAGCCAGAAGACGGTGGCGTAGACATCCTGGCTCCGGGCGATCGACGTGAGGAACATGATGATGGCCGAGAAGCAGGCGTTGACCACGACGCCGGCCAGGAGCAGGCCGGTGACGTGAAACTTGCCTGTGATGCGCCCGATTGTCCACACCAGCCAGACGGTGCCCAGCGCTCCGATGAAGGCGAAGACCGCGATGGGGGACCGTCCCCACAGGGTCCAGTTGACTCCGCTGAGGACCGCCAGCATGGCGCCCAGACCGGCGCCGCTCGAGACGCCCAGGATATACGGATCGGCCAGGGGATTCCGCAGGACGGCCTGGAACACCGCGCCGGCCCCGGCCAGGGCGGCCCCGACGATGGCTGCCAGGATGATGCGAGGAATGCGTACGTGCAGCAGGATCTCATAATCGGGATTGGGCGCCGTCGGCGAGCCCGGACCCGCCAGCGCCGCGCGAAGGTCGATGCGCTGCGTGCCCACCAGGGAGCACAAGAGCATAACCGCCACGAGCAAGGCGAGCGCGGCGATGGTCCGGGTCAGCAACGTTTTGGGCGATAGAAGCGCGTGCACGGACTCATCCTCCCGCATCGTCGGGCCAAAGGCAAGCTGCGATTGACTCGATTCCCTGGTAGAGTCTCGGACTCAAGCGCGAGACGGTGTCGGGGTCGATGACATAGACCCGTCCGTTGGCAACGGCAGGAACGTGGGGCAGACGGCTCCAGTAGGCCAGCGTCTGACGATGCTGCTCGGCAAGATCCCCGCCGGTCATAGCCGGCTCGACGATGACCTCGACGTTGGCCCCGATCACCTGCTCGGCGCCGATAGGGGGATACCTGTGCAGCGTCGGACCGATCGCATTCTGCCCACCGGCCAGCTCGATCATCTCGTTGATGAACGTATTCCGGCCGGCCACGCGCAGCGGGTCCCGCTGGACCACCCACAGAACGCGCGGCCGATCTCTACCGGCCAGGCTTTCGGTCAGACGCCGGATGTCCCCCCGAATTCCAGAAACCAGCGATTGGGCCTGGGACTGTCGCTCCGTCGCCTGTCCGATCGTTTCGACGGCACGGAAGAACTCGTCCACCGTCCAGATGCTCACGGCCAGACAGCGGTAGCCCATGCGACTCAGTCGACCGGCCAGGTCTGTCTGCTGCGGGATATCGAGAGTCAGAATGAGGTCGGGCCGGCCGGCGATGACCGCCTCGATGTCCGGAAGCCAGAAGCTGCCCACGCTCGGCTTGCCTGCCGCCTGTGGCGGATAATCGCTGTCGCTCGTGACGGCCACTACGCTTTCACCCAGTCCGAGCGCGTACAGTATCTCCGTGAGATTCGGGGCCAGCGAGACGATTCGCTCCGGACGCGGCGCGTCCGGTGCAGCGACGACCGCATCGACCTGCGGCGCTCGCCACAGCGCATAGCCGGCGACATTCCAGGCTATCAGCGCCGCCAATAGGAAGCCCCACCTGCGCATCAGGTCCTCTTGAATTGCTTTTCCAGTTCGCTGATCGAGAAGGTGATCGTCGTCGGGCGTCCATGCGGACATCGGCTGATGGACTCGTACCGCTGCCGGTCGGCGAGCAGTTGTCCGATCTCGCTGTCGGTCAGCTTCTGACCCGCCTTGATGGCCGCCTTGCAGGCCGTCATGTTCAGCACCTCATCGAGCATGTCCTCGGGGTTCAACGCCGCCTTCCGCGACGCCAGCAGGTCCACGAGGTCCTGCACGAACCCGACAGGGGAGACCTTGGCCAGCAACGTGGGAAAGGCCTGGACTGCGTACGTGCGGGGCCCGAAGGGCGCCAGCTCGATTCCAAGCCGGGCGATCACGTCGGCGTTGTTCTCGATGGCGTCGGCCTGGGCGTCGGTGACGTCGAACGTCTCGGGCAGCAGGAGCCGCTGCGATTCGAGGGGGCCGCTGCCCGCCCGCTGTCGGAGCGTTTCGTACAGCATCGCCTCGTGCAGCGCGTGTTGGTCGATGATGACGAAGCCTTCGTCGGTCTGTTCGACGATGTAGCTGTCATGGATCTGGAGGTACTTCGGCCCCTCGAAGCTCAGTTCCGGTGGTGCCGCCTCATGGGGGATCACCGGCTTGCGCCCGCTCGGCGCCCCGGCAGGCGAGGGGCGGTCGGCCGGCTGCAAGTCGAACTGCTGCTGCCGGTTGACGGGCCGATGCTGCTTGAAGAAGTCCGCCATGGCATCGGCGATCTCCTGTCTTCTGGCCCGCTGCACCTGACGGCTGTCCTCCGAAGCGCTCGGCGGCCCCGACGGCAGCTTTGCCGGCATGTGCAGGTCCGTGCCGAGCAGCTTCTCGCGCATCGTGCTGAGAATCTGTGAGTGAACCAGATTGGAGTTGTAGAACCGCACTTCCGTCTTGGTCGGGTGCACGTTGACGTCGTATTCGTCGTAAGGCATCTCGATGAACAGAAACGCGACCGGGAAGCGGTTCGGTTCGAGCAGGCCCCGGTAGGCCTCCTTGATCGCATGCGAGATGAATTTGTCCCGTATGAAGCGGC
Organism: uncultured Pirellulales bacterium; assembly: GCA_964579055.1. Taxonomy (GTDB): domain Bacteria; phylum Planctomycetota; class Phycisphaerae; order Sedimentisphaerales; family Anaerobacaceae; genus Anaerobaca. The sequence goes on from CAZOFX010000067.1 coordinate 22,561, forward strand.
CGTTGAGAAAGGCGTACTGAAACTGGTTGTTCGTCCGCGATGTGCCTGGATGGCCCAGCAGGGCTCGGATGCGAATGCCTTTCTCGTCCGTCTGGGTCTCGATCAGATCGTCGGCCGGCAGCATCGGAAAAAGCTGCGCGATGCGCTGGCGGAGGCTGAGGTTTCCCGCAAGGTGATGTAGCTCCTTGCCGTTGTGGATGAGCGTCAGGTCGAGCCGGCCGCTGGGCAGGGCGATTCGCGTGAACTGCTCGCTGATGTGTCCCATCTCGGTGTTGGCGGTCCGCAGGAACTTGCGGCGGGCGGGCGTCTTGTAGAAGATGTCGCGGATCTGGATCGTCGTGCCGACGTCGCCGCTGGACGGGCTGACCGGTTTCACCACGCCGCAGTCGATCTCGATGCAATGGGCCTGATCGGACTGCGCGGTTCGGCTCACCGCCCGAACGTACGCGATGGAGGCGATGCTGGCCAGCGCCTCGCCTCGAAAGCCGAGCGTCGCGATGCCGTTCAGGTCGGCGGTGTCTCTGACCTTGCTCGTGGCATGTGACTCGAAGGCGGCCGCCAGGTCGTCGGCGTCCATGCCCTCCCCATTGTCGGTGATACAGATCAGCCTGCGGCCTCCGTCTTCGACCGCGACGGTGATCTGCGTGGCGCCGGCGTCGATGCTGTTTTCGAGGAGTTCCTTGACCGCGCTGGCCGGACGCTCGACGACCTCGCCGGCCGCGATCATGTTGATCATGTTCTGGTCAAGGCGAACGATTCGACCCATGCTTCCCACCCGGTTCCCTTGGCGTCCGGCGAATGCGTTGTTGGAGCCTGGGCGGCTACTCTCCCTGGAGCAGGCTGCGGCCGGTCATCTCTGCCGGCTGAGGCAGACCCATGATCTGGAGCATCGTCGGCCCGATGTCCGCCAGTGTCCCGCCTTCGCGCAGCGGCCTGCCCCTGTATTCGTCGTCGAAAACGATCAGCGGTACGTCGCCGACGGTATGGGCGGTGTGCGGGCTGTCCGGGTCTCCGTCGATCATCTTCTCGAAGTTGCCGTGGTCGGCGGTGACGATCGCCGCGCCCCCCATGCTCTTGACCTTGTCGAGGATCTTGCCGACGCACTCGTCGACCGTCTCGGCCGCCTGAACCGCGGCGGCGAGGTCGCCCGTGTGCCCGACCATGTCCGGATTGGCAAAGTTGATGACCATCACGTCGTACTTGTCGCTGTCGAGTCTCTCCAGCACGACGCTGGCGACCTCGCGGGCGCTCATCTCCGGCTTGAGATCGTAGGTCCGCACCTTGGGCGATGGGATGATCTGACGGTCCTCGCCCTTGAACGGCTTTTCCGTGTAGTCGTTGAAGAAGAACGTCACGTGGGCGTACTTCTCCGTCTCGGCGCAGCGGAATTGCTTCAGACCCAGCTCGCTCCAGTACGCGGCCAGGATGTTCTTCATCTTGGCCGGCTTGGGGAAGGCCACCGGCGCCGGGATACTGGCGTCGTACTCGGTCATGCATACGAAGCAGACGTCCGGCATCGTCGAACGCACGAACTCCTTGAAGTCCGGGCCCACGAACGCACGCGTCAGCTCGCGCGGGCGATCGCCGCGGAAATTGAAGAACACGATGCCGTCTCCGTCGTCGATGGTCGCCAGCGGCGCGCCGTCCCTGGTGACGATGCACGTCGGCTCGACGAACTCGTCGGTGACGTCCCGGTTGTAGCTGTTCTGGATCGCCTCGGTAGGGCTCGTGGCTTTGAGGCCTTTGCCGACCCGCAGGCACTCATAGGCCTTCTGGACGCGGTCCCAACGGCTGTCGCGGTCCATGGCGTAGAATCGTCCCATGACCGTGGCGATCTTGCCCACGCCGATTTCCGCCGCCCTGGCTTCGATGTCGCGGATGTAGCCCAGACCGCTGTCGGGCGGCGAGTCGCGTCCATCCGTGAAGGCGTGGATGAACACCTCGGTCAGGCCGTTGCGCTTGGCCAGTTCGAGCAGGCCGTAAAGATGGCCGAGCAGCGAATGGACGCCGATGTCGCTGCACAGGCCCATCAGATGCATCTTGCCTCGGCGTTCCTTGAGGAACTGAACGAGCTTGAGAAACTGCTCGTTCTGGAAGAAGGAGCCATTGCGGATCGCATGGGTCAGGCGGACCGACTCCTGAGGCACAACCCGTCCGGCCCCGATGTTCTGATGGCCCACCTCGCTGTTGCCCATCGTTCCGTCGGGCAGCCCGACGTACTCGCCGTATGTGTGGATCAGGCAGTGGGGGTATTCCGCCATCAGGAGGTCGTCCGTCGGCGTGTGGGCCTGCTTGATGGCGTTGTAGTTGTCCTCGCCGGCGTCGGGGTTATAGCCCCACCCGTCGCGTATGATCAGGACACAGGGTCTTTTCGCAATCGTGGCCTTCTCTTTCGCCATGTACGACACACCTTTCATTCCATAATAACAGAGACGAGGCACAGCCTCGTCCCGGCGCATACCCACACGCAAGCAACCACGTAAAATACAGGCCCGCCGACCCTCTGTCAAACATTAAGCGGGCTTCGATGGGGGCGTTCCGTCGGGCTTGGGGGCTTTGACAGGCTCGGCGGCTCTGGTATAATCCGGTTCTCGGCGGGAATGTGACCGTCAGGATGATCGGTGGCGGGCCTCGCAGGATCGGGAAAGGCGGCCGGCACGTGTTCGAGGGATGCGACAGGGGGATTTCGGTCTGGTTGGGCGTCGTCGCCCTGGGGATGTGCCTCGTTTCCGGCTGCTCCGAGCAGCAGCAGGCGGTCGATCTGTACCTTGATGCCGTCGAGCTTCGCGAACAGGGACAGAACGAACCGGCCGTCGGGAAGCTCAGGGCCGCAGTCCAGCAGGCCCCCGATTTCACGCTGGCCTACATGGAGCTGGGCAAGGCACATCTGGCGTTGAACGAGCCGGAATCGGCGGTCGAGGCTTTTCGGAAGGCTGCCGAGCTGGACCCGTGGTCATTTCAGAACCACATGGATCTGGCGCAGGCTTGCCGGGATCTGGGCCGGTTTGCCGAGGCGGCCCGGGCCTTCGCGCGGGCCGGGGACTTGGACCCGGAAAGCCCGGCGGCCCAGCTTGGGGCCGCACAGTGCTATCTGCATGCCGGCCAACCTGCCCAGGCGGTGGCCCACGCCGAGTCCGCTCGGCAGATGGATCCGCAGTCGCAGGAGGTCCTGCGTCTTCTGGTCGACGCCTATGAGCAGCAGAAGGACTACGAGCAGGCGGCCCTGGTGTACCAGGAGTTGCGGAAGGGCGACCCCGCGAACCCGGATCTGGCGTTGGCTCTGGCCCAGGCCTGCATCAAGAGCGAGCAGTACGAGCGGGCCAGGGGAGTGCTGCTGGAGGTGATACAGGTCCAACCCGACCGTTCGGTGGCGATCCGGGACCTCGGCTATTGCCTTTTGAAGCTCGGCGATGTGGATCAGGCGATGGCGATGTACGAGAAGGCGGTTGCCCTCGACGACGGGGACTGGGAGGCCTATCGGGGTCTGGGCGTGGCGTGCATGGTCAAGGCCCAGCAGACCGGCGACGGGGCGTGGCAGTCGGCGGCGCTGCGTCACTGGCGGCAGTCCCTGGCGATCAACCCTGACCAGCCCAAGCGGGACTGGCTCGAGAAGTTGATCCGGGAGAATGCATCGACGGCGAATCCATTGCGAGGACTGAATGACTGAACCGATGACGACAACCCAAGAGCAGTCAGACAAGGTGGAAGCGCCCCGCAAGGGCCGGCTGAGCGGCTGCAAAGAGGCCCTGCCGGACCGCATTGCTCACCTGATCTTCTGGCCTACCGCCGTTGCAGGGGTTCTGCTGGACCTCTGGACCAAGCACGCGGTGTTCGCGGCCCTGCGCGACAAGCCCGATCAGACCCAGGCGATCCTCGACGGCATCCTCTCGTTCCGGCTGGCCCTGAACGATGGGGCGGCCTTCGGCATCGCCGCCGGCAATCGGCTGTTCCTCGTGGGCGTATCGGCGGTTGCCTTGGCGATCATCTTGGGCCTCTTCCTGTTCGGCGCGGCCCGGCAGCGACTGGTTCAGGTGGCTATGGGGCTATTCGCGGCGGGGGTCGGCGGCAACCTGTGGGACCGTGCCTTCAACGACGGTCGCGTCCGCGATTTCATCGATGTGGTTTACTGGCCCGGACGGCACTGGCACACGTTCAATCTGGCCGATGCCATGCTGTGCATCGCCGTCGGCTTGTTCATGCTCACGGTGCTGTTCACTGACTCGTCTTGTCAAAGACGTGATCCGCCACATAAATCGGCGCACTGATCGCCGCACACAAGGCGATCGCGTCGGATGGGCGCGAATCGATCTTCACCGTGCGGCCGTCCACCTGGAGGTAGATCTTCGCATAGAACGTGTGATCGCACAGGTCGTCGATCACGATCCGCTCGACCTTGGCCCCGAGACCGTCGATGACGTTGGCGAGCAGGTCGTGCGTCATCGGGCGGGGGGGCACGATCCCCTTGAGCCGGCGATCGATCGCGAAAATCTCCACGATGCCGATCACGATGGGGAAGGCTCGCTCCCCGTGACGCTCCTTCAGGACGATGATCTGCTGCTCGGACGTCTCGTTGATGATGATTCGTGACAGCTCGACTTCCACGTCCATCTTGGGTCTCCCTTCGCCGGATCAGCCGCTCAGCTCGGCCAGGTGCGCTTCGACGGCCTGCAACTGCTCCTGGAGCTGCGCGAGCCTGTCCCTCGCCTGGGCGACAACCTCCGGCTTGGCCCGGGTCACGAAATTCTCGTTGGCGAGCTTGCCTTCCACGGCTTTCTTGGCCTGCTGAATTTCCTGTTTTTGCTTGTCGAGACGGGCCCGTTCGGCGACCGGGTCGATCACGTCGTGCACGTAGACTTGCGTTCCTTCTACCAAGGTGGTGGCGGCGTTGTTCGGTTTGGCCGCCCCCTCAGCCGCCCGAAACGTATCGAGGTTGGCCAGTTGGCAGATCAGATCGGCGCTGGCGTTGAGCACGTCGGCGGTGGTCTTCGGCGCGTTGGCTGAGGCCGTCAGAACCTCGCTGGATTTGTTGTACTTGTTTCGGATGTCCCGAATCGCCCGAATCGCCTCCTGGACCATGCGAATCTGCTCTTCCACGTCGGGATGGGCCAGGTGGCTGATTCCCGTCGGCCATCGGGCGATGGTCAGCGCGTCGCTGCCGTCGGCGGAAGCAATGCCCCCGAGACTCCGCGCCGGCGCCATCTCGTTGAGCTTCTGGTAGATGCCCTCGGTGATGAACGGCACGAACGGGTGCAGCAGACGCAAAGTACGGTCGAGCACGAAGGCCAGAACGTTCTGCGCCATCGGGCGCCGGGCTTCGTCCCGCATGCTGAACTTGACCCATTCAAGATACCAGTCGCAGAAATCGTTCCAGAAGAAGCGATAGAGCTGCGCCAGCGGCTCGCTGAACTTGAAGGCTTCCAGCGAGGCGGTGACCTCGGCTTCCGTCGTCGCCAGGCGCGACAGAATCCACGTGCTGATCACGTCGAGGTCACCGATGTCGAAGGCAGCAGGGGCGAACCCTTCGAGGTTCATCATCGCGAAGCGCGAGGCGTTCCAGAGCTTGTTGCAGAAGTTGCGACCGATGTCGAACTTGGGCGACGTGTTGACCTCGCGACCGTCCGGTAGCGTCATCGGCGCCACCGGCATGCGGATGTCCTGCGTGTCGGTCGTCATGCTGGCCAGGGTGAAGCGCATCGCGTCGGCGCCGTGGCTGTCGATGGCAATCAGCGGATCGATTCCGTTGCCCAGACTCTTGGACATCTTGCGTCCTTCGCCGTCCTGGATCATCGCGTGGATGTAGACGTCGCGGAAGGGGATGTCCCCGGCGCAGTACTGGCCCATCATCACCATGCGCGAGACCCACAGCGTGATGATCTCGCGCGCGGTGCACAGGACGTCGCCCGGATAGAAGGTCTTCATCTCCGCCGTCTCGTCCGGCCAGCCCAGCGTGCTGAACGGCCACAGCGCCGAGCTGAACCACGTGTCCAGGACGTCGTTGTCGCGGCGCCAGCCGTCCGCTTCGAGCCTCGACTCGATGTCTTCACGGCCGGGAGCGACGCAGGCGTAGCGCACGGGACCTTCATCCGATTCCCCCACCACGACGCAGATCGCGCCGTTCGCATGCGACAGACCCGCAGGCAGGGCCCCCTCGCGGCCAGCCTTCAACCAGACGGGGATGCGGTGGCCCCACCAGAGCTGGCGGCTGATCGGCCAGTCGCGCAGGTTCTCCAGCCAGGCCTGATACGTCCTGGCGTATCGTTCGGGGATGAAACGCAGCCGGCCGTCGAGCAGAGGCTTGAGCGCCAGGCCCGCCAGCGAATTGACCGGGACATCGGTGCCTTCGATCAGACCGCTGCCGAGCTTGCCGGCCAGATGTTCGATCGGCTTCTTGACCGCGATGTACCACTGGTCCGACAGATACGGTTCGATAGGCACGTGACTGCGGTAGCTGTGGCCGACCTCGTGGGTGTATTCGCGAACCTCTTCGAGCAGGTTCTCCTGTCGGAACCACTCGACGATGGCCTCGCGGGCCTCGAAACGGTCCATGCCGAGCAGCTCTCGCGCCTCAGGCTCGGTCGCGTCGGTCCAGCCGTGCTTATCGCTGATCGAGCCGTCCGGCGCCATGATGTTGATGACCGGCAGCCCGTGCCGCTGGCCGATGGCCCAGTCGTCCGGATCGTGGGCCGGCGTGACTTTCAGGAAGCCCGTCGAGAAGCGGGCCTTCTCGTCCTCGCTCTCGGGGTTGGGCAGGACCACGTGCTCGTCGGCGATGATCGGAATGATCCGCCCGACGATGGGCAGACGGATCTGTCTGCCGACGAGATATTTCGCTCGCGGGTCGGCCGGGTTCATCGCGACCGCGGTGTCGCCGAGCATCGTCTCCGGCCGCGTCGTCGCGACCGTGACGTACGCAATCGTGGCGAGGGCGTCTCGCCCTTGCTTCCCACGGGCATCTTGCCCGTGGTCTTCCTGCGGTCTATCTTGCCTCTTGCATGTCATCCACGGCCAGTCCGCGAGCCCCGCCTTCTCGGGATTCTGAAGCAGATAGATCAACTGGTGATCGAAGTCGTCCTCGTCGCGGATCAGATGATCGTAGGACTCTTCCTGCCAGAAACAACCGGTTTCACCCAACTGCTTGTTGGCCTGCTTGGCGGTGAACGACTTCCAACTGTGAAGAATCTCGGCGAGGTCGTAGCCTTCCAAGGGCCGGACAATCACGTGAACGTGATTGGGCATGATGCACCAGGCGATTAGATCGCACCGTTGGCCGTCGAAATGCCGCAGCGCATCCTGAACCATGGAAGCGATCTCGGGTTTGGCCAGATGGCAGGCGCCGTGCCCGGAATCCAGGAAGGCCGCAATTCGCGTGCTGTACAGCCGGTCGAGTTCGATCTCCTCGTGAGCCGTCAGCGGGCGACCTTGCTGTTGGGCTGCCGCCAGGATTTCCTTCCGCTCCTGTCGCCAGGCATCCAGAACAGACGCCGGGAGACTGTCAGCCAGGCGGAAGCTGACGGCATACGTGGCGCCGGATTTCGTCCAGTGGGGAAGATAGTGGCCCTGGCGTTTCTGGACCGTCGATTCGTCATTTTGATGCGCGGGCAGGATGCCCTCGCCACGGTCAGAGCGCAAGGGCGGGACGCCCTCGCCACGCGGTATCTCCACAGGCTCGACGAGCGGATAGCGCAGATACCAGAAATGGCCGCGAACGGTTTCGTGCTCGACCTCGTCGTCGGCCAGCACCGTCTGCGTGGCCGGGTCCCAGTTGACCAGGCGTTTGCCGCGATAGATCAGGCCGTCTCGGAACAGGTTGAAGAAGTTCGCCCGCACCGCCTTGGCGCACACCTCGTCCATCGTGAACCGCGTGCGGGCCCAGTCGCAGGAGCACCCCATCGCCTTGAGCTGGCCGATGATCGTCGTCTCATATTCGTCCTTCCAGGCCTGGACCCGGGCGACGAATTCGTCGCGACCGAAATCAGTGCGTCGTTTGCCTTCCTCTGCGAGGATGCGCTTCTCGACCACGGTCTGCGTGGCGATGCCCGCGTGGTCTGTGCCGGGCATCCAGAGGGTCTTGCGCTGCTGCATCCGACGGAAGCGGATCAATACATCCTGGAGGGTGTTGTTCAGGGCATGGCCGAGGTGCAGGGCGGCGGTGACGTTGGGCGGGGGGATCACGATCGTGTATGTTCCCGCGTCGTCGGCGCGCGACGCGTCGGGGTGAAAATAGGGTCGCGAGCCCCAGAGCGCATTGACCTGTTTCTCGACGCTCTGCGGATCGTAGACTTTGTCCAACTGTTCTGCCATGACGGTCCCAACTCAAAGTCGCTGCACAAAAAAAATCCGGCAGGCCCGCGCCTGCCGGATCTCATGCTACCTTTCGGAGGCCCCGGTGTAAAGGGCCCGATTTGCCCGGTCGGCGAGTCACCGCCAGACCGGCTTGCCGACGGCGTCAGGGCCGTCGTTAATCCAGGTTCATCGTCATCAGGAACTCGGCGTTGCTCTTGGTCTTGGAGAGGCGGTTCTTGAGCAGCTCGACCGCTTCGACCGGGTTCAGATCGCTCAGGACTCTTCGCAGGCGATACACCAGCTCGAGTTCCTTCGGGTCGAGCAGCAGCTCTTCGCGTCGCGTTCCGCTGCGGTTGATCTCGATAGCCGGCCAGACGCGCCGATCCACCAGCTTGCGGTCCAGGTGAAGCTCCATGTTGCCGGTGGCCTTGAACTCCTCGAAGATCACTTCGTCCATCTTGGAGCCGGTGTCGATCAGGGCGGTGGCGAAGATGCTCAGCGAGCCGCCTTCCTC
>CAZOFX010000068.1:0-30732 GCA_964579055.1 uncultured Pirellulales bacterium
TACTTTGCCCGAAACGTCCGATGTGCCCACGACGCGGACGACCTGGTGCAGGAGGTCTTCGCCAGCCTCCTCCTGCGCGGCGGCCGGCTGCAAGAGCCTACGTGCCCGCGGGTCCGGCCGGCGCCAGTTGGGCGAGCAATTCGATCGCCGCGTCGGCCATCAGCTCGCCGCCGCCCGGCGCCACCCGCGAGTTGACCGTCTCGTAGCTGCCTTCGGCGAAGGCCTTGCGAGTCGGAATATACCCCGGCGTATCCTGGCACAATTCCATAACGAGCGTGGTCGCGAACGGGCTGGCCTGCTTGATCGCCAGCCCCAGATCGACGAACACCTCGCCCGGCAGGCCAACCACGGCGATCTCGTCGCTGAGCCGGAAGACCTGGACCTCCAGCGGCAGCGTGGGACCGCCCCGCCACTGGAGAGCGAAAATCTTGTACGCGCGAACCTGTTCGAGGAACGGAAGCTCCGGCGTGCCGACCTTGTGAATGTCGCGTTTGGCCTGCTCGATCTCGTCGGCGGTGAACGTCTGCAACGGCGCCTCGACGACAGCCCGCGCGACCGTCAGCGACGGAGCCTTGGCGGCTTTCAGGCCGGCCAGCGCATCTACAACGGTCTGCGCCAGCGTGCGGCCGATCTCGTCGGTCTTCAGGCGCTCCTGGCGAGTGACGTCGATGTGATTGATGTCGCCGCAGGTGCCCGTGCCGAAGAGCAGCGTGAACTCGCCACCCAGCGTCTGCCGCAATTCCTGCTCCAGATAGTACGGATAATCGGCGGCGTACTGCGTGCCCCCCACCGTGTCCAGGTGCAGGGCGAAGTTGACCAGGCCGGCCAGGGCTTCGTTGCGGTCGGCCGTGCGGAACAGGACGACGCCGACCGACGGATCGATCGGGCCGGCGGCGCGAACGATGTCCGGATTCAGCACGCCGGGATTGAACCGCACCGTCCCATCCTTCATGTGAAAGCGGCGGTTGAAGGAAAGCCCCTGCTGCTGCGCAACGCCTGCTTCCACGCGCACGGGCCGGACGGCAGAGTCGGCCTGGCGGATCGCCTGCACGATCCGCTCGGTCAGCATCGCTGCGTAGTCCACGCTCTCGCAAGCGTCCTGCCCGCCTCTGGCCAGGGACTGCGCGTGGAAATGGTTGCGAAGAGCACCGAAATAGAGCGGCCCGGTATGCGAATGCGTCGCCGCGACGAGAATGTTGGCGGCGGGGATGCCGGTGGCGGACTCGGCCCGCTCGCGCGCCGCTCTGGACACATCGGGAGACAGCCCGATGATGTCGCAGAAGACCATAGCGGCCTTCGTCGCGCCCTGGCGCATCACGATCGCCTTGGCGTGGAGCGGGTTGGACACGCCCTCGCTGAGGCGCTCGTGGAAGTAGCCGCTCATGCGATAGCCCAACGGCGGCGTAATGTCCACGATGCCCACTCCAGCCTCCAGCGAGTCGCGGCGTGTGGCATGGTCGGCCCGTTGCGACTTCTGCCCGGTGAGGTCTTCGAGGAAGCGGCGCGCCTTCCTGGCCTCTTCGAGAGTGTGCGGCAGATCACCCGGGTCGAGGCACTCGACGACCAGGGGCCCGCCTTCGAATCCGCCGGCGTTCAGCAGGGCAAAGACGACGCGGAAATCGACCTGTCCTGTGCCCGGCGTCACCAGGACGTCCTTCGGGTGACGATAGTCTTTCACGCACATGCCCGTGACGAGACCGTTCACGGACGGCGCATCTACCGTCGGGCTCAACTCACCGTTGGAGTAATAGTAGATATTGCCCGGATCGTACCAGATGCGGAAGTTCTTGTGGCCGATCGATTCGATGGTCCCGCGGCATTGGGGCCCGGTGGCATTGAGTCCGCCATGCGGCTTGATGCTGATACCGATGCCCCGCTCGGCCGCATAGTCGCAGCACTCGGCGATAGCCTTGTAGTAGGCGTCGTAAACCTTTCGGTCGCCGGTGCCGCCCATGAGCAGGTTCGTCGAACCGCAGGCGGCGCAGTTGTCGATCAGCTTCCGGAGTCCCTCGATGCCCGCCTCCACGGATTGGGCGACCGGGATATCCCCTCCGTAGACCGAGACCACCTTCAAGCCGCGACGCCGAACCTCGTCGCCGACGTGCAGTGCTTCTTCGATCGGCGTGGCCACCGAGATCACCAGGTGCGTCTCGGACTTCGTCGTCATCAGCCCGACGTACTCATACCCCGCTTCGGCAATCGCATCCAACGCCACACGGTAGTCATACTGGTCCCATGGCCGCGTGTAGCAGCCGATCTGCCAGCGGGGCTTACTCGTCTGTGCGTGCAGGACCTCGACATTGGCCAGCGTCCAGCCTGCCGCGCCGCACTGGACCGCCCGAGTCAGGAACCCACGACGCGAAAGCGTATCTATCGACAAAGTCTCATTCTGTCTGCGTGTCTTCATGGTCTCTTACTCTCCAGAGAGGATTAGCCTTCGCGGATTTCTCGCTTCTGCGGGTCGTAGATCATGCGCTTGCCCGTGTCGAAAGCGCGAACGGCCATCAGGCAGGCGACCGCATGTTGATATCCGGCGTCGATCGACGCGTTCGGCGTCTGCCGCGACCGCAGGCACTGGAGCCAGTTGAGGAAGTGCTCCGGCTGCGGCACATCCTCGACGGGATTGCGTCCCCGAATCTCGCCCATGCGTTTGCCGCCGCCTTCAGCGCTCAGGACGGGCGCGGTCCAGGTCACCATGTCCAGCACGCCCTGGTCGCCGAAGATCTTGAAGCTGTTGCCGCTGCCGTTGCCGAAGTTGGTCGAGTAACTGACCATGAAGCCCTCGGGATAGATCCAGAGCGCCTGGACGTGATCGGGACAGGTGAACTTGTGCTCGTCCTTCCAGACGAAGGTCCCGCCCAGACTGACGCAGCTCGTGGGGAAGGTCGCGCCGGTGATGTAGTGGACCAGGTCGATGAAATGGCTGCCGAGTCCGCTGACCGGGCCGTCGGAGAAATCGCGATAGCCATACCAGCCGGAGTAGAGCACCGGATCGAAAGGCCGCGAAGGCCGGTCCAGCAGGAACTCCTTCCAGTCCACATCCTGCTCCTTCACCTCCTTGACGTAGGAGTACCAGTAGGGTCGTTCGGCATTGCGGCACTGCTCGATTCGCCCCACGGCGCCGAGAACACCCGAGCGGTACACCTTCCGGCAGCCGGCAAAGCTCGGCAGGCTACGCAACTGGGTGCCGACCTGGGCGACGATGTTGGCCTTCTTGACGGCGTCGTACGCATCGCGCAGGCGGTCCATGCGCATCGCCAGCGGCTTTTCGCAGTAGACGTCCTTGCCCGCCTCGGCAACCGCCTTGAGGTGGGTCGTATGCTGATGGTCACACGAGGCGATCATCACGGCGTCGACGTCGTCGAGCGCAACCAGATCGCGGTATGAGACGAATTGTCGAGCCGGCCGGCCATACCATTCTGCCGCCTGGGCTGACGCGATCTCCCGGCGGACCTTCCAAGGATCGCACACGGCGGTGATCTCGATATTCTGCTCCTTGGCGTAGGCCTGGACACCCTTCATGTGCGCGTTGACGCCGCGGTCGCCACAACCGATGATTCCGATGGAGATGCGGTCGTTGGCGCCGACGATGCGGGAGTAGCTCGCGGCCGGGAAGGCCAGAGCAGCGCCTCCGGCTACGCTGCTCTTCAGGAATGTGCGACGAGAGAGGGACTGCTTCATGGTCGTGCCTCCTTCAGGGCCGGGCAGGCCGCGACGGCGGTCCCGCCTGTCACATGAACGCTGTTTTGAGCACTGCACATACGAACCGCTGCGATTATACCCGGTCCCGCCGGTGGCGACAATCTCCGATGATTCCGGACGCAAGCATGTTGATCCGGGGGGATCGAGTTGTTAGAATAGGGTTTGTGAGGTATTCCGGCCTGCGTGAAGCGCGCGAGAAGGCGGAAAGGCGGATGGTCAGTGGCCATTTCAATGAGGATCCAGACAATGCGATCTCCTTCACGAATTGCCCTTGCTGCGATGGTGGCGCTCCTGTCTCTTGGCGATCCGGCTGCGGCGGGCGCCTCCGTGCGGATCAACGAGATCATGGCGGCCAACAGCAGCACCATCAAGGACCCCCAGAACCAGTACGATGACTGGATCGAGATCCACAACTATGGGGATGCTCCTTTCGACGTTGCAGGCATGTATCTGAGCGATAACGCCGATGAACCGACCAAGTGGCGGATTCCGGCGGACGCTCCGGCCGCCACGACGATCGAGGCCGGCGGGTTCCTGATCGTATGGGCCGATGCAGACGCGGCCGATCCCGGGCTCCATGCCGGCTTCAAGCTGAGCGCCGAACAGGGAGAGGTGCTCCTCGTCGAAGGTGACGGGGCGACTCTGGTCGACCGCATCGAATACCCCGAGCAGACTCCCGACATCTCGTACGGCCGGTCGCCCGACGCCGTGGAGGACTGGCGGTTCATGGGCACGCCGACCCCCGGCACTGCCAACAGCGAGGCGTATCTGGGCGTCGTGGCCGACACGAAGTTCAGCCGCGACCGGGGCTTCTACGAGGAGCCGTTCGAAGTGACGCTGTCGTGCAAGACGCCGGACGCTGTCATCTACTACTCTCTCGACGGCAGCGAGCCGATCATCCAGAGAGGACGTGCCACCTTCGGCCAGATCTACAGAGAGCCGATCCGGATCACCGCGACGACCTGCCTGCGCGCCCAGGCAACCAAGACCGGCTGGCAGTCGAGCAACATCGACACCCAGACCTACATCTTCCTCGACAACGTCGTCACGCAGCCGATGTACATCGCCGGTTTTCCCGCGATGTGGGGTTCCACCGGCGCCGACTACCAGATGGACCCCCGCGTGGTCAACAACCCGCTCTATCGCGATGAGTTAATCGATGATCTCAAGGCAATTGACTCGATGTCCATCGTGATGAGCGTGGACGATCTCTTCGGTCAGAGCGGAATCTATTCGAATCCCAACGCCCAGGGAGATCGCTCAGAGCGTCCGGCGTCCGTCGAACTCATCCGGCCCGACGGCAGTGATGGGTTTCAGACCAACTGCGCCGCCCGCATTTATGGAGACGTGGGCCGCCGCGAGGACAAGAAGTCGTTCCGGCTCCTTTTCAAAGGGATCTACGGCGACGCCAAGCTGAAGTATCCGCTGTTCGGGCCCGAGGCCACGGACGAATTCGATTCGCTGATCCTGCGGGCCGAGTTCAATGATGGATGGCAATGGAGCGGCGCCCCAGGCCAGCCTCAATATGCGCGAGACGAGTTCATGCGTCGCACGCAACTGGCCCTGGGCGCGATGGGCTCACATGGGACGCACGTCCATCTCTACCTCAACGGCGTCTACTGGGGTCTGTACAACCTGGTGGAACGGCCGGACGCCGGCTTCGGGGCCGCCTACTTCGATTGCGGCAATGACGAATGGGACGGTTTGAACTCCGGCGCGCCTACGAATGCCGGCAGCGATACCGCCCGCAGCACACGTGCAACAAACACCTGGTACACCATGATGGCGCTGGCCCAGGATGTGACGAGCGCGTCCACAGAAGAGGAACGAACGGCAGCGTACTACGCCCTTCAGGGCAAGTACGCGGACGGAACCGACGATCCCGAGACGGCCTCGTATGTGGACATCGACCACTACATCGACTACATGATCGCCAACCTCTACGGGGGCAACAGCGATTGGCCACACAAGAACTATTACGTCGGACGGGAGAACACGCCTGGCAGCACGGGGTTCAAGTTCTTCACGTGGGATGCCGAGTGGACGCTCAATCTGGGTTGCAGCATCTACACGAATCAGATCGGCAACGGCAGCGGCGTCGCGGCCCCCTTCCAGTATCTGCGCGCCAGCGAGGAATTCCGCCTGCGATTTGCCGACCACGTCCACTGGGCCTTCTTTAACCACGGACCTCTGTACGTCGATTCGGGCAATCCCGCCTGGGACCCGGCTCATCCCGAGCGCAACGCGCCGGCCGCGAGGTACATGGAAATCATCGACGTGATCGAAGGCCCGATCGCCGCCGAATCCGCGCGGTGGGGAGACCAGCACCGCTCCAGTCCCTACACACGAGAAGTCGAGTGGCGCAACGAGCTGAACAGCCTCCTGACGGGATGGTTTCCGCAGCGCTCGCGCATCGCACTGGATCAGTTCCGCAGCGCCGGCCTGTATCCGAACGTGGCGGCTCCGGTCTTTCACGTCAACGACGCCTATCAGCACGGCGGACGAGCCACGACCGGTGACATGCTGGCCATGAGCGGCGCCGGAGGCACGATCTGGTACACCACGGACGGCAGCGATCCGCGAAACCCAAACCAGGGCGTACCCCAGGGCGGCACCGGCGTTCTCGTGGCGGAAGAGGCGCCCAAACGAGTGCTCGTGCCGACCGGACCGATCGACGAGGCCTGGCACAGCGACGTCGGTTTTGACGATTCGGACTGGACCGGCGGGGCCGGAGGCGTCGGCTTCGAGCGGAGCACAGGTTACGAGGCGTTCTTCGACATCGACGTGCAGGAGGCGATGTACGCCAACAACGCCAGTTGCTGCATCCGTATTCCGTTCATCGTCGACCGCGATTTGTCTTCCTCCTCAGGTCTGCTGCTCCGCATCCGCTACGACGACGGCTTCGTCGCCTACCTCAACGGCGTCGAAATCGCCCGAAGGAACTGTGAGGGCGAGCCAACCTGGAACTCCTCCGCGGCAGCGTACAATTCCGACATCGTCGCGATCGAGCTCGAGAACATCGCCCTCGCGGATGCAGCGGACCTGCTCCGACCGGGTGACAATCTCCTGGCCATCCACGGACTCAACGAAGGGCCGACAAGCTCCGACTTCCTGATCTCGGCCATGCTCGTCGTCGGCCAGGGCGTTCCCGGGGGCGGTGGCGACATCCGTGCAACGGCGACCGCCTACGCCGCTCCGATCCCACTGACACACAGCGTTCACGTCAAGGCCCGCGCCTTTTCCGGAGGCGCGTGGAGCGCCCTGAATGAGACGACCTACGGCGTGGGCCCGGTGGCCGAGAGCCTGCGGATCAGCGAGATCATGTATCACCCGGCCGATCCCAACACCGAATACATCGAGCTGACCAATGTCGGCCCGGAGACCATCAACCTCAACCTGGTCCGGTTCACCGACGGCATCGAATTTGCGTTTCCGTCCACCGATCTGTCGCCGGGCAGTTACATCCTTGTAGTTCAGGACCTGGCTGCCTTTGAGAACCGCTATGGGCAAGGCCTCCACATCGCCGGGCAGTACACGGGCAACCTGAGCAACGCGGGCGAGCGCATCATCTTACAGGACGCGGTAGGCGCGGCCATCCATGATTTCCAGTTCGACGACAAGTGGTATGATGTCACCGACGGGCGGGGCTTCTCGCTCACCGTCAGAGATCCGGCGACGTCCGCCCCGGATTCTCTGGGCCAGGAGGGCGCATGGCGCCCCAGCGCCGACACAGGCGGCTCCCCCGGTTTCGACGACACGGGCAAAGGCGCTGCCTCTTCAACGCACCTGCTGCGCGGGGCGGAATTGCGTTGACAAGACAGGGAGGTCTGGGTATCTCTAACGTTATATCACACGTTCGATTAAGCCCTTTCCACGAGAAGCGACGGGCCTATGGCAGCACGACAGGTAACGGTCAAGGACATTGCCAAGAAACTCCGTCTGCACTATACGACGGTTTCGAAAGCGCTGCGCGACCACCCGGATATCAGTCCCGCGACGAAGCGCCGGGTCCTGTCGCTGGCGGAGGAGTTGGATTATCATCCCAACTCTATCGCCAAGAGTCTGAAGAATCAGGCCTCCAGCACGCTGGGCGTCATCGTGCCTTCCATCAAGAACGACTTCTTCTCGGCCGTCATCAGCGGCGTCGAGGAGATCGCGTACGGCCGGGAGTTCAACACGGTCGTTTGCCAATCCAACGAGAGCTCCGAGCGGGAAGCCATCCACCTGCGCACCCTGATCTCCAATCGTGTCGCCGGCGTGCTCGTTTCGGTGGCCCAGACAACCACGTCCGGGGCGGGCTTTCAGGCGCTCCAGCGGCAAGGCATCCCCCTGGTCTTCTTCGACCGCGTGTGCGAAGACATCGAGGCCGGTCGGGTGGTCGTGGACGACTATGGCGGCGCGATGAGACTGGTCGAGCACCTGATCCAGCGAGGATACCGGAGCATCGCCCATGTCGCCGGCCCGGAGAACACCTCCATCGGACGCGATCGCTGCAGAGGGTACCTCGACGCGCTGAAAAAGCATCGCCTCAATGGGGCCGGCGCCTCGATCATCCATGGCGGTTTTGAGGAAGAAGATGGTGTAGCCGCCTTTCGCCAGATTAGGGCGCGCGGACCGATGCCCGACGCGATCTTCGCCGTCAACGACCCGGTGGCTCGCGGCGTCCACGCCGAGATCAAGCAGATGGGCCTGGAGATCCCTCGGGACGTCGCGGTGGCAGGCTTCGGTGACAACCGACTGTCGTCGTACCTCGATCCACCTCTGACAACGGTCTCGCAATCGCCCTACGAGATTGGCAAGATCGCAGCCGCCATGCTGCTGCGGCGGATCGACCATCCTTCGCATGAGCCGGTGTGCGAGACCGAAGTGATTCAGACCCACCTGATCGTGCGAAAGTCAACATAGCGTGACCGTCCGCCATTTCCTCATGGGTCGTCTTCAGCGTGACAGACGAACGGTCAGTCCTGTGTCCAAGTCGATGCGGATCCGGTCTTGGGACGAACCTCGCTCAACGATGACGTCGAGGCGACCGCCTTCCGCGCCGAGTTGGACGCCTGTGACAGTCGGTTTGCCGCCGGGGGGGACTGGTTCGAGAACGGCGGCGTAGTTCGCATCGCGGCCTTCGCGGCCGATCATGACCATGGGCACGCGATCCGTCACCGAGCCTCCGACACCGTCGCCAACCATTATGGTGGTCCCCTGCCCCGCCGCCAGTGTCAGATATGTGGCCACGGCCGGATCTTCGAACACAACGCGGAGCATTGCATCCGTCGTGCCCTGCCTGATGTGCTGGATATACTCACTGCCCGGGCAGTCAGCCCTTCGATCCGCGGTCTGTGCAGCAACATCGCAGACCGCTCGAACAGCCCTGTTGTGATACAGCCAGTCAAAGTGCCGATCCTCGTCGGCGTGCAGTCTGTCGAGCGCGAGGAGATAGGTCTCGGTCATCACCAGAAATCGTTCATGCTTCACGCCGGGATAGGCGGCGTCGCAGGCGGCGCCGGCGGACACATACCCATCCGCCCGTTCGAACAACGTCAGTCTGCCCGTAGCCGGCGCCTGGCTGCGGCCGTCGACGAGGACCGTGTTGTGTCCGATGGTCGCCTTGTACCAGTTACTATGGATGGGCAGGCGGTAGGCCTGGCTCCTGGCCCGGCCCGGGTCGACACCGAGTTCCTTGCCGTATCCATAGAAGACGAAGCTCAGCTTGTCGAAGTGCCCATGGAAGCCGCCGTAAGGACCGAATGTCATGGCGGCCGTCAGACCCGCCGGACCACTCGTCCGCAGGATCGCATGCCCCGCGTCCTCAAAAACCCTGCTCTCCAGAACCGGGAGGTCCGCAGTCGCCCCCGCCGGACGACCCAGCAGCAGGCCGTCGAAACCTGGCTCGCCGGGCAACATCGCCAGTATGCGCGGGTCCCGATAAGTGTGATAAGCCGGTTCGTACAGCGTGCCCACGCTCTTGACCGACGAATTCACGTCATCGCCGAAGCGAGGCAACATCCCATCTGCCATCGTATACTCGATCGGCAGCGTGAACATCCGCTTCAACCGCTCATCGCCCCAGAGGTCGATCCCCAGCCGGCGGGCCGTCTCGGCCATGATCACCAAAGCCCGCAGTGTGTAGAAGTGATAGCCCCAACTGTTCTCGTACCACATCCCTTCCCGCGAAACGGAGATGTCCATCTGATGGTAGAACCCGTTCTCCGGGTCCGCGAGGGCCTTGCGGACCCAGGCCGGGTCGCGAAGCAGCGCGCCGCCCCACATCATGGCGGCGTTGTGCCACGTCTGCCAGTTGCTCTTGCCCGCCTTGTTCCGATCGATCGTCTTGAGCATGGGCAGCAGCAGTCCCTCGGCGATCTTGCGGTGATCCTCCGCCGAGAGCACACCCGAATCGTAGATGAGATCGTACGCCGGCCCGATGGACGTCGCCAGGGCCGAAGCCTCGGTAAGCGTCTGCTCGTAGAGGTGCCCCCCCGCCTTCTCCCCCCAGGAGTCGTCGGTCTTCAAAGAGGCGCTGTGATAGGGATAGGTGCGATACCGGTCCGCGTAGCCCAGCAGGACCCTGGCGGCGTACCGAGCGAATTCCTCCCGGCCTGAGATCGCATACGCCCAGGCCGCAGTCTCCATCCGCTGGAGGTTGCGCCCGTGCTGCCGGCTGAAGATCACATCGTCATAGGGATGTCCTGAGTAGACCTTCTTGCACTTGGGACACTGGTGATGGGTCTCGTCAATGGTCTGGAGCGACGTCTCGCACTGGTCGCACTGATACCATTGGTTGTGCTGCCCGCCGCGAGGTGGGAAGCGAATCGGCTCGCCGATGAATCCCTCGGCTTCTTTGATCCCGATCTCGATCCCGACCGATGTCGGGACCGACACCACACCGTCGCGCATGACCTCAGGACCACGACGGGCCTCACGCAGCCGGTCCAACTCTCCGGCGGTACAGGCAAGATAAGGATGCCCGGCATCAGGCAGGGTGATTTCCAGATCGCTTCCCGTTCCGGCTGCGACGGCGCCAGTCAGGAGAGCGGTCAGAACCAGACCGAAGGACAGACACAAACGCCACGCGGGATGGACACGGACATGCTCTGCACTCATGAAGTCCTCCTTAGTCACGGAACCATGCGCGCTGCGCCCATGGGCAACCGAGCATACCACAACTGCTCGGCGCATGTCAAAGGCGTTGCCATGGACCGTCCTCCTGGTAAAATGACCGTCAGGAAGAGCCAATGACATGGATATGAACCGAGTCCGTCAGATCATTCACGTGGACATGGACGCCTTCTACGCGTCCGTCGAGCAGCGCGATCGACCCGAACTGCGAGGCAGGGCCGTCATCGTCGCAGGCGACCCGAAGGCCCGTGGCGTCGTCAGCGCCGCTTCGTACGAAGCCCGCAAGTTCGGCGTCCACAGCGCCATGCCGACGGCGCAGGCGCTGCGGCGTTGTCCGCACGCGATCCTCCTGCCCGTCCGGATGGAGCGGTACGCGGAGGTCTCACATGAGATTCAGTCGATCTTCGAGCGGTACACGCCGCTGGTCGAGCCGATCTCGCTCGATGAGGCTTTTCTCGACGTGACCGCCAGCACGAATCTGTTCGGTCCGGCCGAGCGGATCGGACGCAGCATCAAGGAACAGATCGCGTCGCAGACGCAACTGACCGCCTCCGTCGGCGTCGCGCCGAACAAGTTCCTCGCCAAGCTCGCCTCCGACCTGAAGAAACCCGACGGCTTCGTCGTCATCACAGACGAGAACAAACAGGAGATTCTCGACCCGCTCGGCGTCGGGCGCATCTGGGGCGTGGGCAAGGTGACGGAGAAAGCCCTGCACTCGCGCGGAATCCGCACCATCGCTGACCTTCGTGCCGCATCCGAGGTCGAACTGCGGAGCATTGTGGGCAACGGCGCAGCGGAACTGCTGAGGCTGGCCCGAGGGGAAGACGACAGCGAAGTCGAAGCGGCCCGACAGGCCAAGAGCCTTTCGAGCGAACAGACCTTCGCCACGGATATCAGCGATAGCGCGATCCTGCTTGCGGTCCTCCTCGAACAGGTGGAAGAGGTTTCGCAGCGGTTGCGTCGCCGCTGCCTGAAGGCCCGGACCGTGACGCTGAAGCTGCGCTATGGAGATTTCCGCACGGTGACCCGAAGCGAGACCCTCGGCGAGGCCACGAACCTGACACAGGTGCTGTGGGCCACTGCCGAGCGCGTGTTCGGACAATGGCGACGAAGCGCATCGGGCGCGCTTCGCCTGTTAGGATTCGGCGCCACGGGGCTTGAGCCGGAGGAAGTCGGCCAGGCAACTCTGTTTCCCGACTCGGAAGCGGAGAAGTTCCAGAGGCTCGACCGGGCCATGGACGCGATCCGCGACCGCTACGGCCGACGCGCCGTCCATCGCGGCAACCGACCGGCTGAATGATTTCACCGGATCAGGCGAACGACAACCCCAGCTCTCGCGCGACCCACCGAATGTGCGCGGCCGCCTGTTCGTATTCCTCGGCGTTCGAAAGGTGTTCGAGCATCAGGGGCACGCCGGGCAGCTTGTTCAGTTCGCGCAGGAAGGTCGCGTAGTCGAGCCCGCCCTGGCCCGGACGCACCTCGTCGAGATGAGTCGTCAGCTTCGGGTGCAGAACAATGTCCTTGGCATGACAGCTCTTGATATAAGGCCCGAGCTTCTCGAAGCATTCGACGATCAGCCCGCCGTTGCCATAGTATCGCTGCGGACTGCACACGAGGTTCACCGGGTCCAGATGCGCCGCGAAGCGGTCGCGATCGATCGCCTTGATCAGACGAACGTAGGAATCCGCCGAATCCGGATAGGCCCAGGGCATCGTCTCCAGGGCGAACCACGTCCGTGTGGGCTTGACGTCGTCGATGATCCCGCGCGTCGTCTCGACGATCAGCTCAAACGTCTCTTCCGTGAAGTTCTCGGCCGCAGGACCATCCCACTGCGTCCCGCGCGAGCCGGTGATGTTCACGCAACAGCGGGCCCCGATGCGGTCTGCCAGGGCCAGTTGCTGACGGCATTTCTCCAACGCGGCCTTGCGCTTCTCCGCATCGGGACTGATCGGGTTGCTCCAGGCCCCCACTTCCGCAATGATGATGTCGGCCTTCTGTGCCGCCGTTTCATAGGCCTTCACCACGTCGTCGCCGGCCTCAGCGCCCACCGGGCAGTAGGCGGCACTGTACCCCAGCTTCTTGACCGCCCGGACCCACCCATCGGGGTCCTGATACTTCTCGAACACCGGCCCGCCCAGCCGCAGACCGCCGCGAGCCCCGCCCGAGGCCCGTGAGCCCAGATACAGCGAGGCTATCCCCGCCAGAGACATCCCCAGCAAATCCCGCCGTGATACTGCGTTGCTGCCGTCCATCGCTTCTGCCTCCTTCACACGGGTGCACTTCTACTGCCCGAACCGAGGTGGTCCCGGCGAAAGTCGCCTCAGTGTAACCCCATCGCGGCTCTGCGACAACCCTGACTGGCGCGTGCGAAGTCCACGATGGGGGGTTGACCGGCCGCCTACGGACGTGGTATCATGTCTGCTGTGAAGGGTTGGGACTTGTGTGGGCGCCAGGTGCATGGAGCAGGGCTTGTCATACCGCATCCCAGCCGTGGGAACGCAGCATATCTGCATTTTTCGGAGAAGGAAGCTTTTGTAGACGAGCAGCCCGTTCGATTTCCACCGCTGCACAATCCGGGCCTGCCGCAGCGGCCGGCAAGGCCGAGCCCGCACGATCGTTGAAACGCGCGGCATTCCATCCCGATGTCCGTCGGGATCGAGAGTCCGAATCGACCATGATCTTGTGAAAAGGAGGGTTACAGCATGCTCAGGAAACTGACTTACTCAACGGCAGTAGTGGCGCTGCTGATCGCCTCGCAGGCCGTCCAGGCCGCCCATTTTGAGTTCCTGCCGACCTATGACACGTACGTCAGCAACGACGGCACGGAAGGTCCCACCACGAGCCACGAGACCGGCTCGGGGATGCACGTCCGCGACGTCGCGGGCCGACGCCGCGTCGGATACCTGACGTACGACCTCTCCGAAGCCAAGGCGCAGGGCGCCTTCTTCGCCAACGTCAGCTTCAGCAACTACGGCCACGACACTGGAGAAATCAACGTCTATGGGGTCATCGAAAGCCAGGAGTCGCTCGTCGTCGCTGGCCTGACCTGGAGCAACGCTCCCGGCGTCATGAACGACCCGATGCCGGCGGTCGATGCCGCAGTGGAACTCGACCCGGCCGACCTGACCGGCGTGCTGCTGACCTTTGCCGCTCCGGCCAGAGGGACCAGGGCAGCGACCGAAACCAGCGAGGCCCTTGCGGAGTTCCTCAACAGCGACACCAACGGATTCGTCGCTTTTCTGTTCGCTCCGGCTGTGGGCGGCAATGCGATCGTCCGAACCGTCGAGATGGGAGCCGATGGCGGCACGCTGCTCGTGTTCGACATCGGCGGCCGCGCCACGGCGGCCCGCAGTCCGGACCCGGAAGATGGAGCCACCGACGTCTACCGTGAGGCCGATCTGAACTGGACGCCGGGAGGGTTCGCGGGCGCCCACGACGTCTACCTGGGAACGGTCTTCGATGACGTCAACGACGCCAGCCGCAGCGACCCAAGAGGCGTGCTCGTCAGTCGGGGCCAGGACGCCAACACGTACGAGCCGGGGCGGCTCGAACTGGGCCGGACCTACTACTGGCGCATCGACGAGGTCAACGCAACACCCGACGCCACGGTCTTCAAAGGCCAGGTCTGGAGCTTCTCCGTCGAACCTCTGGCCTATGCGATTGAGAACATCATCGTCACCACCAACGGCACATCGGACGCGGGGTTCGGACCGGAGAACACGATCAACGGCTCGGGGCTCAACGATATGGATCAGCATTCGATCGGAGAGACCGACATGTGGCTGGTCCCTCCCGGCGGCGATAACCCCATATGGATTCAGTACGAGTTCGACCGGGTCTATCAGTTGCACGACTTGTGGGTCTGGAACTACAATGTTCTGTTCGAGACGGTGCTCGGGTACGGCCTCAAGCTCGTCACGATAGACTACTCCGCCGACGGAGCGGATTGGACGACCTTCGGCGATGTCGAATTCGCCAAGGCCACCGCCAAACCGGACTACGCCCACAACACCACCGTTGACATGGACGGGGCGGCCGCCAAATTCGTCCGCCTGACTGTCAAGAGCGGCTGGGGCGTCCTCGGATACTACGGCCTCAGCGAAGTGCGATTCCTTCACATCCCCGCCTTCGCGCGGCGACCGCAGCCGGCCGATGGCCAAACCGAGATGGCGCCGGACGTCACTCTACGATGGCGTGCCGGCCGCAGCGCCGACGTCCACGAGGTCTATCTCGGCACCGATCCGCAGACCCTGCCCCGGATCGACACGGTCGCTCAGGACCGTATTGCACCCGGAGGCCTCGAATTCGGGACCACGTATTACTGGAGAGTCGACGAGGTCAACGAGGCCGAGACCGTCGCGTCGTGGCAAGGCGATCTCTGGAGCTTCGTGACGAAGGAGTTCGAGACGGTCGACGGCTTTGAGAGCTACACGGACGATATTGACGCCGGCATGACGATTTTCGACACCTGGCTCGATGGCTGGGTCAACAACACCGGCTCGACCGTCGGCTACCTCAGCGCGCCCTTTGCGGAGCGGACGATCGTCCATAGCGGTTCCCAGTCGATGCCTCTGGCCTACAATAACAGCGAATCGCCCTGGTATTCGGAAGCGGGCAGGACCTTCGACGCCCCCCAGGACTGGACGGCCCACGGCGCGGACAGCCTGAGGCTCTACTTCCGCGGGGACGCGACGAACTCGCCACAGAACCTCTACATCATGCTCGAAGACAGCGCCGGCCGCAGCGCGATCGTCAGCTATGGCGACCCGGACGCGATCCTGGCGACCGAGTGGGTCGCGTGGGAGATCCCCCTGACCGAGTTTGCCGGTGTCAACGCAAGCCGAGTCGAGACAATCACACTCGGCGTTGGCCATCGCGCCAATCCGACGGCGGGCGGCACCGGAATCGTCTACATCGACGAGATCGGCTTCGGAAGGCCGGCGACCGCCGAGCCATAGGCTGCGCGCGACGTCCATGTCATTGTGTAAGGACCTTTGATCCTTGTTGAAGGAGGATATTGATGAGTAAGGCACTGGTTTACGCGGGCTTGGTGGCCTTGGCGCTGGGATTTGTCTGCCGTCAAGCGAGCGCTGCGCCGCTCCAGCAGGACGGCGGAATCAACGGAATCGTGTCGGTGGAAGCCGAGCATTTCGACGACAACGTCATGCAGAGCAACGCCCAATGGAAGCAAGTCGGACCGACCGGCGGCTTCACCGGCGTCGCCGGCATGCAGGTCACCGGACTGGCCCAGATCAACGAGGGCTATTCCGCCACAAGCCCCCGGCTGGACTACCAGATCAGCTTCGTCAAGACGGGCACGCACTACGTCTGGCTTCGTGGCTGGGGCAACGGCGGAGGCGACGACTCCTGCCACACCGGCCTGGACGGCGAGGAGATCGATACGTGTGACCGGATGCAAGGCTGGAACCTCAACTACACGTGGTCCAACAGCTCGATGGACGGTCCGCGATCCACCTTCGAGGTCACGAGCGTCGGCATCCATACGTTCAACCTCTGGATGCGAGAGGATGGGCTGATCATCGACAAGATCGTCCTGACAACCAACCCGGACTATGTCCCGACCGGCGACGGCCCTGCCGAGAACCCGCGTGGCATTCCGGCGTACGCCACCGCCCCCAGCCCTTCCGATGGCGCCGTCGATGTGCCACGCGATGTCACCCTGGCGTGGAATCCCGGACCATCCATCGGGGCGCATGATGTGTACTTCGGAGCGGTGTTCGACGACGTGAACTCCGCTACCCGAGCCAACCCCCTCGGGGTGCTGGTCAGCCAGGGTCAGGCAGCTACGACGTACGAATTGGCCGGCCCGTTCGCTCTGGAGACGACCTACTACTGGCGCGTTGACGAGGTCGGCGCCGCCCCGGAGAGCGCCATCATCAAAGGCGGCGTCTGGAGATTCACCACTGAGCCGTTCGTGTACCCGATCCAGAATGTCACGGCGTCGGCTTCCGGCTTTCAGGCCGATTACAGGCCCGAGAACACCATCAACGGTTCCGGACTGGACGCCGACGATCTGCACTCCGCGAACCAGGAAGACATGTGGCTCGTCGATTCGCAACAGACCGGACCCGTCTGGATTCAGTATGAGTTCGACCGGGTCTACAAACTCCAGGAACTCTGGGTCTGGAACTACAACGTGATATTCGAAGCCGTCATCGGCTACGGGTTCAAGGACGTCACGATCGAGTACTCCACGGACGGCGCGGAATGGACGGTGCTGGGCGACGTTCAGTTTGCCAAGGCGCCTGCTAACGCAGGTTATGCGCACAATACGACCGTGGACCTGGCGGGTATCGCAGCCAAGTACGTCCGGCTGACGCCCGGCAGCAACTGGGGCGGCCTGGTCGCGCAGTACGGCCTCAGCGAGGTCCGCTTCTACTACGTTCCCGCCCACCCGCGCCAGCCGCAGCCGGCCGACGGCCTGACCGACGTGGACCCCGACGCCGTCCTCACCTGGCGGGCGGGCCGGGAGGCGGCCTCTCACGAAGTCTACTTCGGCAGCGACCTGGACGCAGTCGTCGGCGGGACGGCACTGATCGATACGGTCGAGGTCGCCAGATGCGACCCCGGCATGCTCGATTTCGGAACGACGTACTTCTGGAAGGTCGTGGAGGTCAACGAAGCGGCCAGTCCATCCGCATGGGAAGGCGATCTCTGGAGTTTCTCCACGAAGCGGTATGCCACCGTGGACGACTTCGAGAGCTACACCGACGACGTCGACACGGGCACGACGATCTTCGACACCTGGATCGACGGCTGGGCCAACGACACCGGCTCGACGGTGGGCTACTTCAATGCTCCGTTCGCAGAAAAGACCATCGTCCACGGCGGCAAGCAGTCGATGCCGCTGGCCTACGACAATGCCGGTTCGCCCTGGTACTCTGAGGCACAGCGTGTCTTCGACTCACCCCAGGACTGGACCGTCCACGGCGCAAACACCCTGGTCGTCCACTTCCAGGGACGTCCCAGCGCTTTCGTGGAACTGGCATCGGGTCACATCATCATGGGTGCGGCCGGCGCGGACATCTGGGAGGCAGCCGATGAATTCCGCCTCGCCTGCAAGCGGCTCAATGGAAACGGCTCGGTCATCGCGCGTGTCGAGCGCGTCGTCGAAACCGACCCCTGGGTCAAGACCGGCGTGATGATTCGCGGAAGCCTGGCCCCGGGCGCTCCGTTCGCCGCGGTCTACATGACCGGCAGCAACGGCGTTCGATACCAGGGGAGGCTGGCAATCAATGAAGCCGCCACAAGCGACACCTCGGTCGCCACGCCGGAACAGACCGCCCTGCGCGAGCCGGTTTGGATCAAACTCGAGCGCAGCGGCAGTACATTCAACGGCTACTACTCGACCGATGGCCAGAGCTGGACTGCGATGTCCTGGAACCCGCAGACGATCACCATGGCTGCCGATGTCTACATCGGCCTGGCAGCATGCAGTCACAACGCGGGTGTTTTGACAACCGTCGAGTTCTCCGACGTACAAACAACCGGAAACGTCACCGGCGCGTGGACGGTCGAGACGATTGGTCCCGAGCAGCCGGAGGGCAACTGGCCCGATAGACTCTACGTCACCGTCACGGATACCGCCAGCAAGGCGAAGACGGTATACCATCCGTCCGGGGAGACAGCGACCCTTCTGGCCGGCTGGAACCCGTGGCAGATTTCGTTCGACGACCTCGCGGGCGTCGACCTCGGCAGGGTCTCTGCGATGGACATCGGTATCGGCAATCGCGATAATCCGACCGCAGGCGGCGACGGATTGATCTACATCGACGACATCGGCTTCGGCAAACCCGCCGCGGCAGAATAGTCCGGCGACCAGAGCAGGCAGTCGGCGCATGCTCAAGGGGCTGCAACTTACGGGTTGCAGCCCCTTTCACTTCTTCCGTCGGCTTGCGAACCTGCACGCAAGTCGATCCCGACTTCGGTCAGGATCGCAACACCTTACTCATAGACGTAGAAAGCAATTCCCTCGAAGATGTAGATGCCACGACAGTCCTTGAGGAACTCGTCTCTCTCGGACTCGCTGATCGTGTAGAAGTGGGCCGTCTTGACGTCGCTCCAGAATCGATAGACCGGCCTGGCCCCGTAGGGCTGGCGTCCCTCCGGATACGCGTAGAAGCCGATCCCTTCGAAGGTCCATATCTTCTTATACTCGCGGAGCAGCTTGTTCTTCTCCGTCTCGCTGATCGTGTAGAAGTGGCTCTGTGTCACATCGGACCAGAAGCGATAGACCGGCGACAGCGACGAGGTGAACGGCGTCTTCGCCGCCCTGAAGGCGGTCCCTTCGAACGTCCAGACGTCGGCATAGCTCTTGATCAGCTTGTCCCTTTCCGCCTTGCTGATGGTGTAGAAATGCGACTCCGTGACAGGCGACCAGAACCGATAGACCTCGCTGAGGCGCGGCGTGGTCGAACTGCCTGCGACCACCATGAAGCTGTCGAAATAGGCCTGGCCGGAGCCGATGGCAGTGAGGTTCGAGCCTCCTTCCAGGGCGACCGTGACGCGGCTGCTGCCCCACACCCCCCGCACGAAGCGCCGGACTGTCGTCCAGGCGTTGGCGGCTCCGTATCCCCTGTCGCTGAGATACAGTTCATCGAGCCCGGCATCGTACGAAAGGTAGAGTGTCCCGTTGCTCTGGCTCCTGCCGGTGAACTGGTCTCGAGTCATTGTCTCGGCCATCGCTTCGAACCAGAAGTAGGAAGACCCCTTGTCGCTGCCGGCCCCAAACGCGACACGCTGCATCCCGGGATCAGCAACATCGGGAACCAGCACGATGGCGAGCCAGGTGGCCTCACCGGAGGCGACCGCGTGGCGGAAATCCACCTGCAAGGAGAAACCGCGCCCCGTGTCGAGCCCCCAGTCGTCCGCAACGTAGCGAGCCGACGCCCATTCGCTCTTCGAGGTGCTTCGCAGTTCGAGTCGCTGACGCGTCTCGGCCAGCCAGCAGTTGGCCAGGTCGTCCCCGTCGAGCCGCCACAAGGACCCGATCTGATTGTCGCTGAAGAAGTCCGAAGGCAAGGACAGATCGCCTCCGCCCAACCCACTGCACAGATAGTCCCCCACCGGCAGGAGTTCTTCGCTCGCGGGTGAAAGATCGTCGGCCTGCACCGGTGCGCTAAGGCACATCATCGCCAGCGTCACCGCCCCCCACACCCCACAGATTCTCCGCCATTCCATTGGTCGTCCTCCTTGCTCCGTATTCCAACCCTTCCGTGGTTTCTCAACCTGGCGCGTTTCCTGTCGCGCCGAACCCGCCGCCTGTCGCAGACCCTGCAATCGAGCGGAGGGAACAGGTTGAACAATGCATCGCAATATGCAGCCGGATGTGTCCCCCGAACTTGGCCACCGTGTCCATCTCACACGACACTCTGCATTGCCCGATACTCTACCGCAGCAAAGACCCGGAACGCAAGCTTTTTCTGCCTGCGAATCCGCCCTCGTGTTTGACGCCCGGGAGGTTCCGTGCTACCATGCCCATCGAGCAGTTCGGTGCTCAAAGGATTGAACTCGCGGCTCCAGGTCGCAGGAGGTAAGACACCCATGAAACTGCGATACCTTCAGGTGAAGAACTTCCGTTGCATCGAGGATTCGACAGAATTCACGATCTGCCCGGTAACCTGCCTGGTCGGCAAGAACGGCGCAGGGAAGACCTCCCTTCTCGAGGCCCTGTACAAGCTCAACCCCGATGTTCGCGAACTGGGCGCTTTCGACGTGCTCATGGAATACCCGCGGGCGCGCCGCCGGCAGTACCAGAAGCAGTCCGGGGCACAGCCCGACGATGCGCTGATCACCACGTGGGAGTTGGAGGATGCGGACGTCGTCCGGCTGGAGGAGGTCCTCGGCGCCGGCGCCGTCAGGTCCAGGACCGTCGGGATACGCAAGGGCTACTATCCCGAGCGTCATTGGACCGGCGCGATCGCGCCGACAATCGAGGCAGAGGACCGTCGAATAGAAGACGCGGAGCCTGCGGAACCCGTACCCTCTGCACCCTCCGACGCGCAACCGGAGGAGGCCAACGACGCCTTCTACGAGCAGCACGTGGCGAAGCTGCTGCCCAAGCTGCTGTACTTCTCCGAATGGCACATCATGCAGGGGCGGATCTCGATCGATGCGCTATTGCACCGCAAGCAGAAGGGAGAGCTGACCGGGCCGGACCGGGTCTTCCTGGCCCTGCTGGAGCTGGGCGGAACCAGCGTCGAAGCCATCAGCCGCATCGAGCGGTCGGAGGAGCTGATTGCCGACCTCGAAGACGCCGCCCGCCCGGTGACCGACGAGATCGGACGTTTCTGGAGCCAGGAACGAGACCTGAGGGTCAGCTTCCACCTGTATCCGGGCCGACCGCAGGACCCGTCTCCCTTCGATCGCGGGCTGATTTTCGAAACCCGTATCGTCAACACCCGAACGAACCTGTCTCTGAATTTCGAGGAGCGCAGCACCGGCTTCGTCTGGTTCTTCTCCTTTCTGGTCTGGTACTCGGACGTGCGAAGGCGGTACGGAGACAACCTGCTGATCCTGCTGGACGATCCGGGCCTGGGCCTGCACGCCAAGGCCCAGTGGGACCTGATGCGCTACGTCACCGAGCGGCTGGCCCCCCACTACCAGATCCTCTACACGACGCACTCGCCGTTCATGATCGACCCCGACCGGATGGCCTGGGTGCGAACCGTGGAGGACATCACGGAAGAGACGCCACAGGGTGAGCCGAAACCCCTGGGCACGAAGGTGGGAGACAGAGTCCTCAGCACGAATCACGATACGCTCCTGCCGCTCCAGGCGTCGCTGGGCTATCGGATCATGCAGGATATGGCCGGCGGCAAGCGGTTGCTGCTGGTGGAGAAGCCCGCCGATGTGATCTACCTGAACTGGTTCTCCGCAAGGCTCAAGGAGAGCGGACGGCGAGGGCTCGACCCGGCCTGGGCCCTCGTCCCCTGCGGCGACCTGGTCCGTCTCGCCACACTGGTCGGCCTGCTAGCCAACGATGCGCGAGACTTCGCGGTGCTGCTGAGCCTTTCCGAGCAGGACCCCGACGTGGTCAACCAGCGGGAGCTGTCTCGCATGCTGGAGTCCTGCCGGACGCTTGCGCTGCGGCGATACGCCCGGCCGGTGGGCAGCACGATCGAAGACCTGATCGGAGCGCCCGCGTACCCGGCCTTGATCGATCTGTGCTACCGGCTGCCTCGCAAACAGAGGCTGGCAGGCACGCTGCTGAATGCTGACGAGACGCCGATTCTGAAGACGATCGCCCTTCGCATGGACCAGTCTCCGGTGGGGACGAAGCCCTTCGATCCGATGCTCCCGGCCGAATACCTGCTGGGCATCGGCAACAGGAAAGCACGCAAGCTGCCCGGTATCCAGGAGGCCCTGTCCCGGTTCGAGAACCTCTTTGCCGACCTCGATGCGCCCGCCCGCCCGCGAAGGCAGGATCAGTCCGCCATGCCCGGCGAAGGCGCGCCCGCCAGCCAATTGCCCGGATCGTTGCCGTGGGCCATCGAATCGATCCGCCGCAGCGAGGCGCCGCGCCCATCGGCCCCGGCAGGCCAGGGATCGATTCCGCCGGCGAAATCGTCGGGGTGATCGCCGTCGCTGTATGCCACGCGGTCCACTCGCACCCAGACCGGCCCCGCTTGGCCTTGGTCTGCGGCGCCGGTGGCCGGTTTGGCAATCTGAATCGTCTCACTGCCGTTGGCGAGCCTGCCCCCGCCCCACTGAAGCACGCGCACGCCGGCAGGCGGCGCGTACGTCGCGTTGAACGCGGCGATGTCCTTGACGAGAAGCAGACACTGGCCCGGCTGTAGCGTCACCGGCGGATCGACCGGCAACAGCAACTCGATCCCCGGGTCCTCAGGATCATCGGTGAACCGCCAGGGAGCATCCTGCGTCGCATCGTACAGCGTCACGGCGGAGTCGCTGACGTTGAGCAGCTCGACATATTCCGCATCCGCCGAGCCGGAGGGATTGTACATGATCTCGCTGATCACGACCGGGCCGACCTTCGGTTCGGCGTTCGCCTGTCCCGGCGTCGCCGCGACCAGCGCCACGAAATCGCCGGCTCCCATGCTGTCGAGGCACCGGCCCAGCGACACGCCCTGCTCCGATGCATCGAACGCCTGTTGTTCGTTGTAGCCGATCCTCGCGCCGTTCGAAACGGCGTGGAGATAGAGCGTCTCGCCCGTGCGGCTCAGGCCGAACGGTGTTTCACACCCCGAATCGGCTTCGTTGCCAAAGTGCAAGTCCTCATAGAACACGACAAAGCCGCCGGACGCGATGGTCGTTCCGCTCGCGATTCGGTACCGGGTCAGATCATCCTCGTTGTCGCTGAGGAACCAGCCGCCCATGTCGATGGTCTGATTCGTCGTGTTGTACAATTCGATCCAGTCGGGCTGCCCGGGCTCGGGATTGGCCATCACCTCGTTGATCACCACCGAGCCGGACGCGATCGTCTCGGCGCCGTCGTCGAAGCCCGGCGAGCCGCCGGGATGCACGCTCGGCCGCCAGGCCCTCTTCTCGCCCAGCCTGTTCGGATCGACGGTCGCTGGATCGGTGACGGTCAGGGAGAAGCCCTGGCCATCGGTCTGATCGTACCAGCGGTCTCCATACCGGAAGCCGTGGATGATCTGCCCGGCCGCATCCTGTAGCTCGATGTACTCGCCTCCGTTGGCGAGGTTGCCGTCATACTCGCCGGCGATGGGGAAACCCTGCCCGTATCTGGCCTCGAAGAGACCGGCATTCTCGACCACCAGCACGTACTCTCCGGGCGCCAGTTCGACGCTGGGGAACGTGAAGTCCACGCCGGCCGTCAGCCTGACATGATTCAGATCGATCGTCTCGGCGCCGACGTTGGTCAACTCGATGTATTCGGTGTTCGGATCGGCCGGGTGGTACATCAGCTCGCTGATCCGCAGATTCTCGGCCACCGGCCCAACGGCAAGAACCGCCTCCGCCAGCCCGCTCCAGGGGCTGTATTGATTGCTCGCCACCAGCACGCGGGCCTTGATCTGCGTGCTCGCGGTGACCGTGATCGGTCCGTTGTACGTGTAGACCTCGCCACTGACCTCGCCGCCACCCGCAGTGGCGACATGTCCGGCCAGCAACTCAACCGAGATCAGGAAATCGGAACTGTTCGAGGAGAAATTCATGCCCTGAATCGCCAGCACGTTGGCCCCCGCCCGCAGCAGTCCCGCCGGCAGCGAGACCTCGAAATCCTCGAAGAGCAGGGCCGCCAGATCGTCGTGGTTTCCTTCGGCGCTGGAGTTCCACGCTGGCGTGCCCGAGAACATGGTCCGCTGGACCTCGACGCCGTTGAGATAGGCGACGAAGCCGTCGTCGTACCGCGCCCGCAGGACCATGTAGTTCAATTCGCCGGGATCGCCCGAGATGACGAACGGGATGCGGATGTAGCAGCTCGAATTGCGCCCGTACATCGGCTCGCGCACGTCGATGCTGAAGAACTGCTCGTAGCCCGTGCTGGTCTCGAACCCGACGCCGCCGCTGCCGCTGATCCAGGCGGAGTCGTCGAACGCGCTGCCGCCCCGCCAGGCGTCGTTGACTGGACCGGTCGGCACGAGCACGCGTTTCGATGCGCCCACGGGAACGAGCGTGACCGTCTCGATGGCCGCCGGCGCCGCTTGGGGCGGACGCGGGTCGGAACCGTCCAGCGTGTAGTAGATCACGCCGCTGCCGGCCGCGTTGACCAGGCTCACCTGGCTGCCGGGCTCGACGTGGCCCCCATCCGGCACGATTTGCGGCGGCGCCACGAACCGGCCGTCGACCCACGTACAGCGCCGCAACAGCCACTGCTTGAGCTGATCGATCTCGCCCTGGAAGCCGCCGTACCGGGGACCCTGACCGGACCACTTCAGGTAGTTGCGCCCCTGGGCCTCCCAAATCTCATCGGCCATCGCGTCGATCGTCGCGTTCAGACTCTCGGTGCTGAACGCGCCCCGGCGCAGCGCGAACCACCGGTCGATGTACTTCTGCCAGAAATTGGCGTCCTCGAAGAGGCGGTCCCACCAGACGTAGCCGAGATAGTCCGTGCCATCCCCGCTGCCGCGCCATCGCTCGGGGTTGTCATCCCGGCCGTCCGTCGAATTCAGCGCCCGGTCGAAATCCCACAGCGGTCCCATCTCCAGCTTTCCGTTGCGATTTTTGTGCAGGTGCGTGCTCAGTCGAAGCGCGTCCACGTTCATCGCCAGCATGTTCAGCAGGTTATGATCGATGAACGAATCCACGTCGATGTACCTGGCGTACCCGCTGGCCGGATCGGCGAAGTTGGGCCCGTAGAGCGCATCTTCGAACGCATTGAGGTACCCGCGAATCCACGCCGACTGGGCCGTGGTGATTTCCGCCTCCTTGGGGTCCACGTAGCACAGCGTTCCGTCCCCGTACGTGGGATTGCCTCTGGCGGTGCGGAAGCCGCGGTCGCCGTCGTCGGGCCGGTCGATCTTCAGCATGTACCCGCCGCTGATGGCGGGTTCGGCGTCGTGCCAAGGCTCGAGCCCTTCGATGTCAACCCGGTCCGGGCCCCTCTTGATCTTCTCCATGAAGATGTAGAGCCCAACGTAGTCACCGGCCGAGATCGTCTCGTCGTTCGTATTGAGGTACATCTCGACGAATCGGGTCCGCACCGAGTACCGGCCGATCTGATTGCTCAGCTCGTGCATCAACGCGTTGTTGATCAGCGCCCGGTCGTAGCTGAACGGCGCGTACAGAATCCAGTCCGACTCGGCGGGCATACCGAAGATCGAGACATCCTTGTCCAGGTTGTTCTCGTCCCACGTCTCGAACCCGTAGGAACCCTTGGCCGCCCCGAGGGTGCTGCGGCCGCGCCGCTTCATCCCGCCGCGACCGACATAGTCGGCCCGGTCGAGCATTCTCGCCCGGCCGCCGTCGCCCCTGTCGATGAAGGCCGAACGCACCGCCCGAAACATCGTGCTGATGCTCTGGCGGCTCGTATCGACGATCACGATCGGCAGGTCGGAGCTGAAACCGGCCACATCGTCCGCCAGCGCGATGTACGTCTGACTGACCGCCGCGCTCGGGGCCTTGTCCGGCTCGTACGCGCGGGCCACCACCTCCCGCGTGCCCAGGATCGCCACCGCGTCCGTGTACCGTCTCGACGACATATTGGGGACCTGGCCATCGGTCGTGAGTCGAATCTCCGCGTTCGGGTTGGGCGAGCTCAATTCGAGCAGGATATAGCCCCTGAACGTCCCGCCCGGATGCGAAAAGACTGGCGGCTCGGAGACTCCCACGTACCCCGGGCCGTTGGCGCTGCCCGGCGTGGGCTGCGTGAAGTACTGCTTCTCGCTGCCATACATGCCGTACGACAGGTCGGCCTGCTGTGGGGGATAGCCCCGCGCCCCGCCGGAGCCGTCGGGCGAGCCGTACGCGTGCGCCACCTGCAAATCGGGCCGGACCAGAGCCAGGTACTCGCCCTCGCCGGAAAGCGTGAAGTTCGCATGGTAGTATCCAGCATCGTCCTGGTAGGGCCAGTTGCCCGGATGGTCTACCTCCTGCACGCCGGAGGCGAAGACCACCAGAGACTGCCCCGCCGCCAGCCAGATCGCAGGCAGCGGCCACATCGTCAGATTGTCCGGATCGTCGGTGAGGTACCAGCCGGCCAGATCGACCGGCCCCGCGCCGCCGTTGCGAATCTCGATCCAGTCCGGATACACGGTCCGCCCGGCCACCTTCGTCGAAAGCGTGGTCTCGTTGATCGCCATCAGCTCGGTGATCAGAAGGTCCGAATCCGGAAGCTGGCTGTACGTGCCGGTCAGCTCGGTGGTCTGCCCCCTGGCAATCTGAACGGTCCTGGCCGATGGCCGTCCCCAGACGCCGGCCGAGCCGAAGTCCACCGTGTACGTCCCCGGAACCAGATCGCCCACCACCGCGCCGCCGGCCAGCCAGTCGCCGCCGTCGAGCCGCCATCGCGCCCCGGCCGCCACCGCCTCAGGCGGCGCGAGCGTCACGCGAAGAGCGCCCGTCCAGTCCTCGAACCACTCCTCCGCCAGCCGGGCGAAATCCGCCAGCGTGACACCGTCGCTGCCGATCAGGTCGGCGCAGCCCAGCGGCTCGCCCGCGCAACCGGGCCCATCCAGCCATTGGTCCGCGAGCAGCATGACATCGGTAAAATCGACCTTGCAGTCGCCCGACAGGTCGCCCAGCGGGCACGGCGGCTCCACGACCGAGATCACCACCGTGTCACGACCTTCCTGGTCGCGTTCGTCCCAGACCTGAAGCTGTAAGGTGTAGACGCCCGGCTCGGCAAATGAGACCGTCGCATTCGGCTCGGTCTCCGTGCCCAGAAAATCGGGGACCGGCTGGCCCACCGACGACCAGAGAATCCTCAGGTAGTCCGGATCGACCAGGCCCACGCCGCAGGGATCGTCGTCGTAGATGGTCGGATGCATCTGGATGACCGTATTGCCCGCCCCCCTCCAGGTGACCGTCCGGTCGGCGCCGGCGTCGACCTCGGGCGGCAGGCCCCCCGCCGGAGCGCCGAGGAACTCGACCTCGGCAATCTGCATGCTGTTGGCCGACGCCGCGTTGCGGACCGACGTGAACAGCAGTTGATAGTGCGCGTACGCCGTCTTGTTGGCGAATGTGATCGGCGTTTCGTTCTTCGTGTACCGGGGCCAGGGCGATGCCTGGCTGAAGTCCACGATGTCGCCGCGGGCGATCAGCGTATACGGCCCATCGATGCTCGTGTTGGAGCCGCTCAGCTCGAAGGCCGTCGGGTCGCGCTCCACCGCATCGTTGGCGGTGGTCAGCGTCAGGCCCGTGACGATGGTCGCTCCGGCCGACGGCGTCACCTGAAACCCCGTCGGCTGCGTCTCGCCCTTGAAGTGCAGGTACTTCGTATTGACGTCGTCGTCGATGGCCAGCGGAGGCGATTCGGCGCCGGGCCAGTCCCCATCGTTGGGCACGCCTCGGACGAAATCGCCCGGGCTGGTCACATCGGCCCAAGCGCCCGCGGAGGCCAGCAACAGCATGATAGTGAATACGAAGAAATGCATCCGAGCCATAATCACCCTCAGAAGAGAACCGTTGTCATCGCCGGGTTGCCTGTGGTGCAGGCGCGCCGCAAGCCCGCCATGCGCACTGGAATCCAGGCATGGTGCTTTCGCCGCTCCGCCGATTGTGGCTTGTCACCATAAACACAGTACTATTGTAGTGGTTCGCCCCCGCCAAGTCAACGCTGCCCGCCGTATGTAGGGGCGAATCATGATTCGCCCTCGCTGGGCAAAAAGTGGGCGAAAGATGCGGTCGCGGCCGATATAATAAAAAAGGAGGGCTACACATGTAGCCCTCCCAAACCGGCTTCGCTGAGGATAAGGCAACCTTCGGCAGAACCTCGCAGGAACGACCGAGTCGCCCGGCGAAGCCGGCCTTCTTCTATCGGAATGCCCCCGGCAGGTCACACCGCCGAGAGTTCGAAATACGAAACCCGCACAAGGCCGCAGGCTGTAGGCTTCAGGCCTTAGTGTTCCCCTCCAGCCTCCAGTCTACAGTCTCCAGTCTGGCCTCAAGGCCGTTTCGAACTTGCAGTTTTCAGGCCTTCGTGCTTGTTTCGGATTTCGACATTCGAATTTCGGATTTGAGGCCTCGGCCGTTGCCGTTGCCGGCCATTTCCAAAATCGCGACGATCCGCGAGACACTGCGCTCGCGCCCGAAATGCCGCTCGTAGTACACTCGTGCGTTGCGGCCCATGCCGCGCTGCAGCGCGGGATTCGTCGCCAACCGCCGCAGCACATCGGCCGCCTTCGCCACGTCGCCCGGCTCGACCACAAAACCCGACCCGCTCTCGCGCACGATCCATCCAACCTCGCAGTCCGCTGGCCCGATGAACAGTGAAGGCCGCCCCGCCGCCAGTGTGCTGTAGATCTTGCTCGGGACCAGCAGACCCTCGGTCCCCGGCTGCTGGCAGATCAGGTGAATGTCGCCCCGCGCCAGCAGGGCCGACAGCCCCTCCAGCGGCACGGGCGGCCGAATCTCCGCATCCGCCAGGTGCAGCTCCGCGATCAGCGCGCGAACCGCCGCCAGCCCCTTGCCGTCGCCGGCGATGAGCACCTTGAGGGCGGCCTGGCCGTTCAGTTGCGCCACAGCCCGCAGGGCCGTGCCGAGGTCCTGCCCGAGGCCGATGTTACCGGAATAGAGGAGGGTGGCCACCTGGGATTGATGATTGACGATTGATTATTGGCGATTGGCGGCTACGTGCCGAGAGCCACCGGCTCCGGGCGTTTCGCCGCCGGCCGATCATGAACCGTGACACCCTCCCCGGGCGTCCAGTTGTGCACCGTGTGCAGCCGGCCCGCCTCGACTCCGGCCGCCGCCAGCCGCTGCGTCATCACCTCCCCCAGCGAGATCACCGCCTGGGCATCTCGATACAACCTCCGATTGAACCGCCGAAGCACGCGGCAGAGCAGACACCGCTGTCGCAGCAGGCCGTACGCCACCGCGATCTCCGGATACAGGTCCATCGCCCACAGCACGTTCCGCGTGCCCCGCAGCCGCCCGAGCATCAGGCCGATCGACCCGATGAACGGCGGCGTCGTCAGCGACAGGCACACGTCGCACCGGCCCAGCGACATCGCCCGCCACGCCGCACTGACGTAGAACGACAGATAGTCCGCCGCCCGGCCCGCCAGCCGCTTTCGGCCGAACCCCGTCGTCAGCACGCGATGGACGTGCACCCCGTTGAGCACCTCGTCCGCCGCCGGCGTCAGGGCCCCGCCCCCGTACCGGCGGCGACTACAGATCACGTGCACCTCGTGCCCCCGCGCCGCCAGCGCCTCGCCCACGTCCGCCAGCAACTGCCCCGTCGCCGCGACGTCCGGCCGATAGAACTGATTCAACAGCAAGATTCGCATGGCTCGCTCCCCGGAGCGATTGATTATGGATGATTGACTACTGATTATTGTGACCCGTGACTCATGACTCGTGAAGCGTGAAACGTGAAACGTCAAACTTGAAACTCGGCCGCAGGCCGCAGACGTATCTCGTATCTGGTATCTCGTATCTCGCAAGACGAAACAGTTTGCAGTTTACAGATCGCAGTTCTCGGCCGCCAACTGACAACTGGCAACCGGCAACCGGCAACTCACATCCCCAACCCCTTCTCCCGCCGCCGCAGCTCCTTGACTTTGCAGCAGATCATGTATTCGTAGATCGCCTGGAGCGTGCAGTACGTCAGCCCGGCCCGGCCATCGAGGAAACCCATCCGCAAAAGGTACATGTACAGGAATTTCGCATACGGCCGACCCGGCAGCCGGAACGAAAGCTGCTTGAGCGCCATCCGCCGTCGAGCCGGCTCCCCGGCCACGAATCCCGGCCAGTCGATGGCCCCATGATCAAGCTCGTTGAGGGTCGCTTCTGCCTCGTAGGAACTGTACTTGTTGTGTCTGTCAAACCAGTCTGCGATCCCCTTGCTGAAGAAGTAATGATGAAAGTC
This sequence comes from uncultured Pirellulales bacterium, assembly GCA_964579055.1. Lineage (GTDB taxonomy): Bacteria > Planctomycetota > Phycisphaerae > Sedimentisphaerales > Anaerobacaceae > Anaerobaca. Next base: position 30,293 of record CAZOFX010000068.1, read on the forward strand.
ATTCCTCAGATACCCCGCCGGACCATCGATGACAGCAACAGGGTTGGCCTTCCGTTCCCATCGTATCCGCTGCGGCCGCCAGAGGCGTGCAATCCAGACATCGTACATCCCACCGTGCTTGAGCCATCGACCCACGAAGTAATTGCGTCTTCGCACATAATAGGCGGCCTCTGGACGCTGTGGATCGGAGCATACATCTTGAATCTCTTGGGCCAATCCAGAGGGAGTGACTTCATCGGCATCGACGTACCATACCCAAGGATGCTTGAACTCGATATTCTCCACCGCCCAGTTCTGATTGCTCGCCCGCCCATCGTACGGCCGCTGAAAGAACCGGCCGCCGAAGTCCTTCACAATCCGCTCCGTCCCATCTGAACTGATCGAATCCAGGACGACGATGTCATCGGACCAGGACAGGCTGCTCAGACATCGCGGCAGAT
>CAZOFX010000069.1:0-30247 GCA_964579055.1 uncultured Pirellulales bacterium
GGCTCGCTCATCGTCAGGTCGTCGATGTTGCCGGGCGTCTCGCAGTACGCCGGCTCGCCGATGCAGGCGACGATCGCGTCGACGCTCTGCGCCGCCGCTACCGCGCCGGCGATGTCCTTCTCTTCGTCGAACGTCACCGAGTTGACGTACGTGACGTTGTCTTCGCCGATTTTGGCGCGGATCGCTTCGAGAATGGTGTATTTCTCCTGCGGATACAGGGCCTCGTTGTTGCCCTGCCAGGTGAGGGTCCAGCCGCTGTTGAGCACCGACAACAGGTTGGCGGTCGGGCCGGTGACGAGCACCCTGGCGCTCTTGGCCAGAGGCAGGGTCTTCGGCTCGTTCTTCAACAGCGTGATCACCTCCTGGGCGGCCTGCAAATTCACCTTGCGGCTCGCCTCCAGGCCGACGTTGCCGAGAAGGTTCTTGTTCGGATAGGGTTTCTCAAACAGGCCCAGCCTGAACTTCACGCGGAGGATGTCGGCCACCGCCCGGTCGATCCGCGACATGGGCACTTCGCCGGCACGGACCAGCTCCACCAGTGTGTCGTAAAAGCTGTAATCGTACGGAACCATGCTCATGTCCACACCCGCCATCACCGCCATCTTGACTGCCTCGCGCCGGTCCTTGGCGACCTTCTCGCGGGTGTACAGATTCTCGATGTCGGCCCAGTCGCTGACCACGAACCCTTCGAAGCCCAGCTCCTTGCGGAGCAGGTCGGTCAGGTAGAACGCGCTCGAATGAACGGGCACGCCGTTGATCTCGGAGGAGTTGACCATGCAGGTGACCGTGCCGGCGCGAACGGCGGCCGCGAACGGCTTGACGAAGTGCTGCCGCAGCTCACGGTCGGGAATATAGGCCGGCGTGCGGTCCCGACCCGAACGCGGAACGCTGTAGCCCAGATAATGCTTCATGCAAGTCGCCACCTTGTCCGAGCGGGTCAGGTCGTCGCCCTGCTGGGCGCGGATGTAGGCGGCGCCCATGACCGAGGCGATGTGGGCGTCCTCGCCGAACGTTTCGAAGACGCGCGGCCACATCGGCTGACGAGCCAGGTCCAGGACAGGATTGAAGTTCCACGGGATGCCCACGGCGCGCGTCTCCAGCGCCGCGATCTCGCCAGCCTTCTCCATCAGTGCGACGTTGCCGGTCGCGGCCATCGCGATGTTCTGCGGGAAGATCGTCGCGCCCAGGACGTAGTTGGCGCCGTGGATCGAGTCGATGCCGTAGAGGATCGGGATGCCGAGACGCGTTTGCTTCGTCGCGAGGTCCTGCATCTGCGCGATCATCTCCTGCCAGTTCTCGGGCGTGCGGGCCTGGCCGCCGCAGTTGAGGATCGAGCCGATGTGATGGTTGACGATGCCGTCGCGCAGCTTCTCCGGGTCGAGGATCAGGTAGCCGTCCTGGCCCGACTTGGCGAACGACTCCAGCGTGATCTGCGTCATCTGCCCGACCTTCTCCTCCAGCGTCATCTTCGCCATCAACTGGCGGACCTTAGCCTCAATCAGGGCGTTGGCCTTCTTCGGCGAGGTCTTCTCCGCACTTGAACAGCCCAGAACCGACACGGACCCCACCACGCATAGAAGCCACAATGCTCTCATGGTTCGCTCCTTCTTCTCTCTTGGCACGAACAACCCCACGGACGCGGCGCCATCGTTGTGCCTGTCGTATGCACACGCGGCACGCCGCGATCACACCAAACGATCGCTCGACATGCTAACAGAGACCTCCCGACTCGGAAACACAAAATTCAGCGTGCTTGCCGGACGTCCTTGTGCAGGTCCAGGGCTGTGCCGCCGTCAGGCGCCGAGGGAGGCGTTGCTTGTAGTGACGCCGTGAGGCGTTATGCCCTTGCGGGCACACTACAAACGGTAGCGACCATGCGAACGCTTTGCACGCCGGACCTCAGGACCGCTTTCCGCAGCGTGGGGTTGAACACCACGCGGGATTTCCAGCTCTTCAGGAAGAGATTGACGCGAAGGGCCTGAAGCTCATGGCGATAGCGCCTCTCGAAACCCTCCAACGTCGGGCGCATGGCCTGGGCCAAGGCGAGCGCGCTTCGAAAGGCGTAACTGAACCCTTCGGCGGAACTCGGGCTGATCGCACCGGCCGCTTCACCGATCAGGGCGATCCGGCTCGCTCCTGTGACTACGTCGGCCTGCCTCATGGGGCGGACGATGTAGGCGCCCTCGCGACGAAGCGTTCGTCCGAACTCGAAGCCGGCGCGACGCAGCTTCTCTTTCAACAGGTCGAATCTGCGAGAAGCCTTCGGCCCCGGATGCAGCGCAGCGCCGATGAGCAGGTGATCGGCCTTGGGGATAGTCCAACCGTAGTAGTCGGTGATCTCGCCGTCGAACAGCGACGTGAAGTACGGAAGATTGTGGTCCTTCTCGACCCACTCCTGGATGGCGATGTAGAGCGCCGGATACGGCCTCTGCGGCGACAGCAGACGCCGGACTCGGCAATTCGCCCCGCCGGCACCCACCAGAATCTTCGCCCTTTCCGTGTGCAGTTCGCCCCCCTGACGAAGCGACAGCGTAAACCCATCGGAATCGCGGGCAGACGAGATGAAACGGCAGTTCGTCCGGATATCGACCGTCGACGGCACCATCGACAGCAGCCAATGATCGAATCGTTGCCGATCCATGTTGATGTAGTGACGCTGGTAACATCGCTCCAGGCCCTGCCGGAGGTCCACTGCCTTGACGACAAACAACTGCGGCTCCTCCAGCACGTCCTTGGGCAGGCCCAGGCCCAGCACCGAGAGCATCCTCTGGGCGTCGGGCGCCAGCAGTCCACCGCAGCACTTGGGCGGCGCGAGCATTCCGGAACCGTCCTCGATCCGCCGTTTCTCGATCAGCAGCACGCGGTAGCGATGCCCGATCAATCTCGCCAGGGTGGCCCCCGCCGGCCCCGCTCCCACAATCGCCACATCGTACATCGTCGCCGCACGCCTACCCGACTATCTTCGGTCGCCATATCTCTCCACCGCTCCGGCTTCTTCGCGGCTTGGGTGTCGCGATCCGCCGGACGGACCAGATCCCGCATCTGGTGACGATATTGTGACCGAACTCGCCGCGCCGGGCAAGGCCAAACCGGGCGCACTACTGCCTGGGCACGCGGCTGTAGGCGACTTCGGTGTCGTCTTCGGTGAATGTCACCGAGACATCCCAGCGCGTGTTGAACAGATAGGCGTACTGCGCGACGGCCGCCTGAGGACTCTCCGCATAGGCCTGGGCGAACTTCGCGTGCTCCTGGCCGTGCCGGACCAGGGCCAGCGTGCTCGTCGCGGCGGTGTACTGGTTACGCAGTTCGGGATTCTTCGCGAGCAGGCTCTCGATCTTATCGGCGTCGGGATGATCGTTCGTGACGATCAACCTGCCGCTGCCGTACTCGTGGCCCAGCGTGATGGGCTGTGACATGTCGATGTCGTTGCCGCGCATCAGGGCGCGGAATCCTTTGCCGAACGCCTCCAGTTGCTCGTCGGCAAAGGCCTGCATGTCCGCCAGCGTGATCGCTCTGCCCGGCTCGACGCCGAACAGCGAGGGCAATTGCAGGACCTTCTGCGCCTCGCCCGACAGCGTCAGCGTGTCCTCTGTCTGCGTCGCTTCGCAGATTGTCTCCGCCGGCGTCTGAGTCTTCACCCGCGCGGCCGTTGGATAAATCTCGTTCAACGCCGACGAGCCATTCACCGTATCGATCATCGCCTCAATGTCCTTTCAATCTGTCGTTGACGGCTGCCCGCATGGATGTGCACATTCCGTGCCAGAGGAGGTTCCGCGTCTAGGAATCAGCAGAATGGGCTTACCGAGAGGGCCTGCGCTGCTTTCGATGGTGAAGATTTCTTCCGACAGAGGAAGATTCTTCCGCGTCTTCCACGAGGGACACGTGGTCCACCGCCGGCCATGTCACGGTGTTCCTCTACAGCAACGCGGCGGCGGCTTTGGCGGAATAGGTGATGACGATGTCGGCGCCGGCGCGCTTGATCGAGGTGAGGATCTCCATCATGGCGGCGTCGTGGTCGAGCAGTCCCCTTTCGGCGGCCGCGTGGAGCATCATGTACTCGCCGCTGACGTTGTACGCGGCGATGGGGCAGTCGAACCGCTCGCGCGCGCGATGAATAACGTCGAGGAAGCTCAGGGCCGGCTTGACCATCACCATGTCGGCGCCCTCCTCAATGTCCAGGGCGATCTCGCGGAGCGCTTCGCGGGCGTTGGCCGGGTCCATCTGATAGGTCTTGCGGTCGCCCAGCCCGGCCGCCGCCATCTCGGGCGAGGGCGCCGACTCGGCCGCATCGCGAAACGGGCCGTAGAAGGCCGAGGCGAACTTGGCGGCGTACGAGAGGATCGCAACGTGGTTGAACCCGTTCTTTTCGAGGACCTGCCGCATCGCGCCGATGCGGCCGTCCATCATGTCCGACGGCGCCACGATGTCGGCGCCCGCCTGCGCGTGCGACAGCGCCATCTTCGCCAGCAGCTCGCACGTCGCATCGTTGTCCAGCCGGCGGTCCTTGATCACACCACAGTGCCCCGTGGTCGTGTAGGCGCACAGACAAACGTCGGTGATCACGAGCAGATCAGGAACCCGCTTCTTGATCGCCCGAATCGCCTGCTGGACCGCCCCGTTCTCCGACCAGGCCTCGGAGCCCTTCTCGTCCTTCGTCTCGGGCAGGCCGAAGAGCAGTACCGCCGGGATTCCCAAATCGGCCACCTGCGCCGCCTCGTCGGCGATGCAGTCGGCCGAGAGGTGGAAGCAGTCCGTCATCGACGCGATTGGCTCTCTCACGTTGCGGCCGGGACAAGCGAAGAGCGGATAGACCAGGTCGTCAACGCAAAGCCTCGTCTCGCGCACCATCCGCCGCATCGTGGCGCTCGTGCGAAGCCGCCGCATTCGGATCTCCGGAAACCCCATCGTACTGACTCCTGTGGACGCGTAGTAACGCTGTAACCTTGCCGTTCGGTGAATCTCATATACCTGTTCGCCATCGCCCGGTCAACACTCAGCGAGGATTCAGACCGGCGCGGTAGTTGCCGACGGCTTCGCTGGTGCGTAAGGGGCGGCTGTAGACACGCAGGCGATGAATGCGTCCGCTGAAACTCGCAGCGACGCCGAGCGGCTTGCCGGCGCCGGCCCGTTCCAGATCGGCGTCGAAGCGTCCCCAGCCGAACTGGCGAGCCGGACCGCCGTCACAGAGTCTGCCATCGACGACGAATGTCACGATCTTCGGACCAGCATCAACGTTTGCGACGATGTGGTGCAGTTGCCCCACCTTGAGAAGTCCGCTGTCGCAACTCCAGCGACTCTCGACATCCCCATCGTTCAGAACGATCTCGACGGCGCCGCCCGAGACCGTCTGTACGCAGACTCCCTGCCCCTGCTCGTTGCGGCCATCGAGCATCGTCTGGCCGGGCGCGAGCGTCTGGAACTCGATCCACAGATCGATGGCGAAACCCTCGAGGCCGGAGATTGCGTCGTCGGGCGCAACCGTTCTGTTTTCGAACTGATTCCAGAGCCCTTCGAGCAGCGTACGATCGACCGGGTGGACGCGGGCGATGGTCTTCTGCGTCTCGGTGAGATAGAACTGCCCACCGTCTTCGATCAGATCGGGGTAGCTCATGCGGACGCGCGGATCGTCATCGTAGAGGACGATTTCCGGCTGCGACCAGCAGATGACCTTGCCCTCGGGTGAATCGGCCTCCACGCCTCCACAGAGCCACGCGGGATTGCGGCCCTCGTAGGATCGGCCGCCGTGATTGTGGAACCAATAGAGATACCTGCCGTTCGAGCACTTCCAGGCGAAGTTGGCGGCGCGCGGGTGCTTGATGGGCCGGCCGTCGGCGTATCGCATGTGCTGCGGGGGGCTCCAGGTGCGCCCACCGTCGCGGCTGTACGTGCAGGCCGGATGGCCGTCGGTCGTCCGATAAACGCAGAAGAACGAACCGTCGCTGAGCACGCTGAAGCTCTGCTCTTCAGCCACAGGCCCGCCCCCGGCCGCAGCGCGCAGGCCGATCTCGCCGTCGGGCAGTGTCTGCCAGGTCACGCGCTGCGGGTCCGCCTCCGTCACGAGGTTGTCGCTGCGAAGCAGCACGCCCTCGGTGCGGGCGAGAAAGCCCTGCCCGAACCGGCCGACCTTGTGCAGAGGGACATAGGCGGCGCCGTCGTGGACGAAGGGCCTGCCGACGTTCCAGAAGAACCGGACCGCGCCGGCGTAAGGATTCTCGCGGTCGATCTCGAACTCGCGCGCGGGGATCGCAAACCGCTGCTTCGACCACGTGCGGCCATGATCGTCGCTGTACTTGAAGACGTAGTAGCCGAGCGTGTCGACGCGTGTGCACCAGCCGCCTTTGTAGGGTGGATCGTCGGCCTTGACGCGCCGCAGGTTGTCGCTGTTGTGGTTGTAGAAGGCGAAGACCCGCCCACCCGGAACCTTCAGCAGCACCGCGTACGACGCCTCAGGCCCATCGGCCGGCTCGACGTCGACCGGCGGCGACCAGGTGCGGCCCCGGTCGCTGCTGCGCAATGTCACCACGTGCTGACCGCTGGCGCCCTCGTGGCCGGAACCGGTGGTGAGGACGCAGAGCCATGCGCCGTCGTCGGTCCGGACGATGTACGGCTGGTCGGCGTAGTTCTCGGTGGGAATCTCCCAGCCGGTGCGAATGTCGCGCAGGTCTTCCGCGAGGGCGAACGGGACCATCGCCGATACAATCAGCAGCACGGCGTGTTTCGTCACGGGCTATGACCCCCTTTCCACCTGCTCCGCGAGGTCAGGCGGGCCGCCCGGCCGCTTCGATGGCGTCCAGCAGCCCATCGGTGGTGTACTCGCTCGCGGTCAGATCGACGCGAACGCCCAGCTTCTTCAACTGCTCCGAAGTCACCGGGCCGATCGAGGCCACCTTCGTGCGGCCGGCGTTGACCGTCTCCGGCGCGATCGCGTCGAAGAAGTTGCGCGCCGCCGACGGGCTGGCGAACGTCAGCCAGTCGATCTGCCCGTCTTCGATCTGCCGGCGCAGGGCCTGGGCATCGCCCGTCTTCGGAACCGCTGTGTAAAGCGGCACGTCCTCCACGGCGGCGCCGCCCTTCTCCAGGACGTCCACCAGGTCGTCCGTCGCCAGTTCCGAACGCAGCGACAGGACCTTCTTGCCGTTCAGGTTGGCAAAGGCGACGAGTTGCCAGCCCAGCTCGCGCCCGGTGAACACCGTGGGCACGAAGTCTGCCTTGATCCCGTACTGCGCCAGGGCCGCCGCCGTCTTGGCGCCGAGCGTCGCCAGCTTGTTCGCGGCGAACACGCGGGCGTCCTTGCCCAAAGCCGTCATCGCGTCGAAGAAGACCTTCACGCCGTTCGGGCTGGTGAAGATCACCCAGTGGTAGTCGGCCAGGTGCGTCAGGGTCCGAAGGAATTCGTTGCTTTCCGTCAGCGGCTGAATCGCGATGGTGGGAAATTCGACGGGCCGGCCCCCGCGATCGAGGATCCTACCGGCGAACTCCGTATTGCCCGCCGCATCGCGCGTCGTGACGATGGTCTTTCCGAACAGGGGCTGTCGCATGAACCAGTTCAGCTCTTCGTCGCCGCCGGCCGCAGCGCCGACGATGATCAACGCGGGCGGCTCGATCTTCGCGATCTGAGACGCTTCGACGATCCCGCTCAGCGGCGCTCGCACGACCCGCTGGCTGGGCAGCGTCGCGTTGGCGACAAGCGCTACGGGCGTATCGGCTGCCCGGCCGTGCGCTGTCAGCCGCTCGGCGATCAGGCCCAGCGAACCGATCCCCATGTAGAACACGAGCGTTCCGGGAAAGCGGGCCAGCACGTCCCAGTCGATGTTGGTGTCTTCCTTGCCGTCGGCTTCGCGGCCGGTGACAAACGCCACCTGCGAGCTGTACCGGCGGTCGGTCAGCATGATCCCGGTGTACTCCGACGCCGCAATCGCCGCCGTGACGCCGGGCACGATCTCGAAACCCACGCCCGCCTCGTTGAGCGCGACCACCTCCTCGGTGACGCGCCCGAAGATGCAAGGATCGCCCCCTTTGAGCCGCACGACAACCTTGCCTTCGAGGGCCTTGCTGACGAGAAGCTGGTTGATCTGGTCCTGCGTGAACGAGCCGGCGCCGATCCGCTTGGGGACGTGAACGATCTGGGCCTCGGCCCGCGCGTGCTCCAGCAGAGCGGGGTTGGCCAGCTTGTCGCAGAGGATACAGTCGGCAATTCGAATCAGCTCGGCCCCGCGCAGGGTGATCAGGTCCGCCCGACCGGGGCCGGCGCCGACCAGGTACACGAAACCTTTCTTAGGTTGTGACATCACCTTGGCCTCTGTCCTTTTCCAGGTCGTCGAGAATCTGTCTTCCGCCGGCGTCGAGCAGGTCTTGCGCCGCGTTCCGGCCCAGCTCATGCGAGTTCGCCGCTGGTCCGGCCACTCGCGACCGCAGCAGGCGGCGTCCGCTCGCGTCCGCGACGAACGCCTCCAGTGCGATCTGGTCGCCAATCACTTCCGCATAGGCCCCCACCGGCGCATGGCAGCCGCACTTCATCGAGGTCAGTACCTCGCGCTCCGCATCGGTGGCGGCCCGCGCATCGGCATCGTCTATCGTCGCGACAATCTCGTTGGTCGTCGCATCGTCGCGGCGGGTCTGAACCGCCAGCGCGCCCTGGGCCGGAGCGGGAAGGAACCGATGCGGATCGAACACAAACGAAATCGCGTCGGTCAATTCCAACCGCTCGATTCCAGCCCGCGCCAGGACGATCGCGTCCAGGTCGCCGTCGCGCAGCTTGCGGATACGTGTCGGGACGTTGCCCCGGACGGGGACCAGTTCGAGATCGGGCCGCAAGTGCCGCAGTTGCGCCACGCGCCGCAGGCTTGACGTGCCCACCCGGGCGCTCGCGTCCAGCTCGTCCAGCGAACCGATCTTCTTCCGGGCGAGCAGGCAATCCTCGGGACAGTGCCGCTGACAGACCGCCGCCACGATCAACCCTTTGCGCGGGCGCGTGGGCAGGTCCTTGAAGCTATGCACCGCGAAGTCCGCCTCGCCCGCCAGCAGCACGTCCTCCAACCGCGACGTGAAGAAGCCGGTGTCCTTGAGTTGCCAGAGAACCGTCTTACGGTCGCGGTCGCCCTCGCTGGTCACTTCCCGAATGCGAATTTCGACGTCGGGACAGCGGCGCTGAATCGCGGCGATGACGCTCTGCGTCTGCACGAGGGCCAGGTCGCCCCGGCGCGTCGCGACGGTCAGCACGCGGCTCATTGGCCGCCCTTGTCTTGCGAGAGGAACATCCGGTTGATCAGGTCGACCGCCTGGAGCTGCTCGACGGTCGGCTCGCCTGCGCCGTCCTTGATGATGCTGATGGGCCCGTGCAGCATCTTCTTGACCAGCGACTCGGCGAACGCCTGGAGCTTCTCGCCGTTTCCGTCGCCGAAATCCCCGGCGTATCGCTTTGCCTCGCTGCGCGCCAGATCGAGTCCGGCCTGCGTCAGTCGCGCGATCACGGGAACCAGATCGAGCGAATCGTACCACTGCGAGAACACGCCGACGAACTCCTCGACGATGGCCCGAGCCTTGGGCACCTCGCGGTTGCGCCGGTCGCGGTTGGCGCCGATCTGCTCGTTGAGGTCGTCGATGTTGTACAGCGTCACGAAGTCGAATCGCGTCATCGTCGGATCGATGTCGCGCGGCACCGCGATGTCGAGGATCAGCAGCGGCTTGGTCCGGCCCGACAGATGCCATGCGGCGTTGTCGTACGTGAGGACCGGCTCGGTCGCGGCGGTCGAGGCGACGATCAGATCGACGTCGCGAAGCTGGCCGCCGATCTCGGGCAGACCGATCCCCTTGGCGGTGCCGAAGCGCCGGGCCATCGCCCGCGCCTTCTCCACGTCCCGGTTGGCGATCACCAGGTTCGCCAGGCCCGCCTTGGTCAGGTAGCGGACCACCAGCTCGGCGTTCTCGCCGGCCCCGATCACCAGCGCGCGGGCGTGGCGCAGGTTCACCTTGTCGCGGGCCAGCTCGACGGCCGCCAGACCGATCGAGACAGCGCCGCAGTTGATGTCCGTCTGCGTCCGGACCGCCTTGCCCACACGAAACGCGTGGTGGAAGAGCCGGTGGAAGATCAGCCTGCTCATGTGCGATTCGAGTGATTCGGTGTACGCGGTCTTGACCTGGGCCAGGATCTGGTTCTCGCCGACCATCTGGGAATCCAGGCCGGCCGCGACCTCGAACAGGTGCCGGGCGACGTCCATTCCCGTCGTCTGGCGGCGGTGCTGGGCCCACACGCCCACCGCCTCGGCCCCCTGCGAGGCGAGCAACTCGCCCAGAAGGGCCCGGCAATCGCAGTCCTTCCTCGCGTACAGGTAGAATTCGAGCCGGTTGCACGTCTGGAGGATCACCGCCTCGCTGACGCCGCCGCTGTGGTGCAGGGCCTTGAGCATCCCCTGCCGCTGCTCGGGCGCAAAGGTGACCTTCTCCCGCAGCTCCACCGGGCAGCCGTGATACGTCAGATTGTCCAAAACCAGCTTCATTCGACGGTCATATCCGCGCAGAGAAACACCGTAAAGCTATACAGTGTAGCAACCCCCCGGTTCACCAGCAAGCGCCCAACCGACGCGATTACCCGCTGGGGCACGGTTCTCGTTCGACGCCATCGGGTGTTGCGGTAGAGACGGCCGAATTGAAAGCCGGCGAACAGAGAAGTTCCCCAGCCCCTGCAAAGGGCACGTATCCGGAAGACGGCAACGCCCCGCCACGACGCTGCCATTCCGGTGAGCTGCTCCCGGAAAAGTGTGCCATTGTGACGTGAGCGGCATCAACTTCTGAACGATCTTGACCAAGGGCCTTCCGGCCCGGCGGGACCGGCAAAGCTCCATCGTACATTTTCCGCAGATTCTGCGCCGATTTTGGCGTCGTATCGAGACTTATCTACAGAAGTGCAGAGCGGCTCTGTTCAGTATAAGATTAGGCGGATGAAAGACGTTGACGATGGCACACTGGTGCGGCGCGCCTTGCAGGCGGAGCCGGAGAGCTTCGGCGAGCTATGCCGGCGATACTACCATTCACTGATCGCCATAGCGGATTCGGTCCTGCTGGATCATCACCTGGCCGAGGACGCCGTCCAGGAAACCCTCGCGGCGGCATGCAGAGAACTCGATCGGCTCAAAACCCCGGAGCGGTTTGGACCCTGGATCGCATCCATCTGTCGGAACGTCGCCAGGGACATGCGGCGGGATTCGCAGAAGCAGCGACGATGTGTGCAGCGAAGCCTGGCCGACGACGGCCCTGGCGAACCGGCCGACCACTGGCGTGGCGAGCGGGACGACGAGCGGAGGGTCGTCCTGGCCGAGGCGCTGGCGCGCCTGCCGGAACCGCTCCGAGAGGTCCTGTTCCTGCGGTTCTACAGCGAGATGAGTTACCGGCAAATGGCCCAGGTTCTCGGCGCCACCGAGCAAGTCATCGATGGCCGCATCCGCCGGGCCAAGAAGAAGATGGCCGTCCTTCTGAAGAACGCGGGTTTCGAGAGGTGACTTGTCCTATGAAGCAGAACGACGACAAACGCTGGTTGGACCCATTGCTGGAGCAACACATCCGGCGCGAACCGGGCGAGTTCGACTTCGCGGCATGGACCCGGGACCACCCGGACGAAGCCCGCCTGTTGCATCGTGGCTATGAACACACAGGCCGTAACACAAGAACAAGAACCCTTACAATCTGGAGGTTTCTCATGGAAAGCAAAGTGACAAGATACTCAGCCGCCGCCGTGATCGTACTGGCCATGACATTGGTTCTGCTCAATCCCTTCGGCGGATCGGGAAACGGCGGCGTGGTCCTCGCCGATGTCCAGAAAAAAGTCGCTGCTACCGAGACAATGATACTGCGAGGAACAAAAACATTCACCTATCCGGGCGAGCCCAACCGCGTTTTCGAATTCGACGGGACAAAATGCAAATTCGACCTCCTGAAATATCATTCGACTCGGCACGGCCTGGTCGAGGAGGGATACGTCGAGGGCCAATTGTTCTATCGAATCACCCTCAATATCCCTCAGAAGCAGACGCTTATTCTGTTTCCGAAATATAGGAAGTACTTGAAATTCGCTTCCATGGATGCTTTGGCGAAGGCCATGGAGATCTTTGGATCTCCCAACAGCATCCTTAATCTGCTTCTTGCCGGCGGCTATGAGAGGCTGGGACGAGAGGAGATCGATGGCATCGAGACGGAGGCCTTTGCGTTCCAGGACACGGAGCTTTTCGAGCCCCTCAAAGAGCTTCTGCCCAAGACCGTTTTTGATCTTCAGGCCTTCAAAGGCAAGGTCTGGATCGGAATCGATGAGCAACTCCCGGTTCGGGTCGAAGGCGACCTCGCCATCGGCAAGAGCTTCATGACGATGTTTCGCGATCTGAACCTCCACGAGGTCAACACGTTCAGTGACTACAACATCGAACTCGACGAAGCTGTCTTCGACACCACGGCCCCCGAAGACTACACGGAACTGACTCTCACCGACATCCTCAAGTTCGTTCCCACGCAGGCCAAGGCCGGCGCCGCCGCGTTGGGAATCGTCCCGGTCGGTCTGGTCGTCTGGAGAAAGCGAAGGAAGGAGAAGAAAGTCGCCGCCGCACAACGATAGCGACCATCCTGCAACAAGGGCCTTGTGTTCATATCGATGAGCATTCTTGCTCGCATTCGAACCATCCCCATCCCGATGTACATCGGGATGGGGATGCCACGCATCGATGGAGGTGGCGCATCGGTGCATTCGCACCGCGTCAAAAGACAACCAGCGACCGTAGGGCCGATCGCTGGTGGGTATCACGAGCCAGCGACCACTGCGGATCGCCGGCGGGTATGACTGATCTATGGCAGGCCGGGGGTGGGGGGTGCGGCGAGCCAGGCGGCGGGGTCGTTGCCGGAGGCGCTGGGGGCCGGGTCGGTGCGCTGGAGGCTGTCGCCCTGGCCGTCGGGAGTGGTGGGCCAGGGGGCGGCGTCGGCGTAAACCACTTCGTCCACAACGACCCACGCGGTCGGGTCCTGGAGGTCGCCGGTCGCCTGGGGCTTCTCCAGTGCGACGCGCTCGGCGCCGTTGTTGAGGCCGCCCTTCCAAGGCCCGACGACATCGGCGCCCGGCGACAGCGGCCCAGCGCCATAAGCCGCGATGAAGGCCTCCAGGCGAGTGGTCTCGACGAAGGGATCGAACCCGACGACGACTACGCAACCGCCGGACGCGATCGACAGACCCGCGTCGAAGGTGTAGTGCACACCGCCGTCCAGCCGCCACGGTCCCGCGTCGCTCTCCAGAGCAACTGCCGTCTCCGTCGGATTGAACAACTCGATGAACTCGTCGTTGACGTCGACCGGATGGTACAGGATCTCACTGACCACCACATCGAGCAACGGATTCGCGTTCGCAATGTCGCGAGTAGGCTGGAGCCGGAACCAGTGGGCGGCGCCATCGGGATAGCGGCCCCGTGAAATCCCGTCTTCCTGCGCCTTGAAACGCACGCTGTCGACCACGCGGTCCTGCGCCGTGCCGGGCAGATAGGACAGGAGCAGGTCCTCGCCCGAGCGACTCAGGCCGAAACCGAAATCGTCGCCCGACTCCTCGAACGTGAGGAAGTCGCCGGACCCGATGGCGGCCGCCGCGACGGGCCATTTCTTCAGATCGCCGGCGTCGTCACTCAGGTAGAAACCCGCCAGAGCAACGCTCGCAGCGGTCGGGTTGTACAGCTCGACCCAGTCGTCGCCGCCGCTGGCCAGCAGCTCATTGATCACAACGGTCGCCCCAAGATCGGGATCATCCGCCCCGGGCGAGCCGCCGATGTAGGCGCTGGCCCGCCAATTGCCCGCGTAGTCCAGCGAGCCGGCAGGCTCATCGAGAATCGCCGAGGCCAGCGGGATCATCGAGTGGCCCGCGCCGTCGGCCGCAACCGGCCAGCTTGCGCTGTCGCCGTAGGTGAACTCGGCAATCGTCCCGTTCCAGAAATCCTCCAGAGCAACGGTCTCGCCACCGTTGGCCAGCTTGCCCTCGTACTGACCGACGATGAGACTCGCCAGGCCCGGCCCATACCGAGACAGGAACGCCTGTTTGTTCTTGACGACCAGCACGAACCGGCCGGCGCCCAGGGTGGTGACATCGCCGGCGGCGAAATCAAAGGTCACACCCTTGGTCAGCGCGACGCTCGACAGGTCCAGCGCCTCATCGCCGATATTCTTGAGCTCGATGAACTCGAACTCGTCGGCGTCCGTCATCGCGTCGGCCGCCGCAGCGGGATGGTACATCACTTCGGTAACGCGCAGGTCCGCCAGGATGCCGGCCGCCACCGGGTCGCCGGCGGTGAACTGGACCGGACTGGACCAGTGACTCCAACGACCGGTGTTGTCCTTCGTCCGGCAGCGGACGCGATAGGTCCGCCCGGGCTTGACCACCGAGGCGGGAACGCGAACGTCCGAATCAAACTGAGTCAGCTCGGCCGATTCCCAGAGCGCCTCGATCTCGTACCGGCCCGGCTCGCCTCGATAGACCTGGACGGGCGCCGGCGTCTCGTCGTCGGGTTCCTCCGTCGTCTCGGCGCTGAGCCTCAGATCAATGAAACAGTCCGAGCTGCTGCTGATGTGGGAGTTGAGCACCTGGATGGTGATGACGTTGGTCCCCTCGATGAGGAAATCGCTCGGCACGCCGACGTCGTACCGAAGGAATTCCTGTACTTCAATCGCCGAGATGGCGGTGGCATCGTGCGCCAGCTCATCGGAATCGACGTTATCCTGGAAGACCAGGTGGTTGTTGATCCAGACGTTGATCCCGTCGTCGTACATCGCCTCGAGCACGAGCGTATCGAAAGCGGCGACGTTGGCCGCGTCGAAGGTCTTGCGCAGATAGATCGTGGAGTAGTTGCCTCGCATGTCGGGAAGGCTGGTCTGGAGGAAGGCCTCTCCGAATCCGATGGGCGTCTGGCCGACGAGCCAGGCGGAATCGTTGAACTGGAGCGTGCGCCATGCGCCGGCGGTCGCCGACGGCTCGGCCGTTCCCTTGAAGTACTTCCACTGCGAACCGTCGGGCACAAAGAGGAACCCGGACGACTCGTCCGGCTGCACCACCTGCGAGCCCAAGGCGACCTCGCCGAGGCGCCATTTCAGCGCGGCGAACGTGCCGGCCCCCTGGGGATCGGCGAACGCGCTGGTGCGGAACGTCAGGGCGTTGGCGGGGAAGTCGGCCGGACCGGTCGCCGTGATGACCGGCGTTTGCGGAATCGCATTGTCTTCGACGTAGGTGTCGAAGGCGCGGTTGTTCGAGACGACATAGTCCTTCATGATCTGGACCATGCCTCGGAAGTCCTTGGTGGACGCCTTCTGATAGAAGCGGCCCTGGCCCGACTTGCTCGGATTGACGTAGCTGCTGGTCATGATCGGGTTGTAGTCCCACATGGCCCGGTCGGCGTCGACGAAGGTCGGGCCGCCGGTGGGCGGGTCGATCACGTTGGCCAGCTCATCGAGCATCTGCCAGCCTTGGTCGGCGTTGTACAGCAAATCGAAGAACTCCCGCAGGCGATTCTGGAACTCGATGCTGAGGTTGGCGTTGCCGAAGATGCCATTCCTCGTGAATTCGTCCGCGCCGCCGCCATACATGTTGTTGGCCCAGGTCAGGTCCAGGTCCCACGGCAGGATGGTCCATCGCTCGGTCGTCGGATCGTGATAGAAGAACCAGTTTTTGCCGCCTTCCATGTCGCCGTGATGAATGGCCTCGACCGTGCAGCGGAAGCCGTAGTAGGAAGTCAGATCGACGTTCTGTCGCCACCAAGTCTCCTGCGGGCGACTGTGGTAGCCGTTGACGAACGCCACCAGATCGGAATTGTCGGTCGGCTGGATCGGCCCCTGGTTGTTGAGGGCGCCGCCGCCCGGGCCGGCGTCTCCGGACCCGCGATCCATCTTGTAGAGGTTGCCATCGGGCAGGCCATGCTCGTCGAGGAAACGGCCGTCCATCTGCTCGATGGTCATGTACAGGCCCCAGAAGTCGCCGTCGTACTGCGTGGCGCCGAATTCGTCGGCCTCGTCGATCACGCGGAAGTGCACCCAGTTTGTCTTTGACGCCGGGCAGCCCATCAGGTTGAACAGCTTGAAGCCGGCGGCCTCGAACATCCCCTGCTCGCCGCGATGCTGGTAGTCGCCCTGCTGGATACAGGCGGAGAAATTGAGCTTGTCCCACGGCGTATCGTAGGGCCGTCCGTAGTCGTCGCGGGCCTGGAAATAGTGGCCTCGGAGAAAATCGGCCTTGAGCATGTTCTTGCCCATGGCATATCGCCAGACGCCGCCGCGGGCGCGGAATCGGATGTGGTCGTAGACGACGCCGTCGTAGACGATCGTTCCGCGCCAGCGATAGTCGCTGCCGCCGTACTGGCCCGCTTTGGCGCCGGGCATATACAGGGCGTCAACCACGTCCTGGTGGTTGGCGATCAGATGGTACACGGGTAGGCTGGTGAGCACCTCGGGGCTGTATTCGACGACCTGGCCCATGTCTCCGGCGGCGTTGGGCCGGATGGCCCCGCTCCAGGCCGGGACGCCGTCATAGACGAAATAGGCGAAATTGGGCTGCGGATCGTCGCTGTACGGCACCGTGAGGTTGTTTCCCAAGCCGTCCACCACAAACAGGCGATAGCGAACCAGACGCCGGTGCGTCTGCCGCAACGCGGGAATCTGTACGGTATAGATGTCGTCATGCGCGATCAGGTCGCCGCTGAGGCCGTCATCGTGCATGTCGACCGTCTGCCAGCCGTTTGAATACGCAGGGTTGTTGATCGCGATGTAGTTGCCCGGATCGACGATCTGATACAGCAGCTTGACGAACGCCACCCCGTCGGAGTCCGTGACCTTGGCGGTGATCGTCACGACCTGCCCGGACTTGGGCTGCCTGGGCGTGTGCGAAACCTGGCGGACGTGGGGCGGGAGATTCTGCAAAGACACCGTGCCGTTCCGCTCGGCCGGCGTGGGCGTCGCCGACCGCCAACTGCCGCCCAGGTCGTTGTCGAGCGAAGGATGGATCAGTTGCATCGACCGTCCCGTTCCCGGCTGGCTCTCCGAGACCGAATCGCCCACGGTCGGCCAGGGGAACCCGAGCCGGTAGTTGACCTCGTCAACGATGGCCCCGGCGGCATCGCGCAAGACCACCCGGTCCCCGTCATTGGCGAGTTTGCCGACGTAAGGTCCGAAGACCAGAGACGGCGCGACGTGGAAACGTGAGACGCCCCTGCCCCCCAGAACGTCGATGGGACTCTGCGCGACGACAAGATAGCCGCCGGCCGGCAGCGTCGTCCCGGCCGGAAACGTGTACAGAATCCCGCCCGTCAGAGACCATCCGGACAGGCTCACCGATTCGGAGCCTGTGTTGTGGAGCTCGACGTACTCCACCAGTTCGGTCTTCACATCGGGGTTCGTGTGCAGTTCGTTGATGACGACGTCCCCATTGACGCGAGCCGAAACCAGCAACGTCAGGGTCAGAATCGCCGTGCCCAATCTCGATGTCCAGTTGCCCATCATGTCCTCATCCGTTCTCGAACTATGTAATTGCCCTTGCTGCCGGCCGCACGTTCGTGGTCAGGTCGTCTACTCCGGGGGCCCCTCTCCTCAGAAGGCCAAGGCGGCCTCGACATCGGGGTCATCGGCCCCGGGGGAACCGCCGACGTATGTGCTCGCCCGCCAGTAGTCCCCGTCGTTCGGCGAGCCCGCCTCCGCAACGGCTACCAGCGAATGGCCCGCACCATCGGCCTCTATCGGCCAGCCTGCCCTATCATTATACCGAAATTCCGCCACGGTCCCGGCGGAAAAATCCACCAGCCTGACGGTCTCACCCTCGTTGGCCAACTTCCCGGCGTATTCGCCCGCGATCAGCGGCGCCAGGTTTGCTCCGTAGCGGGCGAGGAACGCCGTCCGGTTCCGGACCACCAGCACGAAACGGCCGGGGTCGAGGCTCGTGACGGAACCGTCCGCGAAGTCGAACGTCACGGCGTCAGCCAGGGACACGCCGCGCAAATCGAGCGTGTGTGTGCCGACGTTCTTGAGCTCGACGAACTCGTACTCATCGTTGTCTGAAAACGTATCGCCTGCCATCTGCGGGGGATTGTACATCAGCTCCGTGATCCGCAGGTCTGTCGCGATGTCGGGCGCGAGCCGTTCGCCGGCCACGAACTGAACCGGCGCCGACCAGTGACTCCAACGTCCCGTGGTGTCTTTCATGCGGCAGCGGACGCGGTAGGTCCTGCCCGCCGTGGCAACCGAGAGAGGAACGCCCATACTGTCGCTGAACCCGGTCAGCTCGTCGCTCTCCCAGATCGCGTTGATCTCATACTTGCCTCGCCCGCCGCCGGCAGTGGCCGGCGTCTCGTCCGACGGCTCCGGCCTTTGCTGCGCCGTCAGCCGGACGTCGATGAAACAGTCCGAGCTGCCGCTGAGGGACTGATTCAGCACCTGTGCGGCGATGACGTTGGTCCCTTCGACCAGCCACGTACCGGGATCGCCCAGATCGCGACCGACGAAATCCGCGTTCTCGATCGCGCTGTCGGCGGTGGCGTTGTACGGCAGTTCGGCCGACGAGACGTTGCCCTGGTACGCCAACTGCCCGTTGATCCAGACGTTGACTCCATCATCGTACTTCACGTCAAGAGTCAGGCGGTCCAGGGCGGCCACACCGATGGCGTCGAACGTCTTGCGCAGGTAGATCGTCGTGTAGCCGCCGCGCATGTCGCTCAGTTCGGTGGCGATGAAGGTCTCGCCGTAGCCGAGGGGCGTCGATCCCACGGACCAGGCAGAGTCGTCGAACGCGAGCTGACGCCACAGACTCCGCGACGATGAAGGCTCCTGCCGGCCTTTGTAATACCTCCATGCGGTCTCTTCGGGGACCAGCGTCACGCGCGAGTCCGTGTGGACCACCTGCGCCTCGGGCGAGACCTCCGCCAGACGCCACTTCATCGCGCCGAACGTGCCGCGGCCCTGGGGATCTTCGAAATGCGACACGCGGAACGCCAACGCGTCGGCGGGGAATCCGGCCGGACCGATCGAGGTCACCACCGGCGTCTCAGGGATATCCCTATCGTCATCGATGCGCGCGAGGTTCTGGGCGCCCCAGCCGCCGGGGCTGATGAATTCCTTCATCCGCTGCACCATGCCGCCGAAGTCCCCGGTGGGCGAGCTCTCATAGAACGTGCCCCGGCTGGCGGTGCGCGGATGATAGTCCCACATGGCCCGGTCGGCCTGCACGAAGGACGGCCCTCCCGCCGGGTCCGCAATCACTGCCACGCATTCGTCGATGATCTGGCCGCACTGGTCGGCGTTGAGCAACAGGTCCGTCAGCTCGCGCACGCGGTTCTGAAAGGCGATGATGCAGTCGGGAAACTCGTGGTAGGTGTTCGGGGTCCCGAGGCTGTGGCTTTGAAACAGCCGCCGCGCGAGCACCTGTTTCCAGTACTCGCTGTCGTCCGTGTAGATGTCGGTGTCCCAGGAGTGGTCGAAATCCCAGGGGATCATCCACCACTGACCGGTTTCGGGATGCGCGTAGTAAAGACAATTCCACCGGTCGGACAGATCGTAATGGTGCACGGCGTCGCAGATTATGCGGTAGCTGTAGTAGACGTCGAGGTTCGTATTCTCCTGCCACCATTGGCGGTCGGATGGATAGCGCTGGTAGGCGTTGCAGAAGGCGATGACGTCGCTGTGGTCGGTGACCTGCGCCGGTCCCTGGTTGCTCTTGTTGCCCGTGCTGCCGGTGCAGGCGAAGTACATCTTGTACAGATTGCCGTCGGGCAGGTCGCGGGCGTCGAGGAAGCGGCCATCCGGTTGCTCGATCGCCAGGTACAATCCCCAGAAATCGCCGTCGTACTGGCTCGGGCCCGCCTCGGCGGCATCGTCGATGACCCGAAAGTGCAGCCAGTTCATGTGACACGATGGCACGCCCGCCAACTGCATCAGCCGGGTGGTCACCGCCTCGTACATTCCGTGTTCGCCCCGGTTGTGGGTGTTGTCGAACTGGAAGCACGCCGAGAAGTTCAGCTTGTCCCACTTGGTCTTGTAGGGCCTGCCCTCGTCGTCATGGCCCTGGAAATAGTGCCCGCGATTGAAGTCGAACTTCCAGCGGTTCTTTCCGAAGGCGTAGGTGGCCCAGCCGCCGCGCGGACGATACCAGATGTGATCGTAGACGACGCCGTCGTAGACGAGGGCGCCGGTCCACTGATACCAGCCGGCCTCTTCGTTGCAGCGCGCGTCCGCGATGGCATTGAACTGGCAATCCTCGATGTCCGCGCGTTTGGCGATGAGGTGATAGACCGGCAGCGACCGCATCACCTCCGCCGGATACGTCACCACCTGAGCCTGGGCGGCATTCGCGCTGCCGGGCCGGATCGCGCCGCTCCAGGCGGGCGCCTCATCGTAGCAGAAGTAGGCGAAGTTGGGTTGGGGATCGTCGTCGTAGGGCACCTTGATGAAGGCGCCGCTGCGGTCGCGGGCGACGATGCGGTAGCGCACCAGACGGCGATGCGTCTGCAAGTCGCCCGGCATCCTGGCGGTGTACACATCGTCGGCGGCCTGCTCGTCGCCGGCGGTCCCGTCATCCACCATCGGGACGTCGATCCAGTTATCGTCGTATTCCCCGTCTACGAAACGCTGATTGTTGTCGTTGGCGTACTGATAGCGGATGTAGTGGCCCGGGTCGACGATCTGGTATTGCAGCGTCACCGGCCCCATGCCGTCGGGGTCGGTGATCCTGGCGGTGATCGTCACCGCTTCGCCGGAACGCGGCTGCTTCGGCGCGTGCCGGACCTGGCGGATCTGCGGCGGAGCATTGTCGAGCAGCACGTCGCGGTTTGCCGCCGCCGGTGTCGGCGATGCCGACCGCCAACTGCCCGCCAGATCGTTGTCGAGCATGGGATTGACCAGTTGCATCGAGGCGCTGCCGTCGGACCGATCGCCCGCCAGAGGGTCCCCCACCGTGGGCCAGGGAAAGCCGAGCTGATAGTCTACCTCGTCCACGATCGTCCCATCGGCGTCGCAGAGAACGACCCGTTCGCCCTCATTGGCGAGCTTGCCGGTAAACGGCCCGAACACCTTGTCCTCGGGGACGTCGGCACGCCGGACGTTCCACTTGGCCAGGACATGCAGAGGGTCCTGAGCCACGACAAGGTACTCGCCCGGGCCCAGCGTCACGCCCTCCGGAAAGACGTAGAAGATCCCGTTGACAAAACACCAGTTGGACAGGTCCACCGCTTCCGCGCCGCAGTTATACAGCTCGACGAATTCGACCGGCTCGGTCTTCACGTCGGGGTCGGTGTGCAGCTCGTTGATGACTACCGTCGCCGTCGCCTGGCCCCAGGCCATACGGACACAGAGCAACCAGAGCACAGCCGCCAGAATCGGGAATCGCTGTGATATGGTCACGTCCGTCCTCTTCCACGCTCAGTATCGTTCTGACAGGGATGGCTGGATGCACTTGCAGACCGCATATCGGCCCGGCAGCGGCACCCGCATCCATATCCGCACTGTCCATCTTAGCTCATTTGACGGCGTCAGGTCAAGGGCGACCGTCCGAAAACATCGCTCCCGGCCAGGTCTGCCGGTTGCCGAACGACCGGCTCTGTGATAGGCTATCGGCGTATCAGGGCCGGCTCTTGACCAGCGGCCGCTATGCACGGCCCGGCGACGGACAATCACGGACGAATGGAGACGAATCATGAAAAACCTCATCAGGCTGACCGCTGTGTGCATTCTCATCGCAGGCTGCAAGACCAACCAGGACGGCTCCCAGGCGACCGGCGGCGCGCAGAAAGACGACGTCAGACGGATCATCCTCGTCACGGGGGTCGACCACCCCGCCCACAACTGGCGACAGACTGCCCCCGCACTGGCCAAGGTGCTGCGTGCCGACGGGTGGCTGGACGTGACGGTCACGGAAGACCCTAACTTCCTTACTTCGCCGCAGTTGCGACAATACGACGCGGTGGTCATTCACTTCATGGACTGGCAGGTTCCCGATCCCGGGCCGCAGGCCAGACTGGCCCTCCAACGGTTCGTCCGGTCGGGCCGCGGCATGATGATCGTTCATTTCGGCTGCGGCGCGTTCGAGGAGTGGGATGGCTTCGTACACATGGCCGGCCGCGTCTGGGACCCCAACATGCGGGCCCACGATCCGCACGGCGCATTCACCGTGGCGATCACCGACAACGAGCACCCTATCACGAAGGGCCTGGAGTCGTTCGAGACGACCGACGAGCTGTACACCTGCCTGGCGGGCGAAACGCCCGTTCACATGCTGGCGACCGCCCGCTCGAAGGTCGACAACCTCGACTACCCCATGGCCTTCGTCCTCGAATACGGACGAGGCAGGGTCTTTCACTGCGCCCTGGGCCACGACGTCGTCGCGATCGAGAACCCCGGCGCCGCCGAGCTGTTCCGACGGGGCTGCGCCTGGACCGCCGGGCTGGACCCCGTCCGCCAGACCAGGTGAGATCGCGCGGGCCACAAGCGCCGTCGCGGAGCGGGCGTTCACAGGCCGTCGAAAAGGGGCAGGTCCTCGTCAACGGCCGTTGCGGCCGGCTCGGTCACGCCCAGTGCCTCGAGGCCGCCCGGCTCACTCGCCTTGCGCAGCAGCCGGCGCATCTCGCGCAGCATCTTGGCGGTGTTCCACTGCCCGTACCGGCAGACCCAGTCCTTCCGGAGACGGACCACGGTCTGGTATAGAATATGTTTTCGCTCTTCGGGCGACAGTCGTTTCATCAGGGCACTCCGAACAATGGGGCCGGCCTGCGAAATCTCCAGCCGCCGACCCTTGCCGGCGGATTCTATGAGCCTCGGAGATGGTTTGCAATCGCGGTCTTCCGAACGGACCGTCTGCGAGAGTGCCGGCCGGGTCGACATATCCTCCTGGCAGGCGGGAAAATCGGCAGAATGATGAAATCGTTCCGGTTTCGATGGCGTCTTACCCGTATCACAGCAGCCGGGCAGGTCGTTCTACGCTGACGGCGCAGAGGGGCGTTCCGCGGCGGGCAACGGTGTGGTGCGTGCCGCTATCAGGGGCGGATGCAGGTTTCCCAACAACCTTTCTTTTGGAGGCTTACCGTATGAGAGATCGAAGACTTATCCAAGCTGTCGTGTTCGGCGCGATTCTCGTCCTGTCGACCCAGGTCTGGGCCCAGCCGGCCGGCGGAGGTCGAGGCGGCCTCTTTGGCGACTGGCTCGTCAAGAGCGAGTTCAACGGGCGGACGATGGAGTCGATCCTGTCGTTCTCGCGGGACCAGGACGGCAACCAGACCGGCCAGTGGATCGGCTTCATGGGCGTCAGCGATCTCAAGGACGTCAAGTTTGAGGACGGCCAGCTTGGCTTCACCCGCGAGACGCAGGGCCGCGACGGCGAGACCATGACCTCGACTTTCAAGGGCACGGTCGAGGACGGCAAGCTCACCGGAACGGTCTCCGGCGGACGGGGCGACTACGCTCTCGAAGGCCAGCGGGCCCCGCGTACGCCGCGAGCAGCCGGCACCTGGGAGTTGACCCTCAAAATGCAGGACCGCGAGGTCCCGGTCACACTGACCATCGGCGCCGACAAGGAAGGCCAACTGACCGCGCAGTGGAAGAGCGAACGCGGCGAGATGAAGGTCAGTCGCATCGAACTCGAGCGAAACACCCTGACCATGGCGCTCAAGAACGAAGACCCCGACCGGCTGTGGGAGGCGACACTCGAAGGGCAGCTCCAGCAGGACCAGCTCTCGGGCACCCTCAAGAGCGAGCGAGGCGATGTCCCAGTCGAGGGCAAACGTCTCGGCGCCGCCCTGATCGGGACCTGGAACCTCGAAGCGACATCCGAACGCGGCACGCGCAAGCAGCGGCTGGTGGTCAACCCCGACATGAGCGCTTTGTACGGCGCCACGCCCGTCAAAAAGGTCACGTTCGAGGGCGACAAGGTCAGCTTCAAGATCGCCATGACGTTCGGCGACCGCGACTTCGAGATGGACTTCCAGGGCAAGATCCAGGACGGCAAGCTCAGCGGTGAGATGACCACCGGCATGGGCAGCCAGAAGATCACGGGAACCAAGGTGGTCCGCACCTTCCGGCGACGGACTCAGTAGAGATACCTGCCTGTAGGGCCTGCCGGGGGAACGTGCTCCGGCAGGCTCCTTCAATACGGACTGGGCTGTTCCTCGGTGGGAACGAAGCGACTGTATCGCAGATCGCACGCCGCACAGAAACACGGCCGCCCGCATTTCTCGCGCCAGCAGGTCAGTCCATCGGTCCGCGCCAGGACGATTCGGTGCAGGTGGTCGGTCCTGGTCGTCCCTTTGAGCAGGACCAGATCGCCGCTCTGGAGGTAGGTGCGCAAGTAGCACTCGAGCTGGTACAGCATCCCAAAAGCCATGACGCGGTCATCGTCCGGATGTGCTCTGGCCTTCAAGGCGGAGTGGGCATGATCGCCCACGAACAGGACCTTGTCCGCTGCGTCGAGCGCCTGTTTCGCAATCGTTTTGTACCGTTGCTCGAATCCTTTGGGCGTATCCGAGACAGTTCCGATCACCACGATCTTGCGCTGGGCCCGCGCCGTCCGCAGGAACTCCAGCGAGGCCGGAACGGTCCAGAAGGGCGCTTTCCAGGTGTCACTGACGAAGGTGAGTCCGCCCGGCGGCTCGTGCAGACTCATCCGGCCCAAGGTCGTCTCGAAGGTCTCCACCGCTTCGGCCGCCCGTGGCAGGGAAACGCCCGCCGCCAGCGCGGCCGATAGAGCCGCCAGCACCGTGTAGACCCAGTGCGTGCCGAGCAGCCGCGTCTGCACGTGACATCGCGTCCCTTCGTAACAGACGTCGAATGACAACCGCTCGGGCCAATCGCATCGGACATTCTCGGCACGGACCATCGCCTCGGCCGACTGCCCGTACGTGAACACGCGGGCCCGCGTGCGCGTGCGCATCGCATAGACGTGGGGGTCATCTGCATTGAGCACAGCCGCGCCGTCGGGCGGCAGGATCTCGACGAGTTTCCCTTTCTCCGCCGCCGTGGCCTCCAGACTGCGGAAACTCGAATAGTGATCCTGCCCAACGTTGGTGACTACGCCGATGTGGGGTCGCAACAGCCGAGCCGACCGTTCCATGGCCCCCTTGACGTGTCCGCTGACCTCACTGACGCAGAAACGGTCCCGCGGCGAAAGCGTTCGAATCGTCTTGGCGATATCCCCGATCTCGTTGTCATGGGTCCCCGTCCGGGCGCGCCCTTCGCGGGCCAGGATCGCGGTGATCAAGTCCGTCGTGCTGGTCTTGCCACAGCTTCCCGTGACCGCAACGAAGCAGATGTTGGAAACGTACCGCAACGCCGTCCGATAGCCCCGAGCCACCTCCAAGCCCGCCCGACGTCTGACCGGCAGATAAACGGTTGTCTTGAACCTGTCTTTGACCGATCTACAGTAACGACTCACAGATGGCATTGGCATCGGGCCACTCCTTTGGCAGACACGTACGTCTCACATGACGACATGTCCACATCCATGTAGACTTCCACACCAGTGGGGCCAAGCTTTCCCGCGGGCGCGGTATCCCGCCACCGGGCGGGACACGGCAGAACGCCATGCGAGAAGTCCTCGTAAAAGCAGCAGCGAGCGTTCACCTCGATGCAATGCGGATCGACCCGACTGAACCAGGCAAAACGTGCCTCGCGGCGGGCCCGGCCGTGGATCATATAATGGAAGTGCAGCAGGCGCCAAGCGTCAATCCGGACGAACCGGGACTGGAGAGCAGCACTGAATTCGTGATGGATCAGGCCGCTGTTGCCGCCGGACAGAGGGAAGACATACCGCAGCCGGGGGAACGTGCTCCGACAGGCTCCTCTAATACGGACTGGGCTGTTCCTCGATGGGAACGAAGCGACTCTGCCGCAGATCGCACGCTGCACAGAAACACGGCCGGCGGCATCTCTCACGCCAGCAGGCGATTTCATCGGTCCGCGCCATGACGATTCGGTGCAGGTGATCGATCTTCGTCGTGCCTTTGAGCAGGACCAGATCGCCGCTGCGGAGGTAGCTGCGCAGATAGCACTCGAGCTGATACAGCATCCCAAAAGCCATGACGCGGTCATCGTCCGGATGCGTCCTGGCCTTCAAGGCGTAGTGGGCATGATCGCCTACGAAGAGGACCTTGTCCGCCACGTCGAGCGCCTGTTTCGCAATCGCCTTGTACCGTCGCTTGAATTCCCTGGGCGTATCCGAGACGGTTCCGATCACCACGATCTTGCGCTGGGCCCGTGCGGTCCGCAAGAAATCCAGCGAGGCCGGAACGGTCCAGAGCGGCGCTTTCCATGCATCACTGACGAAGGCCACGCCGCCCGGAGGCTCGTGGGCACTCATGCGGCCCAGGGTCGGCTCGAAGGTCTTCACCGCTTCGGCCGCCCGCGACAGGGAAACGCCCGCCGCCAACGCGGCCGACAGAGCCGCCAGCACCGTGTAAACCCAGTGCGTGCCGAGCAGCCGTGTCTGCACGTGACATGGCGTCCCTTCGTAACACACGTCGAACGACAACCGCTCGGGCCAATCGCACCGGACATTCTCGGCTCGGACCGTGGCCTCCGCCGACTGCCCGTAGGTGAACACGCGGGCGCGCGTTCGTGTGCGCATCGGATAGACGTTGGGATCATCCGCATTGAGCACGGCCGCGCCGTCGGGCGGCAGGATCTCGACGAGTTTTCCTTTCTCCGCCGCCGTGGCCTCCAGGCTGCGAAAACTAGCGTAGTGATCCTGCCCAATGTTGGTGACCACGCCGATGTGCGGCCGCAGCAATCGGGCCGACCGTTCCATGGCCCCCTTCATATGTCCGCTGACCTCATTGACGCAGAAGCGGTCCCGCGGGGAAAGCGTTCGAATCGTCTTGGCGATATCTCCGATCTCGTTGTCATGGGTTCCCGTCCGGGAGCGCCCTTCGCGGGCCAGGATCGCGGTGATCAGGTCCGTCGTGGTGCTCTTGCCACAGCTTCCCGTGACACCGATGAAGCAGACGTTGGAGACATAGCGAAGCGCCGTTCGATAGCACCGGGCGACCTCCAAACCTGCGCGATGCCTGACCGGCAGATACACGGTTGTCTTGAATCTGTCTTTGACCAATCTACAGTAGCGACTTAGGGATGGCAGTTGCATCGGGCCACTCCTTAAAGAGACAGGTGCGTCTCGCACGGCAGCGTTTCCGTATCCATGTCGTATAGCACGCCAGCGGGGCCAAGCTCCGCGGCAGGGGCGGCATCCCGCCACTGCGCGGGACACGGCAGAACGCGATGCGAGAAGTCCTCGTACAAGTAGCAGCGAGCGTTCATCTCGATGCAGCGCGGATCGACCCGGTTGAACCAGGCAAAGCGCGCCTCGCGGCGGGCCCGGTCGTGGATCATGTAATGGAAATGCAGCAGGCGCCAAGCGTCAATCCGGACGAAGCGAGACTGGAGAGCAGGACTGAATTCGTGGTGGATCAGGCCGCTGTTGGCACCGGACACAGGGAAGACGTAGCGCAGCCGGGGATCGTTGCGGAACAGGCGCGGAATCCACGTCGTCTCGAACAGATGCGTGCTGACGTAGCGTAGCGGATCGATCCCGCAAATCCACCACCGCCGCAGTGCGAAACCGATCTCGCCGGTGCCCTCCAGCAACGGTCGAATCGCCCCGCCGAACTCGTCGCAGACCACCTCGTCCTGATCCAATTCGAAAATCCATGTCCCGCAGGCGTGATCGAAGGCGAAGTTCTTCTGGGCGGCGAAATTGCCGTCGAACGGACGATGCAGATAGACGCACCGGGGGATCGCGCGCACGAGCGCCTCGGTGCCGTCGGCGCTGCCGCCGTCCACGACGACGATCTCGTCGGCAAAACGCTCCACGCTGGCGATCGCGCGGCGCAGATACGCCGCGTTGTTCTGCGCCACAATACACGTGCTGATCAACGGTCTGTTCATCACGCATCCTCGGACGTTCCGCCTGCCCCGCATCGCCTCAAGCGATCCGCGCCAGGCGCCGCTTCCACGCGTCTTTCGTTCCGTCCGGGAATAACCCCTTTCATCAGAGAGGTGCCCGTGGCGACTCCGCCACCGGGAACCGGCCTTCCTGTTCGAGGCAGCCTCCTCCACCTGGACAGCCCTGTCGCTACCGGAGACAGCTCTCGCTATGGACCCATCCACCAATGGTCTCTCGCACGCTAT
The DNA here is from genome assembly GCA_964579055.1 of uncultured Pirellulales bacterium. Classification (GTDB taxonomy): domain Bacteria; phylum Planctomycetota; class Phycisphaerae; order Sedimentisphaerales; family Anaerobacaceae; genus Anaerobaca. The sequence goes on from CAZOFX010000069.1 coordinate 28,150, forward strand.
CGGCAAAGAAACCGGCCCGGTTGAGCAGAAAAAGCGGATTTCTCCTCCAGGCATCTGCCTGATTGGCTCCGGTCCGGGTTGCCAAGTGGCTCCAAACACCGTTGGGTCTCTTGCATTGCGCCCACATGATCTGGTTGTTGCGGCCGGTGGGAGCCTGTGGTAGGGTGATGGCGCCGGGGGCAGTGGAATGTGACAAAGCGTTTTTCGAACTGGGCGGAACGAAGGGACGGACAGCGATGAAGATCGGATTTCATACGGATGCGTTCAACAGCGCGTACTTCAGTTTCGAGAAGTGCCTGGGCTGGGCGCAAGCCAACGGCGTGCACTATATCGAGTGCGGGCTGATCGACGGGGTCAGTTGGATTCACGGGCTGGGTTATCAGCCGCACGTGGCGTTGTACGAGGACCCGCTGCTGCTCAAGAAGAAGATGGATTCGCACGGCGCGCAGTTCTCGCAGGTCGACGCCGCCTTTCCGCTGTCAGGCAAGGACGGTCCCCTGCGCGGCGTCCCCTACGTGATGAAGTCCATCCAGTGGGCCCACCTGATCGGCTGTCCCTGCGTCGACACCACCGATGGGATGCTGCCGCCGGAGGGACTCGGTGACGCCGAGGCGATGGACCTGATGAAGCGCAGCTACGAGCAGATCATCGAGGTCGCCGAGGCGCACCGGATCACAGTCAACATCGAGCCGCACGGCTACTTCACCACCAAGCCCGAGATGATGGCGCGGATGCTGGCGTTCTGCGACAGCCCGTTTCTGGGCATGAACATGGACACGGGCAATACGTACATCGCCGGCCAGGACCCGGTCGCCTTCCTGAAACGGTTCCTCGGCCGGGTCAAGCACGTTCACATCAAGGACGTCTCGGAATCGCTGGCGGCCGCCGTTCGTGGCAACCAGACGGGCATCGCGGTCAGCCAGTGCGCCATCGGCGACGGCGTCAACGCCGACAACATCCGCACTTGCCTGACCATGCTGCGCGACCATGGCTACCAGGGTGTCCTGAGCATGGAGTGCGAGGGACAAGGCGGACCGATGATCGAGAAGTCGCTGGCGTGGGTGCGCCGCACGCTGGACGAGCTGAATATCCCGACGGAGTGACATCGGTTCGCAGCATCTCGTTTGTAGTGTGCCCGCAAGGGCATACATAACGCCTTACGGCGTCACTACAAACGGTTCCTGCAAATGATGATATCCGCCGGGCTTGCTTCTGACGCATCGTATGCCATACTTTACCGTATGGGACCTCTTGAACTCATCGTCGTGGTCACGCTCTTGTCTTTGTTGTATCTCTACCTGAGATACTCGAAGCAGAATTAGAGCGTCTGTTCCTATCGGACCTCGCCCATCCTCATCGCCTCTGCCCGGCTGTCACTCTGCGAGGAGCCGCACGAAGTCCGCGCCGGTCCCGCGTCACTCTGCGTCCATCAGGCGGACAAAATCGTCGAAGAGGTAGCGGGCGTCGTGGGGGCCGGGGGAGGCTTCGGGGTGGTACTGGACCGCGAAGGCCCGGAATTTATCGCTGCGAATGCCCTCGCAGGTGTGGTCGTTGAGGTTCAGGTGCGTCAGCTCGACGTCCTTGCCCTTGAACGAGTCGAGGTCCACGCAGAATCCGTGGTTCTGGCTGGTGATCTCGATCTTGCCGGTGCGCAGGTTCTGGACGGGATGGTTGGCGCCGCGATGGCCGAACTTGAGCTTGTAGGTAGTCCCGCCCAGAGCCAGGCCCAGAATCTGGTGGCCCAGGCAGATGCCGAAGATGGGGACCTTGCCCAGCAGGCCTTTGACCGTCTCGACGGCATACGTCACCGCGGCCGGATCGCCCGGCCCATTGCTCAGGAACACGCCGTCGGGCTTGTGCGCAAGAATCTCGTCGGCGCCGGTCTTGGCGGGCACCGCGAGGACTTCGCAACCGTGGGAAACCAGCAGGCGGAGGATGTTCCGTTTCATGCCGTAGTCGACCGCCACGACCTTGTGCTTCGGCGCCGGCACGTCCTGTGTATTGGTCAAAACGTCGAGGACGCCTTCCTTCCACTCGTACGGCTTGGCCACCGTGACGTTCTTGACGATGTCGCGGCCGACCAGGCCGGGGTAGTCCT
>CAZOFX010000070.1:0-30062 GCA_964579055.1 uncultured Pirellulales bacterium
AACCGGTCTTCATGGTGTTGGGTCAGTCGGCGGCCACGGCTGCGGCTCACGCAATTGATGAAAGTGTCCCGGTGCAGCGTGTTGACGGCGATAAGCTCCACCAGCGTCTTCAATCCGACCAGCAAATCCTAAAGTGGACAGGGCAAGTACGCTCGGATCGGCCCAACCTGGATTCTGCCAGACTACTGAGGACCAGGAGCGATCATATCAGTATCTCCAATCGTGCGGCGGGGCGGTAGCAGTCTGCATGTTTGTGGCGGCCGAACACGGACCGGCCTGATCGACGACGTCCGCATCTACAATCGCGCCGTGCGTCCGTAGAGTGATGTGACCGAAACACAGAGAAATTCGGCAAGGATGACCGATATAGGTGAGTTTTTCGTCGAAAAGCGCTTGGTGTTACGCGGAGCGAGGGTAGAGTACAATAGTGGGCGACTGGCTGGCTGCATCGGCCGGTCAACTCGGTAGAAACACGCGATTGGTCTTTCGGTTCGATGTGCTGTTGGTTGATGGTCGGCGAGGAAACCCTGCGGCGACCGCAAAAAAGGCATGACCATGAAACGGCGAGAGGCATTCACCCTGATCGAGTTGCTGGTCGTCATCTCCGTGATTGCCCTGCTGATGGGGCTGTTGCTGCCGGCCCTGTCCAAGGCCCGTTCCCAGGCGCGCGGCGCCGCCTGCCAGGCCAACCTCAAGCACTGGGGCACGATCATCGCCATGTACACGATGGATAACGAGAACAAGTACTGGATCGAGTACTGCCAACGGCTGGACCCCGCCGGCACCTGGATGAGCGCATTGGAACGACTCTACGGCAGCGTAGCGGAGTTCCGCGTCTGTCCCGTCGCCTTCCAACCCTGTCTGCCGGCCGATCCGGTAAGCGGCGACGCCAACTGGCGGCGCTACGGCAGCGAGAAGCGGGTCTGGGGACCGGGAATCCCCACGAAGTGCTTCGTCGAAGGCGACTATGGCAGCTATGGTGTCAATCACTGGATCAATACCTTGGAGCCAGGAGACGACGGCTGGCTCAATGCGCCCGAACTCCACTGGAAGACGGACCTCCAAAAAAGCCCCGGCGAGATCCCTATCCTGGGTGACTGTACCTGGTACGGCGGCCAGCCCGCAAACGGACCGGACTCCGCCCACCCCGTTTTCACGCAGGAGAGTCAGCCTCCGATCCGGCGCGACTGGTGGGAGGTGGACCCGACGGCTGCCTGGAGCAGCAGCATGTGCCGCTTCGCGCTACAGCGTCACGGCGGCGGCATCAACATGTGCTTCATGGACAGCTCGATGCGCAGGGTCGGCCTCTACGATCTCTGGACCCTCAAATGGCACCGGGGCGCCCAGCCGAACTACGACGTAGTCATCCCCTGGCTGCCGCGGTAAGGTCCGGCCGTTTCCCGGCCCGGTGGGCCATAGTCAGGCCCGGTCACTGAAGCCTGTGTACATCAAATCGGCATTCTTGAGGGAAAGAGGAGGGCAGCAGGTTCAGGTGGGGGCGTACGGAAACAGGTCTCTTGAACCGTTTTGCCAAGCTGTCTATTGCTGCCTTCTCCTGATCTGGCGGGGGCGTACCCCGGCAGGTGGCTTCAACAGAGACACTCATCCGTCACAACTGCATAATGTGGGTTACCACTATCGGGTGAGCTCACCCTACCATATGGGACTGTGGTTCTTCACGCACGGGATTTGAGATAGTGGTGACACAAGGGTTCAGCGGCCGTTCCTCACGTCACTTTCCCCGCTGAACAGCGAGTTCTGGAATCACAACAGACTATTTTGGAGCGGGGGTCAACAGGAGCAGGGGGGAGGGGTACAGAAGCAGAGATGGACGCTTTTGAGTCGCGGCCGCCCGGGACGACGGAGTTGTGGGCGAGGGCGAGGATTTGTAGGACCGACGGCGAACGCCCGGGACGGGCGACGGGGCGGAGGGCCCCCCATGAGATTTCATTTCGTTGAATGCTGATCTTGGGTATCGGGGCACCAGTTGCGGTACAGCGGCTCAAACCTCAAAACGTTCTTGAACACGAACACGCGTTCGACTATTTCACCCTGTGGTTGCTTTCCTTGCTTGCCTTCTCGCCAGTCTTTTCTATCGACGACGCCGATTACCACGTAGTCGTTCCCCATGATTCCGGGATTCAACCGTTCAAAACGTGCAGCCATGAGGGATTCGACCTCAGACTTCTTCGCGATGATCAGGTCGCAGGTTGTGCAATACCGGCATATCTTGTTCAGCAGCAGGAGTTGTTCAGGCTGTATATGGATAACCAAGGGGACCTTACGCAGCTTGGTTCTGGTCTGACACTTCGGACATCTGGTGAAAGCGGCATCGTCATAAGGATTGAGAAAGAAGACGTGCTTTCTTTTTGGCTTGGTAGCACTGCGCTTAGCCATAATCAATTCACCGATTCGTTGCCAACCTGTTCTCTATTCGGAGGGCAGCGTATCATAGACTTGGCTGCTAGTCAAAGCCAGAGGCGATGACATAACCTCCCGGGGCGAGTGACGGAGACGTGGACGAGGGTGACGATACGAACAGCTGACGGTGGCTGCCCGGGACGACGGAGCCGTGGCTGCGGGTTCGCACAGCTGACGGAGGCCGCCCGGAAACGGCGGGGGAGGGGACGAAGGTGGGGATTCGCCTCCGAGATACGAGACCGGCAGGTTCCGCAGCCGCTCCGTGTGTCGCTTTCCCTGCGGAACACCTGGCTGCTGCCAGGGGATCTGGAATCATGACAGAATACTTTAGAGCGAAGTAGCGTGATACCTGCTGCTGCGCGGGTTGGTCTATCGGTTAACTGCCTAACTGAGGGTGATTGTTAGGTTCCCCCCTGGCAGGTGATTACGTGACGTCCCGCCGGATCAGGGCGGATCACCGGTGTACCACCGGAGTCGCGCATCGTCTCCTGTAGTCTCTTCCAGAGGCGTGACGTGTCCGTCCAGCCACAGAATATTGGCTCTCCCTCCCGTTTTGTAGGGATCGGGGTATCGAATGCTGTGCCTGAAAATCTGCCGATAGCTGAACGCCCGCCCCCCCCCCTTGCCGATAGCTGGTCAAGTTCATAGCGCCGGGCGTGTCATTGTTGTGAAAGGAGTCGTCCGTGCCTCCCTCCGGTCTGGGTTCGGCGTGATCGCTGCAATAGAGGAATTCTGAAGGACGGCGTATGGTATTTGTGTTCCGACCCCTGGCTCTCGAGTGATGGTTCAGGCCATACGCCGCGTGCTGAATCACGGCGGCAGGGTCGGGGTAACCACTGTAGGTATAGATCAATCCCTCGGGAACGCGCTGTAAGCTCGGACATCCGAAGATCTCCGTTTCCTTCAAATAGGTCTTGTAGAAGGTGCCCCAGTATGCATTGCTGACGCTAGGTGGTAGCGGGTTCCCGGCCGCATCGTTCCACAGGAATCCGTTCGAACTGCCTGTATTGGGGATCTTGCGTTCGAAGTCGTCCAGATACATTGCCACGGCCAATCCGATATTCCTCAGGTTCGATTTGCAGGCCGTATCACGTGCCATCTCTCTGATCTTCCGCATACTCGGTAATAGGATTGCCAACAACACGGCAATAATGGAAATCACAACCAACAGTTCGATCAGTGTAAACCCGATTCTTGGACGGTTGTTTAATGTTTGCTCGCGTCTCATCTCGGTGTGTCTCCCAGATGTCGTGACAAACGTGTGGTCTGTCCAGGCAACCATCATACACCTTGTATCGACAGTGAGTTGAACGAATACAAGAAGCAAAGCGGCCGTGGCCTTTGCCGAACGTCGCGTCCTCATGATACCGGCGTCCTGCACTGGAATCAATACGCGTTCGCCTCGTGCGGACTAAGCTGTCTGGCAGGGGAGAGGCGACGGAGCGCGGCGCACTCACAACGAGTGACAGGGCATGGACGAGACTTGAAAGAAGAACCTCTTCCGCAGCCGCTCCTTCCGTCGCTTTCCCTGCGGAACACCTGGCTGCTGCCAGGGTGTTGGAACAACTTATCTCTATAAGCGGTGGCATCTGCATTTCTTGAGATGCCCTCAAGATGGGCGCCCGCACGGAAAACCGTGTGGCAGCAGAGGGGGCTGGTGCCCGGATCGCCCCCGAGCGTGCGATACTTCCGCTGGTGCCCCGTCGCAGTGGGATGTCACGCGGCCGTGCGATGGTAGGATTTCAGTAGTCCGCCCAGTCGCTCGATGCAAATGACCCCACCCTGGTGGCCCTCATGCCAAGGCTTGCCGGAGTTGCCGGGCCCGCACGGGCATAGACCGCATGCGCACACCCGTCGCAGCAAAAACCGCGTTGCCGATCGCAGGAGCAATCGCAATGATAGGCGTCTCGCCGCCACCGGCCGAAGGGATGTCCGTTTTGTTGAGCAGATGGATGTCCAGCTTGGGGACGTCGTCGAATCGTGGCACGAGGTACCCGGAGAGACTGGCGTTGAGTATCTTGCCGTCGGCGAAGACCATTTGCTCTCTCAGCGCGCCGCCCAGCCCCATGATGATGCAGCCCTGGACCTGCGACGTAAGATTCGCGGGATTGATGACCGGTCCGCATTCAAAAACTTCGCAGACCTCGAGCACCTTGATCTGGCCGCTTCGGCGGTCAATCGCCACTTCAACGCATGCCGCCACCACGGAGTTCTTCTCCGTCCCGCACGCCAAGCCCACCCCCAATTCCGGCGTGATCTTCATCCTGCGGGCGGGCCAATCGAAGCGTTTCGTCGCTTCCACCAGGACGGCGCGAATCCGCGGGTTCTCAAGATGGGCGAGTCTAAATTCGAGCGGTTCGGCCCCGGCCGCCGCGGCCAGCTCATCCATGAACGATTCGCGGGCGAAGTTGTTTCCTGTGGCCGCAAGACAACGGTATGCACCTTGACGCAGCGGAGAATCAGAGCCAGCTGAGCGGATGCTGGTGTTGGGGATGTTGTACGGCGTATCGATCGCGGCGCCACCGGCGTTGATGTTGGTGAAGTCCCACGCGATCAGCGAACCTTTGTTGTCCAGGCCCCCTTTGCACTCGATGACGGCTGCGGGCCGAAAATAGGCCCAGGTGAACTCCTCGGCGCGCGTCCACCGTACCAGCACGGGCCGGCCCGCCGCCCTGGCCAAGCGGGCGGCTTCTTCGGCCGCTTCGCCGGTGTGCTTGCCACCGAAGCCACCGCCCATGTCGGGCACGATGACACGGACTTGCTCGTCGCGAAGACCGAAGGTGCGCGCCAGGTCACCTTTGACGCGATGAGGACCGTCGACACTGGCCCAGACGGTGAGCTTGCCGTCGTTCCATTCGGCGACGCCTGCTCTCGGCTCCATCGGGGTGTGCTGAATGTAGGCGAGTTCGTACGTTTCGCTGAGGGTCTTGTCGGCGTTGGCGAACGCCTGTTCTGTCGAGCCTCTGGTATTCGGACGCGCTCGGTCCGTCCGCGCACGTTCCTTCAGATGCGCTGAGACTTCCCTGCTCGACGGGTGCGGCACGGTTCTCCAAGAAGCCGTCTGAGCGATAGCCTTCAAGGCCTTGTCGGCCAGAAACACCGTGGGGGCGGCGCACCCGACGAACCGGCCGTCACGGACGACCACTACATCCTTCATCGCCTGAGCCTGGGACAGATCGACGGATTCGAGCGTGGCACCGTACGAGATCGGGCGCAGTACCTTGCCGTAGAGCATGTTGCCGCGCTCGATGTCGGAAGGATATTGGTGCTTGCCGAGAACGATGTCGCGAAAGGTCGGCTTGGGAACGGACTGGCCCATGACCTTCCAGTCATCGACCGGCGTGAGAGCAATGTCGGAATCGACGGACTGCTCGAACGTTCCCAGCACATCCCCGGCCTTGGCCAGGTCAGCATACGTGAGGGCCTGATTGGTTGCCGGGTTCGTGATCGTTCCGTCGCGAACCTCCAGGCTGTTGGGGTTGACCTGCCACTGCGACGCCGCCAGGCGCGTCAGCAACTGCCGGGCTGTCGCGGCGGCTTGGCGCATCGGGGGAACGTTGTATGGCGTGGTCCGGCTGCCAGCCGTGATCCCGTCGTCGGGGACCAAGTTGGTGTCGGCCATCACCAGATGGACGTGGTCGGCCGAGACACGCAGTTCCTCCGCGGCGGCCTGGGTCAGTTCCGTGCGGGCCCCCTGCCCTTCGTCGACCTTGCCGCTGAAGCAGGTGAACGTGCCGTCTTCGTCGATATGGAGGCGCGCCGCCACCGTGATGGGCTGTCGCGCGCCGCCGCCCCGCTGCTGGCCGAGAGAGACGCCGTCGGTGACCGTAATGAGGAGCCCGGCGCCAAGCATCTTCACAAAGCCGCGCCGGCTAATCTCGACCTTGAAACCCTCGCACCCGGGCAAGCTCTGATAGTCCTCGATGGTCTCACACATAGGGTTGTCTGTAGTCATGATGTGCTTACCTCCTGCTATCGTTTGGCCACCCGGCGAATGGCGTTCATGATCTTGATGTATCCGTTGCAGCGACATATGTTGCCGTTCATGCCCGTGATGATCTCCTCGTCGGTCGGGCTCGGATTCTGTTCGAGCAACGCCACCGCCGAGATGATCATTCCCGGCGTGCAGTAGCCGCACTGCATGGCCCCCTCGGCCAGAAACGCCTCCTGGACGGGATGAAGCGTATCGCCCTGGGCCAGCCCTTCGATCGTGGTGATCGACTTCTTGTCGGCCTGCGTGATAGGGGTGACGCAAGACAGGACCCGCTTACCGTCCATCAACACCGAGCAGGCGCCGCAGCTCCCCTCGCCGCAGCCCTCTTTTGTGCCGGTCAGATGCAAATCCTCCCGAATGACATCGATAAGAGGACGCTCCGAGTCAGTGATAATCGTTCGCTCGACACCGTTGATCGTCAAAGTCACCGTCACATCCATAAAGAACCTCCGTCGAACTGCGGACTGGCTGGGTAGATGCGAGACTGCACATCACAAGCGTTCATCTTACGAGTCCCCCATACAGAGCGGCCCCAACGATGACAAGAGCCGGATGAATCTTCGTGAGCGTTAGCAACAGGAAAGAAACGACAAGAACAGGCACAGCTTTCAGATCCAGCGGCGTCTTGGTTTGGACCAGCTTGAGTGCGATCGCCAGCAACATCGCTACTACCGCTACGCGTACCGTGGCAAGACCTGCCTTCGCCGCCGGTGCCTTCCCGAAACGCAGGTAGAGCACCGATGCCACGATCATGCACAGCACCGGCGGCAACATGTTGGCGACATTGGCCACGATCGCACCGGGCACGCCGGCTACCTTGTAGCCCGTATACGTCGCGAATTTGATCGAAATCGCGCCGGGGAACAGTTCAACCATGCCCACGACGTGTGAGAACTCATCCTCATCCAGCCACTTGTGGCTTTCCACCACCTCCTTCTGCGTCAGGGGCAGGAACGAGTACGCCCCGCCAATCGCGAAGAGCCCGACTTTGAAGAACGCGAAGAACAGGTGCCATAGCGCCATGTCATGCTTCCTTCCGCTCATGCCCGCCGCCCCGCATCATGTCGGTGGCATGCGGCAGAATACCTACGATCAGTTCCAAACACTCGCGGACCGCTTTGACGCTGCCCGGGAGGTTGACGATGAGCGTGTCTTTGCGAACGCCGGTGACGGCGCGAGACAGCACCGCGTTGGGAGTCTTCTTGCATCCTTCGATGCGCATCAACTCGGCCAGGCCAGGGACCATTCTCTCGCAAACGGAGGCGGTTGCCTCCGGCGTGACATCGCGCGGGCCCAGGCCCGTGCCGCCCGTGGTCAAGACCAAGTCGGTCTCCACCTGATTTGAAAGCCGCACAAGCTCCATGACTATTTGCTCACGGTCGTCGGGAACGACGCGGCTCTCCACCACTTCGAACGTGTCGCTTGGCAGCAGTCTCCGGATCGTCCGGCCGCTGAGGTCCTCCCGCTGGCCCCGGGCGCAACTGTCACTGATCGTCAGTATGGCGACTCGGATCATGCGATGGCCTCGATGATGTCTCCTACCTTGATCTGGCCCGGGCTCGTCACCTTCGCGAAGATCCCATCGCGCGGCATGATGCAGTCGCCCAAGCGTTCGAAGATCTTGCAGCGCCCGTGGCAGTTCTTTCCCAGTTGCGTCAATTCAAGCTCGACGCGCGCGCCGACTTTGAGTCTGCTGCCGACCCTCAGGGTCCGCATGTCCAGGCCTTCCGTCGTAATGTTTTCCGCGAAATCACCGGGCGCAACCTCCACCCCCTCGGCGCGCAAGGCGTCAATCGACTCGCCGGCCAGCAGGCTAATCTGCCGATGCCCGCTGCCGGCGTGGGCGTCGCCGACCATGCCGTAGTCGGCCTGTAGATCGGCCTGGGGGACGTTGGTTTTGGGCATGCCCTTTTGTGTCGAGATGGATATGGCCCTAACGCGGCCTCTTGTAGTCGCCACTGCGCCCACCCGTCTTCTCTTCCAGTTGTATTCGTTCGATCGTCATCCCCTTGCCCACGTACTTGAGCATATCGTAGACCGTCAGGCAAGCCGCCGCAACGCCGCACAGGGCTTCCATCTCCACCCCGGTCTTGCCCGACGACTTCACGCCAACCGTGACACTCACCGAGAACCTGGCCTCATCGAGGGCAAGGTCCACATCGATGCCTTCCACGAGAAGGGGGTGGCACATCGGGATCAGGCTTGGAGTCGATTTGACGGCCTGAATCGCCGCGATCTTCGCGGTTGCCAGCACGTCCCCCTTGGGACACGTGCCTTGCTGCAAGGTCTCGAAGGCCTTGGCGCCGAGTAGAACAGAGCCCGTGGCCTTCGCCGTTCTAACCGTGACCTCCTTATCGCCCACATCAGCCATGCCTCGCGACTTTTTCACCGGATATCAGCCTCCGATCTGTTGCATCGAGAAATCCGCCGCAGATGCCGTCAACCGCGTATGGCGGCTCTTCTCCTGTATGGCCTTTTGCAGTAGTTGCACGATCGCCGGATCATCGGCGCCGGTTCGCAGCAGACTCCGCAGATCATACGCCTGGGCCGAGTGGAGGCAAGGCTTGATCGCGCCGTCACTCGTCAGACGCAATCGGTTGCACCGCTCGCAGAAGAATGAGGATCGCGCGCTGATAAAGCCGATGGTCCCGAGCAAGCCCCCAGCCCTGAAGTACACGGCGGGCCCGCCGGCGTCGCGCGGCACCACCCTTGAGAGCGGTCCGAGCCGTGACTCGATGATCTTGCGAATCTCGTTGTTTGGCACGTAGGAACCGATGGGTCTGGTCTCTGCGTTGGTCGGACAGTACTCGATGAACCGGACCGAAATGGGCAGGCTGAAACTCATCTCCGCCAGCGCCACAACCTGCGAGAGATTGATTTCTCGGATGACCACGCAGTTGATGCGAACTGGGTCGAGCCCCGCCCACAAGGCTTTGCGCATACCAGCGAGGACCTGCGGCAATGCATCGGAGCCAGTGATGCGACGATAGCACTGCGGCTCGGCGGCATCCAGGCTGATGTTGACGCGTCTGAGCCCGGCCTCTTTGAGCGCCGACGCCGCCTTCTCAAGAAGAACACCATTCGTCGTCAGTGCCAAATCCTCGATGCCGTCAATGCCGGCCAGTCGCCCCACGAGATCAACGATGTCTCCTCGCAGCAGTGGCTCACCGCCGGTTAGACGGACCTTGCTGATGCCACAGTCGACGCAGAGCCTGACCACGCGCTGGATCTCTTCAGAGCTAAGGATATCAGCGCTGTCTTTGAGTACGCTGTCACCGAGAGGACTACAATAGACGCAATGCAGGTTGCACCTGTCGGTAACCGAGATTCTCAGATAATCCACCGTCGTGCGCAAGTGCACCCCCGGAGCCGCCCGTTTCAGACCATCCTGACCCGTACCGGCGTTGCCTTCTCAATACGTGAGACACCGATTCCCATATTGATGAGCCCGTCGGCCTGGCACAGCGCCGAGATATGGCCCGATCCATGATACTCCACCGGCCGGACCGCCTCCGGACTCGTTATTGTCACTGGAACCCAGCTTTGCCTCTCAGTATCTTTCCTTGAGACAGACTCGTCCAGCCGCATCTGAACCTCCATGGGCGAGTAGCCGTGGCCCATCAGTTTGTACAGAAACGGCTTGACTAAGAGTTCGAACATGACAAACGTTGAGACAGGGTTGCCCGGCAGGCCGAAACAATAACCGTTCTCGGCCAGCCCGAAGATCGTCGGTTTGCCGGGCTTGACCGCCACCTTCTCGAACCGTAGCCTGACCCCCATCTGCCTGAGTATCGACGGGACCAAGTCATAATCTCCCACCGAGACGCCACCGGAGACAAGCACAACATCATTCTCAGCACAAGCCACTTTCAAGACACGCTCCACATCAGCCGCAATGTCTTTGACTACACCGTAGTCTCGCGCGTCGATGCCCATCGCACCAAGCTGCGCGGCCAGTTGCGCGCTGTTGCTGTTGCGTATCTGCGAAGGGCCCGGCTTGGCTGCGGGCTCGACGAGTTCGTCTCCGCCGGCGATGATCGCAACTCTCGGCTGCTCGGTGACGAGAGGCCGCACGCAGCCAGCGGCGGCAAGGACCGCAATGTGTTGAGGACCGATGCGAGTGCCCTTTGCCAACACAACCTGTCCGGCCCGGACGTCCTGCGCCCGAGTGAAGATGTTGTCGGGTGTCTGCTGTCCGGTGAATCTGATTGTGGCATCGCCGGTATCTTCAGTCTGCTCGATCATCACAACGCAGTCAGCCCCAGATGGAACGATCGCCCCGGTCATGATCTTGCTGCACTGCCTGGTCCCGACTGTCTTGGTGGGTTGCGCTCCAGCCTGGATCGTCTCGACCACGGAAAGCGGCCCAGGCAAGTCAATCCGACGACACGCGTACCCGTCGACGGTGGACTTGTCGAACGGCGGCATATCGATGTCTGACGCCACGTCTTCCGCCAGCACCCGGTTCAGCAACCGGGCCATCTCCACATGCTCGCCAGCCAGCGGTCGAGCCGCGTTCAACACAATGCCCAGAGCTTGCGCCAGTTCTATCATGATGCCTCAACAAACGTGCCAAGCGGACCGCCGCTACGGATCGATCCCAAAACGTGCTCGGTACTGCTCCGGCGTGTCGATGCCGGCCAGGACCGCGGCGTCCGGCACCTCCACTTCAACAACCTCATCTTCATGCGCATGGACGATGTGCCGCGCGCCCTCATCAGCCGGTGCACTGACGAGCTCGCCGAACAGCGACCGCGCGAACAGCGTCGGGTGCCCGCGCTTCCGGTCACAGACCGGTATCACGATCGGACTTGCCGTCTCTCGATACGCCGCGATCACCCGGTCAACGATCCCCGCCGTAACGAAGGGATGATCGACCAGGCAAAGGAGGATCGCATCCGTCTCGGCCGGCACGTGCCGCAACGCCGCGATCAGCGACGACAACTGCCCTTGGCCATAATCGACATTAATGGCCACTTCAACCCCCGACAGATCGACCGAACACTGAATGGCTTCCGCTCCGGCTCCCAGCACGACAGTCATCCAGTCCACTTGCGAACGGCGCAGAACCGAAACGATCTGTCCCAGGAACGTAGTGTTGCCCAAGCGCAGGAGCGGCTTGGGCTTACCCATCCTGCGCGACTCGCCCGCAGCTAATACGATAGCGCTAATCACGGTCTACGTGTTCCCCTGAGCGAGACAGGGCCATGTGGCCGATGCCGGGCCCGTCCCCCAGCCGTCGTATTTTCACCAACTCGCCGACAATGCTCAAGGCAATCTCCTCGGCCGTAACCGCGCCAATCGAAACGCCGATGGGCGCATACACCTTGTTGAGCACATCCGTGCCGATGCCTCTGCGCTTGAGCTTGTCCAGAATCGTCAACGTCTTGCGCCGGCTGCCGATCATGCCAACGTACCGCGCGTCAGTCCGGACCGCCTGCTCGAGGACGATTTCGTCCCACCTGTGCCCGCGCGTGACAATCACGAGATAACAGTCGGCATCGATCTGCACCTTGTCGAAGATGTGTCCGAAATCCTCCACGACGACCTCATCGGCGTCGGGGAAACGCTCGCGGTTGGCGTATTCACTGCGATCATCGCACACAACCACGCGAAAATGGACGGACTTGGCGAACCTGGCCACATGGCCGGACACGTGGCCCGCACCGAAAACGACAACCGTCGGCGCCCGGGCGACGCTCTCGACGAACACGTCCATGCCGCCGCCGGAGACGCGAGTCGCGCCGTACCCCGTCGCGGCGTCTCTTATCGCCGCGATGATCTCCGGCGCCATCTCACTGCAGGCCGCATCAATCTGTCCGGCGTCCTTCAGCAGGATCTTTCGCGGTAGCTCATCCGGCGCAATGATCGAGACCAGCACACCCGCCCGGCCGATCACTGCGTCGGAAAGGTCTTCAAACAACGGCAGCGCTTCGCTGTCAAACGTCTCAATCAAGAACTCCACCGATCCGCCGCAAATCCCCCTCTCATCATCCGGGGTTTCACCAAGGTCGAAATGAAAGAGGCGGCTTTTCGGCTCGGCCACCATGCGCTGCGCCTCCCGAATCATCTCGGCTTCCAGGGCTCCCCCTCCCACGGTCCCAAAGGTTTCCCCGCTGTCGGCGCCGATGAGCATCTTGTAGCCGCACTTGCCCGGCGTAGAACCCGTCGCTGCAACAACCGTCACCAGAGCTATATTGCGTCCAGCCTCCAGAATCGATGCCGCCGTCCGAAATGTCTCGGGATTGTCCATTGTATCGACGCACATGAGCCAAACCGCAGAACAACCTACCCATGTCCGGTGTACTGTAGTGTCTGCCGACACACCGTGTTCTTCGTCGCCGTCTGATTTTTCTCTGGATTCTTCCGGAGAGATTGTATACTGAGAGCTCGTGGCATGAGAACACCTTTTGCCGCGTTCCTGTTACGCCATGGTGAGCTACGGCTCCTGAAACGGCTGCAAGTGTCCGAGTATCCGATGCGATTCAGATCAAGAGGGGGCATGACATGGCTGAGACAATCTCCTTCACACTCAACGGCAAATCGGTCAGCGTGACCACGGACGGCCAGCGGCCGCTCTTGTGGGTCCTGCGGACCGACTTCGGTCTGACGGGCACCAAGCCCGGCTGCGGCCAGGCCCACTGCGGAACCTGCACTGTCCTCGTGGACAATAAGGCCGTTCGCTCGTGCGTTTACCCGGTGCGGAACACCAATGGCCGGCAGGTCCGCACGATCGAAGGCCTTGCCAAGAATGGTGAGTTACACCCGCTGCAGAAGGCGTTCATCGAGCACGATGCTCTCCAGTGCGGTTTCTGCACGCCCGGCATGATCCTTGCCGCCTACAGCCTGCTCCTGGAGAATCCGCAGCCCACACGGGAAGAGATCATCCAGGGTATGGACCGCAACCTGTGTCGCTGCGGGGCGCACCGCCGCATCATCGACGCCGTCCAATCGGCCGCTACGGCGATGAAAGGAGGAACGGCCTGATGAATAGCCGCGAGTATCCGAAGATCGATTTCACCGATTTCCATCTGGACCTTGACCTTTCGCGCCGTGACCTTCTCAAGGCCCTCGGCGGCGGGATCGTCATATTCTTCTGCGTGGGCGATAGCTCCATTCTCGAGGCCCAGCGTCGCAGTCTCCCCGACGATTTCAATGCCTTTCTCCGGATCGGCACCGATGGCCGGGTCACCTGTTACACCGGGAAGATCGAGATGGGCCAGGGAAATGCCACGGCGCTGGCCCTGATGCTGGCCGATGAGATCGACGTGTCTCTCGAATCGGTCGATATGGTGATGGGGGACACGACGCTTTGTCCCTGGGATGGGGGGACGTGGGGTTCAACCAGCATCCGCGGCTTCGGCCCGCCTCTGCGCGCGGCCGCCGCGGAGGCCCGGAGCGTTCTGCTGGAGTTGGCGGCCGAGCAGCTCAAAGTACCCCAGGAAAGGCTGGCGACCGAAAACGGTGTGATCTATGACAAGCAGCAGAACGACAAACGCGTCACCTACGGCGCGCTGGCCCAGGGGAAGACGATTGCCCGACGGACGAAGGACAAGGCCACGGTGAAGAGTCCGTCCGAGTTCAAGTTAATCGGCAAGCCCTGCTCTCGCCGGGACTGCGTGGAGAAGGTCACCGGCAAGGCCCAGTACGCGGGCGACATCCGGCTGCCGGGCATGTTGTACGCCCGAATCCTTCGACCTCCGGCCCACGGCGCCACACTCACCAGCGTGGACACCTCCGCCGCCGAGAAGATCGAGGGCGTTACCGTGGTCCGCGAGGGCGATCTGATTGCCGTGCTGCACGCGGACCCGGACCATGCGGCCGACGCTTTGTTCAGGGTTCGGGCCGAATTTGCCCCCTCGCCCTCCGCGCTCGACGATCAGACAATCTTCGACCATCTGGTCAAGAACGCCGGCGACGGGCGCACCGTGGCCCAGGGCGGAAACCTCGAAGAAGGTCGTAAGATGGCGGCCGTCGTGGTGGAGCAGACGTACCTCGACGGCTACAAGGCCCATGCGGCCCTGGAGACCCACACGGCCCTGGCCCAGGTCGAAGGCAACAAGGTCACGGTCTGGCTGTCCACCCAGGCGCCTTTTCCCGCGCAAGACGAGCTCGTCAAAGCCCTCGGCTTTGAGGCCGACAATGTGCGCGTTATCACGCCCTTCGTGGGCGGTGGCTTCGGGGGCAAGGGTTCGGTCAACACCCAGGCCGTCGAGGCCGCCCGGTTGTCCAGGGCAACGGGCAAGCCCGTCCAGGTCGCCTGGAGCCGGGAGGAAGAGTTCTTCTTTGACGCCTTCCGCCCCGCGGCGGTCGTCACCATCAAGTCGGGCCTCACGAAGGAAGGCAGGCTGGCCTTCTGGGACTACAGCGTCTACGCCGCAGGCGCACGCGGGGCTCCGCACTTTTATGACATCCCGCATCACCGCACGATCAGCTTCGACGACGCGGCACACCCCTTCGCCACCGGTCCGTGGCGTGCTCCCGGCAACAACACCAACTGCTTCGCCCGCGAGTCGCAGATCGACCTCATGGCCGCGAAGGCCAAGATGGATCCGCTTGAGTTCCGGCTCAAGAACCTCAAGGACAAGCGCGCCATCCGTGTCCTCGAAGCCGCCGCCGAGAAGTTTGGCTGGAAGCCTGCTCCCACACCCAGCGGCCGGGGACTGGGCGTCGCGGTCGGCACGGATGTGGGCACTTACGTCGCGGAGATCGCCGAGGTCCAGGTCGACAAGCGGACCGGGCGCAGCCAGGTCAAACGGGTGGTCTGCGCCCAGGACATGGGCCTGGCCGTCAATCCCCAGGGTGCTGTCCTCCAGATGGAAGGGTGCATCACGATGGGCTTGGGCTACACCCTGACCGAGGACATTCACTTCAAGAACGGCATTATCCTGGACCGGAACTTCGACACTTATGAGTTGCCCCGCTTCTCCGCAGTGCCGAAGATTGAGACGGTCTTGCTCGACTTGAAAGACGAGCCCACGCACGGCGGTGGCGAGCCGGCCATCATCATCGTCGGCGCGGTCGTCGCCAACGCGATCTACGACGCCACCGGCGCCCGGCTGCTGCAACTGCCCATGACTCCGGAGCGCGTCCGCAAGGCAATGGGCGCGGTCCAGTAGCGGTGCACGAGGTGCCGTGGCATTTCGCACAACTCTTGAAGTTCGCCCAACTGACGGCGGATGCGCGGGGCGAGCGAGGGAGTCGCGGCCGAGTCAAAGAAGACAGGTTCCGCAGCCGCTCCTCACGTCGCTTTCCCTGCGGAACTCCTGGCTGCTGCCAGGGTATTGGAATGATGATGTACTGTTTGAAAGTGAGGGAGAGCAAGCAGGGGGCAAGACTTCGCCTGTCGGCCGGCAGGCTGTGGCCGCTTATTACTTCGGACCGTGCAACTCCGGGTTCCACGCTATTGACCGGCATCATCCTGACGTGTGACGATGGGTACGTAGCCGACCTCCAGGCCCTTGGGTGGAGTCACGAGCAGGGCCGGATCGAGGGTCACCAGCATTCCGCGGCTGGGAGGTGACATGTAGTCGTGGTCAATCGGCCAGTTCGCATGGATCTTCTCCACAAAGGCCTGCAGAGCCGCCCTCTTCTCCTCACTCCAATCGTACTGCTGAAAGGACGGCTGATCGACAAAGCGGTACCACGAATACGTCACCAGGGAACCGTCGGTGAGCCTGACCGCGAAAGGTCCGGCTTTCGGGCCTGGCTGACTCCAAGCGCCCGTGGTCGGTGACGTGTAGGGCTCACCCCGCCCTGCCAGCTTGAACTCCTGTGTCAGCAACTGCGTCTCCGTGGGCACGTCCGCGGCGGCGACCGCGATGCGTTCCTCCCCGACTTGTTTGAAGTACTGCGGGAACAAACCCTTGGCGCTGATGGCGCTGTCGAACCATTGGAGGCCCCACACGTTGCCCTCGAACACCCGGGTGTCAAAGACACGCTCGACGCCGGTTAGCCTCTTGCCGCCTTGGTCGTAGCGCGTAGTGCGTGTCGTCAGCTTGGATTTCCAGGCGCCCTTCTCGTCGAATTGTCCGGAGCAGGCCGGGCCACCGTTCCGCCAGGCCCTGAAGGCATCGTACAGGGCTGCCTTCGAATAGTAGGTCACGTCCTGCACCAGGAACGCTCTTCCTTGGCCGTCCACCGGAAACTGCAGCTTGGGAATCTTCGAATAGATGACCCCGTACGCGTCTTGGGCGTCGAAGCGCGGCACGGTGTTGATTTCCATGGCGCCACCACCCATGACGCCGGGCCGGGCATCGAGTCCCCGTCCGTAGATAAAGGGATAGTCAAACAGCTTGCCGATCTTGCTCCAGGTTTCCGGAATGTAGTAGGCGATTGGCCCTTTGAAGTTGGCCGCACTGAGGAAACAGGTCCAGTTCTGATCGCCAGTGGGCGGATCTTCCCCGGCGGGGTCCGTAAAGGGCAAGGCCATCCAGGTGTAGCCCAGAAACTGGCCATTCGGATTCCCATGAAACGGCAGCGCATCGGGAGGAACCAGCAGCCGATTGCTTAGTTGGGCGATGCCCAATCGATTGTCCGGCAGAGCTTCATTGCTGTAAAAGAAGGACCACCCCGGCGATCCCACCTCGTAGTCGTAACACTGCGGCGTGGCGTTCATGCTGAATTTCGGTGGGCCGTAGCGGAAGTGGTTGCCTGCCCAGTAGCCCAGCCCACCTTCGACGGTTTGGAACACGCTCTCCCATGTGGGACCCCGTTCGGGCCACTTGCGGGCCAAGGTACCCTCCGGAGCGAGCGGCTTATCCCTGTTGTCGGAGTTGTCGGGAGTGATCCAGGAGCCGGCCAGACCGATCTGAAAGTCGGCAAACGGCTGTTCAATCAGCGACCAGACCGCGGAGTAGAAACCCATGCCCGCACGGTACTCCGCCTGCGCCGGCGGGCGGGTTGCGCTGAAGCCAATATACCCGTGCAGACCGCCGGAATGTGTTGTGACAACGCCTGCTTCCACAGCATTGGCGTCATTTGCCTGATCCCCTTTCCCTTCACCTGTCCACGGCAGGAAGGCGAAGATGAGGATCAGCGGCCACGAAGTGTTCATCTTTCTTTCGTTATTCATGAGGACCTGCATTCTACCCGTACCAGGTCAGATCCGCCACAGCCAGGACTGCGAACTGCTCGTTGCCCCCGCATCCACGGGAGCTCGACGATGGCGGAGGCCCGGGACGAGCGAGGCGGCCCTGGCCGAAGCTGGGTTTTACCTTCGAGACGTGGAGAAAAAGATTCCGCAGCCGCTCCGTGCGTCGCTTTCCCTGCGGAATACCTGGCTGCTGCCGGGGGACTTTGGAAACACGACAGACTGAGCTATGGCGGGGGATGGGAAGCAGGAGCGGAGATCAGCAAGCAGGAGCAGGGCAACGCGATCAGGACCGCCCGGGCGCTGCTGACCGGCAGAGGGATGGCTGCCCGGGATGACGGGGGCGTGGACGGGTGGGAGAATCCGCCTTCGAGACAAGAAGAAAGAGGAAGGTTTAGCAGCCGCTCCATGGGTCGCTTTCCCTGCGGAACAGCGAGTTCTGGAATCATGACAGACTATTTTAGAGCGGGGTTCAGTGAGAGTGAAGGTTAGCAAGGCAGGCAGAAACGTACGGACAGTACTGGCCGGTGGAGGGAAGGCCGCCCGGGACGACGGAGTCATGGCCGAGTCTGGGGATTCGGAAACAGCCCTATTCAGGACTTGATCCTAAGGCAGTCATCTCTGAAACAACAGTTGACGTAGGGACACACACCGCCGGATGTTCCGAAACAGGGCGTATGTCCTTCCTTTCGCTGTATGGTATGGATGAGGTCCGCCTTCTTCATGCTTGCGGGGACTAAGCCGAGTGCCCTGGCCTTCTCTCGCACTTCTGGCATTTTCATATTGCTGTTCCCTATTGCGGTCTTCTCAGTTTGTCAGAGGTTGGCAGTTTCAACGTCTCGGTGCCCCCAATATCCCCGGGGACCAATGCGTGCCTTCAGGGCAATCGGGCGCACACCGGCCACGACCAGCACATACTACCGGGAAATGTGATCGGTTCGGCGAAAAACATCGATCTCGGAGAACACGACTACACAAAGCTACTCGCCTGTTCTGCGGCAAGTCTGTCTCGGCAATTTAGCAGGTTTCGAGACGCCGCCCGGCCTGCCTTCACTCGCCGCGACGCTTTGTCAGGGGATTCCTGGCATTGCCACCTTGCCTGTGGCAATCGTTTCCTTACCCAGGGATTCTGTACGTTGCATCCGAGATTCTACTTCGATCTTCCCGTTTCCGGTATCAGTGTGGTCCCTACGCTCTGTCTGATACGCAAGGTGCCAGTACGGCGTTCGACAATCTGGCCGCTCGGGTGACGTCGGCATCGAGCCATTGGCAGACGATGTTCGCTGCTTCGTGCCGCGAGACCTGTCCATCATGCGAGCGGTCACAGATGCCATGGACTCCGCCAGGTTCGGGTGAGCATACGATTGGCCTCAGCATCTCCGATGAATTGTTCGGCCCCGGGATCCCATCGCAGCTTGCGGTCCAGGCGCATCGCAATGTCGCTGATATGGCAGACCGTATCTGTCCGCACCGCCGACTCGATGGATGACACCGGTGTCTTACGCGTCTTGACGCATTCCAGAAAACCACCCCAGTGGTCAGTGCCCATGGACAAATGCCGCTCATCCGGGCCGAGGTGCTCCTGCAATAGTGACCTTGGCTCGGCTTCGATCACCCCGCGTGCGACGAACACCCAGCCGTCCGTACCTTCAAATCGTACGCCCTGACGCTGTCTGCTCTTGTCCACGAAACTCACCACGGTGCCATTGGCGTATCGGAGCGTCACGTCCCACGCGGTTGCACAATCGTACAGCCCGTCGGACGGGAAGACGCCAGTCCCCTCAACCTCCAAAGGGCCGGTGCTATCCGCATCGTTTCCCCATTGGGCGACGTCCACGTGGTGAATGCCCCAGGTGGTGATCCATCCGAGGGAGAAATTGCTGATGTGGCCCCACTCGCCGCAATTGCCGACGACACCCTCGGTGAAGGGCATCCAGCGTGCCGGCCCCACCCACCTGTCCCAGTCGAGCCACGGCGGCACGGGCGCCGGCGGCATCCGTCCGACGCGGCGACTGGCGGGTGTGGAGACGACAATCCGCTCAAGTCGGCCAATTCGGCCATTCAGAACGAGCTCGCATGCAAAGCTGAAGTTCCGATCCGACCGCTGCTGCGTACCGAACTGGAATACGCGATCATAGTGACGAATCGCCGCCCGGAGTGCGATATCGTCCTTCACGCTGAGCCCCAGAGGCTTTTCGAGATAGATGTCTTTGCCCGCTCGCGCTGCCTCGACCGACTGGAGAACGTGCCAGGCATCCGGCGTGGCGATAAAGACCGCATCGATATCGCCCCGCGTCAACACGTCACGATAGTCGCTGTAGGCGGCGCAGTCCGCACTGCCGTACCGTTCATTCACGATCTTCTGCCCCTCGGCCAGTCGGTTTGTGTTCACGTCACAGACGGCGAGGACTCGGCAGTCCCTATGTCCGAGAAAACTTCGCAGGTTCTCCGTGCCCCTGCCGCCCAATCCGATGCAGCCCATCGTGATCCGCTCGCTGGGCGCGAGGATGCCTTGCCGCGTGAAGGCCGCGACCGCGGCACAAGGAAGGGCACGGCATACGCCCCGGCCATTGCTTGCAGAAGACGGCGTCGAGTGACACGGCCTGTTGTCATGTGCCTCTCCTGTTTCAGCTTGTCACCGTGCTCTGGCACGCGGCGTTGCATCCGCCGGCAGATCGCCCATGGCGAACTGAATGGCGTCCAGGTAGAAACTCAGAATCTGCGGGTTCCACCAGATTTCGGTGCGGTGCCCGATCGCGCAGTAGAACGCCCGGCCCTTTCCATGCGTCTTGACCCATGCCAAGGCGAAATCGCCGTCGTTGCGATGAATCCAGGGTACGGTCATGTTCGTCTTGGCCGTATCCAGCGACATCAGAACGCGGACCTTCTCACGGGAATAAGGCTCGTTAAACTGGAAGATCTCGTCCGCCAGACGGAAGTCCCTGCCGCCGAACGTCGCCAGCAGCGGATGGTTGGGTTCGTCCAGTCTGATGGCTACCTCCTCGTTCCAGGGGTGCCCCCAGTACCCCGCTCCGATCAGGTCCTGGAATTCAGGCCAGTGGCTGTTGCCGCCGATCGCGTGGTGATATGCCACGAGGCCGCCGCCGTTCGCGACGTAGTCGAGCAGGCTCTTTCGTAGAAGCGCCTCCACTTCGTCGAGATCGGCACCGTAATCCTTGAAGCGGCCCATGTCCTCATTTGTCGGCCGAATCCATGGGCCGCTGCTGTTGTTCAGGATGATGGCGTCGAAACGTTGGATGTTCTCGGGCAGGTACATCGCCACGTCGTCGCTGACGACGGCCTCGAAGGCGTCGGTCTTCTGGCCGAGCATCCGCATCGCGTACTCGGCGTGCGGAATCGAGTAGCCCTTGTGTGGCGATTGCTCCATGAATGGCGTGTTCCAGATCAGCACTCGCCGTGGTTTGGCCGCTACGGCTCGCGTCTTCTGCGGCACTGCTGCCTCGATTCGCTCTGCTTGCTCCTCTGTAAGCTGTGCCGGACATGCAACAGCCAACAAGAGAATGAACGACATTGTCACAACGTGCAATCGCCCGTTCACCATCATGATCAATCTTCTCACATCGACCAGCCTTCGCGATACTCCCTTCGAATCGCCTCGTTGGCTTCCGGCAGGTTCATCACTTTCATAGCCACCGGGTCGTACTCGATGGTCTTTCCGAAAAGCGTCGCGACATTGCCGAGAAGCGCGAACTCCGTAAGGGGGCCACTGTAGTCGAAATGGGACATCGCCGCCGCGCCACCTCGGCAGGCGTCGAGCCATTCTTGTTCGTGTCCCCGTGATCGAGGCAGTGACTCCGCCGGGCTCTCGAAATCCCTGGCCGTGCCTGCGGGCAACAGGGTCATGGAGGCATTGTGCCCGGTCGAATGCAGCATTCCCTCGGTGCCCACGAGTAGACAACCTGCGTGGTCTGCCCATTTCTTTTCGCCCGCATCACCCCAGTCCAGCTTTCGGCCCATCATCTCTTCGATCTTCTCGCGAGGCCCTGGCGCCTGTCCTGTACCGTTGTACCAGTTCACCGTGACCGGGGGCATCTCGCCCCGAGCTGGGACGGAGTATCGAATGATTTCCCACTTCGGAAACGTTGCCTCGTGCACGCCGGAGAGTTCGACGTCGAGCCGGATCGTGCGACCGCCGACGATGGAACCGTTTGGACTCCAAAGTGAATCGATTCTCAGCCCTTTGAAGAGAATGTTCATCGTGTGGCAGGCCCAGTTACCAAGCTGTCCCGTGGCGAAGTCCCGCCAGGAGTGCCACTCGGCCCAACGGGAGTTGTACGGCCGGTACCTGGCCGGGCCCAACCACAGGTCCCACTTCAGGAACTCCGGCATCGGGTGCTCCTCCGTGGGAATCGGTCTTTCGCCCGCTCCGCCGCCGGTGTTCCATACGTGGACTTCGCGAATCTCGCCGAGAGCTCCGCTCTGGATCAACTCCACGCCGCGACGAAAAGCCTCGCTGGCCGTGCCCTGGTTGCCCATCTGGGTGGCGACCTTATACTCCCGGGCCAGCACCCGCAGCGTCTGCGCCTCGAACACATCGTGTGTTAGCGGCTTCTCACAGAGCACGTGCTTGCCCCTCCGCATGGCGGCGGCCGAGATCACCGCATGTGTATGGTCCGGGGTGGCGACCGTAACCGCGTCGATCTGCCTATCCATCGCGTCGAACATCTTGCGGAAGTCGTGGAATCGCTTCGCCTGGGGGATCGCTTCGTAGTACGGGGCCGCCCGCCGGTCATTCACGTCGCACATCGCCACGACATTGCACAGCTTCGGCATCGTGTCTGAGAACCAACTCCCTCGCCCGGAAACTCCAACAATCGCCAGGCTGACCCTTTCGTTCGCCGTGTAGCTGCGCGCCGACCGACTGTTGCCAAGCAGAATCAGCCCTGCACCGCTAAGGGCCGCGCCTCGAAGGACCGAGCGACGTGTCATTGGTGCTGCCATGACTCGATCTCCTTCTGCTACCTGAACGCCGTCCATACCATGGGCTGATGGTACCGACTTAGACCCAGGCATGCAACACTCCGTAGTGTGGACAAACCCATCGGTACCCAACGCAAAGCATCCTGAGGTGCTGAAACTCAAACCATGTAAGGATAGGGTGGCCCGGGCAGGCATCTTGGACAGCTTGTCCATGGCAAGCGCTCGGATCAGCCCTCCCTCATGCGGAGGTCGCGCCGGATGAGAGACGGGACTATGGCTCCGACCGGGGGATTTGACCGCAAGGCATGAGCGGTGAAGGAGGTCTCGCCAGCCGCTTCTTACATCGCTCTGCCAGCGAAGTACCTGTTGCTGGCAGGGGATGTGGGATCGTGATGGACCCTTGGAGAGCGGCGAGAGCAAGCAGCAGCGGCGGTGGGGAGGACGAAAGCGGCACTTTTGCAGGGGTTACCATGAGACAGGTGCTGTACGCGTGGTTGTCCGTCTGCTATTCTGTGGCCGTCGCGCGGCACGCCCCGTTGATCCGCCTCGGGGAATCGAGAGTGCCAAGGCACGACATCGTGAAGAGGAAAGAACGGGAGGCCGAACGTGCGAGAGGCGATGGCGACGCGAAGGCAGTTCCTGCAGGCCGCCGCAGGCCTTGCTGGAATCGTTCTGCGGGGCTCCGAGGTGTTGGGACAGCCATCGCCGGCACTGAGAATCGACAAGCCCTTTCATGGTGCCGTGCTGAATCACAGGCATGGTGTCCCTGCGGACGGCGGCTTAAGGATCTGCGTGTCCGGCCAGGCGCCAGCACAGGATTCGGTGGTCGTGAACGGCGTCCCGGCGCTGCGGGTGGGGACGAGCTTCAAAGCGGACATCGTACTCTATCAGCGGGAGACCCAGATCGCTGCTGTGGCGCAGGGCAGTTCAGGCCGGCAGGAGCATCATGTGCGGGTCATCTGGGACCGGTACTCCCAGCCCCGGTATCGGTTTTCCATCGATGACAACAGCTTCTTCCTGCGGGATATCGCCCGTCAGAAATACGCTTCCCTTTTCGACTGCTTCTATCTGAAGAGTCTCCGCGAACTCCATTCGAAGTACGGAACCCGTTTCGTGCTCAATATCTACTATACGACTGAGGACGGATTCGAGCTTCCTCAGTTCCCCGACCGCTATAGGGGCGAGTGGCGGGATAGTGCCGATTGGCTCCGTTTGGCGTTCCATGCCCATGCCAACCTGCCCGATCGTCCGTATCAGAACGCGCCGCCGGATCGGTTGATCGCCGATCTGGATCAGGTCGCCGAGCAAATCGTACGTTTCGCTGGTGAGCAGACGTACAGCCCTCCAACAGTCATTCATTGGGGTATGGTGCAGCCGAACGCCCTGAAGCCCTTGTACGAGCGGGGCGTGCGAGTGCTCAGCGGGTACTTCCAGCGGCAGAACGGGATCTGGGATATCAACTATCTCCTCGACGATGTACGATCAGAGTACCTCTCCCGCCACGATGCCCTCATGGATTTCGAAAGCGGGATCGTGTTCTCGCGAATAGATATCGTCTGCAACAACACGCCTGTCGATCAGATCGTTGCCACGCTGGAGCCTCTGGAAAGGGATCCCGATCAGGCGGAGATCATGGACCTCTTTACCCACGAGCAATACTTCTGGCCATTCTACTCGAATTACATCGCGGACCACTTTGTGAGGCTCGATACCACACTCCGGTGGATCACCGATCACGGCTATCGACCGGTGTTCTTCCATGAGGGCTTCCTGGGTGGTGCTATGTGATATAACAAATTGCAGCATAGGCGAGATCCCTTGTTCAGAGAGGCCACTCATGGCAAGGCACATGGAGTTGGCAGGCTTCCGCAGAGGATTACTGACGTGTATTGTCCTCGCGCTGAGCGGGCCGCTTGGGGCAGATGAGGCATTTGACTACTTTCGGAACTCATGGAGCGTCATCGGGCTCAAAGACTATGCCCATGGGACCCGCGTCAGCCCCCAGAACGAGTTGTTGATCCGGGACGCTGACTCCGACGATGTGACGGTGAGGATCAGATTTGGCCGGCGGTTGACCCCTCTTAGCCGGACACAGACGAAGCGACTCTTGGAGGGCTGGTTACCCGTCGTTCTGTTCGCGGCGGAGGATGAATCCGTACGCTATGAATTCACACTCTGGGCTACGCCGCTGGCCAACGTAAAGGACTGGAAGAAGGCATTTGACGGGCCCACGGAAGGCGAGAATTTCCTGAACTGGATTCGAGCCAAGGTGACCAATGCCGGCGACACGACAGCCGATGCCAAGCTGAAGGTGGAGAACAGCGGCTCACCTGGGTCCCCGCCCCATGATTTTGTCTGGTCTTTGCCTCCGGGCGAGAGTGTGGAAACGGTGGTTCGCATACCATTTTCAACAGTTGAGGCAGCCTCGGACTTTGCCAGTGAAGACGCTGCGCTCTGGCTTGATCGAACTATCCAATACTGGCAGGGCGTCATGGCACAGAGCGCACGTATTGAGGTGCCCTGCGAGAAGGCGACACATGCCTATCTGGCTTCGCATGTGTGTCAGTTGATTGCCAGCGACCATGGCGAGCTTCATCCGGGGGAAGGTTTCTACGACGAGTTCTACATCCGTGACGCAGCATACCAGTTGATGGAGTTGGAAGAAGCCGGTCTGAGCGCCACGGCGCGACAGGCCGTGACGAGTTTCTTGAGTCGCCAGCAGTCCGACGGCCGCTTCGAGTCGCAGAAGGGCCAGTTGGACGCCAATGGGCAAGCCTGCTGGGCCCTATGGCAGTACTGCAAGATCACCGGTGATCTCCAGTGGTTGGAAACGGTGTATCCTCAGATGCGTCGAGCGGCAGACTGGACGATGCAGGCTCGCCGGCAGGCCCCTTCCGACTCGCCGTTCTCTGGCGTGTTGCCTAACGCGCCAGCGGATGGGGAATATCTCTGGGATGGCAGCCATCACATCGTCGGTTACGACCTGTGGAATCTACGCGGGTTGCTGTGCACTGCCGATGCGGCTCGCATGCTGGGCCGAACCGATGAGGCGAAGGACCTGACTCGCGAGGCATGGCTCTACAGAGAGGCGATTGACGCCGTTTGGGAGAGAACGGGACTTGCGCATTTTCCTCCGAGTTGGGAGAAGGAAGGCACCCACTGGGGCAACACAGAGACCCTTTGGCCGACGGAGATTCTGGACCGGGACGATGATCGCGTCGTCGCACTGGTCAACGCAGCGAGGAAGGACCATGGAGGCGGTTTCGTCGAAGGCACGATCCAGTGGCTTGGTCACGCAGGCGCCATTCATCCTTACATGTCCGCATATACCACGATGGCGTCTCTCATCCGTGGCGAGCATGAACAGGTGGTTGAAGACTTCTATTGGTATCTTCTCCATTCGACAGCGACACACGCATTTCCCGAGGGTATTTACTACAAGCGACGCTTCGCCTGGAGCGAAACGATCCCTCATGGCCTGGGCGCTTCCAACTACGCGTTTATGCTCCGGCACATGTTGATTCATGAACGGGGGGATGAACTGCACCTGTTGATGGCTGTGCCCGACCGGTGGTTGGCTGAGGGTCAGATCATCCGTGTCGAACGTGCGCCGACGCATTTCGGGCCGATGAGTCTACGAGTTGCCGGGACTGCGAAGGGCGTCCACGTAGAGCTGGATCCGTTTTGGCGACAACCGCCGAAACGGACCTTCCTGTATCTGCCGGAATCCCGCCCGCTGTCTGAGTCTGTAGAAGGCCTGGATGTCGTCGCACGATCCAACCAACGAAGCCATTGGGATTTTTCGACAATTGTGCAGCTCTACCGCGATCGGGCCGCATCCTGGCGCAAGCCGATCCCGTCGCTGGTCCGTCTGCCACTTGCGTCGGCCAATGCATCGGATCGCTATCGGATGCTCAACCTGGCGCCATTGGCCAACACCAATCCGCTGACGGCGCCCTTTGGTGTGGAGAATCCCGGCAGCTATGTGTTCAAGGACTTGCCACGGGGGATGCATACCGTCGGAGGTGTGCCCTTTCAGATCCTGGATCCGGCGGACAACAGGGGCCTTGGTCTCATCGTGCTTCACTCTCCGCAGGCCCCGGCAAACCAGAGGTGGCCACACGAGGTTGAGATTCCGGTCGGGCAGCAGGGCAAGCAGTTGTTCTTTCTGGGGAATGTGCACGGTTGGTCGGCTCAGGATGCAGGGACCGGCGAGTGGAACGCCGTGGCAGAGTACGTGATCCAGTATGCCGATAACTATGAGCAGAGAGTGCCGCTTATCACGGGTCGCACAGCCGACGATTGGGCAATGCCGCCTGAGGCGGACGAAGTCTTCGTCGGTCTGCAAGGCAATCCATGGCACTTGAATGTGCTCGGTGTTGAACTGCGCGATGCCATCATTGAGAGAATCCGGTTTTGCGACCTGGGTACACCCGCTGCACCGGCATTGGTCGCCGCGACGCTTCAGTATTAGCACGAGTTTGCGCTGATCTGTGTGCCCAGAGGGTCATGAGGGAGTGAGGAACGCTTGGGGCAGGGGGGGAATCCATGGACATTGCTGACCGACGGAGTGACAGTCGCCCGGGATGAGGAAAAAAGGTACTGATGGCCAAAGCCATTGAAACCGGATGCGGTATGGGCGTATCATAGAGCATGCAGCGGCGCAAGCAATAAGGTTAGACGGGAAGTCCGGGCCTACCACTACCGTGGGTACTGCCGGTGTTCATCCTGGAAGACGGAAAGGACGATCAATGAAGCGAAGAGAATTCCTGCGAAAGAGCGTGGTGGGATTCACTGCGGTAGCGACAGCAGGACTCCCCAGTTTTGCAGGTGAGTTGGCCGAGCAGAAGAAACGGGTCGGTCTGATCGGCAGTGGCTGGTATGGCAAGATTGACTTGTTGCGTCTGATCCAGGTCGCGCCAGTCGAGGTGGTTTCGCTCTGCGATGTGGACAGGCAAATGTTGACGGAAGCGGCCGACATCGTGGCGAGCCGCCAGCTTTCGAAGAGGAAGCCACGGACCTATAGTGACTACCGCGAAATGCTGAAGGAAAAAGACCTGGACATCGTGCTGATCGCCACGCCGGACCACTGGCACGCGTTGCCGATGATCGCGGCGGCGCAGGCCGGGGCGGATGTGTACGTACAAAAGCCGATTGGTGTGGACGTGGTCGAATGCCAGGCCATGGTGGCCGCGGCGCGCAAGTACCAGCGTGTGGTGCAGGTGGGGACGCAGCGGCGCAGCACGCCGCACCTGTTCGAGGCGCGTGACTTGATCGCGGAAGGCCGCTTGGGCCGGATCGGGCTGGTGGAGACCTATTGTTATGGTCGTCGCGGCATCGTCAATCCGCCCGACGAGGCGCCGCCGGAGACGCTCGACTACGAGATGTGGACCGGCCCGGCGCCGATGCGGCCGTTCAACAAAACCATCCACCCCGGCGGCTGGCGCAACTATATGGAATACGGTAACGGCACGATCGGGGACATGGGCATTCACATGATCGACATGGTGCGCTGGATGATGAACCTGGGCTGGCCCCAGCGGGTTTCCTCCACCGGCGGCAATTACTTCCATAAGGAAGGCAAACCCAATATCCCCGACATGCAGACGGCGACCTTCGATTACGGCGACCTGCAAATCACCTGGCAGCATCGCCACTTTGGTGAAGGACCGGACCCAAAGTACCGGTGGGGAGCGACTTTCTACGGAGAGAAGGGGACACTGAAAGCTGGCGTGTACAGTCTCGACTTCATCCCGCTGGACGGTGGTACGCCCATCCATCGCGAATGGAATGACCCCAACGCCAAATACCCGGTGGACAGCGACAAGTTCCCGGAAGATAAGACGGAAAAAAGAATCGAGTACCACGTTGCGCCGGCGATCCGCGAACACATGAGGGATCTCTTGCGGTGCATCGCCGGTCGGGGTCGTCCTCGGGCGGATATCGCAGAGGGGAGCATGTCCACGAGCATGTGCGTGCTCGCGAATCTTTCCCTGCAACTGAAGCGGAGCTTGACGTGGGACCAGGCCAGCGGCCAAGTGGTGGGCGACGAGCCGGCCAACCAGTTGCTGGCGCGGCCCTACCGGGCGCCATGGGTGCACCCGGTAGTGGAGAAGGTCTGAACTTCAGCCGCAATTGCGCAGACTGTAAGGAGGTCTCATGAGTACGAGTCGATTGAGTCGTCGGGAGTTGCTGGTGGTCGCGGGAGGCTGGGGAGCGGGAAGCATCCTGGCCGGGGCGGCCGAGGCGATGTCCGCGGAGGTACCGAAGGCCAAGTTGAGCACGCCTCGAGCAGAGAGGATGGGGTGGCGGTTGTCATGTGGGCTCTATACCTTCCGTGACCGGAGCTTCTACGAGGCGCTGGACGTGATCGCGGGCCTGGGCATCCGTTGTGTTGAGCCGGCATTCTTCCTGCCGCTGAGCAAGGAGCAACCGGAGCTCAAAACGAGCGAAGCGCTTGCGCCGGGGCAGCGCCGAGAGATGAAGAAGCGGTTGGACGACCGCGGCATGAAGATGGCGAGCTACTACGCGCCGCTCGATGCTGACGTGAATGTCTTTCGCAGCGTGTTCGATTTCGCCAAGGACATGGGAGTGGAAACCCTCGTGGCCGAGCCGCCGGCGGAGGTCTTCGAAGCCCTCGACAGGCTGTGCCAGGAGTACCAGATGAACCTGGCGATCCACAATCACTCGGAAGCCGCGGGGTCGAAGTACTGGCGGCCAGAGAATGTTCTGAAGGTCTGCGAGGGCCGGAGCAAGTTCATCGGCGCCTGCCCGGACACCGGTCACTATGTCCGCACCGGCCTGGACCCGGTTGAGTGCCTCAGAAAACTGGACGGCCGCATCATCACCGTGCACCTGAAGGACGTCGCGGAGCTGGGAAACCCCGAGTCTCGCGACGTGCCGCTGGGCGAGGGCAAGGCCAACTACACACAGGTTCTGCAGACATTGCGTGCCCTGAAGTTCCGCGGCATTGCGACGATCGAGTACGAACATCTGTCGCCCCAGCTGGTCGAGGACGTGAGCAAGTGTGTTGAGTTTGTCGAGAACTTCGCCGCCTCGGCGGGAGCATAGCACGGCCGTCCAACCCTCGTAGGGTGCGAGAAATCATCCGGGGGGTAACACGAGCGAATTCCACGAGTCGCCGTCGGAACCGCTGGCAGAGATGAGAGCGTACAGAGGAGACATTCCGAGTCGTCCACCCTGGGATGCCGCGTGGATGCGTGTTTGCGATGCCCAGAACCTCACCCGAGCGCGCACTCCCTCCCGCGAGAGCGACATGCATAGAGGAGTGTCACGCAGCTTTGCGATGATACAATCTCAGCAATCCCCCCAGTCGCTCGATACAAATGATCTCACCCTGGCGGCCCTCATGCTGCGGCTCGATGGTCTTGTTGAGGCCTTGCTGAATCCGCTCGTGATGGTGGTACTTGTGCGTGTCAAACCGCGGTGGGACCGCCTCGCGATGCCAAAGACCTGTCTTCAACGCTCATCAAAACGGACAATGTGTAGGACCAGGGGACGGGGGCCAGTGGCTGCGTGGTGTCTATGGCCCTGTTGGCGCCTGATACGGATTAGGAAATATTTTTGCGCGCCTGTTAAAATAGGGTAGCGCTC
>CAZOFX010000071.1:0-29706 GCA_964579055.1 uncultured Pirellulales bacterium
TCGGGGCCCCCTATTGGGACCAATACGCCCGCGGCGCCATCTTCGGCATCACGCGGGGAACAACCAGCGCCCACATCGCGAGGGCCTGCGTCGAGTCGATCGCCTTTCAGACCAAGGACGTGCTGGACGCCATGGCTGACGACGCGGGTATCCCGATCGCCGAGCTTCGCGTCGACGGCGGCGCATCGATCAACGACCGCCTGATGGAATTCCAGGCGGGACTGACCCAGGTGAAAGTCGTCCGCCCCCAGACACTGGAGACCACCGCGATGGGCGCGGCGTTCTTCGCGGGCCTGGCCGTTGGGTTCTGGAAGGACCTGGCGGAGATTCGAAAGATCTGGAAGAAGGGGGCCGAGTTCGAGTCGCACATGGCTGCCGAGACGCGAGCCGAGCTTCTGAAGAACTGGCACAAGGCGGTGGATAGAGTGCGGGACTGGGACCGATAGCGCAGATGGCGCCGGGCCGATCGGGCCGCTTGCACAGACGCCGGAGAATGAACGGGAGAAATTTCGATGAGCGAATTTACAGCGGAATTCATGGAATTCATGGGGACGATGATTCTGGTTCTGCTGGGCGACGGCGTGGTCGCCAATGTCTGTCTCAAGGGCACGAAGGGAAACGCCGGCGGCTGGATCGTGATCACGATGGGCTGGGGACTGGCCGTCTTCGTCGCCGTCGCCATCACCGGCGAATTCAGCGGCGCTCACATCAATCCCGCGGTGACGATCGCCCTGGCGGCGGCGGGCAAGTTCGCGGTGGCGAAGGTCCCGCTGTTCCTTATCGCCCAGTTCCTCGGCGGTGCGGCCGGTGCGTTTCTCGTCTGGCTGTTCTACAAGGACCATTACGACGCCAGCACCGACCCAGCCACGATTCTCGGCACCTTTGCCACGGGACCGGCGATTCGCAACCCCACTCGAAACCTTTTGTGCGAAGTGATCGGCACCTTCGTGCTGCTGCTGGCCGTGCTGTACGCCTCCTGTCCGACGTTCACCTCCGGGACCGAAGAGATCAAGGTGGGCATGGGTTGCCTGGGGGCCATCCCGGTCGCCCTGGTCGTGATGGGGATCGGACTGTCCCTCGGCGGAACGACCGGCTACGCCATCAATCCCGCCCGCGACCTGGGACCGCGCCTGATCCACCAGCTCGTGCCGATCGAGAACAAAGGAACGAGCGACTGGGCCTATAGCTGGGTCCCCATCGTCGGCCCCATCCTCGGCGCCCTGCTGGCGGCCTTCGTTTACGGTCTCTGGCCCGCCGCCTGACGGAAACAGGCGATCTCGCCAGGATCAAAGCAAAAATCAAATAGCAAAGTGCAAAATGGAGGAAGTCATCCCGATGGCTATCGGGATTCCGCCATTTTGATCTTTGCTCTTTGCACTTTGATACTCGGTTTTGGCAAAGCCTCACCACACGGTGGAATTGGTGTGCCGCGCACACCCTCCCCTCTGAAGAACATCATCGGGCGACGAGAATACGTGTTTGTACGTATTGAACCGGAGCACACGGAATGAGAGAATGGGCATTATAGAGGGGTGCGTGCTTCGGCGGCAACGGCCCGCTATCGCGGGTCGGTAGGCAAGACGGGGGGGAGGCTGAGGAACAAATCATGGCGGCGAGGAAGACATTGAACCGGCTTCATTTGGTCGGAATGCTCTGGTTCACCCTTTGCGTCGGCTATCTTCTCGTGGCCGCGTTGCGCCAGGCAGGATTCCGTTGGTCGGTGGTCTTCTCGTTTTCGGGCCACTCGGCCCTCATGATCGTCCTGGTGGCCAGTCTCTATCTCTTCGCCCTGTTGCGAGGGGTCGCCCGATCCGGGCACGTCGAGGAGGAGCATCCTCTGACCAGCAGCGACTACTACATGGGTCTCTACGTGTCGGCGCCTTTGCTCGGCGGCGTGGCGGCCGTCCTGGGAATGGCCGGCGTCCGCGGGATGAGCCGGTTCCTGTTCGGCGTCGCCCTGGGCACGCTGGGAACGACGTTTCTGGTCTGGATGGTGGTCGACCCGCTGGCCGCCCTGATCGAGACGCTTCTGCCTGCCAGCCGCAGACATCGCGCCGAGCGCACCGGCAGAAGCCACACCGCCCCATCCTGACACGTCGACCACGCGTTCTGGCCCGACGATGCGGGTAGAGCCCGCCCGGTTCAGCAGCCCGGAAGATTGCCCAAGCGGATTGACCCGCGCGCTCGCACGGATCATAATGGGCCTGGATAACGTGAGAACGGTCCCATGGCAGCTTCAACTCGGTGGTATCCCGAAGACTCGTAGGGTGTGCAATGCACACCAATTCGATCTCGCGATGAGGAAGGTGTGCGGTGCACACCCTACGAGGCTACCACCCAGGTCGGGAAGAACAGCGAAGGAGCGCGACGATGTTCAAGAGCGTGAAGAATCGGGTGTGGGCGTTCGACGCCGAATGGATTCCCGATCCGCCGGCGGGCCGACTGCTGTACAAACTGCCGGCGGAGATGCCCGATAGGGAGGTCGTCGAGGTCATGTGGAAGAAAGGCGGCGCGACGGAGGAGGACCCGACGCCTTACCTCAAAACGGTCCTGTGCCGGATCGTCTCGGTCGCGGCGGTCGAGCGCCACCAGACCGGCAACGATGTGAAGCTCCACTTGCTGTCGCTGCCGCGCGACAGTCACGACCCGGCCCAGATCGAGGAGCGACACGTGGTGGGCACCTTCCTGAGCAAGGCGGGAAAGTACAAGCCGCAGCTCGTCGGCTTCAACTCCGCCAGCGCCGACCTGAAGGCGCTGATCCAGCGCGGGGTAGTCCTGGGCCTGTCCATGCCGGATTTCTGCAAGCGTCCGAACAAACCCTGGGAGGGCGAAGACTACTTCGACAGCCGCAACAGCGAAGCCAGTGTGGACCTCAAAGAGGTCGTCGCCGGCTGGGGCAAGGCGACCCCGTCTCTCAACGAGATCGCGACGCTCTCCGGCATCCCCGGCAAGATGGACGTCGACGGAGAGCAGGTCGCTTCCCTGTGGCTCGATGGCCACCTCGACAAGATCATCGCCTACAACGAGTTCGACGCGCTGACGACGTACCTGCTCTGGCTGCGCATCGCTCATTTTGGCGGCCACTTCACCGCCGAGCAATACGGACGGGAGCAGAGTCTCGTCCGGGACATGATCGGTGCGGAAATCCGCGACAACGGCAAGGACCATCTCCAAGAGTTCCTCGATGAATGGGACCGCCTCCGAGATTGTCTCGAACAAAGCCCGTTTGTCGTGTGCCCGTGAGGGCGCGAATGAAAATTGTTGCGTAGGGGCGAATGATTATTCGCCCCTACAAACGTGGGCCGTTTCATCACGCCAGGCCCGCATCGTCGGCCGCCGCAGACAGGAAGGGCAACGCATGAGAAGATCGACTGGACCAGCCATTGTGTTCCTGCTCGTGACCCTGATCGGCAGCGTCACAGGCGCACCGAAAGACCCACAGGGACGACCCCTGATTCGCAAGCTCGGCACGATCGACTGCGATCTTGTCGAAACCACGCCAATCGTGTTCCAGGGCAAGCTCTACCGCTGCGAATGGGTGCGCACGAGCTACAAAGGCAACGAACTCGGCGCGAACTACTCGCGCTTGGTCGCAGTCGGCACGGGCGAAACCACCGCACCGCTGGCACACGGCTGCGCCTTCTCCAGCGCGTTCGTCGATGGGGACACCGTCTACGTCACCGGCACCAGCACCGAGCAGGGCTGGACCGGCCAGCGCGTTGAGATGTTCGCCTCCCGGGACCTGAAGCAGTGGGAGCACTGGACCGCCTTGGACCTCGACGGGTTCGGCATCTGCAACACGTCGATCTGCAAGGCCGACGACCGGTACGTGATGATGTTCGAGATTCACAAACCCGAGGACCAGGCCGGAGTGGCCTTCACGGCCCGGTTCGCCACGTCGAAGGACCTGCGGAACTGGATGGTCACACCGCCCGAGTGCGTTTACGCCAAGGACCGCTACAGCGCGCCCCATTGCTTACGGTACCTCGACGGCTACTTTTACGATTTCTACCTGGAGGCCCACGACGGCTATGAGATGCGCGTGGTGCGTTCGCCGGACCTGATCCACTGGGAGCCGAGCCCGCTGAATCCGGTGCTGAAGGCATCGGCACAGGATAAGCAGATCGCCAACCCGAAGCTCACCGCCGAGCAGCAGCAGCGCATCGCCAAGGCGGAGAACATCAACAACTCCGATATCGACTTCTGCGAACACGAAGGCCGGCTGGTCATCAACTACTCCTGGGGCAATCAGCGGGGCGAGGAGTTCCTCGCCGAGGCCGTCTATGAGGGACCGGCCGCGGAGTTTCTCCGGGGCTGGTTCCCGCCGGACCAGCGACACGAGGAAATGAAGCCGCTTCTGGTTATCGAGCCAAGCGCTGCGTATCCGCGCCACTCCGAAGGCGATCTCATCGAGCTGAAGGATGGGCGGCTGTGTCTGATCTATACACGATTCACCGGCGGCGGGAGCGACCATGCGGCCGCCGATCTTGTGATGCGCACTTCCGCCGACGGCGGCGAGACCTGGAGCGAGCCACAGACGGTGGTCTGCCGGACCGGCGGGCTGAACGTCATGTCCGTCTCGCTGCTGCGACTGGCCGGTGGCGAGATCGCCCTGTTCTACCTGCGCAAGACCTCACAGGAGGACTGCCGGCCCGTCATGTGCGTCTCGACCGACGAGATGCGAACCTGGAGCGAGCCAATCGACTGCATCACCGATGAAGTCGGCTATTATGTCCTGAATAATGACCGGGCCGTCCAACTGACTTCCGGCCACCTGATTCTGCCCGTCGCCTGGCACCAGGGGCCGGGCCAACCGCGCGACAGCGCCGGCATCATCATGTGCTATCTGTCCGACGACAACGGGCGGACGTGGCGCCGCAGCCGGGACACATTCAAAGGCTACGACCCTGACGGCCGGCGCATCACCTTGCAGGAGCCGGGCGTCGTCGAGTTGCAGGACGGCCGGCTGATGATGTACATCCGCACCGATGCGGGCAGCCAGTACGTCTGCCACTCGCAGGACGGCGGCCAGACGTGGTCGAAGCCCCGGCCGTCGGAGCTGGCTTCGCCGCTGAGCCCCGCTTCAATCGAACGCGTTCCGTGGACGGGCGATCTGGTCTGCGTGTGGAACGACCATTCCGGCCGGCATCCCTATCCGCAAGGCCGGCGGACTCCTCTGTGCCTGGCCATCAGCAAGGACGAAGGCGACTCCTGGAGCGAATCGCGCGTCATCGAAGCGAATCCCGACGGCTGGTACTGCTACACCGCCATCGCCTTCGTGGGGGATCGGATGCTCCTGGCCTACTGCGCCGGCGACAAGCAGGTCGGCGGCCTCAATCGCCTCAAGGTCCTGGCGATCTCCAAGGACTGGCTGGCGTCACCGGCTGCTCCGCAGGAGAGGTAGTTCAACTGCCACGCGTCGCATGATCCGCACCCATTTCTGTCTGGGCGAGGGATTTCCTTATGAACCCTCGGTGCACCACGACTCTATCTGCGTTGTGCAGATCGGCCGAGGAGGCCGTGAAGGCCGCCGTGGAGAGCGATCATGATCGACTACGTGACCCTCATGCTGGTGAATATGGTTGGCGCGCTGATCGTGCTGGGCGCGTATCTGGTCTGGGGATTCGGGCGCGCGGAGCAGCGGGCCTGGGCGCCGGCATTCGGCATCGCCGGCCTGGTGGCAACCGTGTGCGGCCTGGCCATGGCGTTCACCTGGCCGCTCCCGTCACCGTACAGCATGGCGTTCGGCGAGATGTCGGCGCTGCTGGGCGTGCTCTTCCTCGGAGCGGCCTGGGCGCTGGCGGCCGGCTACAGCCTCTGGCCACTGGGCTTCTATGCGTTCGTCGCAGGCGCTTCCGCAATCGTGATCG
Source organism: uncultured Pirellulales bacterium (assembly GCA_964579055.1). Taxonomy (GTDB): domain Bacteria; phylum Planctomycetota; class Phycisphaerae; order Sedimentisphaerales; family Anaerobacaceae; genus Anaerobaca. The sequence continues at coordinate 5,871 of CAZOFX010000071.1, forward strand.
GTGTGCGGATCATGCAACTGTCGCTGACCGGCTCGCCGATGCTGTCAGGGGTCGGGTTCATCCTGACCGGCCTGGGCGAGCTCGGCGCCGGCGTGACGCTGTGGAAACGACAGTGGCGGGCCCTGCGCCTGCTCGGGGCGGCGATCCTGCTGACAGCCGCCGCGATCTGGAGCTTCACCACGTTCCAAGGATACTGGCACCACATGAAGCCGCCCGAATCATCGCAGAGCACCGCCGCATTGCGGCACGAGACAGCCGTCCGGCCTCCTGCCGAACAATCCATCGCCAATGGTCAATCATCAATTGGGCCCCGGTTCATTCCGAGAGTGGGTCTGTAAGCCGAGTTCTGTACCCGCCGCGAGGGCGGGCGGCGATCATTTATCTGGACCGGCCGTTGCCGACCGGCTCTCCCGCCGAAGCGGGACGCGACCTACCCGCCGGCCGAACGACCCGAAGGCCATTCACACTCGGGCCAAGTGCGACCGAAGTCGACCGGCTGCTTGGTCTTGCAGGCGGTGGGGTTTACCCTGCCGACGACGTCGCCGCCGTCGCGGTGCGCTCTTACCGCACCTTTTCACCTTTGCCTGTTCCGCCTTCGGCGGACATCGGCCGTGTGTTTTCTGTGGCACTTTCCCTGGGGTCGCCCCCGGTGGCCGTTAGCCACCACCGTGCCCCGGGTCTCCCAAACGCGATATCACGCGTTTGGGGTCCCCTTCCTGCTCGGACTTTCCTCTCTGCCCCGCACGAGGCGACGCAGAGCGACCGCCCAACCCACTCTCGGAATGAACCGGCTCCTGATTGATGATTGACTATTGATTATTCGGCCCAAGGCCGGCCCATATTATACCACCACAACAAAGCCTTTTCCAGTCGTGTCTTCGATCGGGACGGAGAGTCGCCACGCTCATCGGTCTTGACGCCATGTGCAACGGGTCCTACACTACGCCCGCACACGTTGGTACGACACTGCTTGGACACAAAGGCACTACATGCGAAATCTTATCATCGTTGGACTCGGGGGCTTTCTGGGCTCGGTGCTGCGATACCTGGTCTCGGGCTGGGTTCAGAGGCTCTCGGACACGGCGCTGTTTCCTTACGGCACACTGAGCGTCAACGTGGTCGGCTGTCTGCTCATCGGTCTGCTGGGCGGTTGGGCAGACAACACGGATCTGTTCAGCCCTGCGGCCCGGCTGTTTCTGCTGTTGGGCATCTTAGGTGGGTTCACGACCTATTCGACGTTCGGCTACGAGACCGTCGCGCTGTTGCGCGACCGTCAGGCGCTGACCGCGATGAGCTACGTGGGCCTGCACCTGCTGCTCGGCTTCGGTGCCGTGGCGCTGGGATACGGACTGTCGAATCTCAAAGGATAGACCATGCTGCCCAAGGAAGGACGACTGCTGCGCATCTTCATCGGCGAGAGCGACCGGTATGAAGGGATGCCGCTGTATCAATGGATCGTGCGACAGGCCCGCCAGAACCACATGGCGGGCGCCACAGTCGTGCGCGGGCTCGAGGGCTTCGGCGCCCACAGCCGGCTGCACACCGCCAAGATCCTGCGACTGAGCCAGGACCTGCCCATCGTGATCGAGATCGTGGACACCCCCGAAAAGATCGAAGGCTTCCTGAAGATCGTCGACGGCGCGATCGAGGAAGGAATCGCCACGCTCGAGGACGTGCACATCCACTTCTATCGCAGCCGCAGCGCGTCGTCGCCCGACCAGGAAAGTCGAGGCAGCGATCCGCTTCAGACGCCATGACCGAACCGTTCCAGCACCTGATTCTGACACGTTTCAACGTCGACCTGTACGGCCCGAAGACGAAAGCGCGACTCGCACCCGATGCCTGGATGGAGCACCGCCTGCGCCTGTTCGAGGCGTTCACGCTGCCGTCGATCGCCGCGCAGAGCTGCCAGAATTTCACCTGGCGGATTCTGATAGACTCGCGAACGCCGGATGCACACGTCCAGACGATGGAGCGCCTGTGCCGGGCGAACATGAAGCTCGTCTTCCCCGTGCGCGGCGCCAACGCATGGCTGAGCGGTGTGGAGCCGGGGGCGTACGATCTGCTGACGACTCGCATCGACAACGACGACGCCTTTCATCGCGATGCTGTAGCAGCCCTCCATGAAACCTACCGTCAGAACCGTGAGAAGCTCGCCCGTCCCTGGGTCATGGTGTTTCCTTTCGGAATGATCTTCGACCTGGGCGCGCGTCGGGGATTGCTCATGGAGTACTGGTACAACAACTGCCCCACGCGGGTGGAGGATGGACAGGCCGCGATGACGGTGTGGCGGTGGAGGCACAATCAGATCCCGGCCGACGTGCCCAGATGCCCCATCAAGGACATCCCCTACTGGCTCCAGGTCATTCACGAGCAGAACCTGCGCAACGCGATCGAAAGCCCCAACGCGCTTCGGAAGATTCACAAAGAGGTCCCCATGGAGCCGAAACACCTGGCGCCGTTCGGAGTAGACCCCGAGCGTCTTCCGACCGCGTAGCGGCTGCGGCCAACTCAGTTGGCCTTGACGATCTCGATGTGCTTGCGGAAATGCGCATCGTCGGTCTTCGGATGGTCCATCCGGTAGTGGACGCCTCGGCTCTCTTTTCGCAGTTCGGCGGCGTGCGTGACCAGCAGCGACGAGGTCAGCATGTTCTGGCACTCCCAGCCCTCCGGCGAGTCGAAGATCTTGTCCATCACGTAGCGGTGCCAGAAACGGATGATCTCCTGGGCTTCGGCCAGCGGCTGGGCGGTCCGCGTGATGCCCACGTTGCGCCACATCAGGGCGCGCAGGCTGTTGCGCACGTCGGCGGCGTCGAGATGGCTGCGGTCGGAGTGCGGAATCTGGTACTTGATCAGCGGATGCTTCAGGCCGGCGACGTCGGCCGGGGCCTTCTGCCCCACCTGCCGGCCGGCGATGGTCCCGAAGACCAGCCCTTCCAGCAGCGAGTTGCTGCCCAGTCGGTTGGCGCCGTGCAGCCCGGTCGAGGCGACTTCGCCGCAGGCGTAGAGGTTCTCGATGCTCGTCCGCGCGCTCGGATCGGCCAGAACGCCGCCCACCATGTAGTGCGCGCTGGGCCGCACCGGGATCAGGTCGTGACTGACGTCGATGTCGAAGCTCTCGCACAGGTCGCTGATCATCGGGAACCGCTTGGCAAAATACTCCTTGTCCAGGTGCCGCACGTCGAGGAACACGTGCGTCGATTCGGTCTTGCGCATCTGGTCCAGAATCGCGCGGCTCACCACGTCGCGCGGCGCCAGCTCGCCCGCCTGATCGTATTCGGTCATGAAGCGATGCCCGTTCACGTCCAGCAGGTACGCGCCTTCCCCGCGCAGGGTCTCGGTGATCAGCGCGCGCGACGCGCCCGCGATGTACAGCGTCGTCGGGTGAAACTGCACGAACTCCATGTCCCGCAGCACGGCCCCGGCCCGGTACGCCATGGCGACGCCGTCCGTGGTCGCTCCCGGCGGGTTCGTCGTCTCGCGATACAACTGCCCGCCGCCGCCGCTGGCGAGGATCGTGTTGGCCGCCCAGAGAATCTGCAGGCCGCGCGGCCGGTCGTATCCGATGATGCCGACGCAGCGATGGTCCTCATCCGTCAGCAGATCGATGGTGTAGAAGTTCTCGATGACCTTGATGTTCGGCGTGGTCCGCACCTTGTCGATCAGCGCCTCGGCAATCGCCCGCCCGGTCTCGTCGCCGTGCGCGTGCAGGATCCGCGCGCGGGAGTGGCCGCCTTCCAGCGTGATGTCGACCTGGCCGTCGACCAGGTCGAACGCGGTGCCCCACCGCTGCAATTGGCAGACCAGTTCGGGGCCCTGCTCGACCACGAGCCTGACGATCTGCTCGTCGCAGATGCCGCCTCCGGTCTTGAACGTGTCCGCGATGTGCGCTTCGAAGGTGTCATCCTCGCCGAGCACCGAGGCGATGCCGCCCTGGGCCTTCCACGTGTTGCTGTCCTCGAGAGTGCCCTTGCAGACCACCATGACGTTGCGATGGTCGGCGGCCTCGATCGCCGCCCGCAGGCCCGCCAGACCCGCCCCCACGATCACACAGTCGGTGAAAAGCTGGTTGGTCGAGATCGAGTCCACGTCGACGAGATACCGCCTGGGCTCGCCGAAACGGACCCGTTCGGCCTCGGTCGTGCCCTTGCTCTTGCTGCCTTGCTTCATGATCACATGGCCTTCCAGAATCAGCCGCTCCAGCGAGAAGCGGCAAAGAACAAACACCTTCACAGGCAAAGGCCGGCCATCATACCGAAAAACCGCCGTCCCGCAAGCCCGCAAGAAGACCGATCCACGGCGCCCGCATCTGTCCTTTCGACCTGCCAATGGGTCCTATGGGTCCCATAGGTCCTACGGGACCGGCAGAGCTTCTCGCTCGACGCCGCACGGCGCCTATTGCGGACGGCGCTCCAGGATGATCTCGTCGGCGAAGACGCGGTCGTCGCCGGCATAGTGTGAGACGAACGCCTGCAAATCCTTCGTCGAGGCCGTCAGGATGGGCCGGTCGTCGACCGATTCGAACGCGATCGGGCTCGGCCGCGATTCGAGCAGGCCGTTGATCTTGTCGTCGTTGGTCAACCACATCGACATGCGATTGCCGCTGAGGTCCACCTTGACGAAGGTGTGGGCCCGCACGAAGAAGAAGGCGTTGTAGAACAGCTCCGCCTTCTCGGGATCACCCTGTCCCGAGGGCAGCACATCGGGGAAGATGTCCAGGAACACGTTGCTGTCGAGCTTCACCAGACACGCGAAGAAGGAACCCTTGCGCCCCTCCGGATCGGTCAGGCCCAAATGGTAGACCTTGTCGGCGCTATCCTTGAGCGCATCGGGCAGCGTGTCGGCGTCGCCCTGTCCGAGACGCGTGAACACCCAGGCGCTGCTGGTGTCACTGGGGTTTTCCACCCACGTGCCGAGCAGATGCTCGTCGAAGAACAGCGTGTCTTTCGTGAACAGCGGCTGCAGGGAGATCACCGGGACGCAGCCGCCGATAAGGACCGCCAGACCGAGATAAAGGACCTTGTTCGCTTTCATGTCATACCTCCTGAATGTGCGTTGGTGCGGTCGATTGCCATAGGCGATCCCATCATACCAGTGGCCGGCCGGGATAGGAAGTGGCTTGCGGCGGCGGGACAAAACCGCTACAGTGCACGACCCACAAACGGTGGAGTATAATGGCCGCTTATGCAGGAATAAGTAATGCGCGAATTGGAACCCCTGGCATGGTTCGTGGTCGCGCTCTCGGCTTTGATTGTCGGCATCTCGAAGACCGGAATACCTGGCGTGGGTATCCTGCCGACGATCCTGATGGCGCTGGTGCTGCCCGCTCAGAAATCGGTGGGCCTGCTGCTGGGCATTCTCATCCTCGGCGACGTCTTCGCAGCCGCCTATCATCGGCGCAACGCGGAGTGGTCCCACATGATCCGCCTGCTTCCGGCCGCTTTCGCAGGCATCGTCGCGGGATTCTTCGCGCTGAGGGTCATCAACGATCGGCAGCTCAAGCCGATCATCGGCGCGATCGTCCTGGTCATGCTGGCCCTGAACTACTGGCGAACCCGGGCCAGGGACGAGAATCTGCACATACCCACGCAGTGGTGGTTTGCTGGCGGGCTGGGCTTCGTGGCCGGCCTGACCAGCATGATGGCCAACGCCGCCGGACCGATCATGGTCATCTACCTGCTGGCGATGAAACTGCCCAAGGTCGCCTTCGTCGGCACCAGCGCGTGGTTCTTCTTCGTCGTCAACTGGCTCAAAGTGCCGTTCAGCATGAACCTGGACATCATGACCCGCGAATCGCTCACGCTCGATCTGATGATGCTGCCGGTCATCGCCCTCGGCGCTGTGCTCGGCATCTTCCTGCTGCGGCGTATCCCGCAGAAGGCTTTCAATGCGGTCATGCAGATCCTGGCGGCCGCCGCGGCAGTCAAACTGCTGTTCTGAAACCAACGTAGCAACCGTGGGGTGGAAAGGGCGCGCAAAGGCCACGACGAATCGCATGGACAAGCAACGCGAACAGGACATGCTGGATCAGGCCAGGCAGCGGATGCTCCGGAACGATCTTCAGGGGCGGGATATCACCGACCCGGACGTTTTGCGAGTCATGATGGAGGTCCCGCGCGAGGCATTCGTCCCGGACGGCTACCATTCGCAGGCCTACGTGGACGGCCCCCTGCCGATCGGATGGGGCCAGACGATCTCACAGCCCTACATCGTCGCTCTGATGACGCAACTGCTGCGGCTGGATCGCAACTGCACGGTTCTCGAAATCGGCACGGGCAGCGGCTACCAGACCGCCATCCTGGCCCGCATGGCCGGCCGAGTGTACACCATCGAGAAGTTCGAAGAATTGTCGTCCGCCGCCCGGGGGGTGTTGGAGAGGCTGGGCATCGACGACGTGGAGTTCCGCATCGGAGACGGCAGCGCCGGCTGGCCCGAGCCACGCACCTTCGATCGCATTCTTCTGACGGCGGCGGCGCCCGACTGGCCGGCGCCGGTGCTGGCGCAGCTCGTCGAACGCGGCGTGATCGTCGCACCGATCGGCTGCGGCTCCACCCAGGCGCTGGTCGTCGCGGAGAAAGTCCACGGCAAGCTGATCGAGCGGCACGTCTGCGGCTGCCGTTTCGTCCGGCTCATCGGCGAACACGGTTTTGGCCAGTGAACAGGTCCCGCTGGCCGACCGGCCCCGAAGCGGATAAGATGACCACTGCAATGAACGCTGGAGAACACCCACAAACAGAATCCGCATCGGCCGCCGCGCATGGCGCGCCCGGTTTCGAGCCTCTGCGGGCCGATGCGCACGACGACAGTCACGACCGAAGCGCCATCACCCCCTCGACGGCCGTTCAGTACGTCAAAGGGGTCGGTCCCGCCCGCGCCATGACCTTCGCCGAGCTCGGCGTGAACACGGTCGGCGATCTGCTGGAGTACTATCCGCGCGACTGGGTCTTCGCGCCAAGCCCGGTGAAGATCGCCCGGCTACAGCCCAACGAGACCGCCAGCGTGATCGCCCTCGTCGAGTCCACCGATTACCAGAACTATCGTCGGCCGCCGATCTTCGAAGCGATGGTCAGCGACGACACGCGCACGTGCCGCGTGGTCTGGTTTCACGGCGGCTACCTGCGCAACCAGCTCCAGCCGGGCCAGGTTGTCATGCTCTCGGGCAAGGTCACGCTCTTCAAGCACCAGCTTCAGATGACCAACCCGAAGTTCATGGTGCTCGACGAGGCGCATACGCAGCCCGAACGATATTTCAGCGGTGGCGTCTATCCCGCTTCCGCCAATCTGTCCAGCGCCCAGATCAAGCGCATTATCGTCCCGCTGCTCGAACGGCTCGACGACCTGGTCTGCGAGTTCTACGAGGACGACTTCCGCAAGCGGAACCGCCTGATCGGGCGCCGCGAGGCATTTGCGTGGATCCACATGCCGCCCGACGAGGAGAAGCTCGCCCAGGCTCAGCGCCGTCTCAAATACGACGAGCTGTTCCTGATGCAACTCGGATTGGCGTTGCGGCGTTACCGCGTCCAGCACCTCTCCTCGGCCGTTCCTTGCACATGCTCGGACGAGATGGACAGCCGGATTCGCAAGCGGTTCCCGTTTCTGCTCACCGAGGACCAGAACGAGTGCATCGCCGAGATTGTCGCGGACATGGGCCGGACCGAGCCGATGAACCGCCTGCTCCAGGGCGACGTCGGCTCGGGCAAGACCGTTGTGGCGCTCTACGCCGCCCTGCTGGCGGTCGCCAACAAGACGCAGGTCGCCATCATGGCGCCGACCGAGATTCTCGCCTCGCAGCATTTCATCAGCATGGAGCGATACCTCAAGAACAGTCACGTCCGGCGCGTGCTGATCACCGGAGGTCTGACCGGCAGGAAACGCGCCGATCTGCTCGAACAGATTCAACGCGGTGACATCGACATCGTCGTGGGCACCGTCGCCCTGCTCCAGAAGGACATCGAGTTCCGCCAGCTCGGACTGGTCGTCATCGACGAGCAACACAAGTTCGGCGTGCACCAGCGGGCCCAGCTTCGCAAGGACGGCACGCCGCACTGTCTGGTGATGACCGCCACGCCGATCCCGCGTACGCTGGCGATGACCGCCTTCGGAGACCTCGACGTCTCGATCATCCGGCACGTCCCGCCCGGGCGAGGGGCCATCATCACGCGCTGGGTGGACCGGCGTCACCGCCGCGACGCGTACGATTTCATCCGCGAGCGGCTCAAGGTCAAGAAGCAGGCGTATTTCGTCTATCCGCGCATCGCCGCCGTCGAAGAGACGGGAAAGGACATCGAAGCGGCCACCGACGCCTGGAAGGAGTTGGCCGAGAAGATCTTCCCCGAGTTCAACGTGGCCCTGTTGCACGGGCAGATGCCCTCGGCCGAGAAGCAGCGCATCATGACCGAATTCCGCAAGGGCCGGATCGATGCGCTGGTCTCCACCGTGGTGATCGAAGTCGGCGTCGATGTCCCCAACGCAACGATCATGGTGATCGAGGCGGCCGATCGGTTCGGCCTGGCCCAGCTCCATCAGCTTCGAGGACGGATCGGACGAGGCGAATCCAAATCCCATTGCCTGCTGTTTGCCGAGACCGAGAACGAGGTCGCGCGCAGCCGGCTCGACGTGATGACGCGCACGAACGACGGGTTCGAAATCGCCGAGCAGGATCTGCGTCTGCGCGGGCCCGGCGAGCTGTTCAGCGCCCGCCAGCATGGATTGCCCGATCTGAAGATCGCCAACATCATCGACGACTCCGAATTGCTGGTCATGGCGCGCAAACACGCTTTCGAGCTGGCGGCCCGTGACCCGATGCTCACGCAGCCGCAGAACGGCAACATCCGCCGGACCCTGCTGGCCAAATTCGGTGACTCCATCGGACTGGCCGACATTGCCTGACCGGAGGAGACCTCCTGCCCGACCGCATCCCCAGAGGGACAGGTTCTCGACGAATGTGATTTTGCTGGAACTCTGTCGGGAAAAAGTGTAAAAGGCCGCTTGGATCGAATCGCCGATAAAGGACACGGAACGAAGCGATACCCATGCGCATCGCGTATAAAAACAATCGAATCGAGAAAACACTGACGATCGTCAAAGCGATCACCTCGGCGATGGTCGTCGCATCGTTCATCACGCTCTTCGGGTTCGATGAGCCGTTCGTGCCGCTGCCGATCCTGTTCCGCATTCAAATCGGCATGCTGTGCATCTTCCTGATCGGCAAGGTCGTCCGCCTCTTCAATGCGGTCTCGAAGAAGGAATACATCGTTGCCAACTGGTTCGAGATCCCCATGCTCATCGCGCTGGGAATCGCCGTCCTGGGCTCGGGACGGTGGTTCAGCGAGACCGAGCCGGGCCGCGTGCGGCACCTGGCCGTCGGCATCTACCTGATCATCGAAGTCACCGTCAAGGTCTGCATCAGCTCCGTGAGCCTGGCCGCCTCGGGCAAGAACCCGACCCGGACGCTGATCGCCAGTTTCGTGGTCCTGATCGTCGCGGGCGGCGGATTGCTCATGCTTCCCCGGGCCTCGACCGCCGCACCCCTGAGCTTCGTGGACGCCCTGTTCACCGCCACCAGCGCCACCTGCGTGACCGGTCTGGTCGTCAAAGACACCGGCAAGGACTTCACCTTCATGGGCCAGTTGATCATCCTGGTTCTGATTCAGCTCGGTGGATTGGGGATCGTGGTATCCGGCGCGGTGTTCGCGCTGCTGCTGGGCCAGGCGTTCAGCATCCGCGAATCCGTGGCCATGCAGGATCTGCTCAGCGCGCAGACGCTCAGCCGCATCGGAAACATGATCGTCTTCATTTTCGTCGCGGCCGTGGCGATCGAAGCCGCCGGAGCCTTCCTGCTGTATCCGATGTGGGACAACATCCCCGGCTGGCAGGGCGATGCTCACTTCCAGTGGTTCTGCAGCATCTTCCACTCGATCAGCGCCTTCTGCAACGCCGGCTTCGGACTCTTCAGCGACAGTCTCATCCGCTACAATCGCCAGTGGCAGACCTACGTCGTCGTCTGTCCGCTGATCATCCTGGGCGGGCTCGGATTCGGTGTCCTGTACAACCTGGCCAACATGGCCGGCAATCGCATCCAGCGGTTTTTCGTGAAACACTTCACGCGGCGATACCAGCTTCAGATGGAAGTTCCCAAGCGGATGCGCCTTCAGACCAAAGTGGTCCTGAGTGTCAGCGCTGCGCTGATCGTCTTCGGCACACTCACCATTCTGCTCTTCGAGCGCTACACCGGCCGCTCGGTCGCCGGCCGAAGCCCCGATCTGCTGGCGGCGCTGTTCCAGTCGGTGACGGCGCGGACCGCCGGCTTCAACACCGTGGACATCGCGGCGATGACCCCATCGAGCAAGATCGTCCTGATGCTGTTGATGTTCATCGGCGGCTCGCCCGGCTCCAGCGCCGGCGGGATCAAGACGGTGACGCTGGCCGTGATCGTCATGACGGTGTTTGCCACGCTGCGCCGGCGCGGCGACGTCGAGATGTTCCGGCGCAGTGTGCGGCTGGTCGTCGTCGGCCGCGCCATCACCGTCGCGATGCTCTTTGCCGTGGTCCTGTTCAGCACCATGCTGGCGCTGAGCGTGACGGAGGGACCTCTCTCCGAGGATTTCACCATGCTGGACCTCATGTTCGAATCGGCCTCGGCGCTGGGGACCGTGGGGCTCAGCACGGGGGTGACTCCCACTTTGACAACGGCCGGAAAGGCCATTATCATTGTCGTCATGCTGATTGGACGACTGGGACCGCTGACCCTGCTGGCAGCGCTGGCGTTCGATCTGAAATCGATCCGGTACAACTATCCGGATGAAGCCCTCATTGTCGGCTAAGGAACGGATCGCATGAGACGATTTGCCGTCATAGGTTTGGGTCGCTTCGGCCAGAAGCTCGCCATCGCCCTGGCGATGAGCGGCTCGGAAGTCATTGCCATCGACCGCAACCGAAACGAAGTCGATCTGATTCGGGACCAGGTCAGCCATGCCGTCCGTCTCGACAGCACCGATGAAGAAGCCATGAAGGCCCAGGGCGTCGACAAGGCCGACGTCGCCATCATCGCGCTGGGCCAGGAGAGTTTCGAGGCCGCCATTCTGACCGTCGTGAACCTGCGCCAGATGGGCGTCAAGCAGATCTATGCGCGGGCCGAGAGCCTCATCGCGGGCGAAGTCTTCTCCAAGGTGGGCGCCACCGAAGTGATCTATCCGGAGATCGAGTCGGCCCAGCGATGGGCGTACAAGCTGATCGCGCCGCAGATCGGCGAGAAGATCGATTTCGCGCCGGGCTACAGCCTCGCGCGGATCAAGGCGCCGCCGAGCTTCGACGGCAAGACCGTCATGGACCTGCAACTGCGCCAGAAGTACAAGGTCAACCTGGTGATCATCAAGCGCGGCGACGAAGCGAAGGCCCGCAAGAACGAGAAGGACTCGATCATCAACATCCCGATGCCCGACACGATCATCTACGCCGAGGACATCCTGATGGTCGCCGGCTCCGACGCCGACCTCGCCAAACTCCCCCAGGAATAGCGCGTTAGTGTAGACGCCGTGGTGCGGCGCCGTACGACATCAGATAGGCATGCCCTCTGCCAGATATGACAGAGGCTGAATGCAGTACGCCAGCGCTCTGACCGAAGGCAGCGGTAGCATTCCTTGTCACAGGTGCAAAGAGAGGGAGAATTATGGCGAAGGTACCGATTCACTTTATAGGCTTCCTCGCGAACGCGGGCCATTCAATCGAAGGTCTCAGAATGGGGGAGCGGTATGCAATTGAAGGCAGGTCGAACGACGATATCGCGCCGTTCCTCAGAATGATAGACAGACACTGTGGGTTTGAGACAGGTGTGGGCGTTTTGTCTCGGAGTTCCTGTTGCGTCGTAGGAACTGACATCGCTCAATTCGAGGCGACGCCGCAGGGAGGTGTGGCTATCCGCCCAGATGTGCTCAAGGAAAGCCACACATTCGTCCAGAACAAGTGCCGTCTTCTCCGCCTGTTCAAGGAAGGTAATATTGTCCTGGTCTATTCGTTTCTCTATCATCTCTCAGACACTGATGGAGAGCCGAAGCCTTTCGCGTTTGGCCGAGAATACCCCATCTTCGATACCACACCGTTCGCTCTCACAAGCAGCGAGTTCTCTGAAGCGGAGTCCTTTATCCAGACAACCTCACTTCCGCTGGCTGAACCGTCTTTACACTTGGCCCTCGAGAGTCTCGAGCAATCATACGAGGTGCAGGATACTCGTCTGGCTTTCCTGTCGTTAATGATCGGCATGGAAGCAGCTCTTGGGCCAGAAGGAGTAACCACGGAGATCACGCGCCAAATATCAAGAAACGCGGCGGTCCTCTTGGGTGCAACCCCATCTGAATCGGACGACATCTTTGCGCGTCTGAAGACACTCTATTCAAAAAGGTCGAAGATTGTCCATGGTGGGACAGCCAAGAAACGCAAGGACCAGCTGCAACGAGAGGATATGCTTATACTGCGACACTATCTTAGGACTACCATTAAGGTCCTACGGACCGTGTCTGGATCACGGCAGGGCGCCCTGGCTCATCTCAACCGATGCGCCTTCGGCTCTCGACCATTCACGCCCCCCAAGGTTAGGTGATCTTCTCCTGTACGGTCACTATCCTCTGTATTGGCGGAGGAGGTCGAGCAGGTGCTGCATGTCGGCCGGCAGCGGGGCTTCGAACTTGACGCGCTGTTCGGTGGTCGGGTGCGTGAATTCGAGCGTCCAGGCGTGCAAAGCGCAGCGATTGATGACGGGCTCCTCGACGGCCGGCTCGGCGTCGGCGAGCTGCCAGGGGTAGACGAGCTTGCCGCCGTACATGTCGTCGGCGACGATGGGGTGGTTCAGATGCGACAGATGCACGCGGATCTGATGCGTCCGTCCCGTCCGAGGCCTGCAATGAATCAGCGAGAAGCCGCGAAAGGCCTCGACGACCTCGTAGAATGTCACGGCCTCTTTGCCCGTCTCGGGACGGATCGAGTACTTTTCGCGAATCTTCGGATGCACGCCGAGCGGCGCATCGATCCGGTCGGCGGTCAGCTCGGGCGTGCCGTGGACGATCGCCAGGTAGCTCTTCTCGACCTGCCGCAGCTCGAACTGCTTGGCCACCTTCCACTGTGCCATGTCGTGCTTGGTCACCACCATCACGCCCGTCGTGTTGCGGTCGAGCCGATGGACGATGCCCGGGCGGAATTCGCCCAGTCCGCTGGATAGATGCTCGGAGTAGTGGGCCAGGGCGTTGACGAGGGTGCCATGCTTGTTGCCCCGCGCCGGATGCACGATCAGGTCGGGCGGCTTGTTCAGGACGATCAGGTCACCGTCCTCGTATAGGACGTCCAGGGGGATATCTTCCGGCTCGATCTCCTTCTTCTCCGGCTCGGGCATCACGAACTCGATCACGTCGCGGTGGCTGAGCTTGAAGCTGGGCTTGACGGGCTGGCCGTTGACCTTGACCGCGCCGGATCGGATGGCGTTCTGGAGGAAGTGCCGGCTCAGGTTGCGGAACCGGCCGTGCAGGTACTTGTCGATCCTCCGCTCTCGTATCGAGACGCCCACGTGAAGCGTCACCGGTTGACCGTAGACTTCGGGCAACTCACACATGGCCTTGCCGTCAATTGCCCGCCGGGGCATTCGCTTCCGGCACCGCGGGCGCGTTGGCATCCGGCGGCGCCGGCGCGAAGAAGACCTGGTTGCCCGGCGCGTTGGCGTCGAGCGGCGTGATCTGAACCTGCGGCGCCGAAGCGGCCTCCGTCTTGGGCTGCGGCGCCGGGCGGAAGGTCACCGTGCCGCGATAGTCGTCGGCCGTCCGGAGACGATCGGCGGCGGCCACCTGTGCGGCGGTGCCGTCGTATTCCGCCTTCTGGGCCACCTCGCAGTAGATCTCCTTGGCCTTGTCAAGGTTGCCCAGCTCTTCCTCGCACAGACCCAGTCCGAACTGCGCTGTAGCGGCCAACGCCGGAATCGATCCCGCACGCGCCAGCGCCGCCTGGTAACTGCTCTGCGCCTGCGCGATCTGGCGCGCCACCTCTTCGCTTCCGGCGGGGGTGGGACGATAGTGCAGCTCGGCCCGCAGCGTTTCCGCATGCTTGATCAGGGCCAAGGCGGCCATGCGGTCGTTGCCGCTGCCGTCGGCGAACGCCTTCAGATCCTGCCCGACCGAAAGCAGAGCAATCGACTGGTCCGTTCCCTGACTGGCGGCCCGCGCGCTGGTCATCTTCTGACTGGGAATCTGCGTCACCAGACCGGTCAACTGCACCTGATGACGAACGGACACCACGTCCTTCCGATAAAACCGTACGAAATACACGGCAATCACCAGAACGATCACCACGACCGCGCCGATCAGCGTCGTGCGGTTGTCCTGGATCCACTGCGGAAAGTGCGCGAGCCAGTCGGCCAGCTCATTGGTCTTCAGTTCGTGCCGATGCTCCGATTTCATTCTGGTTCTCCATGTCCACGCTTGGGAACGCCGGCCCGGGTTATCGGGCCCACCAAAAGACAAGCCTTTATGATAGCAAATTCGGCTTGCAATGCAACTATCGGAAAAGGTAGAATTTTGCGCTGCTGCTGATTGAAAGGATACACATGCTGGGGACGGACGCAAAACCACACCAGAATGCAGGAGGATTCACCCGTTTCGGCCGCTGTCCTGGGGTCGTCGGCCTTCTTGCGCTGGTGCTCGTCCTGGCCTTCAGCGTCGCGGGGCATGGCTCGGCCGACGTGTCCTGGGATCCGCAGCGGTACATCGACGTCAACGAAGTCCGGCCCGGCATGGACGCCTATTGCCTGACCGACTACGGTGACAACGGGATTGAAAAGTTCGCATTGAAGGTATTGGACGTCGTGTATGACATGGACCCGGGCCACGACGCCATCCTGGTGATGGGCCTGGACGAACGTTTCAAGCACACCGGCGCGGTGGGCGGCTGTAGCGGTTCTCCGGTCTATATCGACGGCCGTCTGGCCGGGGCGCTGGCCTTCGGCTGGCAGTTCGCGAAGGACCCGCTGTACGGCGTAACGCCCATCCGGGAGATGCTCGCGGTGGGACGGACAAACCCGGCGCTGACCGCTCCGAGCGCCCCGCGTCAGCCGGCCTTCGCCTTCGATTTCTCCAAGCCCATCGACCTGGCGCAGATCAGCGAACAGGTGAGCCGTCGCCGACTCATCGGGTCGGCCGGTCCCAGCGGCGCCAGTGCGATGCCCTGCCCGTTGCTGATCTCCGGCCTTCCGACGCAGACCTGCCAGGAACTCGCCGGGCAGTTCGACGCGATGGGGTTCCTGGCCGTTCCCGGCCTCAGCGGGGCGTCCGCCGCGGGAGACGAGGAAACCACGGAACTGAAGCCCGGCGCCGCCCTGACCATGCCCCTCGTCTCCGGCGACATCAACATGAACGTGCTGGGCACGGTGACCGAGGTCCGCGACGGCCGCATCTACGCGTTCGGGCACAGCTTCCTGGGCTATGGCGCGGTCAACCTGCCGATGGCCGGCGGTAAAGTCTACACGGTCATCTCCAACATGATGCGTTCGTTCAAGCTGGGCACGGCCGGCAAGATCGTCGGCACCATCCAGGTGGACGAAGTAACCGGGGTTTGCGGGCAACTCGGCGTCGAGCCCAATATGATTCCGATGTCGATTCGCATCGAGCGGTACAACGACCCCGAGCCGCGCACCTACCATTGCCGGCTGGCGTACAACGATTTGATGACCGCGAGCCTGGCTCGTTCGGCGGTGGCCGGCGCAGCGCTTCGCGTCGGCTCTCTGCCGCCGGAGCATACCATCGAGTACACCACCGCGATCCACCTGGACGATGGGCAGTCCGTCCGCTTCGGAAACACCTCCGCGAGCGATGATCTGACCGACTCGGTTTCCGAGATCGTCGGCGCCGTGGCCCTGCTCATGAACAATCCGTACGGATCGCCGAAGATTCAATCGATGGATTTCGACGCACGCATCCGGACCGACAACATCGCGTCGCATCTGTGGTCGATCGACGTCGTCGACCCTGCGATCAAGCCGGGCGAAGAGATCGAGGTGAACGTCGTCATCGAATCGTACCGGGCACAGAAGAAGAAGTACCAGATCAAGCTGCCGGTGCCCAAGAACGTTGCGCCGGGCAAGTACGGCCTGATGCTTTGCGGCGCGCAGGAGTACGAGCGGTTCCTGGCCAAAACCGTCCCCTACCGGTTCATCGCGACGAACTACCAGACCCTCGTGGACGCGTTGAACCTGGCGCTGAACATCCCTCGCACGCGGCTCTACTGCGTTCTGGTGCTGCCGCCGGAGGGAATCACGCTCGACAAAGCGGAGCTGCCCGACCTGCCGGGGACCAAGAGCGTGGTCCTCCAGAGCGAAAAGAGGGCCTTGCGGGTCCAGCCATACCCCCACTGGATCGAGAAGATCGTCGAGACGGGAACCGTGATCGGCGACAGAGAGATCGTACCCATCGTGGTGGAAGAATGAATCGGCCGACCGACCGGATCGCCCGGACGGCATTCATGAAACAGGGAGTTGAGATGAGAATGGAATTTCGTCGTTGGAATCGGTTGCGCACGGTCGCGGTGGCGATGATGGTCGGCCTGCTGGTCGGCCCGACGGGAGCGGTGACCAGCAAGATCACGCGGCAGGCCACCAGCAAGCAACTGCTCGAAGGCAAAGCCGAGAACGTCGTAATCAGCTCGCGCGGAACCCTCCAACTGGGTCGGGCCGCCAAAGTGCTCGCCTCCAAATTTGACGACGTCTGGTCGATCAACAGCATCGTCGCCAGCGGAGGCACGGTCTACATCGGCACCAGTCCGAACGGCAGCATCTACAAGTACCGCCTCGGCGCCGTCACGAAGATCTATCCGACCGAGGACCCGCCCTCCATCGACAAGGATCAGCCGGCCGTTCCCAAGGCTCCCCAGGCCCCCGAGGCACAGGAGCAAGAGGAGAACGACAGCGAGGACGTAGACAAGGAAGAGATGTTTTCCAACGAGCACATCTTCGCCATGGCGATCGACGTGGCCGGCCGGCTGGTGGTCGGCATCAGCGGCAACAAGTGCCGTCTGTGCCGGTATGAAACAGGCGTAATGGAGACCATCTTCGAGCCGGACGATGCGAAGTATATCCTCGCGATAGAGACGGACCACGTGGGCAACCTCTATCTCGGGACCGGCCCCGAGGGCAAGATCTACGTGCTCGACCCATCGGGCAAGGTCGCGCAGCTCGTATACGACAGCCCGGACAAGAACATCCTGTCCCTGGCGGCCGGCAAAGACGGCTTCGTCTACGCCGGAAGCGACACTCGCGGACTGGTCTACAAGATCAACCCGCGCAACAAGTCGGCCACCGTCCTCTACGACAGCGAGGAGCCCGAGATCAGCGCGCTGCTCTTCGCCGGCGAAACGCCCGGCGAAGCGGAATATCTCTACGCCACCGCGACGTCCGCCAAGGTCGTGGAGAACGAGCGCAAGTTCGCGGCCGACCAGACCGTCGCCGGACGACCGGAGCCCAAGGAAGAGAGCCGCAAGGACACCGCCGACGGCGAGGGCGGCATGAAGCTCCAGATCGCCAACACCAAGAAGGAGCCCGACCAGAAATCCTCCCAGCGTCCCGCCCCCGTCGCGCGAGGCAGCAAGCCGGGAACCGCCAGCTTCCTCTACCGGATCTCCAAACAGGGGTACGTCACCGAGCTGTTCAGCGAATCGGCGGTCCTGCTGTGCCTGGCCGAACAGAGCGGCAGCATCCTCGTCGGTTCGGGCAACAGCGCCCAGCTCTACTCGATCGATCCAGAGGCCGAGCGCAGCACGATCGTGTATGAAGACGAGCAGGCCGCCCAGATCACGGCGGTCAAGGTCATCGAAGGCGAGGTATACATCGGAACCGCCAACCCGGCCAAGCTCGTGCTGCTGTCGCCGGACTACGCCTCGGAGGGAACGTACGTCTCCGGCCTGATCGACGCCGAGCAGCCGGCCAAATGGGGCAAGCTGCAAATCGACGCCGACGTCCCGCGCGGCTGCAAGGTGCTCGTCGCCTCGCGCAGCGGAAACGTCAACGACGTCAACGACCCGACGTTCTCCGAGTGGACCGAGCAGGCCGAGATCGTCGAGCCGGTCCAGTTGCGCTGCCCGCTGGGACGCTTCTGTCAGTACAAGCTGACGCTGCAAACACAGGACGGCACGAAGACACCGCTGATTCGCGAGGTGGCCGTCGCCAGCACGATTCCCAACCTGGCGCCCAAAATCGAATCGGTGGAGGCCACCCGGCTGAGCGGCTCGGGCAAGGAGGGTCTGTTCAAGATCAGCTACAAGGCCAGCGACGACAACGATGACACGCTCGTCTACACTATCGATTTCCGCAAGGTCGGCCGGGACCACTGGATCGAGCTAAAGGACGAGATCGAGGACGACAGCTACGAATGGGACGGCAAGACCGTCGAGGACGGCCGGTATGAGGTCCGCGTCGTCGCCGGCGACGAGCGCAGCAACAGCCCGACGACGAAGCTGACGGGCAGCCGGATCAGCGATCCCATCGTCGTCGACAACACCGGACCGGTCATTCGCAAGTACGCCCTCGACAAGGTGGGCAGGGCCGCCACGCTCAAGCTCCAGATCACGGACGACCTGAGTGTGATCGGCAAGCTCGAATACACGATCGACAGCAACACCGAGTGGAAGAGCACCCTTCCCGACGACCTGGTCTTCGACACCACCGACGAGAGCTTCACGCTGATCACCGAGGAGCTGGAGCCGGGCGAGCACGTCATCGCGCTGAAGATCAGCGACGACGTGGGCAACACCACATACAAGACGTTCGAGCTCAGCGTGCTGGCTCCGCAACCGTAACGCAGCGAGGGGCGTGGGCGCCGTGCGAACCATCGAATTCGAACAGATCATCCGGACCGTCGAGTCGCTGTGCATCGCGGCCTGCCACGAGCTGCCCGACGATGTGCGGGTCGCGCTCGAACGGGCAGCATCGGTGGAATCGAACCCGGCCGCTGCGAAGATCCTCACACAACTGCTCGAAAACGCGGCCATCGCGGCGCAGGAGCGGATCCCGCTCTGCCAGGACACGGGATTGACCGTCGTCTTCATCGAACAGGGAACCGAGGTCGTGCTGCGCGACGTGGATGGCATGCCGTCGAGGAGCATCGTCGACGCCGTCAACGAAGGCGTCCGCGCCGGCTACGAGACCGGCTATCTGCGAAAGAGCGTGGTCGCCGACCCGCTGAAGGCCCGCACCAACACCGGGACGAATACGCCCGCGATCGTGCACCACCGCTTCGTGCCGGGCGACAAGCTCAAGATCGCGGTCATGGCCAAAGGCGGCGGCTGCGAGAACAAGAGCCAGTTCCGCATGTTTCGCCCCACAGCAGAGAAACCCGAGGTGATGGACTGGATCGTCGAGGTCGTCCGGACCGCCGGCGCCGATGCGTGCCCGCCGTTCGTGGTGGGCGTGGGAATCGGAGGAGACTTCGAGCGGAGCTGCCTGCTGAGCAAGAAGGCCCTGCTGCGCAACTTGGGCGAGCCGCACGCGGATGCATTCTACGAACAGATGGAACGGGAACTGCTGACGAGGATCAATGCGTTGGGCATAGGCCCGCAGGGGCTCGGAGGCGACACTACCGCGCTGGGCGTGCGGATCGAAACTACGCCCTGTCACATTGCATCGCTGCCCGTGGCGGTCAACATCGAATGTCACAGCCACCGCCATAAGACGGCGATCCTGTGACTCGGCGGAACGGACGACCGGTCAGTAGTCCCCTTTGAAGCCGGCCATCCACTCCGGCCAGTCTTTCACGACGCTGGTGTCGAACCGCTTGCTCCACTTGAGGCGCCACATCTCCTTGAGCCAGACCTTGCGCACCGAATAGTCCAGGAAGACGGCATTGATGGCCTGCGAATGGCGGTTCATGCAGAAGCGGTTCATGGAATCCACGTCGCCGCTCAGGCGTGCGCTGCGATCGTCCGCGACCGGCACCGAGTCGGTATCGTCCGGCCAGCCGCACCAGAACCAGCCGTCCAGGAACAACGGCACCTGCGACGCCCCCTTGATGTTGGGCGTCTTCCAGAAGAACGCCTTGGGCTTGCCATATAGGACCTCGTCGCCGCAGACGTAGGTCCAGCCATTGATGCCGTAGCTGCCCCAGGTGCCGACGGGCCGCTCGCCGCTGGGCGCCACGACGCCCCAGGAGGTCTGCGCATCCCCTCCCAGCGTCAGGGTGTCCGTCGCCCCTTCCGGAGCGGCGATCTTGCCGGCCACCGGGCAGACGCGGAACTTGGGGTCCTTCTGGTAGTAGCGGTACAGCAGATCGATCCAGCGGCCGTGATCCGACTTGCGCGTGGGCATGAAGCCGTTGTTGTCGTCGCAATACATCGCCCAGATCTGACCCCATTGCTTGAGGTTTGACTGGCAGACCACGCCGCGAGCCTGCTTGCGCACGCGCGACAGCGCGGGCATCAGAATCGACATCAGCAGTGCGATGATGGCGATGACGACCAGCAATTCGATGAGGGTGAATGCTCTCCGCTCTTGCATCGTTGCGACTCTCCTCAAGACTGCCACGCGTGCGAAACGCCGGACCGCGCGCTACAACGGCCCGGCCGATCCCGGATTCTCCACCCTGATTCGCTCGCCCAGCCGGATTCGACGCGTTACGGCATGCGCGTCTCCGCCGCGCCCCACACCGTCAGCGACGACCAGTAGATATCCTCGTTGTCCTGATCGATCTCTCCCGTGTTAGCCTGGGGTGGGATGCGTTTGCCGAAATCGACGGTCCGCTGATCCTTCCACTTGCGGTAGTCGGCGTGGCCGTCGGCAAACGAGAACGTGGTCCCGTCGCCATGCCGCACCGGAGGCGGGTCCCACCACGACCACTTCGTCGCCCATACCGTCCAGCCGCCCAGCGCCGACGGGCACGTCCCGCCATCGTCGAGGAACACGCCGCGAAAGGCCGGATCCTTGATCTTCATCCGCAGCTTGATCGTTGTAGTCTTCATCTCGCTCGGCCAATCCTTGCAGTTCATCGAATCGCAGATCGAGTAGGTCCGGACCGGAGGCGAGGTGTACCCGTAATAGTCCATGACCTTGCGTTCCACGCTCAGGCACTTGTACAGCTTCAGATCCCGCGTGTATGGCCAGAGCGCCCCGTCCATGATGGCCCTCTGCTTCTGGACTTCTGTCATGGCCCGCTCCCAGTCTCTCAGGACCCAAAACCGGCCATTGGACGTGATGTTGTACTCCCCGGAATCGCCGTTGACCAGCTTGTCGTCATTCTCGTCGGCGTACATGATCCAGGCCATCGTCAACTGCCTGAGATTGCTCAGGCAGGTGGCGCGCTTGCCCTGTTCGCGGACGCGAGCCAGCGCCGGCATCAGGATGCCCATCAGGATCGCGATGATCGCGATGACCACCAGCAGCTCGATCAGCGTGAAGCCGGCACGCGCGCAACGCTTCGCAACACTCCCTTTCAGCTTCATTCTATGACCTCCCAGTTTCGATGCCAACTCATGATGCGCAGACATGAAAAATGGCCGACCCTTGCTGGTCGGCCATTCTCCTATATCGTCGTCGAGCGATCAATACTCCGCGAAGCGGCGCATCCACTCGGGCCACTCGTCGCCCGTGACACCGCCGGCCTTCGTCCAGGGCCCATTGGTCCGGTACAGCTTGTGCCATTTCAGGGTCCAGACCTCCTTGAGGCCGACCTTCCGGACCGACCAGTCCATGAAGGCGACGTTCAGGAATCCCTGGTGCCGGTTGATCGCGCAGCGGGCGGTGTTGTTTCCGCTCCAGGCCGCAAACTCGTTGTCGGCCGGGGCATCCGTATCCAGGGGCCACAGGTCGAAACGCAGCGCCTCGATGAACCACGGGACATCGGCGGCGCCCTTGGCGCCCGCGGTCATCCAGCCCCCTTCCTTGACGGAGACGCCACCCTCGTAGGTCCCGGCGGTCCCGCCGGAGGGAATCAGACAGTAGCCGTTGATGCCGTAGCTGCCCGCGATCCCGTTGGGTCCGAGGTTCGCATGGTCTGCGTTGGTGAAGATGCCCCAGGCATTGAAGATGTTGAACGTGGGAGGACTGAGCCCGTCTTCGTCCCGAATGGGCTTCGTCGCGGTCGGGCAGAACCAGATCTTGTTGGCCTTCCAATCTTTGTACTTGTCTTCCAGGTAGGCGATCCACCAGTAGGCGGTGCCTTCACTCTGCCAGAACTTCCCATCGTTGCTCTCGGTATGCATCGCCGCGATGAGGTTCCATTGCTTCAGATTGCCCAGGCAGGCGATCATGCGCCCCTGCTCCTTGACGCGCCGCAAGGCCGGCATCAGGATCGCCATCAGAATAGCGATAATGGCAATGACCACCAGCAGTTCAATCAGGGTAAAACCACGTCGCTTGGTCATAACGGAAACTCCTAACCTGCACAGGTTCACGGAACACCCCTTACCCACGGCAAAGATGCACCGAATCGGCGATCTGTTCCACCCATTTCGGGCTATTTTGCACGGAGACGACCGTTCCACACACACCCTCGTCATTATATCCAGACTGGGCCCGCCCTGCAAACCAAAACCTGACAACCTCCCTAATTTCCTATTCTGCCGAAGGTTACATATTCTCCCGCCGCCATAACGTCCGAATATAGCGGCCTTTCTCTCGCGTAATGGGGGTTGTCTCAGATTGACGCGCGGCGGTCCGTCAGGCGCTGCCGGCACAGGTTCGCCAGCTCGACGTACTGGTCCGGCGAGAGCTCCTCGGGTCGACACGTCGGGGCGACGCCGCACTGCTCGAACAACTCCGTCCAGGAATCACGTCCACCTAAGTGGGCCGGCGCGTGCTTGGCGCAGGCGCGGAGCATCTTGCGCCGGTGACCCATGAACAGCCCCACCACCTCGCCCAGAAGCACGATGTCCTCGATCGCGTTTCGCCTCTGGTCGTTGCGGACAAACCGGACGATGGCCGAGTCCACCTGCGGCGGCGGCCAGAAGACGCCGGGCTTGAGGATGCGAAGAACCTCTACGTCACCCGTGGCGCCGAGCAGGATGCTCAGCGATCCGTAGTCTCTGCTTCCCGGCGCGGCCGCCATGCGCTCGGCCACTTCTTTCTGCACCGTCACGACCATCGCATCGGCCACCAGCGGTCCGTTGACGAGATTGGCGATGACAGCCGAGGCCACATCGTAAGGAAGGTTCGAAACCAGAAGCAGTCGCGAGGGCTTTTTCGACATTGGCGCACTGCCTCTTATCGGACAAAAGTCTTCAATCGCCGCGATGACCGCCGGATTGAAACTACCCTTGCTGGACAGAGCATCGCCTTGGACGAGGACGACGTTCGAGACCTGGGCCAGTTGCGACCGGGCGATCGTTGCCAGCGTCGGGTCCAATTCCACCGCCACCACGCGTCCGGCCCGCTCGGCCAGCGCTTCGGTCATGGAACCGGTCCCGCAGCCGACTTCGAGAACGACGTCATCGGGTCCGAACTGCGCCGAATCGACGATTAGCTTCAGCAGGTTCAAGTCGACGAGAAAGTGCTGACCGAACTTGCGATTGGGCACCACGCCCGCGGAAGTGAGCAGTTGCTGGATCTGACGTTTCGTCTGCATGGTCGAGGACAGGTTCCGCTGGAGCGACAGGGTCTGCTATTGCGGCGGCGACCCCGAGGCCCGACTGTTCGCGGCCGCGCCCGCCGGGCAGGACCGCCGGACCTGGGCCATGCGAACCGCTGTCAGAATCGCCGACTTCATGCTCGAAGCGCTCGCCATGTTGCGTCCGGCGATGTCGAACGCCGTCCCGTGCGCCGGAGACGTCCGCACCGCCGGAATCCCGATCGTGACGTTGACCGCATGGTCGCGGTCGAGCAGCTTGA
>CAZOFX010000072.1:0-29373 GCA_964579055.1 uncultured Pirellulales bacterium
CGGCCAGTGACTGCACGAGCCACTCATCGGCGGTGACGGCGGCATCGACGAAGTCGACGACGCAGTCATCGTTCCGGTCGCCCACCACGTGCACGTCGCACGGAGCGGCGGGTTCGGCGATCACGTCGGGACCGGCCATGTAGTTGGCCGCGATCTCGGCCGCCGACAGGGCGGTGTCATAGATGCGCAGTTCGTTGTAGGAACCGCAGTACAGCGGGTCGCCCCACTGCGAACGCGCGAGCCAGATGTTGTTGTCGATGAACTCGCTGAGCATGGCCGGAGCCGCATAGCCGCCGATGATCGTGCCGTTGATGTACACCTTGACGATGCCGGCGATATCATCATGGACCTGCGTGATCAGGACCTCTTGCCCGGCGGCGAGTTTGCCGTTGTCGTTGACCGGCATGACGAAGGACGCGCCAAGACGACGGTACTCCACCTGAAGCACGCGGCTGCCGTTGTCGGGGCAGACGCAGAACCACGTCGTGGCGTCGCCGCCGTTGGAGGCGTCTTCGCCACCATTGGCGGTACCCATGTCATAGACCCGCTGCCAGATCGCGTCGGTGCCGTTCCAGGTGGTCCAGCACTCGATGGTCATCTGCGTCAGCGGCGAGATGAGCCCGTTGGGCAGGTCGATGTAGTCCCCGGTCGCCGCACTGGAGGAGTTCTGCGAACCGGTGTTGCCCAAGGTCGCCTGGCCGCCGGCGATGCTGGCATTGCCGGTGCCGTTCATCAGCGTCGCATCGGCGCCGCCGATCACGTCGGGAATCGTAACGCCATCGGCGCTCTCATCGAAGGTCCAGCGGTGAATCAGACCCGTCTGGATATCGAGGAAGGCCATCGCCGAGGTGGTCGAGCCGCTTTCATTGGTCACGACGCAGTAGTAATACCCCTGGTCGTCGATGGTCGCGCCGGCGACATTGAGTGTTGCCTCGACGCCCTCGGGCAGCGGAACATCATGCAGCTCAAAGCCCATCATGATGACCGTTTCCCGGTACCACTGGTAGCTCATCTCCGACGGAACGGCGCTGGTGGCCTCGCAGACCAACTGGGCATCGCCACCGGGAGCGACGGCATCACCCTTGATCGAGGTGACAATCGGCCGACCGTGTTGTGTGGTGAAGCTCCAGACACTGCCTGCTTCTCCGTTGGTGTCCACACGCCAGTAGTAGGTGGTCTCGAACTCGAGGCCCGCGGCCAGACTGCCGGCATCGACCGATGTGTCGGTGATGCCTTCGGCAATCGGTGCCAGCGCGGCCGCATCGGCGCCGAAGTACACGGTGTACGCGGGCGACTCGATCGTCGCCGGAGCGCCCCAAGCC
Organism: uncultured Pirellulales bacterium; assembly: GCA_964579055.1. Classification (GTDB taxonomy): domain Bacteria; phylum Planctomycetota; class Phycisphaerae; order Sedimentisphaerales; family Anaerobacaceae; genus Anaerobaca. The sequence goes on from CAZOFX010000072.1 coordinate 1,323, forward strand.
AGCATCGCATTAACGATACCGGTGGCGCCGTCGGCCGGGCTGGGCTTGTTGGCCTTGCTCGGATGGGTGGCGTAGGTCACCGAATCCGGCAGCACGGTGATCGCGTCGATCCCCGGGCCCGTGACGCCGATGGCGAGATTGTCCCCGCCGCTGCCTTCCTGCATGACCGCGTAGAAGGCGATGAGCTGGCCTTCAGTCAGCGACATCGGCGCGGACTTCTGGCTGGCCATTGAGGTCCAGTCCTGCGAACCGGTCCAGCCGTCGACATAGGCGACCTGAACTGCTTCGGCCATGTTATCGTTCTGGCTGACAAACAGCCGGCTGTAGTCGTCGCTGGCGACATAGAATGTGTACTCGCCGGTAGCCGGCACCAGGGCGTAGCCGCTCAGCCTCGCCACGTAGTTGTCGGCGATGTCAGCCCAAGTCGGCTCGGCCAGGATGTCCACCTGATCGGCGGGGGTGCCGCTCTGGACCAGGTTGACCGCGGCATCGATACTGAGGTTTTGCCACCAGATCTCCCGCAACACGTCAGCGGAGGTCACCGCCGACAGCATCAGAGTTGCCAGAATTGCGATTAGCGTTCCTTTTCTCATTTTTGGGTCCTCCCCGTACATTTCACATTTTGCGTCGGATACATCACAGTCTTATCCTAAAGTCCACCGCATCTTCCCTGTTCACCGTCGCTCGATTGCCACCTCCTTCCCATTAGCGTTTTGGGCCGACAACACCCCGATAAGCATTCACTTGGGTCGGGCCGAGAACAACCGTTCCCGGCCAAACGAGATCCTCCTTGATCGGGAAAAGTCTGATGGTTCAGCCGCCAATCCAATCGCCACGGCACAGGTGTGGCAGGGGGACCAGCGATGGGCAATCACTTCTCTCCAAAGGATTTCTCGGACGGCTGACGCGCAACTGCCCGGACACCTTCATGAGGTGTGCCCACTTGAGTGATGCAGTTAAATCTGGTGACTGTAAGGGTTTACGTGTCATTGCATTCTTGGTCGGGCCAGCTCCTCAGATCCCAGACAGACACACGCCGTCACAGCAAAGACATGCCAGGACTGCCGAATACGATCATACCGCAGGTCGAACGAAACGAGTCTAACATAAGCGGCATTCCCGTTCAAGCCAGAATGCGTCAGAATCCACGTCCGAATTCGACTCATTCGCGTCTTTGACTGCCCTGGTCGTGGTTTTCTCGGACCTGTCTGCCGCGTCATTCGACTGGGTGGCGCGCCGCAACATCCATTTCCATCGGTTGCCGGCGGGCGTGACTTTACCCGATTCCGGACCCGTGCGCGGGGCATGAAGTGCCGGCCGCCAGCGGAACCCGCCGACAGCGTGCCGGCCCAAAAAAGGGGGGCCCATACCGTCCGGTATGGGCCCCGAGATACTGCCAAGTGCACTTACGGTGTTGGTGATGCCGCTACCAGGTGGAAACGCCAATCAGCTCGATCTCCGCGATCTGCATGCTGTTCGCACCGCCTGCATTGCGGACCGTCGGGAACAGAATCTGATAGTTGGTGTACGCCACCTCGTTCTCAAACGTGATCGGTGTGACGTTCTTGGTGAAGCGAGGCCAGGCGACCTCACCGGCGAAGTCCACGATGTCGCCGCTGGCGATCAGCGTGTACGGCCCGTCGATCCCGTCGTTCGAGCCATAGAGCTCGAAGCTGACCGGGTCGCGTTCCACGGCGTCATTGGCCGTGGTCAGCGCCAGTCCTGTCACAACCGTTGCGCCCACAGCCGGCGTAATCTGCACGCCGGTCGGCTGGGTTTCCCCTTTGAAGTGCAGGTACTTGGTCGCGGTGTTGTTGTCAAACGCCAGATTCGGCGTCTCGGCACCGGGCCAATCGCCATCGTTCGGAACGCCCACGATCACGTCCGCCGGGCTGGTGACGTCGGCAAGCACATTGTGGCTCAGCGGCGTACCGAAGCTGATTGTGACGTTGACCGTGCCACTACCGGCCGCCGGAGCATCCGGAGCGCCGGCGCCGACGACGATCTTGGCGATATTCGCCAGGTCCACGCCTTCCAGTCCGGCCAGCGGAATGTTCCAGTTCTGCGTGCTGACGGCCTGCGTTGCAGCCGGGTCGTCGTTCACGACCGTGGCAACCCCACCGGCAGCGTCTTCGACCGCCACATACAGACCAGCGGCGTCGTTCGACGGCATGGCCATGCCGATTGCTTCGGCGGTCCACTCGCCCGTGACATCGCCCGTGGTGCTGATCTCAGAGAGCTGAGCGACGACCGTGTTGGCGGCGTCATGGCTGGTCACGGCCAGACCGATCAGGACCGGATCTTCCATCACGACTTCACGGTCACCACCCAACTGCAGCCACTCGGCGCCATCAGCCGAGATGAACCCGGTGATGATGTTGCCAACGCGCTCGACCTTGACGTAATACGGCGGCGCGACGGCGCTGGCGGCGTCGTTGTTCACCGATGCCGCATCGGCCGTCTGACGACCCTGGAACGAGGCGCCGTTGCCGGAACCAGCGGCCCAGAAATTGCCGGTAATGACGGTCACCGAGTGTGCCGAGCCGGCGGCCGTGCTCTGGCGGATCATGACGCCCGCCTTGGTCCAGTTGTTGGTGATGTTGCTGATGCTGTCGACGCGAGCGATGATCGAGCCATCGCCGTTGAGCGTCTTGTAGGCGTAGCGGAACTGGTCCGCATTGCCCCAGATGTCGGTGCCGGAGGCACCCATCGTCACGACGCCATCTTCCTCTTTGAAGCCGACCGGTTTGCCCTTGTAGGCCACGCGCAGCGTGTCGGGGGCGTAGGCCGTCAGGTCTGCCCCATCCATCGCCACTTCCAGCGTGTTGCCGTTCGGGTCGTAGGCGAGCACATCCGAAGCGACGGACACGAATTCCGCCGTCGTGAAGCTCCACTCGTCGCCTTCCCAGACTGCGGTGCCATCGTTCTCGTCGACGCTCCAGGTATACGGCATGCCGTAGATCAGTTCGGCGGCAAAGCTGCTGCCTTCCACCGTGGCGACCTCGCCGTTGACGGTCACGTCACTGGAGACCGCATCACGGCCCGCATACCAATCGAGCACCGTGGCGGGGCTCACGCCCGTGGCGCCATTGCCCGGCGCGACCAGACGGGCTTGCGCCGGAACATACGTGAACGCTACTTCGGCCAGACCCGAATCCGGGAACAGACCGCCCCACGTCGAGTTGATCGTCAGGCGGACGAACTTGGCCCCGACGCCCGCCAGGTCGATGATCGACTCGGCGGCCTGAGCCAGCTCGACATCTCCGAAGGCGGCCCATTCGGCGCCGTCGGCGGAGGTTTCGATGGTGACACTCTTGGCGCCGTAGCCGAGCAGTGCCTCAAACTGCGTGTTGGAGTTGAAGACCTTCATGTCGTACATCTTGTAGACGCGTGCGAACTCGAACTGAATCCACAGGGCCTCGCCCTCGGGCGGAGCGGCCAGCCACTGCTCGGTTGCCTCCATCGAGGTCAGGCCGTCCAGCGTCTTTTCCGGTCCAGAGCCTTCCTGGGCAGCGCCGTTGCTCGTGGCCACGACGTTCTGCACTGCGAAGGTCATCGGTTCGGTGGTGAAGCTCCAGACCTGACCCTCGACGCCGCTGGCATCTACGCGCCAGTAGTAGGTTGTCTCGAAGTCCAGGTCGATTCCGGCTGTGCCGACATTCACCGAGGTCTCGACGATGCCTTCGGCGATCGCTGCCAGGGCGGCCGGATCCGTGCCGAAGTATACGCTGTACACGGGGTCCTCGCCGACAGCCGGTGCATCCCAGCTAAGGACGGCGTCGATGATCCCGGCGGCTCCGGAAGCGGGCGACGGGCTCATTGCCATCGTCTCATACGGATGGCTCAGGTACTCACCAGGGATCACGGTGATGGCCTCAAATCCAGGGCCGGTCCAACCCCAGTCATGGCCGTCGCCGCCGCCACCTTCCTGCATGATGCCGTAGATGGCCAGCACCTGGCCCTCTTCGAGCATCATCGGCTCAGCCTTCTGGTCGGCGTACGTGGTCCACGCCTGCGAGGCGGTCCAGCCGTCCACAAAGGCAACGAGCACGGCGTTGGCCGGGTCGTCGTCCTGGCTGACATACAGTCTCTGGTAGTCATCGCCGGCGACATAGAAGGTGTACTCGCCGGTCGCCGGGACCGTCAGCCAGCCGCTCATCTTCGCGACGTAATTGTCGGCGATGTCCACCCAGGTCGGTTGAGCCAGGATGTCGATCTGATCGGCCGGTGTCCCGCTGTTGACCAGCGCGATGGCTTCCTCGATACCCAGATTCTGCCACCAGATCTCCCGCAGCACGCCCGCCGTCGAAACGGTCGACAGCAGCAGACACACCAACAGTGCCAATAATGCTAACTTCTTCATAATGCGTCCTCCTCGGACAAATGACATTGAGGTTCTGATTACCACACACTCCTTCGAACGCTCCATACTTCCCTTCGCTCGATGGCCACCTCCTTCCTGCCAACGCCCGGGCGGAAGTTGCCCGGAAATGCCTCCGTCACGTCACGACTGGGAGCCATGGCTCTCAGTCACAAGAGACCGTCCATGGTTGGGATTGGTCCATGTGCCTCTATGGGAGCCGCAATGCTACGGTCCGAACTGTCGGTCTCGATGGTATGATGCTGGTTGCAGACAGGGCTGAATCACTCACTCTCTCTCGAACCTCCTTGACCCATGTGTTGCTGCGACCGGGCCGGCGATGGTACCGCCGCCACTACCACGAGCGTGTTCTCGCAAAGGTGGCTGGAGAACACATGTCTCGGTCCTTCAGATGGTCTTCTCATCAAGGGCGAAGAATGGCGGGGCTGTCTGGAAACGAGCGCCCGAAGTTTTCATGCCGGCGCCGATCCGACACCCTCCCATGTAAATCCAAATCAACACCACTCCTGCCGCATCGAAGAGATGCGAGGACCGATAAGCATTGCTTTGTCACAGGTCGAATAAGTGGATTCTAACGCATCGGCGAGAACCGTTCAAGCAAAAACCTCCGAAAAATGTGGCGGTTCTTTGCTCGGCAAGGGTTCTGCGGCTCCAGGGTGTGTGCGGTGCTGATCACTCGCGCTGCCCTTGCGCCTGCCAGGACGACTCGGAGGAGCCTTGGCCGGCCTTCGGGGTAGCCATGGTAATGGGCATCTGGACCGCCAGTTCCTGTCGTTTCCGAAAGGTCCTGGCGAGCGCCTCGCCCGTCGCGGCGGGGCGGTCCGTGACCAACTCGGGCGTGTTGAACGTCAGAAGGCAGGATTCGTAGAACGCCGGATTCCTCTGGGGCAGCACGATCGGCTTGTGGACGGTCCCGTCCGGCCCGACGTAGCTGATGAAAAGCCGGGTGAACACCCCATGAAGCCGCTTGCTGCTGAACACGAGCCACCGGCTGTTGCTCGACCAGGTCTGCCAAGATTCACTCAGATCGCTGTTGATTTCGAGTCGGCGGTAGGGGTGCTTGCCGGCTTCGTCGCGGGCCGCGAGGTCCAGCAGGTACAGGTCGCTGTTCTCCTGCCAGGCAGGGAAGTACCCGTAATCGCACATGCAGAACGACAGCCATCGCCCGTCCGGGCTGCACCGGGGCATCGCGATGCTCCGGCCCGTATCTTTCGCGGAGAGCACGGTTTCCAGCTTGCCCCAGCGGTTAGCGTCGAGGTCGTACGAGACACGCATCAGGCTGTATTTGACTTGGTCGTACAAGAGCGGCGGGTTCGGCGTGTCCTTGGGCCACAGCACCGGCGCGCTGCAAAAATACAGGTGCTTGCCGTCGCCCGACCAGGCAGGCCAGTTCTCCAGATGCTCCTTGCGGGCGAGGTTTGGCTCGACACCTATCTTCTTGCTGTCATTGAAGTAACAGGCGAGGAAGGAATCGAGATCGACGGTGTCGCGCACCTCGTTGCGGCTGGAGTGATAGAACATGGGCAGGTTGTTGACGGAATAGACCGCCATCCGCCCGCTCGGGTGCCAGGAGGTGTAACCGAACTTGGTCCCAATCTCGTGCACCGCCGTGCCATCGACCAGCAGGGTTCCGACCCCGAACGTGGGCGAGCGCACGCCCATCAGCATTTTGTCGCTGCGGTTGGCGGCAAACGAATGGCAGTTAACGCAGGCGTTGTCGGTGCTCTTGCCGCTGAGCAGCAGCGACTCGCGGAACCCCGTCAGGTCGCGGAAGTGGATGGATATCTCGCCTTTGACGCGCAGGTGCGTCGGGTGCATTTTCCGATACACCAGAAAGCGGTCGATGTCCTCCTCGGCGATCTGATTGGTTATGGACTGGAAGTGGTTCCATTGGCCGCTCTCGCCCTTGACGAAGATGTCGATCCGCAGCTCCCGGCCGCGGTTCTGCTCCAGCAGGGTGTGCCAGGGTCTCTCCGCGATCTGTATGGCGGGCTTCCTGCTGAAGACCTCGACCGGTGTGCCCTGTTCCGAGGAGATGCTGACGTGGTACGCGGTCCCCGGCTCTCTGACGAGGAAATTCAGGGGGGCGATATTGGGCGGCATGACTGCGTCTGTGTAGTCCGGCTCTATTCGCGGCCGGCGGTCGACCTCGTGAAAGCTGCCGACAGGTTCCGGCCGGCCCGGCAGCCAGACAAGGCCCGCACAGACGGCGGCTGCGAGAACCAGAAGTAACACACTGACCACAAAGGGTTTACGCACAACCCGCCCCCTAATCGTCGAGGAAGTAGTAATAGTAATACGTGTCGCCGAACGGCCCTCTGAGCGCCTCACGGGCGTCGGCCTTGTCCTTGCCGTGCTGCTGGAGAGCCTGGAAGAACTCGTGCAGCCTGATCTTGGCCTCTCTGGGGATGGTCCGGCCGGGTGCGTCGATCGGTTGCTTCTTGAGCGTCCTGTACAGCAGCACGGCCTCGATATGGTGTCTTGGGTCCTGCGACACGGCGGCGGGACGCAACCTCTCGGCGTTTTGGACGAAATTATCGAGGTTCTTGGACAGTAGCAGACTGGCCATGCCGTATTCGTAGGCCATCCGATTGGCCGGGTTCTCCGTCAACAGCAGCGTCAGCGTGTCCGCATCCCGGACGAAATCGTGGGCGAGCTTGATAGACCGCCAATGCTGAATCGCGGCGTCCTGAGACAGGCCGGGGTCGGTGTCGAGCCGTGCCAAGTCGGCCCGGGCGGCGTTCGCCCAGAATGGGACTTTCGCCAGAGCCCGCAGGAAGACGCGCGCCGTAGCGAGGTTGCCCTTGATCATGTTGATTCGGGCCAGCCGATGGAGCAGCAGGGGTCTCTCGCCATAGGTCTCGATGCATATCATCAGGGCGTTCTCCGCCTGGTTCACGAGCCCCATGTCCACGCACGTGTCGAATTTTTGCCAGAGAGCCTCTTGCTGCGTCAGGAAGAGGGCCTCGGGCCGTTGCGGGAAGGCAAACATCTCGTCCCCGAGTTTGCCCAGATGGAACAGCGCCCGGTTGACCGCGTGGCAGACCAGATAGTGGTAGGGGTTCTCGCGGCCGATTTCCACGACCTTCGACCACTGCTCGTGGCGCGAGAAGTAGTCGACCTCGAAAAGGGTCTTGACCTTCGGGTTGCGGTACAGCAGCAGCGTCGCAGCGGTCGCGAGGACCAGCACTGCCGTCCGGAGGTTCAGGCCGAATCTGCCGCGCAGTGGATCGCCGAACAGCTTCTCGGCAGCTCTGCGGATCGCTTCCAGCCTTGGAAAAGGTCTTGCCTTCCTGTGTGCCCGCTTTGAGCCCACCTCTGTACAGAGTACGCGAGCAGTTCCCAAGACCAGCATGGTCACGGGAAGAAAGAGGATCACGGCCCAGACAGCTTCTCGCATCAGTTCCGAGGATGTGAAGGCCCTGATCTTCCACGAGAGCGGCAGCAACTCGAAGTAGGCGTCGTGCGGACGCTGCGCGAACAGCCCGACTCCCAGCACCAGGGGCGTGACAGCGCCCAGGGCCCATTGTGTCGCCGCGAGCCAGAATCGACGCCGGAAAAGGGCCTCAGCCAGTCCGCACAGTAGGGCGAACAGGAGATAAGGACCGCCTGCAAGCACATACAAGACCACGGAGAGGGCCAGGAACCACAGGCCCGCGCGAACCTCCGCTCCGGGTGCAAGCCTCAAATAGAGGCAAAAGGCGGCCATCGCCGCCAGAAGCCCCATCGTCTCGGGCAGATGGAATGTGTACTGCGAGTAGATGGCCAGCAGAACCAGCGGGCCGACGAATCGCAGGCCCCTCCATCGGAGCAGGCCGAGCTTGCAGACCACGTAGTCCGCGCACAGGCACATCAGCCACGCCTGGGCTGTGACCACCGCCGCTCCGGCCCAGGAATAGTAGAACAACTGCGACAGGAAGGCGCAGAAGTATTCGAGAATACCCCCTGGATAGGTGGTGAATCCCGCGAAGAAGTCCCACCCCCAGTAGAAGACGGGGAATTTGTCGATCAGGCCGGCGCCGTGGTAGAGCAGGTGCGGCTCGATTTCGACGGCGAAGTACAGGTAATAGGCGACGAAGAAGACCACAGACAGAGGCAGCCCGAACATACGCCGAGACGCGGTCTTACCTGCCGTGCTCTTCGTTTCGGTCATTGGCGTTCTCTTGTGTGGGGCACTGTCTTCGGTCATTTCAGGTGATTCAGCAATACTATCGGCCGGTAAGTCCGCTGGCCTGCATGGATTATATCAGAATCGCCACGAAATCGTCCAGCGGGTCTGTCGGTGCTGTTGCCGCGGTGCCTATCGGGGACGCTTGGCGCGCAGCCAGCTCTTGAGCTTGGCGGGTGAGAGGGTGTTCAGGATATCGTCCTTCGTAGCCCAGCCGCGGCCTGCGGTCGCGACCCCGAACTGCAACAGGCCCAGGCCCTCTGTGCTGTGGGCGTCGGTCCCGATGGCGAGCTTGACGCCCGCTTCGATTGCCATCTTGCAGTGCAGGTCCTTGAGGTCGAGGCGGTATGGATTGGCGTTGATCTCCAGGGCCGTGTGGGTCTGTGCGGCCTGCTCGATCACCGCCGCGATGTCCAGGTCCATCGCTTCCCGCTGGCCGAGCAGCCGGCCCGTCGGATGGCCGATGCAACTGACGTAAGGGTTATTCATCGCTTTGAGCGTTCGCATCGTGACCTTCTCGCGAGGGCTGGTCATGCCCGAATGGATCGACGCGACGACATAGTCCAGATCGGCCAGCAGCTTGTCGTCGAAGTCGAGCGAGCCGTCCGCCAGGATATCGACCTCGGCGCCCGCCAGGAGCGTGATCCCCTTGAGCTTGCCGGCGATCCTGCGAATCTGCTCGATCTGCTTGGCCAGGCGCTTGGGGCTTTGGCCGTTGGCGATGACGGAGGACTCGGAGTGGTCGGTGATGCACAGAAACTCGTAGCCCAACTCCCGTGCGGCCTCGACCATCTGCTCGATCTCGTTCCTGCCGTCCGAGGCGAGCGTGTGCATGTGGAAATCGCCCCGGATGTCCTCGATTTGCACCAGTTTAGGCAGGGTGTGCGAGCGAGAGGCCTCGATTTCGCCGCGGTCTTCTCGCAGTAGGGGAGCGACGGGGTCCAGCCCCAGCTTCTCGTAGATCCCCTCTTCCGTGGCACCGGCGACCTTTTTGTCCCCATCGAACAAGCCGTACTCGTTGAGCTTGAGCTTGCTCTTGATGGCGATTTCGCGAAGACGCACGTTGTGCTGTTTCGAGCCGGTGAAGTACTGAAGCGCTGCGCCGAAGCTCTCGGTCGGGACCACGCGCACGTCCACCTGCACCGGCGTCGTCTCGGTCTGGATGATGGCCGAGCCCTTCGTGTCGCCCGACGCAAGGACGCGTTCGACGAAGGAGGCTTGCGTGAACGACTGGATGATCCGTTCGGGGCTTGCCTGGGATTTCGCTTTGCCCTTGTCCACCGCCACCAGGATGTCCACGTCGCCGATGGTCTCGGCCCGCCGGCGGAGCGACCCGGCGGCTTCCGCGCGCTTGACCCCAGGCAGATCCCTCAGGCAGGCACAGACCATCTCGGCGGCTTCCATGGCTTGGTCCAGCCGGATGCGACCCGTTGATTTTTCCAGAAACTCGATCCCTCGCTGGATGGCCGCCGCCTTCTTCTCGCCGAAGCCCGGCAGGGTCGCCAGCGACCCGTCCTCGACGACCCTCTTGAGATCGTCGACACCCTTGACGCCAAGGCCTTCGTACACCGCCTTGACTCCCTTCGGTCCCATGCCCGGGATGTGGAGCAGCTCCAGCAGCGAAGGCGGGATGCGCTCCAGGAGCTCCTCGTGCGCCGTGACTCGGTTGCCAGCGACGAATTCCTGGATCTTGGCCAGACTCGATTTGCCGATTCCGGGCGTCTTGGCCAGACGCCCATCCTCCAGCAGGGCGCCCACGTCCATCGGCAGCTCGGCGACGGCGCGGGAGACCTTGCGGTAGCTGTTGATCCGAAAGCGGTCCTCCCCCAGAATCTCCATGATGTCGGCCATCTGGTCGAAGATCGCGCTGAGTATCGCGTTTCTCATGGGCTTGATTATAATGGTCCTATCGCATTTCGTTCAAGGAGCCGCCTGGTGCACACGCCCACCGGTGACATCTGGATCGGCACCTCTGGCTGGCAATACGACCACTGGCGGGGGCGGTTCTGTGTTGGGGGCCACGCCGTCAACAACGCCAGGACCTTGCGGAATCTCCTGACGGGCTGAGGCCGTGTCAGTTCAGTACGATCAAGCCTTTCTTGCAGGCATATTCACGTGCGGAGGCGATCTCGTCGCCAGTGGGCCGCCGGTTGATCTTCGGATGGGCATGCGCCTGGTAGCATGGCCGGTACTGGCCCATCACGTTGATCGTCGTATGCGGACTGATCCGGTCTGCGAGGAAGTCGATGACTTCGACGCTGCCGGCCAGATTCTCGGGCAGAATGAGGTGGCGGACGAGCAGACCCCTGGTGGCGACGCCTCGTTCGACATGCAGATCGCCGACCTGGCGGCGCATCTCCCGGACGGCCGCAAAGCAGACCGGCGGATAGTCGGCAGCCGCGGAAAGCTCCTCGGCGACATCGGCGTCGGCGTATTTCATGTCAGGCATGTAGATGTCGATCAATCCTTCGAGCAGACGTAGCGCCTCGACGCAATCGTAGCCGCCGGTATTGTAGACCGTTGGAATCCGCAAGCCTTTGTCGCGGGCTGTCTCGATGGCCGCTGCGGTAGACGCGGCAACGTGGGTGGGCGTGACGAAGTTGATATTCACGCAGCCGATCTGCTGGAGGCCGAGCATGGCATCGGCGAGCTGTTTGACGTCGATCCGCCGGCCCTGGCGCAGATGGCTGATATCGTAGTTCTGGCAGAAGACGCAGCCGAGGTTGCAGCCGGCGAAAAAGATCGTCCCCGATCCGCCCGAGCCCACGAGCACGCTCTCTTCACCGAAGTGGGGACCGACCGAGCTGACGACAGGCAGGGCGGCAATCCCGCAGAACCCGACCATGCCGGCGTGGCGGTGGGCGCCACAGCGACGTGGACACACCGTACATGGATCGGTCTTCTCCCAAAGCTGCCTGACGTTATTGCTGAACCGGGTAAGGTCCATTGCCGCAAGCCTCATTGTGGCAGCACGTCGGGCGTGATCGCCCATCAAACCTGCCGAGCGTTGTCCGGCGTGCCGTAATGTGAGCATACTTCGTCCATTGGCCGCTCAGTATAGCACGAGGGCTGCAGCAATAAGAGCCGTTTCGGCCGCACGGGCCGATTGCTGGGTGCGTGACCGTTCCTGCGATCCGGCTCGGTCAGACCCTCGCTGCCGGGGACCGATTCATGGCCGCCGAGGACAAGCTCGAAATCCGAAGCACGAAACTCGAAACAAATTCAAAGCACGAATTCCAAAGGCTCCAAATTCGCCCGGGTTTGCATGGGCAGGGCCGAGTTGCACGCGATGGCTTCCTTGTTTCGAGCTTGGATTCTGGGTCATTCGGGCTTGCTGCGAAATTCGGATCGGTACGGGCGAATAATCATTCGCCCCTACGTTATTCGTGCTTCGGCGGTGTGCCCGACCGAGCAGCGCAGAAACGGTCATGCACCACCGATAGCTCTGTATTGTATGGTGGCCGCCGGAGCGGTATACTGCAACTGGGTCTTGCGACGTGGGAATCATGCAGAAAAACACACGGGCCATAGAACAGAAGGACGGTTCGGCGCATCTGGCTTGCCAGAAGGTGGTTCCTCTGCATGGTGAGCGAACCGGCGACCAGGACGAGTCCTCGCTCGCGCAGCGTTTGCGGCATGGAGACCGGGCGGCGGCCGAGACCCTGGTCGAGCGATACCACGAGCGGGTCTATGTGTTCATGCGGTCCATGGGGCACGATCGCCAGACCAGCGAGGACCTGACGCAGGAGACGTTCATGCGGGCTTGGTATCACATCGGGCAGTTGCGGGAGGGCAAGGCCCTCACGGCCTGGTTGTTCCGGATCGCCGGCAACGTCTCACGCTTGTACTGGCGAAAGCACAAGCAATCCGATCCGGTAGAGTTCAACGACGTCGAGCCGGCGCCCGATGAGATCGACTCGGCCCAGCGAGCCGGAGACCGGGAGCTGCTCGCCGGGTTGCACCAGGCTGTCGGGCGGCTGCCGTGGAAACTCCGCCAGGCTGTCGTGCTTCACTACATGGATCAGTTGAGCATTGCCGAGGCAGCCCAGGCGGCCCAGATACGAGAAGGGACGCTGAAAAGCCGTCTAAACAGGGCTTTGGAGGCCCTGCGGAAGGAAATCGCCAAGGAGTAGGACCGAACAACCGCACCCATCGAGGGTAGCGGCAGGGTGGCGCACGATGACGGACAAAGAGCGAATTGCAGAATTGCTCAGGGCATTCCCGCAGCGGGGGCTGGAGTCGGTCCGTCCCGGCCTGCTCCAGGAGCTCAAGAACCGCATCCCCCATCGACTGATCGCCCACCGGATGGACACGATCAACATCATCGTGGACCTGCGAATCAGCCGGATTGCGGCCGCGGCGGCCATTCTCATCGCTCTGGTCCTGGCCGGAGGGATCTTCGGTGGCCGCGAAGCCCTCAGCAGGCGGACGTACCAGGACGGAAAGACCTTTCTCAAGTACACGTTCGCCGGAGAAGGCGTCTATCGAACCGAGGTCCTGGAGGGGCTCCAGAACATGCGCGACAGCCTCCTCGCCGAGGGGCGGGAGGTGGTCTACTATGGCGACCGGGCGAGTCTCAACGACCCGCACGTCGTCCTGATGCACTGGAAGCTCGACGAAGACCGGTACGGAGTGATCCTGGGCGATCTGTCGGCCCGGACGGTCAGCGGCAAGACCCTGATCCGCCTCCAGGCCTATATGCTCAGAGAAAAGCGCAAATGAGTCCGGCTGGGGGCAGGAGGCCGGTTGGGTGTTGCTTTCTGACGCCGGGGTTGGTAGAATCGGGGCTGCGTTGTTAGGGGGATTGGGCTCGCTTTTTGGAAGGGGCATGCCATGCGCAAAGGCAGGGGATTCACGCTGATCGAGCTACTGGTGGTCATCGCGATTATTGCCCTGCTGATGGCAATTCTCATGCCGGCGTTGTCTCGCGTCAAGAAGCAGGCCCAGTCCGTCGCCTGCATGGCCCGGCTCAAGAGCTGGGGTCTGATGTTCAAGTTCTACACCGACGAATACGACGGGAGATTCAATCCCGGCTGGGGCGTTGGTGAAGCGACGCTGTGGCCGAACGCGCTGCGTCCCTACTACCGAGACGATTGGGAGATGCTGCTGTGCCCGACGGCGACGCGGATCGATGAGCAAGGCCGGGAGGGCACCTTCATGGCCATGACGCGAACGCTGGCCACGCCCGATGGAGGGTCGCACACGTTCGCTTTCAGCTATGGCATCAACAACTGGACCAACCACATGACGGGGGACCGTGGCGATCGGAAGCTGGACTGGTTCTGGAAGACGACGGCGCAGACCGGGCAGTACAACATTCCCGTGTTTGCCGATTCGACCTGGCACGATGCCTGGCCGCGAGATACCGACGCCCCCATCCAACTGCCGTGGGATTTCGGAGGCGGCGACACCGGCACGACCGGAGAAATCAACCATTTCTGCATCGACCGCCACAACGGCTGGACGAATTTCCTGTTCATGGACTGGTCGGTCCGCCACGTGGGGCTCAAAGAACTCTGGACGCTGAAGTGGCATAAAGCGTTCGACACGAACGGGGCCTATACCAAGGCCGGAGGGATGATGCCGTCCGACTGGCCGGCGTGGCTGAGGAAGTACAAGGACTACTGACCGTCGGTGTCAGTAGATGATCGCGGTGACCTCCTCGATCTTGCGAATCACTTCGGTTCCATCGGAGGGGTTGGAGACGTAACCATCGAAACCCTTCTGAATCAGCGCTGTCGCCTCCGGCTGACTGAGGTGGTTGGCCAGCGCGATCAGCTTGATCGTGGCGTACTCCTCATTCTCGCGAATGCTCCGGCAGATGCCGCCGGCGTCGATGCCGTTGGCCAGCAGGTTGATCAGGACCACATGGGGTGCGAACCGCTGGATGGCCGCTCCGGTTTCGAAGCTCGTGCTCGCGGCCTGGACCTCGTAGCTGTCTCGGGTCTTGAGGCCGTTGACGATCGCCGCCTTGTTGTTGGCGTCGCTGTCGATGACCAGGACCCGGAGCTTGCCGACGGACAGCGCCTCGGTCGGCATGTTGTGGGCCTTCATGAAGCGCACCAGCTCGTTCAGCGGGATGCGACGATCCTTGCTGCCCGGGATGCGGTAGCCCTTGAGCTGGCCGGAGTCGAACCATTTGGAAACCGTTCGCGGCGCGACGTTGCAGATCTTCGCCACGTCTCCGGTCGTCAGCACGTTCTTGCCTTTTGCCATCTTTGCGATTCCTGAAACAAGGTCCTTGTGCTGCCATCTTCTTCGACCCCTGCAAGAGCGGGATTTAACCGAGTGCCAACAAACCCGCACCGCGACGCTGCTATCGTTGATTCCATCGCCCGATGGTCCTATAAGCGGGCGGCGGTCCATCCTCCAGCGGTGGGGCGGGATTTGCGTTGGATTCGGCGCGTAGCGAGATTAGAATGCCTTGTCACGATGGACCGGCGCCACGGCGCAGGAGTGCATGATGCGGATATTCTTGTCCCGACCCGACATTACCGACAAAGAGATTGCCAGCGTGGTCGAGGTGCTTCGCGGCCCGAACCTGTCGCTGGGGCCCAAGCTGGCCGAGTTCGAAGAGGCGCTGGCGCGCTATCTTGGCCGTCGCCGGGCGGTGGCGGTCAACAGCGGCACCAGCGGGCTGTTTCTGAGTTTGCTCGCCCTGGGGATCGGTCAGGGCGATGAAGTGATCACGACGCCGTTCTCGTTCGTCGCTTCGGCGACGTCGATCATGATGACGGGCGCCAAGCCGGTCTTCGTCGATATCGATCCTGTGAGTCTGAACCTCTGTCCCGACCGGCTCGAAGCGGCGATCACGCCGCGCACGCGGGCGATTCTTCCCGTGGAGGTGTTCGGGAATCCCGCCGGATTCGAAGACATATGCGGGATCGCCGAGCGGCATCGCCTGCCGGTGGTCGAGGACAGTTGCGAAGCCCTCGGATCGGCCCTGAACGGCAAAAAGGCCGGAACGTTCGGCAAGCTGAGCGTCTTCGGCTTCTATCCGAACAAGCAGATCACCACCGGCGAGGGCGGAACTGTCCTGACCGACGACGCGGCCCTGGCCGACCTGTGCGTATCTCTCCGCAACCAGGGACGCAGCGGCGGCGATCAGTGGCTGCTCCACGAGCGCCTGGGCTATAACTTCCGGCTCAGCGACATCAACTGCGCGCTGGGGTTGGCGCAACTGGCGCGAATCGACGAGATCAAGGCCCGGCGCAGCCGCGTGGCCCAATGGTACCAGCAGATGCTGGCCGACGATGAACGGCTCATCATGCCCACAGCGCCGGCCGGCGGAGACATAAGCTGGTTCGTCTTCGTCGTTCGTTTGGCGGATTCGGTCGAGTGCAAGCATCGCGACCGTCTGCTCGAAGAGATGCGCCGCCAGAAGATTCAGGTGGGCAACTATTTTCCCCCGATCCATTTGCAGCCGTTCATCGCCGAGCGGTACGGGCACGGTCCGGGTGACTTTCCCGTGTGCGAGAATGCCGCTCGACGCACGGTGGCCTTGCCTTTTCACACCCACTTGACCGAAGATGACGTAGCCTTCGTGTGCGGTGCCCTGCGCGGTATTCTCGACACCGCTCTTCGCTGATTTGCTCGCCGGGTCGGCCATCGTATCGGACCGCTTCATTCCGTGTTTTTCTGTTTGCATCTCCGGCTTTATATCGGAATATTTACGTAGAGACGGACCCGCACAACAATGCTGGGACTGGCATGTCAAGATCCAGTGAAGAAGGGGGGAAAACCGCAGATATGGGTTGGAGAGCAAAATTCGTTTTGCTGCTCATCGTCTACAGTGCCGGTTTTGCGACCGCCATCTACTGTCTCTCGCCGGCTCCCGATCTGAAGCCGGGACAGCTCAACGGCACGGGCCGCATTCTGGCCAAACTCAAGTCCGAAGAATTCACCCAGTCGGTCAACTCCGGGATGCACAAGGCGATCGCGTTCGGCAAGGAAGCCGCGACCAAGGCCGCCGGAATGATCCGCGAGAAGATCGACGAAGCGCAGACCAAGTCAAAGGGCTAAACACGCCCGACACGAAATCTCGCCGAGGAAAATACACGCGGCTGCGGCAAGGGGGGCTTAGCCGCAGTCCAGGGGGGTGACCGCAAGTGTCCGTAGGCCGCGGGTCCGAACGACCCGCGGCCTACGCAGATTGCGCTCCACATCGCCTCTGTGTTGATTAGCACTATCGCGCCACATCATTCCACGTTGCGATGTTCCTGACCTGTTGTACAGCACGGCCCGAGCTGGTCTATTCAATCTCGTGGGCCAGGCCGTAGGGACCGTGGACGACGCAGGAGGATTGGCCGCCGAGGGTGCGGAACTGGACGATCATCTTCTCTTCGACCTTCTTGCCGTTCTTGAGCCGGACGGTGGTCGGCACGGCGACGATGGGCCCGAGCTTGGACTGGCCGGTCCGGCAGATCGGGCCGATTTCGACGACCTCGACGATGCGGTCGTCCCGGTCCGGCTTGAAGACGATCTTCCGCAGGAACTCGTCGCCCCAGTTCCGGCACAACGGACTGATGCTCTTGAGGCCATCCAGGTCTTGATTGATGACCGCCTGATAGAGGGCCCGCACGACCTTCTCCGCAACCTCCTGCTGCGTCATGCCTTCGGCCGAGATGCCGTGCGCCGGGTCGCCGAGCACACCGATGTTCTCCTCGGGAATTGTCAGCGGCTTTTCGACGCGATTGGCTTGAGCCGGGATGCGGATGTCGAACACGCTGTCGGGCAGGTCCTCGTAGTAGGTGA
The DNA here is from genome assembly GCA_964579055.1 of uncultured Pirellulales bacterium. Classification (GTDB taxonomy): domain Bacteria; phylum Planctomycetota; class Phycisphaerae; order Sedimentisphaerales; family Anaerobacaceae; genus Anaerobaca. Next base: position 18,626 of record CAZOFX010000072.1, read on the forward strand.
TCTTGAAGGCGTCAAACGCGGGAGGGCCGCTGCGGTCCAGGTTTGGCCACTGCTTCATGGCCACGGGCAGCTTGCTGGCCGCGTCGAACTCGATGATCCAGGACTGCGCCCCGTGCACGTCGATCAGGCTGCACATCAGCATCACGCGATCGCGGCCGGTGGCGGGGTCCTTGCCTCGCACGACCTGGCTGTTCTCGGCTGCGCTGAGCATCTCCAGGAGGCCCGGCCCGAGCCACTGGGCAATGCCCAGAGTCAGAGCGGGCTCGTAGTAGACGGTGTTCTCGCTCGGCTCGTAATGGTACGTCGAGCCGTCCTGGGTCCAGATGATCGCGCCGTGGCTGCCTTTGACGACGACGTCGGTCGACTGGGTCTTGGTCTCGTTGGCCCGCATCCAGACCTCGGCCGTGCCGCCGGGGAAGGCGCCGACCAGATAGATGGCGCGGAAGTCCTTGAGGGCCTCGATGGCGTCTTCCATTGCCCAGGCCGGGCGGGTCAATCCGTCGAAGACGGTGAGGGACAGCACGGCTGCGACAATCACCACCGCGGCGGCCAATTTGCCTGCTTTGCTCGTCATGATCGTTCTCCACGTGATGCGGCTTGTCTCGGCCGCTCGTTGGTTCCTGGTTCGTCGCATCGCCGTCAGCGCCTCGGCGAGGACCTTGCCATCGACCTCGGCGCCGTCGGGTGTCGGCAGGTTCGCTAGGTAGGCGTTGACGAGACGCTCTGTTCCTTCCGATTCACTCATGATTGCACTTGCCCATTGAGGCTCGAACGCAACTTGTCCAGCCCATACCGGTACCGGCTCTGCGCCGTGTTGACGGAGATGCCCTGAAGCCGGGCGATTTCGCGGAATCGCAGTTTGCCTTGCAGATGCAGGACGATGGTCTCCCGCTGCTCCTCGGGCAACTGGGCCAGGGCTTCGCCCATCCTTTCCATCAATTCGTGTGTCATCGCCGCATCGTCCGGACTGATCGTCTCCGGCGGATTGGGCTCAGCCCGCAGCGTACCGTTGCGCCGTCGGATCGTTCGGTTCCGGTCGCGGGCCCGATTGGCCACGCAGATGGCGAGATACCCTTTGAGACTGCCCTTGAGCCGGAAACGTCCGGTGCTCTGGGCGAACTCCACGAATACATCGTGCAGCACGTCCTCGACTCCGCTCTTGTCGCTCAGCAGGGCGGCCGCCACCTTCAGCAAGCCGTCGCGGTACTTCTCGTAGATACGGCAGAGCGCCGCCGTATCCCCACGATTGAACCGCCAGACTAAGAGTCGATCCTCGATCATCTGCACCCGAGCTTCTCAAACCCAACAACCGGCTGTCACCCATAGAAACGCCCCCGCCCGCCATTTTAGTCTATCTCGGGACAAACGAAAGCCGAAGGTGATGGCAACCGTGTGGCTCTCGAAGGGATGTTTTGTCAGGCTAAGATACACTGGTTTGAGACAAACGCTGGCATCGACATGGCTGCGAAGGCAGCATAGGAGGAAACCGGATGGGCGAGGAGAGTCCGCCCATCCGGGGGCTACGCGTGCTGCTCGTGATTTGCGAGTGGGGAGAACTCGACGCTAATCGACGACGCCTTTTTCTTTGGAGCCGATGGAGAAGCAGCGTTTGGCGCCGTCGAAGTCGTAGAACTTGATCATGATGGTCTGGGTTTCGGTCTCGCCGTTGGCCATCTTCAGTTGTGTGGGGAGAAACCAGACGTCGCCTTCGGGGTAGGGCTCGCCGGTGATCTCGTAGCTTTGCACCCACTGGCCGGCCTCTTTCATCTGGCGGACCTGTTCCCACAGGTACGGGGGCCAGAGCCGGAAGAATAGCGCCAGACTCTCGAGCTTCGCCTCATCCAGATCGATCATCGCCTGGCACGCCTGACTGGCCAGTTCCCGACAGGCCTCTTCGCGGGTCATATCGCCCACGTCCAGTCCGGAATCGGGATCGACCCAGCAATCGACTTCCTGCTCGACCGCGATGGCGTCGGCGGGCTTGGTGAAGATGTCGGCCGGAGGTTCCTCATTGTAGCGAATCTCTGTCAGATGCCTGACGGCCAGCGTCTTTCGCATCATCTCCAAGGGCTCATCGTCACGCACGGTCGTGCAGCGGATCGGCAGTTTGCTCTCCGGATCCACGATGAACTCCTGAATCCGTTTGGGTGTCTCGATACGAACGACAATGGTCGGCTTTCCGTCGGGGCTGGTTTCGTTGCGAATCTGGATGGCGTCGTTCCGCTTGGCCTGTTTGACCATATCCTCAAAAAGTCGGCCGAATCTCGGAATCCAGCTCATGCCCCGCTCGTCCCGCGTGGCGAAGTGAACGCGGTTGGTGCGCTGGTTCAGTCCGAACACACCGTCGGGCGAGCAGATCTTCGACATCCAATGGCCTTCGCGGCCCAGCCAGACGTGGGTGGGCCGGTCGGGATTGCCGTCGAATCGCATCCAGCACTCGAATTGACCCTGCCGGTAGAACTCGCCTTTGATGTAGACGGTCTCAATCTTCTTGATGGCGGCAACAGTCTGCTCGACCGCGTAGGCTGGGGTGGCCCCATCGTGGAACACCACGATGCCGACGATTGCGGCGATGGCGACAACGGCGGCGGCCGTCAGCCCGGTGAGTTTGCTGTGCATCATGATTCTCCTTACTCCTGAACCCGCGAGGCGGGATCGTTTCGGTTGCGTCTGTCGCTGGGCGGCCAAGGCGTCGTCTACGACCTTCTCATCGAAAAGCGGTGTGGTTTGCGTGGCCGCATGTCGCGTCCGACAGAAGTCGCGAAGCCTGTTCTCGAATTGATTGTGGTCTTTCATGGCGTCACCTTCCCATCCAGCAGGGAACGAAGTCTTTCCAGTCCATAGCGATACCGGCTCTGGACCGTGTTGATGGATACACCCTGCGATTCGGCGATTTCGCGAAACGTCATTCCCACCTGGAGGTGTAGAATGACGGCCTCCTGCTGATCGTACGGAAGCTCGGCCATGGCCTGCTCGATGAGCATGGCCTGCTCGGTCTGCACGGCGATTCGCTCCGGTTGTTGCGAATCCGACGTCTTCGGTTCAACTGCCTCGGTCGGCCGGAGCCGGCGCGCATCGCTCCTTCGCGCGTTTCGCACCTGGTTTGCCACCGAACTGAGCAGATAGCTTCGCAGGCTCGTCTTTAGCCGCAGTTGCGGAGCTCGCCGCACGAACGAGACGAAGACATCGTGCACGGCATCTTCGCCTGCGGTTCGGTCTGCGGACAGTGAGATCGCAAGCCCGAGCATATCGTGCTTGTACCGATCATAGATGCTCCGCAACGCCTCGGCGTCGCCATGCCGCAGCTTCCACAGCCAGAGCTTCTCTTCGAGCATCGACAATCGGCCTCTTCGGTTCCGGAACGAATGACGGTCGCCACTAAGACACCGCAGGCGTCGGTCTTAGTCTAAGGCAATCCGCAATTTCGCTCCAGGTCTGTAGAGGAAAGCCGCAGCCGGCAGGGGGGGCAAAAGGCTGGCGACAATGCCCTGGAATGCTATGATATCGCGATTTGAGTCTGGCTTTAGGGGTATATGGAATGAAGCAGGGGTATGGTCTGATCTTCGATGTCGATGGTCTGATCGCCGATACCGAGCCGCTGAACGCGCGGGTGACCATCCGCGTCCTGGCGGACATGTTCGGGCTTCAGTGCGTCCGGCCGGAGGATTTCGCCGCAGGCTATGGCAAGGGGGCCGAAGCGTTCGTCAGGGCCGGCGCCAGGGTCCATGGCCTGGAGCTGAGCGACGCACAGGCCCACTCCGGGGCCGAGCTGCGCGAGCGGTATCTGACGGAAGCGGTTCGTGCCGAGGGACTGCCGGCCTTTCCCGGCGTTTTGGACCTGATCCGTGCGGCCCTGGGACAGGATGGTTTCCGGCTGGCCATCGCGACGTCGGCGACACGCGAGCTTTCCGAGGCGATTCTCGACGCAGTGAAGGTGCCGCACCGCAAGATGGTCTATGTCAGCGGCAGCGAGGTCACGAAGAAGAAGCCCGACCCGCAGATCTTCCTGATCGCCATTCGGCGCCTGGGCATCGAGGCGGCGCGCTGCATCGTGTTCGAGGATGCTCCCAGCGGCGTGCAGGCCGCCGGGGCCGCCGGAGCACGCTGCGTCGCCGTGACCAACACCGTGCCCGCCGAGGAACTGGCCGGCGCAGATCGAATCTGCGATTCGCTGGAAGAGATCGATCTGAACTCGCTTCGCGCGCTTGTGGACTGACCTGAAATGGTGACGGGACGGCGGGCATATTCAATCTGTGCGACGCTCCTTCTGCTGGCTGCGAGCAGGGCAGTCCCGGCACCGGCTTCCTTGGACACATCGCTGGAACCGATCCGCGAAGCAAACAGGCTGCCAGCCTTGGCGGCAGCGGTGGTGAAGGGCGGCCAGACGGTGGCCGTCGGCGCCGTCGGGGTTCGCAAGGCAGGTTCTTCCGAACGTGTGACGGCCGACGACAAATGGCATATCGGCTCGTGCACCAAGTCGATGACCGCGGTACTGGCGGCCATGCTGGTCGAGGACGACACACTGCGTTGGGACGTGACGCTGGCGGAGATGTTCCCTGGCCTGGCGCCGCAGATGCAGCCTGAATGGCGAGACGTGACCTTGGAGCAGCTTCTCGCTCATCATGGCGGCGCGCCCGGTGATCTGGACGAGCATGGCTTGTGGGGTCAGCTCTGGCAGCGTGCTGATCAGCCGCCGCGCACGCAGCGTGCGTACCTGACCGAAGAACTGCTGACCAAGCACAAGCCGGTTGCGCCGCCCGGCGCCAAGTACGTCTACTCCAACGCCGGCTATGCTCTCATTGGTCATGCCATCGAAGAGACGCTTGATCGTCCGTGGGAGGATCTGTTGCGGGACAGGCTCTTCGTGCCGCTGGGCATGGCTTCCGCTGGGTTCGGCGCGCCCGCGAGCGTTGACACAGTGGATCAGCCCTGGGGACACAAGGCACGCCAGGATGGGGCTTTCGAGCCGGTTGCGCCGGGCCTGCACGCGGACAATCCGGCCGCAATCGGTCCGGGCGGGACGGTGCATTGTCGCATCGCGGACCTCGCTAAGTACGCCGCGTGGCAATTGGCCGGCGCGCGAGGCGAAAGGGCGACGCATGCGTCGCCCCTACTGCACCCCGAGACATTCGAGAGACTGCACGCGCCGTTCGCCTCCGACAGCGAATACGCCTTCGGATGGGTGGCGACGTCGCGTCCCTGGGGCGGAGGCACGGTCCTGACGCACGCCGGCTCCAACACCATGTTCTACGCCGTCATCTGGATCGCCCCGAAGAAGGACTTCGCGGCCGTCGTCTGCACCAACGCCGGCGGCCCCGTCGCCGAGAAAGCCACCGACACCGCCGCCGCAACCCTCATCGGCCAGTACCTGTCTCAAGACTGACCCGCCCAATCGCGTTCCGATTGCAGATTTCGGGTTTCGGATCGCGGATTCTCGCGCCGATGCCGGCAAGGGCGAATCATGATTCGCCCCTACGGGCGTGCGGCAGATGCTGTTTGTAGTGGCGTCGTGAGACGCTACGGTCTTTATGCTCTTACGAGCACACTACGAACGGGCCAGGTCGATGACGGGGGCGTTGGGGAGTCGGCGGGTGATGATCTCGGCGGCGAGGTTGGTCCAGTGGCCGCAGGTGTCGAGGACGACGCTGTCGGTGGTGACGACGAGGGGGGGCGGTTGACGGTTGACAGTTTTCAGTTGGCAGTTTTCAGTTGGCGGTTGGCCATGGGCTGGGAACTGAGAACTGTCAACTGCCAACTGGCCACGCAGCTCCGCGTCGGGATTCAGCGACAGGCGGACGGTCCAGGGCCAGCGGTGGTCTTGGGCCAGGTCGGTGATGAGGGTCTTCAGACGGCCGCTGTTGGAGACGGGGCTGTCGAGCAGCCACCATGCGCCGGCAATGCCGATCTCGGCCAGGAACGTGCCGATCAGGGCGAGGGCGGGGAGCGTCTCTTCGACCTTGCGGTAGGTGCCGTGGATGCTGGCCAGGTCACGGAAGCAGCCATCCCGGCCGCAGAAGATCAGACCTCCGCTCATGGCCGCCTCGATCGTGATCAGCAGGTTGTATCCGTCAATCGCCAGCATCCGGCCCGGCAGCGCGCCGATCTCGACCCGACGCGACAGCCGTGACTGCCTCTGCGCATCGGAGCAGGCCGATCGCATCACCGCCAGCCGCTGCCTCTGCGTCAGGCCGAAGCGGTCGCCCACGAGCTTCAGCGTGCTTCTGTCCGCGTAGCCCTTGCTCAGCAGCAGCGAGAAATCCGCCAGCGCCTCGCGCAGCGCGGGCAGCTTGTCGGCCGCGAACAGTGTCGCATCAGCCGGATGCGGTCCTCGATGTTCTCGTTTGTCGGGCACGGTTTTGGATTTACGATTTACGAATTATGATTTACCATCTGGCCTCGTGTGTCTTAAACGCGACTCAATCGTAAATCATAAATCAGAAGTCGTAAATCCGAATGTCCAGTCACAACTTGTCAGAGATACAACTCGGCGATCTGGCGGTCCTCGGCTACTCGGTGGCCGGCGAGGAGACGGTGATCGCGCTGCCCCAGCTCGACGTCTGCTTCGACGTGGGCAAGGCGCCCGACCAGATCATCCCCATCGGCCACGTCCTGCTGACGCACGGGCACATGGACCATTCGGCGGGGTTCGCCTATTACCTCTCGCAGCGCAAATTCTGCGGGATGGCGCCCGGCACGATCCTGGCGCCGGCCAACCTGATCCGGACGATGGAGGAGATCCTCGATTCCTGGGGCCGGCTCGACGGCAACCGCATCCCCGCCCGGCTCGTGGGCGTGCAGCCGGGCGATGAGTATGCGATCAAGCCCAACCTCTTCGCCCGGGCCTTCCCCACCAAGCACACCGCCGGCTCGGTCGGGTTCACGGTGCTGGAGAAACGCAAGAAGCTCAAGGCCGAGTACGCCGGCCTTTCCGGCCCGCAGATCGTCGAGCTCAAAAAGCAGGGGATCGCCATCGATAACCCGGTGGAAATACCGATCGTCAGCTACCTTGGTGACACCCAGTACGTCGATTTCGCCCAGCTCGATTACGTCGTCCACAGCCGGATTCTGATCGCCGAGTGCACGTTCTACGAGGACGAGCACGTCGGCCGGGCCAGCGCCGGGCGGCACATGCACGTCGATGAGCTCGCCGGCCTGCTCGGCCGCCTGGAAAACGAGCACGTCATCATCTCGCACCTGACGCAGCGCACGCCCATGGGCGAGGTCCGCAAGATGCTCAAGAAGGCTCTGCCGCCCGCGATTCACGACAAGGTCCTCATCCTGATGGACCGCCAGTACCGCCGCCCGTAGGGGCGAGTCCGGATTCGCACCGGCGCGCCGCTTGGCCATCTGTCATCGGAAATGTTCAGTTCGCCGTTTCCCATCGGTTCTCATAACCCCCGCTTTTTGTTTGGTTTAGGGCGGTGGGCACAAGAAAGATCATAAAATATCCAACAAAAGTCTGGACAGGTATTGGCCTGCCCATACAATACAGCCACAATATGGTGGTTAGACAATACCGCATCGCGGAGCGGTAGGGTCCGGACGCCGTGGAGCGGCCGTGTGGGCTGTCCGGGCGAGCGGGACCGGGTTGGGAGATGGCATATGACGACGAGACTTGACCCGAAGCAGGCCAATGCCCGGCGCGAAATCCACTGCATCGAGAGCAGGATCAGGCAGACGGCTGCACGGGCGCTGGGAGGCAGAGGCGCCGAGTCGTTCGGGACGGCGCACGAGGCGGTGGCGGATCTGGAACGGCAGCATGGCCGTCGGTCCTGGGAGTGGGCGTACTTCGACGCCGCCGGCGATCCGGCGGGCCTGATCGTGCGCTGGGACGGTCCGCAGGGCAAGGAGATTCGGCCGGTCCATCGCGGGCCGGATGGACGCTGGCGGATCGGCGGGATGCCTCTGCCGCGTCCGCTCTACAATCTGCCGGCCTTGCTGGCCCGGCCGGACGAGACGGTCTACGTCGGCGAGGGCGAGAAGGTGGCCGATGCCGCCGGTGTGCTGGGGCTGCTGGGCACGACCAGCCCGCACGGCAGCGGCAGCGCCGCCCAGGCCGACTGGCGTCCGCTGGCCGGATGCGACGTCGTGCTGCTGCCGGACAACGACGAGGCGGGCCGTCGCTACGTCCAGACCGTCGCGTCGATCCTGCATCGCCTCGACCCGCCGGCCTGCGTGCGGATCGTCGAGCTGCCCGGCCTGGAGCCCAAGGGCGATCTGTTCGACTGGGTCAACGCCGGCCAGGGCGTCGAGGAACGACAGAGCACGCTGGCGGCCCTCGTCGAGGCGGCGCCGGCTTGCCGTGCGCCAGTAGGGGCGAGGCATGCCTCGCCCTTACCGAAAGGGGCATACCCAACCACAGACGGGGTAACGCGTCCCGGCGTCACTACAAACGGGATAACGCGTCCCGGCGTCACTACGAACGTCGCCACGAGCGTGCCGATCCTGCAGTGCTTCGCCGACGTGGTTCCGACGTCGGTGCGGTGGCTGTGGCCGGGACGTATCGCGATGGGCCGCCTGACGCTGCTGGTGGGCCGGCCGGGCGAGGGCAAGAGCTTTCTGACGACCGACCTGGCGTCGCGGGTCTCGACGGGCCGGCCCTGGCCCGACGGCAGCGAGGGCGTCAGCGGCTCGGTGATCTTCATCTGCGCCGAGGACGACCCGGCCGACACGCTGCGGCCGCGTCTGGACGCCCACGGGGCCGATGTGCGTCGCACGCACCTGCTGTCGATGGTCCGCCGGACCACGGCCGAGGGACGAACCTACGATGCGGCGTTCACTCTGAGCGACGTCGGGCCGCTGGAGCGGTGTCTCCAGATGCACCCGGACTGCCGGCTGGTCGTGGTCGACCCGATCGGCTCGTACCTCGGCAGCGGGACCGACTCCTACCGCGACAGCGACGTGCGGCTGCTGCTGGACCCGGTGGCCCGGCTGGCGGACCTGTACGGTCCGGCGGTGCTGCTCGTGGCCCACCGACGCAAGAACGCCGCCGTCGCCCACGCCGACGACCTGGCCCTGGGCAGTCGGGCGTTCACCGGAGTGGCCCGCTCCGTCTGGCATCTGACCCGCGACGCGAAGAACCGCGACCGGCGCCTGCTGCTGCCCGGCAAGAACAACCTGGCCGCCGAGGGCCAGGGCCTGGCCTTCACCATCGCCGGCGACCCGCCCGCCGTCTGCTGGCAAACCGAAGCGGTCGACATGACCGCCACCGAAGCCCTCGCCGCCGAAACCGCCGGCGCCGAGAACAGGCGCGACACTCCCGCCCGCGAAGAGGCGAAGACTTGGCTGGCCGACCTGCTCGCCGAGGGACCGATGTCCACCACCGAGATCCACGAGGCCGCCGAGGCTGCCGGCCTGGCCTGGCGAACGATCCAGCGCGCCCGAACCGTACTGGCGGTGCAAGCCATCCGAGGCGAGGGCCGCAACGCTTGGCTTTGGAAACTGCCCGACGAGTGACCCCGCTTGCCGATGGCGTGCCACGTGCCATCACACACCCCTGTTCGTGGCACGTGGCACGCCATCACGCGTTTGCCGTGATGCTGGCAGATATCCTCGTAACGCGGGGCTGGCGACATGCACAGACGCCGTGGCTGGTCGCTCGGGCGGTCCGTTCACAGTTGACAGGGGTAGGGTACGCACCGCGCACCTTTCTGTTCGCACGATCGAATGGGTGTGCATTGCACACCCTGCGAACTCCCCGCCACAACGGTACGATATCCGATGAGGGGTGACAAGTCGCCCATTGTGCAGTCTATGCAGGCTTCTTCTGTCTTCGGATGATTTCTGCCAGTGACCTCAAGGCCTGATTCACCGAATCATGGTCTGGGAAAACCTCCGCCACATCGGGGTCGATGACCACGACATTCGTCCCTTCGGCATAGCGTTGTGCGTATTTGCCCTGGACACCTTTGGTGAAATCATACTCTTTAAGCATGTCCGGCTCTTCTTGCATTCTCTTCATATTGCGTTCTTTCTTTCTGGGATGCCTTTCGTGCGCTAATCAGCCGGATGTGGTCGCCCCGCTCTGTGTGAACAACGACCAGAAGACGATCCTTATGAGAGTTTCCGATCAAGACGAACCTGTCCTCCTCTTCGGAATGCAGCGGATCATAGATCGCCAGGGACAGGGGATCTCGAAAAGCCGTGCTGGCCTCATCAAAAGAGACGTCATGGAGTTCAGCATTCCGCTTCGCCTTGTTCGGGTCCCACGCAAAACAGAGCATTCACGGCCTCCAAGCCAGCCGCCGGGTCCGCTGCTCGTTCTTGTTGAGCAGGTGGACCACAGCCTCTTTGCCTCTGCAAAAACCACATCTGTGGGTGCAGTATACCTCCTGGCGCAGAGAAGAGCCAGCCTCTTGCCCCGCCGCAATCGTCATCGACCTGGCCCGTTCGTAGTGTGTTCGTAAGGGCATACAGACCACAGCGCCTGACGACGCCACTACGAACAGCACCTCTCGCATGTCCGCAAAGGCGATGGCGTGCCACGTGCCAACACACATCCCTGTCGGTGGCACGTGGCACGCCATCGCGGTGCGGTACGTGGCGGCGTGCGCGGTCCGGGCCGCGTGTACGTGCTCCCCCCAACCTGCACTCACGCATGGGTTGCGACGGTCATGGAACCCCAAAATCAGATAGCTTGTATGGCCCCCAACCTGCACTCACGCATGGGTTGCGACGCGATTCCATGCGCCATAATGACTGACATAGACCCCCCCAATGCACTCACGCATGGGTTGCGACCGCGTGCG
>CAZOFX010000073.1:0-28799 GCA_964579055.1 uncultured Pirellulales bacterium
CAAGCGCGGCGGCGCCAACGGCGCCCGCATTCGTCTGGCGCCGCAGAAGGACTGGGAAGTCAACCAGCCTGCCCAACTGGCGAAGGCGCTCAAGACCCTGGAGGGCATCCAGAGCGCGTTCAACAAGGCGCAATCCGACGGCAAGAAAGTATCGCTGGCGGACCTGGTCGTTCTGGCCGGCTGCGTGGGCGTGGAGCAGGCGGCGAAGAATGCCGGTCACAAGGTGACGGTTCCCTTCACGCCGGGACGCATGGACGCCTCTCAGGAGCAAACCGATGTGGCCGCCTTCGCCGTGCTCGAGCCCAAGGCAGACGGCTTCCGCAATTACCAGAAGACCCGCTATGCCGTCCCGGCCGAGGAACTGCTGCTCGATAAGGCACAATTGCTGACCCTGACCGCACCGGAAATGACAGTGCTCGTGGGCGGCATGCGCGTCTTGAACGCCAACTTCGGGAAGTCCCAGCACGGCGTCTTCACCAAACAACCCGAGGTGCTCACCAATGACTTCTTCGTGAACCTTCTCGACATGAGCACGGAGTGGAAGGCGGTATCGGATGCCAGGGACTTGTTTGAAGGGCGCGATCGCAAGACCGGAAAGGCCAGGTGGACAGGCACCCGTGTCGACCTGATCTTCGGTTCAAATGCCCAGCTCCGCGCTCTGGCTGAGGTCTACGGAAGCGCCGACGCGAAGGAGAAGTTTGTCCAGGACTTCGTGGCGGCCTGGACCAAGGTGATGAATCTTGATCGCTTCGACCTCGCCTGAATGACAACCGTGAAGCCAAGGAACCCCACGTAAGTGAAAGGAGAACCGCGAATGTGTGACGAGAATCGCATGCCGTTGATCGGAGAAAAAGCCCCTTCGTTCAAGGCGGAGACCACGCAAGGGCCCATCAACTTCCCGGAGGACTTCAAGGGCAAGTGGGTGATCTTCTTCTCGCACCCGGCCGACTTCACGCCGGTCTGCACGACCGAATTCATGACCTTCGCCAACATGGCCGGCGAGTTCGAAAAGCTCAACTGCAAGCTGCTGGGCCTGTCCATCGACAGCACGTACAGCCACATCGCCTGGCTGCGGACGATCAAAGAGAAGATCCAGTACAAGGGGATGAAGGGCATCGAGGTGAACTTCCCGGTCATCAGCGACCTGACGATGGAGGTTTCCAAGGCATTCGGCATGCTCCAGCCGGCCGCCAGCAGCACGCAGGCGGTACGCGCGGTGTTCATCATGGACCCCAAGGCCGTCGTGCGAGCGATCCTGTACTATCCGCTGAGCAACGGGCGGAACATGGACGAGGTCAAGCGGCTGCTGATCGCGATGCAGCACAGCGACGAGTACGGCATCGCCACGCCGGCCAACTGGCAGATCGGCGACGACGTGATCGTGCCGCCGCCCGGCTCGTGCGGCAGCGCCAAGGACCGGGTCGAGAAACCGGCCTCCGACACGAAGGTCCTGGACTGGTTCATGGTCCTCAAGAAGTGCCCGCACGGCGGCAAGTAGAGTCCGCCCGGGTCAGCGGTGTGCGGATCAGTTCATCGCTCGAACATCGGCGGCATGACCGCGTGGAACGCCGCGCGACCAACGGCCGCAAGATCCTGAAAGGAGAGACAACAATGATCAGCAAGAAGATGACGAACGCCCTGAACCTCCAGATGAATCGTGAGTTTTTCAACTCCAGGCTCTACCTGTCGATGGCCGCCTATTTCGAGTCGATCAACATGCCGGGCGCGGCGAAGTGGATGATGGCGCAATCACGTGAAGAAACCGAACACGCGATGCGATTGTACGACCACCTGCGCGAACGCGGCGCCCGCATCCTCCTGGCGGCCATCGAGGCCCCGCCCACGAAATGGGCCAGCCCACTGGCTGCGTTCGAGGCCGCCTACGAGCACGAGTGCAAGGTGTCCCGTGAGTTCGACGAGCACATGGCCCTGGCGCAATCGGAGAAGGACTACGCGACCAGCATCTTCCTCCAATGGTTCGTCAAAGAGCAGGTGGAAGAGGAAGCCTCCGCAGATGAGATCGTCCAGAAGATCAAGATGATCGGCGATCATAAGGGCGGCCTGTTCATGCTCGACCGGGCGCTGGGCGAGCGTCAGGCCAAGCATTGACCGCGTGCCGTCCCGGCACGACCCGGCAAAGGAGACCGACGACATGAAGTGGAGAACGGACGACAAGGGATGGAATCCTTATCTGGCCGGAGCGATGACCGGCGTCCTGGCGATCGCTTCGGCTTGGGCGACGACGAAGATGCTCGGCAAAACCAATTACCTCGGCGCCTCGACCACGTTCGTCCGCGCCGCGGGTCTGCTCCAGAAGCCGGTGGCGCAGGAGCACGTGGCCGCCAATGAGTACTACACGAAGGAGAAGGTCAAGGTCGACTGGCAGTTCATGCTCGTGGTGGGGATCTTCCTCGGCGCGCTGCTCTCGTCGCTGACGGACGGGAGCTTCCGCGCCGAGGCGGTTCCCCCGACGTGGTCGCAACGTTTCGGTCCAGGCGTGGCCAAGCGGGCGGCCGGAGCGATCCTCGGCGGCCTTGTCGCCATGGTCGGCGCGCGGATGGCCGACGGCTGCCCGAGCGGACACGGACTCAGCGGTATGATGCAGCTTTCCGTCAGCGGCTTCGCGGCGCTGGCGCTGTTCTTCGGCACGGGCATTGTCGTGGCCCGGCTTGTCTACGGAGGCAAGAGCCATGAATGAGCAGATTCTCGGATTGATCACGGGCATCGCGTTCGGTTTCCTGCTCCAGAAGGGTCGCGTGCTGCGCTTCGACAAGCAGGTGGCCGCGATGCGACTGAAGGACATGACGATCCTGAAGTTCATGCTGGCCGCGATCCTCGTCGGCATGGTCGGCCTGCACCTGCTGGCGCACTTCGACGTCCTGGCGCTCAAGCACAAGCCGATGAACCTCGGCGCGGTCGCCGTCGGCGGCGCCCTGTTCGGCGTCGGCTGGGCGGTCATGGGCTTTTGTCCCGGCACCTCCGTCGGGGCGCTGGGCGAGGGCCGCTGGCACGCGGTCTTCGCCATCGTGGGCATGCTCCTCGGGGCCGCGGCCTACGCGGAACTCTACCCCTTCTTCCAGCGGACCGTACTGGCCTGGAAGAACTTCGGCCCGATCGCCCTGCCCGAAACGCTCGGCCTGAACCCCTGGCTGGTCATCGCCCTGTTCTGGGCCCTCTGCCTGGCCCTCTTCGTCTGGTTCGAGAAGAAGAATCTGTAGCCATCGCCGCCCATCCCCAAGCTCTCCGAGCTTGACGAGCAGCATACGGCATTGGCTTGTAGGGGCGAATCATGATTCGCCCTTGCGCGGTTGCCAGTGCCTGCTATCTGCTCTTCATCTGGTTCGAAAAGAAGAAGCTGTAAACAGGCGCGGTACCAACGCCATCTGCCGTCCCAGACGAGGCGCACGGCACATGGACACGCCTGCCGCCGGAGCAGCTACGAACGATAGGTCCGAAGCTCCTCGTCGCTCAGATCATCGTTCGGCACGAGTCGATAGTGCCGTTCCTCTTTGATGCACACCTCGCCTCCCGACACCTCGAACTCGAACAATGCAACCAGGTCGTCCGCGATGAACTGCGCCGCAATCGGCCGACACCGCAAGGTCGGAAACTTCGATTCGCACAGCGCCAGGTCTTGCTCGACCTGGATAACCCCGACGTTATCCTTCGCACCTTTGGCCTGTACGGGAAATACGAATTGCTCACCAGTCTTACTGACGCCAACGTAAATCTCGTCGGTTTCGACTTGCCCCATGTCTCGCACAGAGGTCCGAACATGGCTCTGCAGCGAATAGCAGGCAACCCCCGTGAAGACATCTATCAGCCGGTTGTAACGCAATATCGCAAGTAGAGCCTGTTCGTCAGACAACTTGTATCTTCGAACCACCTCTGGTGTTGAATCGAGTATCTTGATCTGCGACAGTCTCGGGTTCGGCGATATCTGATGAATGGCGCTCTTCGCAAACACGTACTTGGAGCGTCCGACCGAGCGAATAACCCATTCCTCGTCGTCCCTCAAGAGATCAGTTATGGGCTTGGGCAATCTGTTTCGGTATCGATAAGAGTAGATGATGTCACCGAGATTTTTAGGAAGAGCAATCCCCATTTCGTCAGCAATCGCGGCAAACTCGTCACGTTCAAAGTGCACCTCGCTTGCACCTTCGGTGTAGTGATTGAAGAAGACCTTCTCGATCAACTGATCATACCGGTTGTGCGCTTCCTTCTTTGACATCCTCTTCTCTCCAGGCCATTCCAAAACAACAACTTCCTCTCGCAATTGCTCGCCGGTCGCGGTAGAAAGCCGCGTCCGAAACAAATCTACACACAAGACTTCATAGCCAAGCTCATGAGCAATGTCTGCAAGCAACTCGCCGGTCCGTATCAGAACCCGAAGGTAGGATGCCTGATCACCAACGACATAGGCCAGCTTGGCGCCAGGCTTCAGTGGACGTTTGAGCTGATCGAGATGACGCTTCATGCCACCGAAGTAGAGCGTAGTCACCCGATGATAGAGACGCTCGAATCCGGAGTCCTTGTTCAAAGCAATGCGCCTGCGCTCGATCTCCCTGGCAATCCCGGTTATCTTCTCATTGTGCGAGATGGACAGGTCGTCGTCATCGGAGCAGTAGACATTTCGCGTATTGGAGCGTACGAGATTCTGTTTCAGTGCTCGAAGATCACGTTTGGATCCGGCGAAATTCAGAAGCACTGTTTCCAGACGGGTCGTCCGCGTGTAGTCCTTCTCGTTGGGATAGGGGGGGGAGGTGATCACACCGTCAACGGAATTCGCAGGGAGGCTTTCTGAAATGCTCCTGGCGTCGCCGAGGACACACTCGGAAGCAACATAGAGTCGCGACGAGAACTCCTTCAGGTCGGCTGCCATCTCGTTGACTTTTGCCCACCATGCATCCAGTACGGGTGCGTCATGTTTCCTTGTCCGACCCACGCCAACTTCGGGGCCGAACTTCAGGTTGCTCGCAGAGAACACCGCAACAAATGCCAGAGCCAGCAGCTCAATATTGCACATCGCCGAAGGCGGCATTCCAAGAATGGCTTCTCGAAGAACAAGGCACTTGTGCAGCGGAACGGGACAAATGGAATTGGCCAAAAGCAAAGACTCTTGCTCGACGGAGAGCCTTCTGAGTTCACCGTTTGTCTGCCCGAGGGCCAGCGACGCCTTCTCACAAACTCGCTCGGCATGCTCCAGCAAGGCTCGAGAATCGACGGACCAGTCGGTCTTTACGCAGGAGGCAAAATGCGCCATAGGGTGCGCTTCGACGCCAAAAGACCTTACACCCTTCTTCTTGGCCTCGACGAGGGTCGTGCCCGTTCCGCAGAATGGATCGAGAAGCAGGTGGCCCGGCTCCAATCCGAATCGTGTGATGTAGGTCCTCACCAGATGCGGCGGGTACGACAGCACGAAGCGGTACCAGTCGTGGAAAGCGCGGTCTTCGCTCTTTAACTTGTTGTGGCGCAAATCCTTAGGCGCTAGTAGGTCTTCCATGAAACTGAAGACTCCTTCGATCATCGGGTCCACTCCAGCGTTCTCGCCGGTCTCTAACCTCCGGTATTCTAAGCGAATCCGGCTCAAACAACAAGAAGGACCAGAAGCAATCTGGGCATATCTGCCCGACTTCCTGCGCGACGGTCTGGAACGGCGGCTGGCCGAATGGGAATAGCTTATTGACGACCTGGCCAAGGTGCAGAAATTGTGCCGTTCTGGCCTAATTCTGCAGCGTCGATGCGATCGAGCGGATGGATTCGAGTCTGTGCAGGAGCGATCCGATGCGGGAACCTTCGCCCAGGTGCAGGTCGGTGACGGCGACGCCATTGATCACGCGGAGGACATCGGCATCGCCGCCGGCTTGGCGGTAGGCCCAGACGTCGTGGATTGCATAGGGCCGGCACGCCACTTGCCCGATGTAGAGCATGACGTGGCCTTTCGTGTGCAGAAGGCTCACGCCGGGGAGCGCCTGCGTCACTACGGCCTCCAGCTTCTTGTCGTCGGGGTCTTCCGGCTCGAAATGCCCTGTCATCCGGCCCACTTGGGCCTGGTCGGAGGAGTTGCGGGGCAGAGAAACGCCCACGGTGGCAAACACCTCCTGCACGAATTGCGAGCAGTCCTGCTGCCCGTTGGCCCCGCCCCAGCCATACGGCGTATCGAGCATCTCGAACGCCTGCTCGATGATGTGCCGGGGCGTGTAGGACAGAGTTCCGGCGACTGTCTCCTGGCGTTTGAGATAGCCCGCTCTGACTTCCAGAGCACCGTCATCGGCCCGTGTTGGCAATGTCACGCTCACCACGTCTCGCGCGGAGTCACCCGACAAGAACAGCTTCGATCCCATACGGACGAAGCCGTAGTACCGCGTCAGCTTCGCATCCAGATAGACATTGCCCTTGGCCCGGACGACCGTCACGAACGGCCGATCCATTATGTCCCGCAACTGCTCCTGCGAACACAGCGCCAGTTTCTCTGTTTCGACCCAGCCATCGCTGGAAGGGCCCATCACGTAGCGCCAGCGGCCGTCGGCGCTCGTGTGCAGGATCGCCACGGGCGTGCCGATATCCAGTGCGTTGTTCTGCACCTGGTCGAAATCAATGTCCCCTGCCTCGGCGTACAGACCCTCGGCGGTCGGCAGCAGCCGTTGGTCCGCATTGCGGACCACGAATCCGAACCTGACCTCCACGCCGGAACCGATGGATTCCAGGCGCATGTTGTCTTCTATGGATGCGTAAAACGACTCGCCGACCTCGCAGGTGTCGACGCCGTACAAGGTCACTTTGCGAAAGCCGTCCAATTCGCGTTGCAGGATCGCACGCAGCTCCTGTCCGTCGAATTCTTGCGGAAACCGCGCAATGTCCGTCGTCAGTCGCAGACGCGTCCGGATGTCGCTATTCAACTCGCGTATCTCGTCCTCCGAGAGAATGACCTTGTCCGGCTCAGCCAGCCGGCCGATCCAGAATCCGGGCGTGTTCATCTCTGCTGTGACGTGCGGAAGAACGGTCGGAGCCGCCAGGTACTTCTTCTCCTGCACGGCGTGCGGCGAACCGCATCCGCCGCAGCTTGCCAAACACGCCATGAGGACAGCGCAGGATGCGAGCCACGATACTTTTCTACACGATCTGAACATCTCAACCGTTGCCTCCATGCTCGGCCCCAACACGAGACAGACACTCCATTCCGGTGCATGCCGCGATGGTATCCTACTCGTCCTCGGAACTCAACCGCGCTTCGCTCTGCTGCCGGTCAGGCGGCGACGACGTCGAGGAGGTCGGGCCAGGAGGCGAGGAGATGGTCGGGGTTCTCGGCCTCGATCCTATGGAGGTGTTTGCGGGCCTGGCCGCCCGTCTTGACGACGGCGGCGCGGACGCCGGCCTTGCGGGCCTGGCGGACATCGTGGTCGGTATCGCCGATGTAGATGGTCCGCTGCGGCGCGACGCCGAACTCCTCGACGAGGCGTCTGATCCCCTCGGCGCGCGAGTCGGCAGCGGCTTTGAGCGGCATGGACGAGCGCACGGCGGCCCAGTCCTGGAACCGGAACGTCGAAACGATCCGCTCGATCGACTCGATCTTCAGGCCGCTGAGCACCGCGATTCGGACGCCCCGCCGCTTCAACTCGACGAGGGCCTCCTCCACGCCTTCGAACGTGGTGATCCGGTCGAGCACCGCGTGGGGAAACAACTCCCAGAAGCGAGAGTGACATTCGTCGGTGCGGTCCTTGTGCCCATCGGGCAGCCAAGCGTGGATGTATTCCCAGATGCTCGTGCCAAAGACGCCGTAGACCGGGTCGGTATGCCCATCGCGAATGCCCAACTCGGTCGCGGCCTGACGAACCGCCGCGATGATCGCGCCGTCCGTCCGGACCATCGTTCCGCCGAGATCGGTGACGATCAGATCCACGTTTCTGCTGCGCTGTGCCAAGGGAACCACCTCAGAACGCCGACAAATCACCCTCGTGCCGCCCGGAACCGTCCGGACGCGGGAGTGCCGCTTTATAGCTGCTGAGGCCGGCACATTCAAGAACAATTCTCTCCCCTGAAACGCTGCGAGGCCGCGTGGCAGCCTCAAGCGAAGCTTGGGGATGGCTCTCCGCATTGGCAACCTTCTGCAATCGGCGCGGCAGCCAAGTCTACCATCCCCAAACGCTCCGCGTTTGAGGCTGCCACGCGAACGCTTGAATGCTCGCGCGCAGGAAGAGGGAACTATAGTGATATGGCGTGGGGCTACTTCTCTTCGATCTTGAAGACCTTGAAGCCGGATTTGAGGTAGTTGTCCAGGGCGTGGGGATGGTCGTTGGTGCAGGTGTGGACCCAGACGCGGCGGGCGCCCCAGGCGAAGGCGCTGTCGATAGCATGGTCGAGCAGAGCCCCACCGTGGCCCTGACCGAGGAATTCGGGCGTCAGGCCGAAGATGCGGATCTCGACGCTCTCGCCCTGCTGCTGCAATTCGTAGTAGCCGACGAGCGAACCCTGCCGGTACGCGACGAAGGTCCGCAGGTTGTCGGCACCGGCATACTCGCGCCAGCGCTCGTCGGACCACACGAGGCGATCGATCCACTTCCAGTCGCGGCCGACGTACTCATACAGGAACCGGTTGAAACGCGGCTGCTTGACCGCGCACTCGCGGACCTCGAAGCCAGCGTCGGCGCGGCTCCTGCGGACCCACTGGTCCTCGCTGGTGATCTCAAGATGAGTGGTGCGAATCACGCCTGCCCTTTCTGCCGGTGTCAGGGGGGCATCTTAACGGCGTTTTCAGCGCCGCTCAAGGGATTCGCACGATTCCGGAAAGACGCCGGTCAACCGGAACGGTAGAATGATCGTCATAGCGAGTGGAAAGAGTTCTTTCTTGGAAGGATAGACCGATGAAGATGCTCAGCACGGTAGTCATAGGAATGATGGTTCTCGGCTGCGCCCCGCACGGCTCGGCCAACGAGAAGACCGAAATCACAGCGGCTGTCCATCAGGCGGTGGTCAATGGGAACAATCAGTTCGCTCTCGCCCTCTACCAGAAGGTGCGCGGCGGCGACGGCAACCTGTTCTTCTCGCCCTACAGCGTCTCGACGGCGCTGGCGATGACCTACGCCGGGGCGCGGGGCGAGACGGAGCGGCAGATGGCCGAAGGGATGTGGTATCCGACCTCGGGCGAGGTCCTGGCGAAGCTGGGCATCGTGGGCGAAGCAATGACGCAAGATGAATTCGCCGGGGCGTTCGGCGGGATCATCCGCGACCTCAACACGAAAGGCGGAAAAGACGCCTACGAACTGAGGGTCGCCAACGCGCTGTGGGGCCAGCAGGACTTCGCCTTCCTCGACGCGTTCATCAAGCTCGTCGAGGCCGAGTACGGCGGGCGCATCCGCAATGTAGACTTCGTCGGCGCGACCGAAAAGGCCCGCCGGACGATCAACACCTGGGTCGAGGAGCAGACCAACGGCAAGATCAAGGACCTCATCAGCGAGGGCGCCGTGGGCCAGATGACCCGCCTGGTGCTGACCAACGCGATCTACTTCAAGGGCAACTGGGCCAGGCAGTTCAAGGAGGACCGGACAGAAGATGCTCCGTTCACCCTGCTCGATGCCGACGCGGTCCAGGTCCCCATGATGAACCAGAAGGCGAAGTTCGCCTATGCGGAAATCGACGATCTGCAAGTGCTGCAACTGCCGTACGTTGGCGACGAGCTGTCGATGGTGATCCTGCTGCCGAAAGCATCTGACGGGATCAGGCAGATCGAGCAGGAACTGACCGCAGAGAGTCTCGCCAAGTGGCTGGACAGTCTCCGCGAGCGGGAGGTGTTCGTCTCGATCCCCAAGTTCAAGATGACCAGCAAGTTCACCCTTCAGACGCTGCTGGCGCAGATGGGCATGGCGCAGGCGTTCACCAGCGCCGCCGATTTCTCGGGCATGACGGGCCGGCGCGACCTGTTCATCTCGGCGGTGATTCACCAGGCCTATGTAGACGTCAATGAGGAAGGCACCGAAGCGGCCGCCGCAACGGGCGTGGTGATGAAGATGACCTCCATGGGACCGAATCGGACGCCCGTCTTCAAGGCCGACCACCCGTTCATCTTCATGATCCGCGACAACACCTCCGGCAGCATCCTGTTTCTCGGCCGCGTCATGAATCCCCAGACCAAGGGCTGAGCACCGCTTGTAACATCCTGCCTGCAAGCATCTTGCGCCCCTCCCGTTAGCGCCGGGAGGGGCCGTCCGCAAAAAAATCTCGCCCTTTTTTGAAAAAAGGGCTTGAACTGTGCGAACAGATAATACACAATGTACCAATAACATTAGTACACTTATCGTGCGGACAGGTCGAGAACGGTCACCATGGCAATTTGGATGCAGATATCCAGCGGTTCTGAGACGCCCATCTACCAGCAACTGGTCGAGCAGATCAGCGGCGCGATCGCGCGGGGCGAGTTGCGGACCGGCGACAAGCTTCCGGCGGTGCGGGCACTGGCGGCCGAGCTGGTGATCAATCCCAACACGGTGGCTCGCGCCTACACGCTGCTGGAGCAGTCGGGCCTGGTCACCACGAAGACGGGCTCGGGCACGTTCGTCAGTGATCCGGCGTTGCGTCAAGCGGACGCCGCCCAGATCAACATCCTCGCCGAACGGATGGACACGCTCATCAGCCGCGCGGTCAATCTCGGTCTCGATCGCAGCGCGCTGGTGGCGCTCTTCGAGAAACGTCTGGAGAAATTCGCAGGCACACTGGATAAGGGCAAAGCGGAAAATGGCTGAGATCGTGCTGGAGACAAAGGGTCTGACGAAATACTACGGGGCCAAGCCTGCGCTGGACCATCTGGACTTGCGCATTCCGCGCGGGTGCATCTGCGGCTTTCTCGGCCGCAACGGCGCCGGCAAGACCACCGCGATCAAGCTGATGCTCGGATTGCTTGCGCCGACCGCCGGATCGGCCAACCTGCTGGGCTGCGATTCGACCTCGCTGACGCCGGCGATCCGCCAGCGCATCGGCTATGTCACCGAAGGCCATCGGCTCCTCCGATGGATGACCATCGGGCGGCTGGAGGAGTTCCAGAGGGCCTTCTTCCCCAAACAATGGGACGGCCGGCTCTTCGCCGAGATGATCGAATACTTCGAGCTATCCAAGAAGCAGAAGATCAAGCATCTGTCCAACGGCCAGCGGGCCCAGGTCTCGCTGGCGTTGGCGCTGGCGCCGAATCCTGAGCTTCTGGTGATGGACGATCCGACGCTCGGGCTGGACGCGGCCATCCGGCGGCAGTTTCTCGAAGGCATGATCGAACTGATCACGCGCCAGGGGCGGACGGTGCTGTTCTCCAGCCACATCCTCGCGGACGTCGAACGCGTCGCCGATCGTATCGTCGTGATCGACAAGGGCGTGCTGCGGGCCGACTGCCCGCTCGAACAGTTCCGGACCTCGGTCCGCAAGGTCGTAGTGCATTTCGAAAACTCGGCGCCGGCCGACGTAGAGCTTGCCGGCCTGCTCCACTTCCGTCGCAGCGAGCGGCAGCTCGAACTGACGCTGGTGGGCGTCGGCGATGCGGAGGTCGCCGACTGGGCCCGGCAGGCCGGCGCCGAGCGATTTGATTTCGTCGAGATGAATCTGGAGGATCAGTTCATCGAGTTCACCGCCCCGCCCCATCGCCGGCGGCTGTTTCAATGGGAGAAGGCTTAGCATGAGATTCCTGGCGTTGTTACGAAAAGAGCTTCGCGAGTCATTGCCCTGGCTGCTGCTGGCGGGACTGCTCCTGCTGGGCGTCGGGCTGCTGGCGGTGCACTCCGAAGCGCGCTTCGCTCATATGAGACATCAACACTGGTCGAGCCATTCGGGTCTGGGACCCGGCGAAATCGTAAACGTCTACGATCTGGTGCGTTCACCGCACCTTGCGTGGGTAGCCATGTGGCTGGCGTTCATCGCGCCGGGTCTGGGTCTGGTCCTGGGCGTGTGCCATTTCTGGGTGCCTCTGTTCGCGCGGACCTGGTCGTTCCTGCTGCACCGCTCGACGTCGCGAATGAGCATTCTCGGCGCCAAGCTGGCCGCAGCGATCCTGGGCCTTCTCATCTCGCTGGGCCTGGTCTGGACCGGATTGTATTGGTACGCCTGCCGGCCGGGCCTTCTTCCGATTCCGGAACCCATCCAGATCATGGTCGTCGGCTGGATCTATATCGCGGTGGGGCTGGTGGTCTATCTGGGAACAGCGCTGTCGGCCCTGAGCACCGCCCGCTGGTACACCACTCGCATCTTCGGTCTGGCCTTCGCGACATTGGCGGCCTTTGTCATTCTGGTGCAATGGCATCCGGGCTGGGTCCTCGTGTTGACGGCGCTGGCCATCGCGATCCTGTTCGTGCAGACCGTGGCGGCCTTTCTGAGCCGGGAGTTTTAGAAAGAGGAAGTCGGGCCTATGGACGCAAAGAATCCTATCCACTATATCGCACGAGCGGCCAGAGTCTTCATGGCGACACTGCTGGTCCTGCTGCTCGTGGCCTTCGCGCAGGCCATCACGTTCGAATTGACGTCCGTTTTCTGGACGGCGACCCCGGCGTCATCCACGGAGCCGAAGCAGGAGCTGACTCCCGAGCAGGCCAGAACGCAGAGGATCACACTTGCGAGGAAGGAGTTCCTTCCCGACGGCACGCTGCACTTAGTCACCGAGAGCGGCAGGGATCGATGGCAACTGCTACGCGGATCGAATCCGTTGGATACGCCAATGGGTCAGGAACAGGTCTACGACGTGAACGACCGGCTGCTCTGGGATGGCCCGGCCAAAGAACGACCCTATGACTACCTTTCATGGGCCCAGGATACCCGACGCGATAGTCTTACACACCAACGCATGAGGAATCTCCAGCAGCTCGTGGAGCCACGGATTATCGAGATACCCGTCGCGACTCAGGAACAGCTTCGGGAAGAATGGCGATATCTTCCGTGGGACGATTGTTTCGTCGGCTACAGCCTGGAAGGCGGCCGCGCGGGCTATCTGAGCGCCGCCGGGTGGACCGACTCCAAGGCGGATGTCCGGCCCTTCGGCCCCTTCCAGAGCTTCCAGGCCTGGTGGCCGCCGGATTCCCACAGTCCGACGCTCCTGTGGCAGACCGGGCAATGCATTTACGAGATCGGCTTCGCATCGCGACAGATCGAGATGCTCGTCGAAAGCCCCCGGAGCAGAATCGAGTACGTGGCCATGAACCCGGGCTATCGTTTCTGGCTCGCAAGCAGCGAAACGATGGCACGAACTCGCCCCTTGCTTCACTGCCGGACGAAGGACGAGATGCACCGTGTGATTTTGAAAGACCCCGACCAGACCATCACGGTCGCCACGCCGCCTGAATGGCAGCAATGGTACGGCAACCACTGTGAGTTCGCGGCGACGAAGGAGGGTGTCTTCCTGCGACGGACGTGGCTGGAGTATCCGGCGCCGGCGGCACGTGGGAATCCAGACTGGTGGACCGGATTTCGCCGGACACCCAAGACCGAGTCGGTCGAATTGTATCGCGTTGACCAGACAGGCGGTCTCAATCTGGTGAATCGCTATAGCTGGACCCTGCCCGGCGATCCTGGCGCCATCCGATACGTGGAGCCTCGGTCCAATGTGAAACGGTTCGTGACCGCATTCTCACCGCTTCTTTGCGACTTCTTCTGGTTGCCCTTCCCGAAGGACTTCTGGCCGAGTCTGTACCAGCGAAGCGATTTCGCGCGAGAATTCATTCAGGTAGTCGAGGAGATTCGGCCACACTACAGCGTCTGGAGTTGGCTAGTCACGGCGGCGATGCTGGCGCTGACGTTCTGGCACGGGCGCCCCCGGCGCACCTCGTGGGGCTGGCTGGTCTTCGTCGCGCTGCTGAACGTAGCGGGCTTCCTGGTCTACTGGGCGCTGAATCACATGCCGACAATGGCCTGCCCCGCGTGCGGTAAACGTCGCGGCCTGAGCCGCAGCGATTGCACGCGTTGCCAAGCGCCCCTGCCGACACCCGAGCACGGCCAGCTCGACCTGATCTTCAGCGTGTAGACACCTCCAATCTCAAACAGGCTCTTGTCGTCATAATCGCTACAGAGTGTCCGCACGACAAACCGCGCGCAGGCGGCACGTTCGACAAACGCGACCGTCGGCGCGCTTTTTCCTGCGGCGTCGCAGAGCAACCGGTCAAAACCACTCCAAATGCGCTACTCTCCAAGGCCTGTTTTTGGTACAATACACCCATGGACTTGGGGCGGCACACCGATGTGAAAGCTACTGGAGGAGGTTGCGATGGATGAGGCCAGTCTGGAAGGTGCGCTGAACGAGTTGGTCAAGCAATTCGGCGAAAGCACCGATCCGAACCACAAGAAATTAGCGGACCTTGCCAAACAGGCCGAGGCCAATCGCAAAGAACTCCAGAAGAGCATCGACACGCTCCAGGAACTGCTCGATTATCTGCGAGTTTGCATCAAGTACCAAGCCTTCGATCTGGAGGCGACGCGGCGCGAGAACGCGTACCTGCGCAAACTCCTCGAAGAGAGCAACCACGACGACAAGTAGTCCGCATGGGGGGACCAACACGTCGGCGCTGCGGGCGCTTGCACCCCGGCTTCTCGACCCGAGACCCAGGGGCCGCGAAGCGCGGGTATCGAGAAGCTCCAGGTGCCCGAGACTGGCGCATTTCACAAATCCAGTGAAGAAGATGGGCTTTGCGCCTGTCCGCAGGGAAAGTTTCCGCCGGATTTTGCCGATACCTACGGTATCCAGGGGGTAGGCCCCTGGCCCGGATGAACACGGAGGCCCTTTACGTCATATAACTAACGGTCACGCAACGTACTCATTGGCGATGCAGACCCGCTCGGCATGCGGACCTTTATCGAATTCGCTGAGTTGACAAAACGCGGCGAACATGAGATAACGTAGCGATGAGCAGGGGATCTGGGGTGGTTCCTGGGCCGCAGAAACTGGACGAAAACGGACATTCTTTGGAGCGGGTTTAACGGATATGTTTGAGCGCTTTACAGATCGGGCGAGGAAAGTGATGGCCCTGGCCAATCAGGAGGCCCAGCGGTTCAATCACGAGTACATCGGGACCGAGCACATCCTGCTGGGCTTGGTCAAAGAAGGCAGCGGGGTCGGGGCGACGGTCCTGAAGAACCTCGACGTCGACATCAAGAAGCTGCGTCTGGAGGTGGAGAAACTGGTCAAGAGCGGCCCGGACATGGTCACGATGGGCAAGCTGCCTCAGACGCCGAGAGCCAAGAAGGTCATCGAGTACGCGATCGAGGAAGCCCGGGCGCTCAACCACAATTACGTGGGCACCGAGCACATCCTGCTGGGCCTGCTTCGCGAGAGCGAAGGCATTGCCGCCCAGGTGCTGATGAATCTCGGTCTGAAGCTGGAAGACGTGCGCCAGGAGGTATTGAATCTTCTGGGGGCCGGCGTGGAGGACGCTCCGAACGATCTGGGTCTGAAGATGGGCCCGCCCGGAGCCGCCGGACGCAAGCTCAAGAGCAAGACCCCCGCGCTGGACAGTTTCGGCCGCGACCTGACGCAGCTTGCCGTCAACGGCGAACTCGATCCGGTCATCGGACGAAAACGCGAGATCGAGCGTCTGATCCAGATTCTCTGCCGCCGCACGAAGAACAACCCCGTTCTGCTCGGCGAGGCCGGCGTCGGCAAGACCGCCATCGTCGAAGGCCTCAGCCAGCAGATCATCAACAAGCAGGTTCCCGAGATCCTCAAGGACAAGAGGATCGTCGTGCTGGACCTGGCGATGATGGTGGCCGGAACCAAGTACCGCGGGCAGTTCGAGGAACGCATCAAGGCGGTCATCAACGAGGTGCGCCGCGCCGCCAACGTCATCCTGTTCGTCGATGAGCTGCACACCCTCGTCGGCGCCGGCGGAGCCGAGGGCGCGATCGACGCCTCCAACGTATTGAAACCGGCCCTGGCCCGAGGCGAGGTGCAGTGCATCGGCGCCACAACGCTGGACGAGTACCGCAAGTACATCGAGAAAGACGGCGCTCTGGAGCGCCGTTTCCAGACCATCATCGTGGAGCCGCCTTCGAAGGACGAAGCGCTGGAAATCCTTCGCGGCCTTCAGGACCGCTACGAGGCGCACCACCGGGTCCGGTTTACCGACGAGGCGCTGTTCCAGGCGGTCGAGCTTTCGACGCGATACATCACGGGCCGGTGCCTGCCGGACAAGGCCATCGACGTGGTCGACGAGGCCGGCGCCCGCGTGCGCCTGAAGAACATGACGCCGCCGCCGGACCTGACCGAGGTGGAAGAGAAGATCGAGCGGCTCCAGGTCGAGAAGGACGAGGCGGTTCGAAGCGCCGACTACGAGCGGGCCGCCTCGCTCCGCGATGAGATGCAGCATCTGCTGGACGAGAAGACCCAGCTTCACAAGAAGTGGTACGAGCAGAACAAGGACGCCACCGGCGTGGTTGACACCGAGATCATCGCCGAGGTCGTCAGCAACATGACGGGCGTGCCTCTGACGAGACTCGAAAAGAAGGAAACGCAACGGCTCCTGGAGCTCGAAGCGGAGCTTCACAAGACGGTGGTTTCGCAGCACGAGGCGATCACCACAGTCGCCAAGGCGGTGCGTCGAAGCCGCAGCGGCATGAAAGACCCGAACCGGCCGATGGGCTGTTTCATCTTCCTCGGACCCAGCGGCGTCGGCAAAACGCTGCTGGCCCAGGCGCTGGCCGAGTTCCTGTTCAGCGATCGCAACTCGCTGATCCGTCTGGACATGAGCGAGTTCATGGAGAAGCACAACGTCAGCCGGCTCGTCGGCGCCCCTCCGGGATACGTCGGCTACGAAGAAGGCGGCCAGCTTACCGAGCGCATACGACGCCGGCCGTACTCCGTGCTGCTGCTCGACGAAATCGAGAAGGCGCACCCCGACGTCTACAACATGCTGCTCCAGATCATGGACGAGGGACGCCTGACCGACAGCTTCGGACGCAGCATTGACTTCAAGAACGTGATCCTGATCATGACGAGCAACATCGGCGCCGAGCTGATCAAGAACCAAGCCGGCTTCGGCTTCGGCAAGAAGACGCCCGAGTCGAACTACGAGAAGATGAAAGACGTTCTGCACAAAGAGGTGGAGCGTCACTTCCGGCCGGAGTTCCTCAACCGCGTCGACGACATGATCGTCTTCAAGCCGCTGTCGAAAGAGGACCTGCAAACCATCGTCGAGTACGAACTAAACAAAGTCTTCAAGCGGCTCACCGAGTACGGGCTGCGTCTCGACCTGACGCCGCAGGCCAAGGAATTCCTCATCGAGAAAGGCTTCAACCCCGAATTCGGCGCCCGACCGCTGCGAAGGGCTATCGAGCACTACATCGAGGACCCGCTGTCCGAGGCGGTGCTGGCCGGACGTTTCAAGGGCAAGAATCTCGTCAAGATCGACGTCCAGGACGAGGAGCACCTGAATTTCGAGGGCGAGCAGGTCGCCGAACCCGAGAAGGCCAAGAAGGAGGTCGTCGAGTCCAAGTGACGCGACGCCCCAACCGAACCTACAGGCCGTGTGTCAGCCCCCTGACCACGGCCTTTCTTTTTGCCCGGACCTGCCCTTTGCCTGTAGGCAACTCTTGAGTTTCGACACCAGAGTTGCGCTGCAACTTCAGTCGGCTTTGGCACCGGTGCTGAGGGCCTCGACTTCGGCGCCGGTTCGCTGGGTGGCGAAGAGGTCGGCGAATTGGGCGGAGGGCATCCATTCGACGGAGCCGTCGAATCGCAGGACGACGAAGCCGTCGTCGAGGAAGGACGAGGGGTGGTGTTTCTCGGAGTAGGCCAGGATGGTCCCGGCCGGAGCATCGGGGCCGATCCAGAGGGCGCGGTAGCGCACGTTGCCGATCCGCACAGCGCCGTCCACGTCATCCTTGACGTCGTCGATGAACGATTGCGGGGGCAGCGAGCCGCGCTCGGCGCGGTAGGCCAGGACGCGCTGTCCAAGCTGGGTCATCGCCCGCATCGCTTCGGAGCGGTTGACGTAGTCTTTCAGGTGCAGCATCGCGACTACGGCGGCGACAGTCGCCAGCAGAACGACGATGAACTGGATCAGCAGCGATCGTTTGTAGGGCGTCACGGCATACCCCTGCTCGGCCGGCCGCTATGGGATGACTCTCGCGCGCCGGCCTTCGACCCGCAGCCTGCCTTGGGCAAACAGCGCGATCGCTTGCGGATAGGCGATGCACTCCTGCTCGAAGACCCGGTCGGCCAGCATATCGGGCGTGTCGTCGTCCTCGACGGGACAGGTTCGCTGAACGACGATAGGCCCATTGTCATACTCGTTGGTGCAGAAGTGGACGGTGCAGCCGCTGACCTTGCACCCGGCGGCGAGCACCGCTTCGTGCACGTGGTGGCCCCACATGCCCTGGCCCCCGAAGCTGGGCAGCAGAGCCGGATGGATGTTCAGGACGCGATTCTCATATCGCGGGGGGATCTTCCAGAGGCAGAGCCAACCGCCCTGCACGACGAGGTCCACCCCCGCGGCCACAAGGATCTCCTCGATCCTTCGGCTGAACGCGTCGACGTCGAGGTAGTCCTTCTTTCGGACGATCTCCAACGGCAGTCCGGCGTCGCGGGCCTTGGCCACACCCGCCACCGTCGAGCGAGAGCTGATCACGATGGAGATTTCGGCGTTGAGTCGACCTTTCCGGATCTCGCCGAGGACGTTGGTCATGGTGCGACCGCTGCCGCTGATGAGAAAGCCCAGCCGAAGGGGCGGGCCCGATGGATCGGGCGCCGCTGCGCGGGCCTGACTCGGGGCCCCGGGCGTCTCGTCGATATCCCGCCCGGCGTCCAGCGCCAGATTGACCAGCCGGTCGGCGTCTTCGTTCGTCTCGCGGCGGATGTGCCGGACCTCGCAGGCCTCGAACCGGCCCATCAAAGCCTGAGCCTCGTCGAAAAGCGGTCGGATCAGGTCGCTCTTGACCTTGTATCGGCCGTTGATCTGCCGGACCAGCAGTTCGCTGTCGCTGAAGACCGTGATCTCTGCGGCGCCGAGCTTGGCGGCGGCTCGCAGCGCCCGGACAAGAGCGGTGTACTCGGCCACGTTGTTGGTCGTTTCGCCCAGGAAGTACGCATTGGCGGCCAGTCGGCGCCCGTCGGAGTCGTCGAGAACGAAGCCTGCAGCGGCAGGACCCGGGTTGCCCCGGCTGCCGCCGTCGGTATGGACCATCAGCTTGGCAGACAATGGCGTTCCTCCCCAAACAAAGAAGCGACGACGGCGATCGAGCTGCTCACTCCGTGGATTCGCTGAGCACCAGAATCCTCGTGCAGTTGGAGCAGCGGATGATGTCGTCCCGCGTCATCAGCAGATTGACCGACTCGGCGGTGACCCCCATGAAACACCCGCCGCAACTGTAGGCGCCTGAACGACCCTCCTGCTCGTCGATCCTGACCACGGCCTCCCCGTCGTAGGTATCGGCCACGCGTTTGAAGACAGCCAGCGCCTTGGCGGGAATGCCCTTGGCGACCTCATTCCACTCCGCCTGAATCTTGGCGATCTCCGCCTCGTGCTCGCCGGCCGAGCCGTCGGCCTTCTTGCGGATTTCCTCCAGCAACTGCTTCTGCTCTTCGATCTGCTTGCGAATGGCCGCAGACTCTTCCTCATCGGCCTCGACCGCCTTCATCAACTCCAGAATCTGCGCCTCGATCTTGGAGTTGTCGGCCTTGGTCGTGTTCAGCATGGTCAGAACGGCAGCGTATTCCTTGTTCGTCTTGGCGGTGTTCAGCGACGCGCGAAGCTTGTTGACCTCGGCATCTCTTGACTTGAGTTCCAGCTCCAGACGGTCACACTGCACCTTGGTGAGCTGGGCCTCCTCCTTCTTGGCCTCCAGCGCACTCTGGAGACTTCGAACCTGATTTTCCTGGACGATGACGCTTCTTCGACAACGAGCGAGCTTGGCCTTGGCGGCACGCAAGCGGTTTTCCACACTCTGAAGTTTTATCAACCCGTTTAGTACAGGGCCCATTTATGCTCCTCTGGTCGACGCCACAACCTTTTAATCCTGAATTATGGGCGGGGGGATCGGCGTTCGCAACAGAAACATCACGCGTTTGTAGATATTTTTGGCGTGGCGTGCTGTCGACATAGTCGCTGGGACGCTCCGAAAGGAACCGGGATGGTGCCGGTTGATTCCGCCGGGTCGCTGTGTATAATTGGCGGGCCATGAAAGACTTGCTGCAACAACTGATTCGGGCCCGGTCCACTCCCGAGACGGGGGAGCAGGCGGCGGCGGAGGTGATCGCCGACCACTTCCAGCGGCACGGCGTGGCGTGCCGGATCGATTCGTGGGATCCGAACCGGGCCAACGTTATCGCCCGCGTTCCATCGGCCGCAAGACGGCCGGGCCTGCTGTTCGTCTGCCATCTCGACGTGGTCGGACCAGGCGAGGACCCCTGGACGTATCCTGCCTTCGAGGGCCGGGAAGTGAACGGAAAGGTCTACGGGCGCGGCGCCGTGGACATGAAGGGCGGAATCGCCTCGGCGGTCGGCGCGATCTGCAAGGTGGTCGCGTCCGGCGTCGAACTCCAGGGCGACATCGTCTTCGCGGCCACCGCCGGCGAAGAGACGGACAGCGCGGGAGTGCAGCGATTCGCGGCCGACCTGGCATGGCTGGGCAGACCGGCCGGCGTGGTCATACCCGAACCGACGGACCTCGCGGTCATCACCGCCCATCGCGGCCTGTTCTGGCTGGAAATCGCCACCAAGGGCAAGGCGGTCCACAGCTCCATGCCGCAGCGCGGGGTCAACGCGATCGTGTCGATGCGCCGGGTCATCGAGGAACTCGAACGGTACGAGGTGGACTTCCCGCCGCATCCGGAGCTGGGCAAGTGCTCCGTCAGCATCAATACCATCCACGGCGGAGACGCCATGAACATCGTCCCCGATCGATGTGCGATCGGCGTGGACTTCCGCACCCTGCCGGGACAGGACACCGACGCGATTCGCTACGATATCGAGCGTCTGCTCGCCCGACTTACCGCCGAGGTCCCCCGGTTCGAGGCGACGGTCGCCGTCATCCGCTGTGCGGGAGCCATGGAAACTGACCCGAACTGCGAGTTCGTCCAGGACTTCTGCTCGGCGGTGGACGTCGATCTGACCAACGCGATCGGCTTCACCACCGATGCACCTCATCTGGCGCCGTTGGGCGCGCCGATCGTCATCTACGGACCGGGCAAGCCCAATCAGTGCCACCAGGTCGATGAGCACATTGCCGTGGCCGACCTTGAAGCCGGGCAAGCCTGTTTCAAGGAAGTCTTCCTGCGGTTTCTGACGTGACCGTCCGGTCGCGCCGTATCAGACGACGAATGCCGGCACCGCTCCTTTGAGGCGGCGCGAAATCTCTGTGTTTTTTCTCTTTTTGTCGGCAATTTCTCTTGACTCGGACAGACTGTATCTATAAATTCAAGTTGCAGTCAGGGTTTTGACGAGATTACGAACATGATCCATCTTGGGAAAAACATGGCCAGGCAATTCACAGGTCACCGTGTGACCAGGCCGCAGGCCTGCGCACACATCGCCGTGACCACGATGACGATCCGCGTCATTGTGGCCAAGGCCCTGTGCTTTGTGGAGGGTGCTCCCTAAGAAGGATCTCCATCGCCTTGTGAATCAACCAGCGAAGCCTTTCAGGGAGCACGAAACCCTGAAAGGCTTTTTTCGTTATACGCGGACCAGCAAAACGAAACGCTTTGCGAGGACGTGAGAGGTACGTCGGATGATGAGGGTCAGAGAGATGGACATCGAGTTCTGTATGCACTACGCCAACGCATTGGAGACCGCACGCGGGCCTGCATGGCTGTACGATGAGACCAAGCCTTGCGGCTTCAACTACAACAACGCCATCCTCGCCAGGCTCTACGATGTGCATCACCGCTCGTTCCGGGACTATCGCCAGGAAGCCGAGAACATTGTCGCACGTCTGGACGCCGGTCCGTCGGCAACGGTGATCGATATGGGCTGTGGGACCGGGGCGTTCGCTCTGTACGCCGCGGGATACTATCGAACCATCCACGCGGTCGATGTGTCTGCGGCCATGCTCCGCCGCGCGCAGCGAAAGGCCCGCAGGATGGGACTGAAGAACATCGAATTCCATCGTGGGGGCTTCCTGACCTACGAACACCGGGCTGAACCCGCCGATGCCATCAGCACGGTGGCGGCGCTGCACCACCTGCCCGACTTCTGGAAACTCGTGGCCCTGCGGCGACTGGCCTCGATGCTCAAGCCCGAGGGCCGGCTCTTTCTGTTCGACGTGGTCTTCTCGTTTGACATCGCTGAATACGAGCGAGGTGTCGAGCGATTCATCGGCAAGACCCGTGAGCAGATGGGCCCGAACGGACAAAGCGAATCCGAGATGCATGTGCGCGATGAGTACAGCACCTGCGACTGGATCATGAAGGGCCTTCTGGAGAAGGCCGGTTTCGGCATACAAACCGCCGATTACCATGACGAGTTCCTGGCGAGCTACTTGTGCATGAAGAAGAGTCAGTAACGATGCAGCGAAGAGGCCGACCCGTTCGGTTGGCTTCCTCGCGGGAGAATGAACGATGAACAAGATAGAGGTCGCCCTGAGGAACGGCCGGGTCGCGACGATCCGCGAGGCCGAGTTGGCCGATGCGCCCACGCTTCTGGCGTATCTCAACCAGGTGATCGCGGAGACGGATTTCCTGGCGATGGGCCAGGGTGACCTGGACTGGCCGCTGGAGAAGGAACGCCGGTTCATCGAAGAGCATCGCAGCGCCGACAACAAGCTGCTGATCGTTGCAGAGGTCGAGGGCCGCATCGCCGGCGTCTCCGGATTCACAGGGGACGACAGAAGAAGGCTGAGGCACACCGGCGAGTCGGGTATCAGTGTGCTGCGAAGGCACTGGGGACTTGGGCTCGGCACAGCGCTGATGGGGTTCGTGATCGAGTGGGCGAAGTCTTCCGGCGTGGTTCGTAAGATCGGCCTGAGGGTCCGCACGGACAACGAGCGGGCGATTCGCCTCTACGAGCGATTTGGTTTCATTAGAGAAGGCGTGTTCACCCGCCAGTTTGCGATAGCGGGCCGGTTCTACGACGCCTATCTTATGGGCCTGGAGATCGACCCGAAGCCCGCTAAGAACCATGCAGAGAGGTGAGAAGATGGAAGTCGCGGTAGAAACGATGGTCGCGTCCGACTGGCCCGAGGTGGCGTCGATCTTGCGCGAGGGCATCGCGACCGGCAACGCCCGATTCGACGACACCGTGCCGAGCTGGGAGGAGTTCGACCAAACGCACCTGCCGCCCTGCCGACTCGTGGCGCGGTCACGCAACGGCGTTGTCGGGTGGATCGTGCTCGGCGCGGTCTCGCATCGTCGCGTCTATGCAGGCGTAGCGGAGGTCAGCGTCTACGTCAAGGCGTCGGCGCGAGGCCAGGGGGTCGGCAGGACCCTTCTCGAAGCGGTGACCCGAGAGTCCGAGCAGGCCGGCATCTGGATGCTCCAGGCGGGCATCTTTCCGGAAAACACCGCGAGCCTGGCGCTGCACCGACAGTGCGGGTTCCGAACCGTCGGCATCCGCGAACGGATCGGCCGGATGAACGACGTCTGGCGCGACGTGGTCCTTCTGGAGCGCAGAAGCCGCGTGACAGGCGTTTGAGGAGACGAGCCATGACCATTCGACCGGCCCAAGCAGACGAGACACAGACGGTGGTCAGCGTTCTACGCCGCGCCTGTGCAACCGTTGCGAAGCGCTTCGACCTGACGGAAGAGAACTGCCCGAAAAGCCCGGCCTTCTATACCGACGACCGCGCTAGAGCCGACTTCGAACGAGGCGTGCAATACTACTTTCTCGAAGAGCGGGGCGAGGTCTGCGGATGCGTGGCACTGGAGAAGGCCCGCTCCGACATCGGCTATCTGGAGCGTCTGGCGGTGCTGCCGGAGCATCGGTCGAAAGGGTTCGGCAGCGCGCTGGTCCGGCATGTCCTGGCCCAGGCCCGGTCGATGGGATTGGAGCGCGTGGGGATCGGCATCATCGCCGAGGATGAGCCGCTCAGAGAATGGTATAGCCGGTTCGGCTTCGTCCTGACGGGAACCAAGAGGTTCGATCACCTGCCGTTTGTCGTCGCGTTCATGGAAAAGGAACTGCGAAAACCATTGGAGAAGGAAACACCGGATTCCGTTATTTGCGATAGAGAGGAGCCATGATGACATCACCGTATGCGCCGAGAATGGAGACGATCCCCAGGTCGTTCGTCCGCGAGATTCTGAAGGTTACGCAGAACCCGGAGGTCATTTCGTTCGCCGGGGGACTGCCGAATCCGCGATTCTTCCCTGTGCAGGGAATTGCACAGGCCGCCGCGGACGTCCTGGCTGGGGCCGATGGATCGGCTCTTCAGTACGGCACGACCGAGGGCTATCCGCCCTTGCGGGAGTACATCGCCCAGCGATACCGCAAGACCGAAGGGCTGGACGTCTCGCCCGACGAGATTCTGATCACGAACGGGTCGCAGCAGGCGCTCGACCTGGTGGGCAAGGTCTTCATCGATCGACAGGATGCCATCGCGATCGAGCGGCCCGGCTATCTCGGCGCGATCCAGGCATTCTCGATATACGAGCCGCAGTTCCATCCGGTTCCTCTGCTGGAGGACGGCGTGGACCTTGACCGGCTGGCCGACGTGCTGCGAACGCGCCGGGTCCGGTTCTTCCACACCGTCATTAACTTCCAGAATCCTTCAGGCATCAGCTACTCGGTCGAGAGTCGACGGGCGCTGGCCGCGCTCCTGAAGAAGCACGACACGTTCGTGATCGAAGACGATCCGTATCGGGAATTGCGTTTCGAGGGGACGGCGAAGCCTTCGATGCGCCATGAGCTGGGCGACAAGGCGGTGCTGCTCGGGTCGTTTTCGAAGATCGTCGCACCGGGTCTGCGGCTCGGCTGGGTCTGTGCCGCACGCGAAACCATGGCCAAACTCGCGGTCGCCAAGCAGGCCAGCGATCTGCATTCGAACTCCTTCTGCCAGCGGATGCTGCACCGGTTCCTGGTCACGCATGACATCGGCGAGCACATCGCGCTGATCCGAACGGCGTACAAACACCAGAAGGACATCATGCTGGCGGCCCTGGAGACGCATTGGCCGCCCGAGGTCACGTTCACCCGGCCGGAAGGCGGCATGTTCATCTGGACCACGCTGCCGGAGCGACTCAGCGCGCTGGAGCTGTTCGAGCGTGCCGCCCGCGAGAAGGTCGTCTTCGTTCCGGGAACGCCCTTTTTCGTCGACGGCGGCGGGACCGGCAACATGCGGTTGAATTTCTCCAACGCCGACGAGAGCCGCATCGAGGAAGGAGTCGCCCGTCTGGGCAGGATCATCAAGGAGATGCTGGCCTGAGCCGGCTGCCGTTACAACAGGAGAGCAACATGCAGATCGCCGATATCGTGACACGCTCGCGCCAGCCCAGCCCTTGGGTGGATGCCGACAAGATTCCGTGGCACGAGCCGGAATTCAGCCGGCGGATGCTGCGCGAGCACCTCTCGCAGGAGCACGACATGGCCAGTCGCCGGTTCGTCGTCGTGGATGAGCACGTGGGATGGATTCATCATCACCTGCTGCGGGACACACCGGCGCGGATTCTGGACCTCGGATGCGGACCGGGCCTCTACACAAGCCTGCTGGCGAAGTTGAAACATTCCTGTGTCGGCATCGACTGCTCCCCCGCTTCGATTGAATACGCGACGCGGCAGGCGGCCGAGCAGCAGTTGGACTGCACCTATGTACACGGCGACGTGCGGACCATCGATTTCGGAACCGGATTCGACCTGGTGATGATGGTGTTTGGGGAACTGAACGTCTTTCATCCGTCCGATGCCAGGATGATCCTGGCCAAAGTCAGGCGAGCGCTTGCTCCGGACGGCGTCCTGCTTCTGGAGCCGCACCGGTTCAGCGCGATCGAACAGGTGGGCAGGCAAAACCGCTCGTGGCACACAGCGGAATCGGGGCTGTTCTCCGATACACCGCATCTCTGGCTCGAAGAGAGTTTCTGGAACTCAGAAAGCCGGACGGCAGTGCAATGGTTCTTCGTCATCGATGCCTCCACGGGGAACGTGACACGGCACGGACAGACGATCCAGGCCTATACGGACGAACAATACCGCAGCTTGTTGACCGACTGCGGTTTCAAGTCGATTGAATTGCTTGCCTCTCTCGGAACCACCGGGGACGTCGGACAGCGTCATCTCATGGCCATAGTGGCGCGGTGAATCGACAGGAGATATGCGATGATCGAACACCTTTTCTATATCGTGGACGTGTTTGCAGAGCGAAAGTATGCGGGCAATCAGCTTGCGGTCTTTCGAAACGCAGGCGATCTGACCGACGACGAGATGCAGCAGATCGCCAGAGAGATGAATTTCTCGGAGACGACGTTCATCCTGTCGGATGAACCGCGCGACGGTGGATATGACGTGCGGATCTTCACGCCGGTCGCGGAAGTGCCCTTCGCGGGGCATCCGACTCTGGGGACCGCCTACATCATCCGCCGCGAGATCATCGGCAAGGACGCCGAACAGGTCAATCTGAACCTGAAGCTCAAGCAGATTCCGGTCACGTTCGGCCAGGAGGAGGGCCGCAGCATTCTGTGGATGAAGCAGAAGTCGCCCGACTTCGGGGACACGAGCGATCCGGGCTCGATGGCGGGACTACTCGGACTGTCTGCGGAGCAGATCGACACGCGGTTCCCCATCCAGGCGGTCTCGACGGGCCTGTGGTTCGCCATCGTCCCTCTGAAGGACCTCGACGCCATGAAGCAGGCGAGGGTCAACCGGGACAGGTACTTCGCCGAATCGCGACAGACGCGGGAGGACGGCATTCTGGTCTTCTGCCCCGAAACGTACGACCGGCGGAACGATCTGAACGTCCGCGTGTTTGTGCCGGTCTACGGAATCGAGGAGGACCCGGCCACCGGCAGCGGCAACGGCTGCCTGGCGGGCTACCTTGTCAGGCATCGCCATTGGGGCAATACCAGGATTGACGCCCGCGTCGAGCAGGGTTACGAGATCGGCCGGCCCTCACTGATCCGCCTGCGGGCCGGGCAACAGCAGGATGCGGTCGATGTCAATGTCGGCGGCAACGTCGTCATGGTCGCGAAAGGACAATGGTCATGATCGCCAGCCAGACCATCAAAGACATCGCAGGACAATTGGGCGCCGATCTGTGCGGCATCGCACCTGCGAATCGCTTCGATCAGGCTCCGAAGG
Source organism: uncultured Pirellulales bacterium (assembly GCA_964579055.1). Lineage (GTDB taxonomy): Bacteria > Planctomycetota > Phycisphaerae > Sedimentisphaerales > Anaerobacaceae > Anaerobaca. Next base: position 27,174 of record CAZOFX010000073.1, read on the forward strand.
GATTTCATCCGAGAGACCTGTTCCCGCAGGTCCGGTCGGTCCTGGTGGTGGCGAAGCGCGTCCCCGAAGGTCCCTTCCATTCGCGCAGTCCGATTCCTTACAGCGTTGCCAACGATGTGATCCTCGCGGAGGTCGCTCGACTCGTCTGTGCCCTCTGCATCCGACTGGAACGCCTGGGTCGTCTCTGCGCGGTGCCCGTGCCGAGCGAACCGTACGAATACTGGGACGCGCCGAATCGCGAGGGGCGAGGCCTCCTGTCGCTCAAGCACGCCGGCTGGCTCGCAGGACTGGGCGTGATGGGAAAGAACACGCTGCTGACGAACCGCGAATTCGGCAACCGCATCTGCCTGGGAGCCATCCTGCTGGACGTCGAACTGGAGGGCGATGCGCTGCCCCACTACCGGCTCTGCGCCGAGGACTGTCGGCGCTGCATCGACGCCTGTGCCGCTCACGCCATTGGCGGATCGACCGTCGACCAGAAGCTCTGCCGAAACCACGCACAGAGCCGGACAGCGAAAGGTGAGCCCATTTACGTCTGCAACAACTGTCGCGCCGTCTGCCCAAACGGCAGAGGCGCCCTGGCAGCACACGTCGGATAGCCGAGGAGACGGAGAATGCCATCGTTGAACGCGCAGGTCGAACGGAGACTGCGGAATGAAGGCGCCAGCCTGGTGGGCTTTGCCGACGTGAGCGTCCTGCCGGCAACTCTCACCAGCGGGCTGCCCCGCGCGATCTCCATCGCCGTGCGTCTGAACCCAGCGGTCGTCCACGAGATCGCCAACGGTCCGACGCCACGTTACTTCGCCGAGTACAATCGCATTAACGCACTGCTGGCACAACTGAGCGAATGCGCCGCGACCATTCTGACCGGCGCCGGGTATCGAGCGAATCCCGTCAAGTCGACCACGGAGCAATTCAATCCCGTGACGCTCTCGATGCCGGTCCAGCACAAGACGATCGCCACGCGGGCGGGTCTGGGCTGGATCGGCAAGTCGGCTCTGCTGGTCACGAAGGAGTACGGGCCGGCGGTGCGACTGGGCTCGGTGCTGACCGATGCCGATCTCCAGACGGGCACGCCGACGGAGGTCTCGCGATGCGGCAACTGTCGGCAGTGTGTGGACCGCTGCCCGGCACGGGCCATCGTCGGGGACAACTGGCAGGTGGGCATGGCCCGTGAATCGATCTATGATGCGCCGACGTGCCGAGCGACCGCCACTCGACTCTCGAACGAAGCAGGATTCAGGGCGACCATCTGCGGCGTCTGCATTCACGCCTGTCCCTGGACCCAACGCTACCTCGCCCACGAACAGCGCGAACGCGCGGAAGACCGAGGGTCTCGTTGAAAGATGCGGTTATCCGGCCTGGAGCGTCTGGAAGGAAGAGTACCGCGTGGCCCGTGAGGGTGGATCGCCCTGTGGCTGCGCGGCGCGCCTCTCGTTTGTCATGCTGAGCGCAGCCGAAGCATCTGGCCAGAGATCGGGTGCGCGTCTGATTCGCGGCCGGGTTTCGCCACTGCGCCAAGGCTCCGGTCGAAATGACACGACCACAGGTGACGCCCTCTCTCATCGGCAGACGCGATTACCCGTTTCGGCCTGGGGGTGGTTGAGGCTCGGTCAGGACGGTGGG
>CAZOFX010000074.1:0-28443 GCA_964579055.1 uncultured Pirellulales bacterium
ACAAACCCGCCAATCGCATGGGGATCAACTGCTCGACGGCACTGTACCACGAAGGGATGGTCTTCGCCTCCTCCGCCTACGGCGCAGGCGCCGGGTTGGTCAAGCTGAGCAAGGACACCGATGGTGTCGTCAAGGCCGAGGAAGTCTATGCCACCACGGACATGCAGAACCACCACGGCGGCATGATCCTCTTAGACGGTTGCCTCTACGGCGCCACCGGAGGTAACGAGGGCGGCGCCCTTGTCTGTCTCGACTTCAAGACAGGCAAGGTTCTGTGGGACCAGCGGGCCACCGCCGGTCGTCGCGCGAAAGGTTCGCTCGCCCTGGCGGACGGCCGACTCTACTATCGCATGGAGGACGGCACCGTACTCCTGATCGAGCCGAATCCGAAGGAATACGTCGAGCGTGGTCGTTTCGAACAGCCGGACCGCACGCGCCTACCGGCCTGGGCACATCCGGTCATCGCCAACGGCAAACTGTACATCCGCGATCAGGATGCATTGTTCTGCTACGACGTCAAAGCAAAGTGAGAGTCAGCCAGTTACCCGGGTCGTGCAAGGCGTGAATTGGCCTCCTAACGTTGCTGCCGGCGCGGTCGCACTTTCGGTCGGTGTGATCGGAGACACCGCGTCGGCACAACACTATGGTGAATGCTGTTTTTGGAGGGTTTCGTCATGTTACGGGGAAACGATGAGCATGCTGAGAGGATCTGTCCGAAGACCGGCTGTCGTGGCGAGCGACGAAGGGAACGCCGCTGGGCGTTGTGGACGCTGCCTTTCGTGGGGTTGGTGTCGCTGCTGTGGTTCCTGATGCGCGTGATCCCCAAGCCCTCGCGTGCTGCCTATCCATGCCAGCGGGCAGCCTTTCCCCTGGCCTCAGGTTTCGTGGTATGGTTGACCGGCGTGGTCGTGTCCAGCCTGGCGTATCGCAAGGCCAGGCGTCTGGCGGGCCGAGCACGCTACGTGGCAGCCGGGCTTTTCGCGGCGGTGGCGGTAGTGGCCATCTGGGGGGCGATCAGTATCACCGCAGACGTTGAAGCGGTTGCGGATTTCGTTCCGATCGATCCGCCTAACAGCCCGATGGGCGTCGGCCAGGGCATCTATCCGGGGCGGGTCGTGTGGGTGCACGATCCCAGCGCGACGACGTGGGACGGCGTGACCGGCTTTTGGTGGGAAGAGCAAAATACAGATCAACAGGCGGTGGACCAAATGGTCTCGCGTGCCCTGCGGACTCTGGCCGGTCAGCAGGATGATGCCGCGGCCTGGGATGCCATCTTCCGCCACTTCAATCGCACCCACGGCGCCGGCGACGTCGGCTATCAGCCGGGCGAAAAGATCGCCATCAAGATCAATCTGAACCCGGAGGGATACGGCCCCGCTTATGACACCCGCGGCGGCAACGGCCGCATGCCAAGCCCGCAGATGATTCATTCCCTCCTTGCCCAACTTTTCGACAACGTGCATGTTTCCGGGTCAAACGTCACCATTTATGACGCCTCGCGGGCTATTGCCGATCCGCTCTACAACCGGATCCACGGGGATGCGGACCCGAATTTCCAGAGCGTGAGGTTCGTGGCCAATACCACGGGCAACGGCCGCATCGGCGCGGTCTATGACCCCGCCTATCCCGTCCACTTCGCCAATCCGAGCGTGAGCCCCGCGAACAACGCCACGGCTTATCTGCCAACCTGCGTGACCGAAGCCAAATATCTGATCGATCTGGCCCAGCTCTCGGCGCATAGCATGTACGGTTTTACCGCGAGCGGCAAAAACTGGTATGGCACTATCTTTTGGCGGAACGGCGGCTGGACGCCCTTTCCCCTGCACAACTTCGGTCTTCGCAATAATCCCATGGGCACCTACAACCCTATTGTCGATCTCATTGGCCACCCGCAGCTCGGCGGTAAGACGCTCCTGTATCTGGTGGATGGTCTCTATGGTTCCGACAACGCGATCACCAGGGTGCTCCGCTTCAGCTCCTTTGGCGACAATTGGACAGCCAGTGTGTTTGCGTCGCAGGACTCCATCGCCATCGATTCGGTCGTGCTGGATTTCCTGCGGAATGAACCGCTGATGAACAACAACTGCTCCGGCCAAGGCGTGGACAATTACCTCCATGAAGCGGCCCTGGCGGACAATCCGCCCTCGGGCAGCTTCTACGATCCGGGCCGTACCGGATCTCGTCTTGTCAGTCTCGGCGTCCACGAACATTGGAACAACGCGGTGGACAAGCAGTACTCCCGCAACCTTGGAGAAAGCGAAGGCATCGAACTCGTCATACCGTCTCTGGCTGTAGCGGATGGAGCGGTCACCAACACGGTCACTGGTACACACTACAATTATATCCGTGACGCCGTGCTGGAGGCGAGCGATGGGGATGTCATCGAAGTGGCGCCCGGTGTCTACAAAGAGACCGTCGCGTTCAGCGGGAAAGCCTTGCGGATCACCTCGAAGGACCCTTGGGATTCCAGCGTGGTCGCCGCCACGGTGATCCAGGGGGCGACGTTCGCCGCCGGCGCGGACGCCAACTCCGTGCTCGAGGGCTTCACGATCAGCGGCCTTGGCCCAGGCATCTGGTGCGAGGGCGCCTCCCCATGGATCGATCACTGCTGCATTGTGGATAATGGGGAGTCGGGCGTTACGCTGGCGGCGGGCAGCAATCCACTGCTGACCAACTGTGTCATTGCGGGCAACGGGGGCGACGGCATCGATATGTCGGCAACGCAGGGAGGCCGGCAAGTGCTGTACAGCCGCGCCACGATTCTGCACTGCGACATCATGGGGAATCGCGGTAACGGCATTCGCGGCGGCGTACCCACGGTGGATAGTACGATCGTTCGCGCCAATGGCCGCGTACCCGTAACGGCCCAGATCGTCGCCAATGCGCCGACCGTCAGTTACTCGAATGTGGAAGGTGGGTGGCCCGACGAGGGCAATATCGACGCGGACCCCGACTTCGTCAAGCCGGGGTACTGGGCAGACCCGACCGATCCGAATGAGCCTGCCGTGCCGGGTGAGACAGAGGCTGTCTGGGTGGGGGGGGACTATCACTTGAAGGCAGGGTCGTCTTGTATTGATGCCGGCAATCCCGTCGCCATCACGTGGATGGATGTCGAGATCGACGGCCTGTGGCGTACCGTGGGTTCTGCCCCGGACATCGGCGCCTATGAATTCGGCATGCTGCCCTCGTCTGTCTGGATTTCAAGACTACCAACGTCCCATGGGACCTTCGTGACAGTGGCCGACGCCGAGCAAACGGCTCGCTGGTCCCTGGTGGATGACTGACCCTACTATTGCCTGGAGAACGGTCCATGGCCATATCCAGTGTGAGTCTGACCAGTACGGCAGGCATTTGCTGTGCCGCCGCTCAGAAGCAGTGTATGCCAAGGCGCAAGGATACTGTGTCCGGCTTGAATTTGCCTCCACAAGGTGTTGCCGGCGCGGTCGTGTTTCCGATCGCTGTAATCGGAACGGCCGCGTCGGCACAATTTTTCAGTGTGTTGTGAGTAAGTATGGTGCGACGAGAAGGTTCGCCTGTCTCACTCGTCATCTACAATCGCCGAGCTCGGTGGCAATCCGCCCCAGACGTTCAGGCTCTGATTTGCCTGAGAGACCCACGCTCCGCCCAAATGGGCATGAGGTTGTTTGCGGGCCGGCGAGAATGGTATACTTGTCGGGAAAAAAGGAGGCAACTCATGAAGAGGACGACGGTCGTTGGGATGGTCACAGGGGTCTTGATTTTGGCCGGGGCGGCTCAGGGAGGGGATTGCCCACGATTTCGCGGGCCGGCGGGGGACGGAGTGTTTCCGGAGACGGGCCTGCTGAAGCAATGGCCGGAGGGCGGGCCGAAGCTGGCATGGTCCGCAGATGGGCTCGGGCCGGGTTACTCGTCGGCGGTCGTTGTCGATGGGACCGTCTACGTGACGGGTATGGACGACCATAACCAGGGGGTGCTCTTTGCTTCTGGGGAAGACGGCTCGGCGAAGTGGAAGGTGGCCTACGGCCCGGAATTCGTCAAGGAGGGCCCCGCTCCCACGGGAACGCGCGGCACGCCGACTGTGGATGGCGGCCGGGTTTTTGTGATGACCGGCTTCACCAGACTGGTCATTCTCGACGCGAACAAGGGACAGGTGCTCAAGACCGTCGATCTGCTGGAGCGGTTCGGCGCCGAGAAGGCGAGATTTGGCTTCGCCGAGTGCGTTCTCGTCGATGGACGCAAGGTCATTTGCACGCCGGGAGGCCCCGACGCGTCGCTGGTCGCTCTGGACCGGGAGACCGGCGAGACGGTCTGGCAGACCAAGGGGCTCGGTCAGCCGTCCGGTTACTGCTCCGCCAGGCTGGTCAGCCACAACGGTCGCAGACTGGTGCTGACGATGCTGGCGAACGGCGTAGTCGCTGTCGATGCCGGCTCGGGTGAGGTTGTCTGGCAGCACGAATACCCCCATCGCGCCGGGGTTCAGCCCAATCCGCCGCTCTACGCCGACGGGATGATCTACGTCGCATCGGGGATGGGCACGGGTGGCGCGATGTTGTCGTTGGCCCAGATGGACGCGGACGCCAAGTGGACGGACAAGACGCTGGATTGCCAGATGCAGGGGACCGTCCTGCTCGATGGCTGTATTTACGGGACCGCCCAGAGCGGCAACCGGGGCCTCGTGTGCCTGGACTGGAAGACGGGCGAGGTGAAATGGAACGCCCCGGCCACCAAAATGGGTGTGGTCGTGGCCGCTGACGGCATGCTCTACGTCTATACCCAGGACGGGACGATGATTCTGGTGCCGCCGAGCCCGGAGGGATACAAGCCGGCGGGGCAGTTCGCGGTCTCGGCCGGAACCAACGAACACTGGGCCCATCCGACCATCGCCAACGGCAGGTTATACGTCCGCCACGGTGATGTGCTGCTGGTCTACGACGTCCGCTCCGGATCGTAGGCCGGGAGGGTGCAGGACGCGCGTTGTGTTCGGGTGGCTGGCCTGAGGCTTTTGGTGCATATCCGCGCAGGATCGAACTATTGGGGTCGGCGTGGGGTATATTCGGGTGTCACAACGTACCACGCGGCGGGCGGGCGAGGCATGCCTCGCCCGTACGGGCGAATAATCATTCGCCCCTACCCGGCGCAGGGCAATTGACGGTAAGGTAGGGCAGGGATCCAATGACAGCAGGGCAGACCAAGAGATGGCCGCACGTGGTGTTTTGTAGCTGCGCCTATTACGAGACCATTCCCGGCGCTGTGAAGGAGCGGGTTTTCAATTCTCTTCGCGGCGCCGGCATCGTCGTGGAGGCTGTAGCCGATCTGTGCGGCATGGCGGCTAACCGGCATCCGAGACTGCGGCACTGGGCCCAGGCCGATCCGCTGTCGATCGTCGCCTGCTTTCCGCGGGCGATTCGATGGCTGTTCGAAGCCGCCGGCGTGCCATTGGATCTCGGGCGAACCCGCCTGTTCAACATGAGAACCCAGTCGCCCGAGGAGATCGCTCGGGAATTGATGAAGGATGATGGATCATGGATGATTGAAGAGAAGTCCGCCCCTTCCGCCTCCAATCATCAATCATCAATCGAAAATCATCAATCGGTTTGGGTCCCGTGGTTTCCCGTGATCGACTACGACCGATGCAGGAACTGCAAGCAGTGCATGAACTTCTGTCTCTTCGGAGTGTACGGGCTGTCGGAAGAAGGTCGCGTGGAGGTGCAGAACCCGGCAGGCTGCAAGACGAACTGCCCTGCGTGCGCGCGGATGTGTCCGGCTTCCGCCATCATCTTCCCCAAGTATGCCGAGTCTCCCATCAATGGCGACGACGTGACCCCATTGCCCCGAGCGCAGAGCGAACCCCCTCGCGATTTGCGCAGTCTGCTCCAGGGCGACGTGTACGACAAGATTCGCCGGCGCGAACCGGGGCGAAAGCGATTCTCTACGGAGCCGCCGGCGCCGGGGGGGCCGTGTCCCACGATCGATGCGCTGCGCCGTGACCTCGACATTCCCGACGACGTTCTCGCGTCGCTGTCGGGCGCCGAGTTGCAGCGAATCCGCGCGGAGGCGAACAAAAGCCGGACACAGGAGAAGGCCAGCGATGACGCCGGCGGCAAGAAAGAGAGTCGCAATGCCTAAGTCGCGACTCCAACCCGCTGTCGTTCTCGTTGCCGACCGGACGCTCAGCGCCAATTACCGCATCCTCTTCGACGGCATGTTCGCCACGATGCAGATGACCCAGGTGCCGGAGGCGTTCATGCGTCACTTCCTCGCGCCTCCCGTTCGGACCGATGCCGACGGACGCGCTCACACCGTGCCTCTGGGACTGCGGCGCGTGGAGTCCGCGTTGCTGAAATACACCTCGCTGGAACGAGACGATGTAGTCTGCACGACGCCCGAGCGGCTGGCCGACGTGATCGGTCCGTGGGTGAAGGTCGTGGGCTTCAGTTCCAGCGATCCGCTCGGCATGGGCATGAGCAATACGACCACCTCCAATTTCTGGAAGGGCGAGCTCTACACCCGGCGCTGGACGCGCCGGACCCTGGAGCAACTGACGGCGCTGAAGCGCCGATACGGATTCAAGATCGTTGTCGGCGGCGCCGGGGCTTGGCAGTGGATCGTCCACGCGGACAAGAGGCCCGATGTCGATATCGACGTGGTCTTTCAGGGCTACTTTGAGGCCTCCGGGCCCGAGCTGTTCACCGAGCTGCTGAACGGCCGGCTGCCCGAGCATCACGTGATCGAAGCGGACATCGGCGCCGATCGCATCCAGCCGATTCACGATCCATCGCTGTTGGGGATCATCGAGCTGTCGCGCGGCTGCGGCAGGGGCTGCCAGTTCTGCGCGATGGCGCGTCAGGGGATGCGGCACCTCGATCCGGACACGATTCTGGCCGACCTGCAAACCAACGTGGCCGGCGGCCTCAAGGCGGTGGTCAGCGGCAGCGAGGACTTCTTCCGATACGGCGCCAAGGGATTGCGTCCCGATTTCGAGAAGCTGTGCAATCTGCTGGAACGAATGCGGGAGATCGAGGGTCTGTCGTTCATGCAGATCGACCACGCCAACGTGACATCGGTCCTGCAACTGACCGACGAGCAGCTTCGCCAGATCCGGCGTCTCTTGACCTGGGAGCGGCCGAGTGAGTATCTATGGGTGAACATGGGCGTCGAAAGCGCCAATGGGCATCTGGTGGCCGCCAACAGCCCGGGCAAGATCGCGCCCTTCGATCCGGACGATTGGGGGCAGATGGTCCGCGAGGCGGCCGACCGCACGACGCGCTGCGGGTTCTTTCCCGTCGTCAGTGTCCTGCTGGGCATGCCGGGCGAAACGCCGGACGATGTTGCTGCGACCCTGGAGCTGGTTCGAGACCTGGCGGCAAAGAACGCCGTCATCTTCCCGATTTTCTATGAACCTCTTGCCTCGGGGCCGGAGGCCGACCGGCAGCGGTTTACGCTGGCGAGAATGACGCCCGAGCATCTGGAGCTCTATCGAACCTGCTACGAGCAGAACTTCAGAATGGTCCCCAGGCTGTTCTGGGACAATCAGCGTGCCGGAGGTGTCTCGTGGGCCAGACGAGCCTTCATGCAGGCCCTCGGACGTGGAGAAGTCATGACCTGGCGACGGACCTTCAGGCGATTGCGCAGACAGATGGAACATTCGGTCCCGACCGTGCAGGAGGAACAGGTGTATGCCTGATGACCGTGTGACAACGGCCCGACCCGTCCGGCCACCGCAGGACAATGTCCCGCAGACGAAACAGGAGCGAGACAAGCTGCTCGCGGTCATTCGCGAATACGTGGAGACGCAGGGACCGGTCCCACCTCTGTCGATCGACGAACTGCGGGCTCATACGGAGGCGGTGCTCCGGAAGGCACGCATGGCTCGCAAGTACACCGACTATGCCGCTGTCCTCATCAACAACGAGGTCTGGCGCGAGACGGTGGCGGCGATTCCCTACGAGAAGCGTCTGCTGCTGCTGCCCAAGTGTTTGCGCAGCTCCACCGAGTGCCCGGCGAGCTTCGACGACCTGGGCCTGTTGTGCGAGCACTGCGGACGATGCGCCATCGACGAGTTGAAGAGCCAGGCGGAGCGCCTGGGCTACGCGGTGCTGGTTGCGGAAGGCTCGCCTGTCGTGATGAGCCTGATCGAGACGGGTCGAATCGAGGCGGTAGTGGGCGCCAGTTGTCTGTCGGTGCTGGAGCGGGTCTTTCCCTACATGGAGGCCGGAGCCGTTCCCGGCGTGGCGATTCCCCTCCTGCGAGACGGCTGCGCCGACACCAGCGTGGACCTCGATTGGGTTTGGGAGGCAATCTACCAGACGACGGAAGACCAGACCAGGCGTCTTGATCTCGATGCGCTGCATCGGCAGGTCAACGACTGGTTCTCGCACAAGGCCCTGACGCAGATGATCGCGCCGGTGCCCGATCAGACCGAGCAGGTGGCCCTGGATTGGATGGCCAAGGCGGGCAAACGCTGGCGGCCCTTCCTCGGCGTTTGCACCTACAAAGCCCTTTCGGTTGACGGTGCGCCTGCGACGGACCTGGACCTGCAAAGGATCGCGGTCGCGGTGGAGTGCTTCCATAAGGCGTCGCTCGTCCACGACGATATCGAAGACGGCGACGCGCACCGCTACGGCGAGAAGACGCTCCACTCGGAGTACGGCGTTCCCATTGCGCTGAACGTCGGCGACCTGCTTCTGGGCGAGGGCTATCGGCTCCTCGTCGAGACCGATGCGTCCGATGTGCGGAAGGCGAAACTCCTGAGTGCGGCGGTGCAGGGCCATCGTACGCTCTGCCTGGGGCAGGGCCGCGAGCTGGCATGGTCCGGCGCGCCGAAACCACTGACGGTGGCGGAGGTGCTGGAGATCTTCCGCCTGAAGACGGCGCCGGCTTTCGAGGTGGCGCTTCGCCTCGGCGCGATCCTCGCGGGTTGTGACGACCAGGTCGGCAACGTGTTGAAGCAGTACAGCGATTCCCTTGGCATCGCGTATCAGATTCGCGATGACCTGGAAGACCTCCGCGACCCCGAGGGACTTGAGCTGTGCGTCCGTCGGCAGCCCGGCGTTCTGCTGGCGCTGGCGTACGAGAACGGTGACCAAGAGAAGCGAGGGCGAATCGAGCGGCAGTGGGACCTGTCCGTGACGGAGGCCGACCGCGAGCAGGTGCGGCAGATCGTCTCGGCGCCGGAGGTGGAACTGGCGGCGCTGCGGCTGATGGAGACCTACAAAGCACAGGCGGTCGGCTCGCTGATCGCATTGAAGAACGCGAACCTCAAGGGTCTGCTGCGGCGCGTGATGGGCAAGATATTCAACGATTTCGAGATCATGGGCTGCTGCAACGATCGTCCGCCTCAGCGCCCGACGCACCATGAATGAGGCCGCCGACGTGAAGGATTATGGGGGCCGCTTGGCCGGGTGTGCGGACCGTGGCGCCAGTGAGCAAGCAGGGGCGCGGTCGAGGCTTCCGCATGTGGTGCGTGCCCTGCGGCACCGCAACTATCGGCTGTTCTTCGGCGGACAGCTCATCTCGCTCGTCGGCACGTGGATGCAGTCCGTGGCGCAGGCTTGGCTGGTCTACCGGCTCACCGGGTCGGCGGTGCTGTTGGGGTTTGTGGGATTCGCCAGTCAGATTCCCGTGTTCCTGCTGGCTCCTCTCGGGGGTTCAGTTGCCGACCGGCATAGCCGCCGCCACGTGATCATCGCCACCCAGACGGCCGCCATGTTGGTGGCCTTCGTTCTGGCGGGCCTGACGCTCACGGGACACGTGCAGGTCTGGCATATCCTCGTTCTGGCCTCGCTTCTCGGCGTCATCAACTCAGTCGATATCCCCACGCGGCAGGCGTTTGCCGTCGATATCGTCGGGCGGGACGATCTGATCAATGCTATCGCTTTGAATTCCTCCATGGTTAACGGCGCACGGATTGTCGGGCCGGCGGTGGCGGGCGTCCTCGTGGCCAGCGTGGGCGAGGGGTGGTGCTTCCTCGTCAATGCCGTCAGCTTTCTCGCGGTGATTGCCGGTTTGCTGATGATGAACATGGCAGAGCGGACCTCTGTCCCTCTGCCCGGGTCGGCGCTGGCGAGCATCCTGGAGGGATTCCGCTACGTCCGGCGAACCGGGCCGGTTCGAGCCCTGTTGCTGCTGCTGGGTCTGGTCAGTCTCATGGGAATGCCTTACGCGGTGTTGATGCCGGTCTTCGCGGACCAGATCCTGCACGGCGGCCCGCGCGGACTCGGATTGCTGATGGGCGCCTCGGGGGCCGGAGCACTGATCGGCGCTGTGTTGCTCGCGGCACGCCAGGGCATTCGCGGGCTGAGCCATTGGATTGCGCTTGCCGCCGCAGGATTCGGGATGAGCCTGATCCTGTTCTCGCTGTCCCGTTCATTCTGGCTCTCGGCGGCTCTGCTCGTGCCGGCGGGCTTCTCCATGATGATCGAGATGGCGGCCTCGAACACGATGATTCAGTCGTTGATCCCGGATGCGCTGCGCGGGCGCGTGATGGCGGTATACTCGATGATGTTCATGGGCATGGCGCCGTTCGGCGCCCTTCTGGCCGGAGCACTGGCCCATCGCATCGGCGCTCCGGTGACCGTCATGGTGGGCGGCTCGGCGTGCATCGTGGGCGCTGCGCTGTTCCGTTGGCATCTGCCCGCGATGAAAGACGAGACCCGTCAGATGATCGTCGCGCTCCAGGTCGCCGGCGGGGAGCCGGCGGAAGAGATGACCGGACAGGCCAGCGTCGTCGCGCCCCGCGAACCATGACAAACAGGATGGCTGCCATGACGATCCGTCTCGATATGCGTAAGGCTGTATGCAGGGCCGCCGAGGCCCTTGGCGACTCCGTCGACGCCGTCCGCGAGTTTCTCCGTTGCCACCTGTGCGACGATGGGGGCTTCCAGGGCCGCGACGGGAAGACCGATCTCTACTACACGGTCTTCGGATTGGAGGCGTCTCTGGCATTGGATGTGAAGCTCCCATACGCGCGTGTCGCAGACTATCTTCATGGCTTCGGGACCGGGCAATCCCTGGACCTTGTCCATCTTGCTTCTCTGGTCCGGTGCCGGGTCAATCTGGCCGAGGGCGGCACCGACTCGATCGATTCTGCCTCCCGGCGGGCCATGATCGCGCACCTGATGCACTTCCGCGCGGCCGACGGGGGCTTCAGCACCTCGGCGGGAGCCGAACGGGGGCATGTGTACGGCGGCTTTCTCGCCTTGGGCATCTGCCAGGACCTCCAAGTCGACGACCTGGAGCCGGCGGGCCTGTTGGAATCGGTGTGTTCGCTTCAGATGCCCGACGGAGGCTTCTCGAACGAGCCGACGATGCTGGTCAGCGCCACGGCCGCCACCGCGGCGGCGATCACGATCTTTCACTATCTCAGGGCGCCGCTGCCTGAATCGGCGCTGCAATGGCTGGCCGCACGGGCCGAGGCGCAGGGAGGGTTCTGTGCCATTCCCTCCCGGCCTGGCGCGGCGATCCCTGATCTGCTTTCGACGGCGACTGCGCTGCACGCCCTGACGCTGGTCGACGTGGACCTGGACGAGATTCGAGAGAGGAATCTCGACTACCTCGACGCCTTGTGGAATGCGCGAGGTGGGTTTCGCGGCCATCCGGCGGACGATGTGTTGGACTGCGAATATACCTACTACGGGCTTCTGTCACTCGGTGACCTGGTCGGACCATGACGCGCATCGACGAAGAGAGACTGAGCCGTACGATCGTCGCGCTCCGCGAGCGCCTGCTGGCGTTGAGGAATGCCCAGGGTCATTGGGTTGGGCATCTCTCCAGCAGCGCCCTTTCCACCGCTACCGCTGTCTTTGCCCTGGCCCGGGTCGATGCCGCGAGACATCGAACGCTGATCGACCGGGGCCTGAACTGGCTTTGTGAGAACCAGAACACCGACGGCGGGTGGGGCGACACGGTTCAGAGCCCGAGCAATCTCAGCACGACGCTGCTATGCTACTCGGCGATGTCGGTTGTAGAGGGTGGCAACCTCAAACGCTGCTCGGGCATAGCCGGTTCGTGGGGACCATCCCCAAGTCCTTCGGACTTGAGGCTGCCACTCGCGGTCGAGAAGGCCGAGGCGTGGCTTTGTCGCGAGGTCGGTTCGCTCGAACCGGAGGCTCTGGCTGCGGCGGTGATCGCGCGGTATGGCAAGGACCGGACATTTTCGGTGCCAATCCTTACGATGTGCGCCTTGGCCGGGCGGTTGGGCGCCGGACCCCGGGCGTGGCGCGCCGTCAAGCCGCTGCCGTTCGAGCTGGCGGTCCTGCCGCACCGGCTGTTCAAATGGTTGAGGCTGCCGGTCGTCAGCTACGCGCTGCCCGCCTTGATTGCCATCGGGCAGGCCCGCTATGAGCATCTCAGACCTCGCTGCCCCGTGGCCCGGCTCATCCGCCATCTGGCGCGAAAGCGAAGCCTCGATGTGCTGACGACGCTCCAGCCGACCAATGGCGGCTTTCTTGAAGCGGCTCCGTTGACCTCGTTCGTCGTCATGAGCCTGGCCTTCAGCGGACAAGCCGACCACCCGGTGATCGTGAAAGGGGTGGAGTTCCTCGTCGCCTCCATCCGCGACGACGGCAGTTGGCCCATCGATACGAACCTCGCGATTTGGGGCACGACGCTTTCGATTGCCGCCTTGACCGCCGGCGGAAACGGCGGCCTGGGCGACTCAGAGAAACAGCAATTGGTGGATTGGCTGCTGGCCGGCCAGCACCGTCAGGTGCATCCCTACACGCAGGCGGCGCCGGGAGGCTGGGCGTGGTCGAATCGGCCTGGAGCGGTCCCCGATGCGGACGACACCGCCGGCGCACTGCTGGCGTTGCACGATCTCGGGGTCAAGGGGCAGGCGGTGCAGGATGCAGTCGCCGCCGGAATCACCTGGCTGCTCGATTTGCAGAACCGTGACGGCGGAATCCCGACATTCTGCCGGGGTTGGACGAACCTGCCGTTCGACAGGAGCACGCCCGACATCACCGCCCATGCGCTCGGCGCGATGGGCGTCTGGATGGGGGCGAATGATGATTCGCCCCTACCTGTCGGCCTGAAACGAAGAATGGATGTCGGGATGCTGCGAGCGATGGACTTCCTGAAGGCGGCCCAGCGTGCGGACGGCTCGTGGGCGCCGCTGTGGTTCGGCAATCAGTCAGCCCTGGACAAGGAGAATTCCGTCTACGGCACGAGCCGGGTGCTGACGCACCTGTCGCGTGTTCCCGCCGTGTACCGTCAACGGATGGACGGCGCATGCCAGCGAGGCGCCCGCTGGCTTCTGTCGGCACAGAACGCCGACGGGGGCTGGGGCGGCGCGCCGAGCGTTGTTTCGTCCATCGAGGAAACCGCGTTGGCCGTCGATGCGCTGGCCGAACTTGCAGGGGCCAGTGATGATTCGCGCGTATGCCCTTACGGGCACACTACCGTTCGTAGTGACGCCGTAAGGCGTTACCTTCCCCGGGACAAGTATGCCCTTACGGGCACACTACGAACAGCGCTCGGCCGTGGAGCCGAATGGCTCATCAGCCGCACCGAGGAGGGCGGATCGACACCGGCCTGCCCCATCGGTTTGTACTTCGCGCAACTCTGGTATTTTGAAGAACTCTATCCGCTCGTCTTCACGCTTTCGGCTCTGGGCAAAGCGCAGGTCGTGTTGCGCTCCGTGTGAGCGTCTGGGTCCAAAAAACTTCTGGTTTCTGTTGCAGAGGTGTTGCCCCTGCTATATTATTGCCGTTAGCAATTATTGCTATGAACAAATAAATGGGCGGGGGTGTAGAGAGATCATGAACCGACGGTTGTTTGAGTTGATTCTGGCGATCAAACGGAAGTGCCAGTGCAGCGAGGAGAAGATCCAGACGCAGTTGGGTCTGACCGCCGCACAATTCCACAGCTTGATCGTCCTGGAAGAGGGGGTCGAGATTCCCGGTGCGGAATTTGCCCGACGGATGGGCCTGTCGCCTTCGCGGGGCAGCCGGGTCCTGAACAGTCTCGTAACGAGCGGGTTCGTGGCTACGAGGGACCGCCCCGATGACCGACGGACGATGGAGATCTCGCTGACGAGCAAGGGCAAACGAATGAAGAATCGCATTGCCGATCGGATGAAGGCCTGTGAAAGCCGCGTCTGCGACCGCCTCGATGATTCGGGCGTCAGACGCATCCGGGAGGCGCTGGAGTTGCTGGAGACGGCCCTGTAGCCGTCCGTGAAGTCGAAGTCTGGAGAATGACGATGCCGAAGACCTTGATTATACAACTGGCGTTGGGTCTGCTGATCGGTGGTGGCTTGGGGGCTGTGATGGGATACTACGGCAAGTGCTCCAGCGGGACGTGTCCCCTGACGGCCAATCCCTATCGCGGCGCATTTCTTGGGGCCCTGATGGGAGGCGTGATTGCCTACTCCGGGGCCGGATCGCGTGCGAATCCGGAAGGCAAGGAGAAAGGCTACGCTGCCGTGCAGATCGAGACAGCGGAGGATTTCGAACGTCTCGTGTTGAAGGCCGAGCAGCCGGTGATGGTCGACTTCTACTCGAATGGTTGTCCGCCGTGCCGCAGGCTGGCCCCCACCGTGGAAGAACTCGCCGAGGCTTATCAGGGCCGTGCCGTTGTGGCTAAGGTCAACGTCGATCACGTGCCCGAACTGGCCCGCCGGTACGGCGTGCAGGGTATCCCTGCCGTTCTGTTCTTCGACAAGGGCGCCGAGACGCAGCGTTTGGTCGGCCTGCGACCTCGTGGCGCCTACACCGAGGTGCTCGATGGATTGCTCGGCTGACGCATCCTATCTGGACCACAACGGCGCGAGCAGGTCGTAGATGGCCAGGAGGATGCAGGCCAGTCCTGCCGCCGCGCAGGCGAAACCGAAGACGCTGAGCACCGTCGCGATGAACTTCCCTTCGAAATAGGGTGAGGGGCCGAATCGTTGCTTCAGGACCGCGCCTCCGATGCACAACGGCGCCGCGATGCCCAGTACGCCCAGCCCGGTCAGGACACTGCGAAGGGGGTCCTCCAGACGCGCTGCCTTGGGCTCGGGCAGGACTGCCAGCACGACGAAGCAGATCAGCGCGACCGCCAGGGACGCCCCGATGGCGAGCGCGAGCTTCTTGGCGCCCGGCGCCTTCAATGTCTTCCGCTGCGTGTCGATCTCATCCATTCCGTCGGCGCCATCATTGCATCTTGCGGATGCGGACTTCGATGTTCTTGTCGTCGGCCAGAAGCTTGACGAGTTCGTTCGGATCGGTCTGCCCGAAGTGATACGGATAGAGGATCTTCGGCGCGAAGGTCTGGGCCGCATCGGCCACCATCTCCGGCGTCATCGTGTACGGCAGGTTCATCGGCAGAAACGCGATGTCGATCTTCTTGAGGTCCTTCATCTCAGGGATGTTCTCTGTGTCGCCTGCGATGTAGACGCGTTCCGGCGCGCCGGGACCGAACGTCACGACATAGCCGTTGCCGCTGCCCTTGGGATGGAACGGAACGCCGTCGGGGCGCTTGTGCGCGATGTTGTAGGCCGGTACGGCCTCGATCTTGAGTCCATCGACCGTCCGCACATCGCCGTTCTTCATGACCAGACCGCCGGCGACCTGCTCGGCGCAGGCCTTGGTCAAGACGGTCTTCGTCTCGGCCTTGCGAATCAGCTCCAGCGCCTTGGGGTCGAGATGGTCGCCGTGCTCGTGCGTGATCAGGACGAGGTCGGCCTTGGGCAGCTTCGTATAGTCGGCTTCCCGGCTCACGGGATCGACGTGAATGACTTTGTTCTGCCAGGTGAACATCAGTGTGCCGTGACCGATGAAGGTGATCTTCAGATCGCCCTGTTCGGTTTTGATGGTGTCCTCTTCGAGCTTCTTTTCCTCAGCGGCGCGGACCAGCACCGCGCCCAGCGCCGTCGCGATCAGTGTGGCACAGAGGAGCCACACCCTTGCTGCCATCCTGCTCATTGTCTGCTCCTTTCTCCACGCGCCAGACTACAGTGTCATTTGGCTGCCATCACATCCAGTTCGGCGATCGTGGTGTAATACTGTCGGCCCCACTCGTTCAGGGCCACCAGACGGATGTAGCGGCCCTTGACAGGCTGGGCCAACGTGACGGTCTGAAGCTGATCGCTGTTGGGTAACTCCGCCTCGACCACCGGCTCGCCCCAATCCGTGCCGTCGCCGCTCACATAGAATTCATACCCGCGAATCCGTCCGTTGGCCTGATCCTGGCGGGGCAATTGCGTGAAGCCCAGCATCTCGACCGTCCGGCCCAGGTCGATCTGGATTTCGTGCGGGTGTTTCTCCTGCGTCGATGACCAGTTCGTGTGCCAGAACGTTGCGGGATCGTTGTCGATGGCATGGCGGACTTCCCCTTCGCCCGGCTCGACGCTGTCGACGTGGATCACCTTCCACGCGGATTTGTCCAGCTCCTGCATCGGGGTGATTTCGTCCATCTCGAATCGGGCGGTGTCGCTGAGAAGTCCGTCGCCAATCTTCGCCCTGGCTTCCAACGTGCCTGCTCCGGCTTGCTCGAACGGTCCGGTGTAGGGCTTCCAGTCCTGGCCGTTGATGCGGTGCTCGACTTTGCCTGCCGCGGCTGATTCGATGTGCACCATGGCCGCCTTGTCGCGCGTCACCAGCGGCGCTTCGAGATTGGGCGACTGGACCCTGGCGTCGGCTGCGAGGTCTTTGGCTGCCGGCCGCAGCCCGTAGCGGAACCGCATGGGTTTGGCGGTGAGCGTGTACTCCTGCAACGGACGCGGCCCGCAACTGGCGCCGCCCAGGCCCATGTGTGCCGCATCGATGCACAGGTACACCTCGTCACGCGGCACGACGCGATGGATGTTCCTGGCCTCGTCGTAGTCCTGCGCGGTGTTGTGATGGGCGCTGATCGAGTGCGTGCCGTCCGTGACGACCAGCAGGCCCTTGTCCTTGCGGTTCGTCACTGCGGCCCAGCGCACGTCCGTCTTGTTGCCGTTCTCCTGGGGCCGGACGTAGCGTTCGTACTGCTGTGCTACCGAGCCGCGGTAGAGTCCCACATCGGCGCTGCGCTTGCGGTCGACGTAGCTCTCGTGGGGTCCTCGACCCAGCCACGTCAGCGTGTCGAATCCCTTGGGCAGCGTCAGACTCACGCCCAGCTTGGGCAGCGGTGGGAGGTTGCCGTAGGGCTGGACCTGATTGGCGACGTCGATGGTGCCGTTGCCAAAGATGGTGAACGTGGCGACGTGCACCATCCCGCTGTCGGAGCGGCCGGCGCAGTCCACCGTGCAGCCCACGCGGATGATGCCGGGGCTCGGCTGCTCGGCGGCAACGTCCTTGACGGTATACGTCAGGTCGCGCAGTCCGGCGCGTTCCACATCGCGACGCATCCAGACATCGTTGTCCACCAGCGCGCGGTACAGATTCAGCTTGGGACCGTGCCCATCGCAGATCACCTCCGCACCGTCGTAGATGAGCGACGACAGCGTGCCGCACGACCGGCTGAAGGTGGCCTGGAAGCTCTTGCCCCGGACGACGATGGTATCGCTGCCGTCGGTGAGAGTCACAGCGGGCAGCGTTGCCATATCCATCTGCGGCGCTTCAGGCGCGGCGTACGGCAGCTTCATCTGCTCCGATGCGACCACGTGGCCGGCCTTGGCGTAGAGCGTCTTGTCCTTGCGCGTCAGGCTCACGTTCAGGAAATACTCCGCCGCCGGCTTGGGCTTGGGCTGCCGGACGCTCAGCACGACCTTCGTTGATTGTCCCGGCGCGACGCTTTCCATCGCTGACCGGCCCTTCTTGACGACCTTCCCTTCTTCGGTCAGTTGCCATTCCAGGTCGAAACGGTCGAGGTTCGTGAAGAAGTACTTGTTGGTCAGCTCGACTGTCGCGCTCTCGTTCGTGACGTCGCCCAGAGCGATGCCGACGTACTGATAGACCTTCTGGACCTCCCGCAGCTTGGCGGTGACGGCGCGGTCGGGCGTGACGACGCCGTTGCAGCAGAAGTTGTTGTCGTTGGGCCGGTCGCCGTAATCGCCGCCGTACGCGAAGAACCACTCCTTCGAGCCGTCGGCGGCCGTTTCACCGGTGTGCTTGCGCAGTCCCTGGTCGACCCAGTCCCAGATGCATCCGCCGATCAGGCGCGGATAGGTCTCGATGGCGTCCCAGTATTCCTGGAGGTTGCCGATCGCGTTGCCCATGCCGTGGGCATACTCGCACATGATGAAGGGTTTGGGCGAATCACTGCGTCCCTGGGCGATCAGAGCGGCGACGGACGGGTACATCACGCTGTCGATATCGGCGACGGAGTTCATGCGTTCGTAGTGAATCGGTCGGGATGTGTCGAGATCGCGAATCGCCTGCGCCGCCGCTTCGAAATTCGGGCCCGGTCCGGCTTCGTTGCCGAGCGACCAGATCACCACGCACGGATGGTTCTTGTCACGCTCGACCATGCGGACGTTGCGGTCGACGTGCGCGGTCTTCCAACTGTCGACGGCCGCCAAGGTCTCGCGGCCATAGCCCATGCCGTGCGATTCGACGTTGGCCTCGTCGATGATGAAGATGCCGTACAGGTCGCACAGATCGTACCAGAGCGGATGGTCCGGATAGTGGCACGTGCGGACGGTGTTGATGTTGTTTTGCTTCATCAGTTCGAGATCGCGGACCATGGAGCCGATCTCGATGGCCTGACCGCGGTCCGGATCATGCTCGTGACGGTTGACCCCTTTGAGCTTCACGGAAACGCCGTTGATGAAGAACTGGCGGTCTTTCAGCTCGACCTTGCGGAAGCCGAAGCGGCACGCCTTGACCTCGGTGGTCTTTCCGTTTGCGTCGAGCAGCTCCAGAACCACGCTATACAGGTTTGGTGTTTCTGCCGTCCATAGCAGGGGCGAATCATGATTCGCCCCTACGGTAAGACCGATTTCCTCTCCGGGCTCGACGGTGGCCAGGTCGGACTGGCCCAGTGGGCTCTTGCGCTGTTCCGCATCGACCAGTGTCGCGCGGACCTGCCGTGTGGCTTGGCTGGTGGAGAGGTTGCGCACCTTGGCGGTGATGCGGACCTCGGCATTTCGGTACTGCTCGTCCAGATCGCTCACGACGAACATGTCGCGCAGTTGCACGGCCGGTGTGCTGAACAGGTAAACGTCGCGGAAGATGCCGCTCAGACGCCAATAGTCCTGGTCTTCGAGATAGCTGCCGTCGCTCCAGCGGTAGACCTCGACGGCGAGGATGTTCTGGCCGCCCTGGAGGTATTGGGTGACGCGGAATTCGGCGGGGGTCCGGCTGCCCTCGCTGTAGCCGACCTTCTGACCGTTGATCCAGAGGTAGAAGGCCGATGCGACGCCCTCGAAGTGGATGAAGACTTCTCGCCCATTCCACTTCGTGGGCACGGTGAAAGTGGTGCGGTAGCTGCCGACCGGATTCGGCTCTTTGGCGGCGGTGAAGTCGGCCGGAACGTCGCCGAGGATCTTCGGAGGCTGACGTACGTGCGGATAGCGGATGTTCGAGTAGATCGGCGTGCCGTAACCGTGAATCTCCCAGTTCGACGGAACAGGAATCTCGTCCCATCCGCGTACGTCGAAATCGCTCTTGTAGAAGTCCATCGGCCGCTCATCGGGCGACTTGACCCAGTGGAACTTCCACTGGCCGTTCAGCGACAGCCAATAGGGGCAGTCCGTCCACTTCTTGATCGCGTCGTCGGCGTTCTTCATGGAATAGGTGCGGATGGCCGATTTCGTGTCCGCAAACGACAAACCGGTCGCCGCGGGCGGCTCCTTGTTGACCCCAATGACTTGCTCGTTCTCCCAGTCCGGCGTCTGCGCCCAGGCGACAGCACACAGGACCAGACCCACAATCGCCATCCATCGGTAGTTCATTTCTGCACCTCGCAAAGACCATGATTCTTCTGATGATACGAAGCGTTGTTCATCATAGCCCAACGGGCCGGTCGTCGCTATAATGCATTCTCGGGATTTGGAGTGTCGGATGGACGAAAGCGCAGTCAGACATACCATCGGGCGCAGGGCACTTCTGAGATCGGCCTTTGCCGTGATGGCCGGACCGGTGGCGACGTCTCTGTCATACACCTGCGACCCGACGTCATCTCGGGGAAACCGGCCGGTGCGGTTCGGCGTAGTCACGGACTGTCACTACGCCGATGTGGATCCGGCGGGTACGCGCTTCTATCGCCAGTCGCTGGACAAGCTCGCCGAGTGCGTCGACCGGATGAACACCGAGAAGGTGGACTTCCTCATCGAGCTGGGCGATTTCAAGGATCAGGGCCGGCCGCCTGTGGAACGGGACACGCTGGCGTACCTTCAGGACGCCGAAGCCGTCTTCCAGCGATTCGCTGGCCCAACGTACCACGTCCTCGGCAACCATGATGTCGATAGCATCTCCAAGGCGCAGTTTCTGACCCGCGTGACCAACACGCGCATCGATCCCGGCCGCAGCTATTACTCGTTCGACGTCAAGGGCCTTCATTGTATCGTGCTCGACGCCAACTATCGCAGCGATGACGCCGATTACGATCATGGCGATTTCGACTGGACCGACGCCAACGTTCCTGCCCATGAGCTGGACTGGCTCAGGAAGGACCTGGCGGCTGCCCCCGGTCCGGCGGTCATCTTCATTCACCAGTTGCTCGACGGAACCGATTCCGTCTCGGTCAGGAACGCTCCACAGGTGCGCGCGATCCTCGACGAATCGGGCAAGGTTCAGGCGGTCTTTCAGGGCCACCACCACGAAGGCCGATATGGCCGGATCAATGGGATTCACTACTACACCCTGCGGGCGGTGGTCGAAGGGCAGGGGGCCGACAGCAATTCCTACGCGATCGTCGAGGTTGCCGACGATCCACCGATCCGCATTTTCGGGTACCGCCGGGCCGTCAGCGCGACCCTGTTTGTAGTGACGCCGTGAGGCGTCATGCGCTCACGTGCACGCGCTTAAGGCTTGCCATTGGGGCCCTCCCGGCGGTATAATCGAGATGGTTGAGCAGGGTACACAAGACCACGGAGGCTTCTTTCGGATCGAATGGAATCGCCTGTAGGGGCGGATCATCGTCCGCCCTCACGCGGACACACTACGAACTGTGGAGGACAGAATCATGGTGGCAACGCGATATGCGAGAGTTTCCCTTTTCCTGTTGGTTCTGTTGGGTCTGTTCGTGAACGGGGTCTGGGGGGCGACCATTCTCTTCGTCACCGCCGAGCCGGCTGATCCCGAGGATGCGCCGATTCTCGCCTTCCTGAGAGGGCTGGGGCACACCGTCACGATCATTGACGACGGGGAGAACGAGGCGACAACGGAGGCTGCCGCGGCGGCGGCCGATCTGGTGTTCATCTCGGAGTCGGTCGGTTCCAGTGCTATCCGCAACGAGATCACCGAGATCGCGACGCCGATGATCGTCACCGAGGCATGGGCCTGGGACGAGATGGGCCTGACCGAAGGCGCCGGCGGCGGGCTTGAGGTGGCCACGACCGAGATTGAGATTGTCAGTCCCGACCATTTCCTGGCGGCCGGGCTGAACGGGACGGTGCCCGTGCTGACCGGAATCGGAGAGGTTTCCGTCGCCCGCTTCTCCACGGCGATTGCCGGCGCGGGGGCGACGGTCATCGCCACGGCCACGCTCAGCGACGGCCAGACCTACGACGTTCTCTACGTCTACGAGCAGGGGGCCCAACTGGCGATCGCTCCGGCGGACGGCAGCGCCCAGATCGCGGCGGGGATGCGTATCTGTCTGGGCTTCGACGAGATTTCCTACGCCCTGTGGAATGAGAACGCCTATGAACTGCTGGCGGCCGCAGTCAATTACGGACTGGGGATCACCGAACTGGCGAGAAACCCGAGACCCTCCGACGGCGCCAGGAACGTTGGTCCCACAGCGCTTCAGTGGTCCGCCGGCCAGGGAGCTGCATCGCACAACGTGTATTTCGGCACGAACCCGACGCCCGGAGCGGCCGAGTTGGTCAGCGAGCGTCAGACGGATACGACGTATGTATTGCCGGCAGACCTCGTGCCTCAGACGACGTACTACTGGCGCATCGACGAGATCGAGGCCGATGGCAGTACGATCCATCCCGGCGCGGTGTGGAGCTTCACCGCCGCGAGGCTGGTCGCCAACGGTCCGAATCCGGCCGACGGCGCGGTCTTCGTCGATCCGGACGTGGACCTCAGTTGGATCGCCGGCTACGGCGCTGCGACGCACGATGTGTATCTCGGCACGAACCAGACGGCGGTGCAGGACGCCACCGTGACCTCGCCGCAGTTCCAGGGCAATGTCTCGGCGACGAGTTACGATCCGGGCACGCTCGCCAGGAGCGCCACGTATTACTGGCGCATCGACGAGGTCAGCGCCGACGGCGCCACGGTGCAGAAGGGCAGCGTCTGGCGATTCTCGACCGTGCCGGACATCTCTGTTCGCGATCCGAATCTCGTCGGCTGGTGGAAGCTCGAAGACGAGGGCATCGACATCGTGATGGATTACTCCGGCCACAGCCACCATGGCACGCTCAGCGGGAATCTGCAGTGGGTCTTCGGATACGACGGCGATGCGCTCGACTTCGACGGCGCCAGTTACGTCACACTGCCGGCGGGACTGACCAACACGAACCGAGGGTCCGTCACCGCGTGGATCAAGACCACCCTCGACGTCCGAGGCATGATCTTCTATGCGGCCGAGGGCAACAGCGGCGACGGCTTCGGAGGCCAGAACGAGTTCCACGCGCATATCCGCGACGGCGGCGACTTCGAGTTCTTCATCGAGGGCGGCGACACCGACACCACCGTCCGCGCCAGCTCCGTCAACGACGACACCTGGCACCATGTGGCGGCGACTTGGGCCGCCGGCGGGGACGTCGTTGTTTACGTCGATGGAGAGGCGGTCACCACGAGGGCTCACACGGCCAACAGCTTCGAGGCGCTCGGCGCGACCCGCCTGGGGGCACCGATCTCCGACCAGCGCTACTACGTTGGCCTTCTCGACGATGCGAGACTGTACGACTATGCACTCTCAGCCGAACAGGTCGTCGAGACGATGAAGGGCGATCCAATGCTCGCGTCGAATCCGAGTCCCGCCAACCGCTCGGTGACGGATGTCGAACGGGGAACGACGCTGACATGGTCGCCGGGAGCCAATGCGGCCGAGCACCATGTCTACTTCGGAATGGACCGGACGGCCGTGACGCAGGCCACCAGCTCCGACGCTACAGGCGTCTATCAAGGCGTCCGGCCTCTCGGCGACGAGCGATTCGAGCTGGAGGACACACTTGAATTCGACCAGACCTACTACTGGCGCATCGACGAGCGGAACGCCGACGCGACGCTCAGCAAAGGCGTTACCTGGAGCTTCACGGTTGCCGACTACCTGATCGTCGACGATTTCGAGTCCTACAGCAACAACTCGCCGCAGCAGCCGTTCCAGACCTGGACGGACGGATTCGGCTACGAGCAGGACGAATTCCTGCCCGGCAAGGAGGGCAACGAGACCGGTTCGCAGGTCGGCCACGACGTCTGGAGCCTCGACAGTCCGTATTTCAACGGCGAGTTTATGGAAAAAGAGATTGTCCACTCGGGTCGCCAGGCCCTGCCGTTCTATTACGACAACAGCGGACCCGGCGGCGCGATGCTCTATTCGGAGATCGAGCGGGCCTGGAGTGCGCCGCAGGACTGGACGCGGAATGGCGTGACGGCCCTTTCGCTGTTCTTCCAGGGCAATCCGCAGGCCTTCACCGAGACCCCATCGGGTCACATCCTCATCAGCGCCACGGGCACGGACATCTGGGGCACTGCCGACGAGTTCCGATTCGTGCACAAGCGTTTCACCGGCGATGGCGCCATCGTCGCCCGGGTCCAGAGCGTCGACAACACCGACCCGTGGGCGAAGGCGGGTGTGATGATCCGCGATACGCTCGCCGCCGGCTCCGAATTCGGCGCGGTGTACATCACACCGGGCAACGGCTGCCGTTTCCATATCCGCACCGCGACTGAAGGCGCCGCCACGAGTGACACCTCGGTGGCCACGCCCGAGCAGCAGGCGATCACCGCGCCCTACTGGGTGAAGCTCGAACGCGTGGGCATGTCGTGCAACGGCTATTACAGCGCCGATCCCGCTACCGCAGGCTGGACCGCCATGTCGTGGAATCCACAGACGTTGTCCATGCCGGGCAACATCTACATCGGCCTGGCGGTGACCAGTCACAGCGCCGGCGACAGCTGCATTGCCGAGTTTTCTGGGATCGAGATCACCGGCGACGTCACAGGCGACTGGGAGGTGGCCGACATCGGTGTGCCGCATCCGAACAACGCGCCGGGACAACTTTACGTCGCTCTCGAAGACAGCGGCGGTCGCGTGGCGGTGGTGAACCACCCGGATGGGCCGGCTTCCGTGCAGCTCAAGGATTGGACGGACTGGACGATCGATCTGTCGCAATTCAGCAGCCAGGGCGTACGCATCACAGATGTCGAGAAGATGATGATCGGCGTGGGCGACCGCGACAACCCAGCCGCCGGCGGATCGGGCCGGCTGTTGATCGACGACATTACACTGCAACGGTGATTGACCCGTTTGTAGGGGCGAATGATTATTCGCCCCTACGGACGCAGGTCGTCCGGGGTGATATTCCGTCGGCGAAACATCGCTTGGGCGTAGCGAAGCCCGAGCGTTCTGGCGGCTTCCGTGCTGAAGTGCACCTGGTCGTCCTTGCAGGCCAGGCCTGCGGCGGAGACCCAGAAGACCCGCTCGTCCGCCTTCGTGACGGCCCGGATCGCCTCGATCACGAATTGACTCTCGGGCGTTCGGGCGATGAAGGCGTCGGCAGGAGCGCCGGCGACGAACGGCAGGTTCGGAGCGCTCAGGTCCTGACGGAGCCGCCGGATCAACTCCGTCAGGCGTTGCGCATACAGCGGTCCGTCCTCGGCGTTGCTGTCGCTTTCCCCCTGGTGCCAGAGCACGCCTTTGAACACGCCTCGCTGACCGGCGATTCGGCAGCGCGCAATCGCGTCGTCGTAGGGGTGGACGCCCGTCGCAGGATAGTACGCCTGGGATTTCCAAACCGAGATTGGCGAGCCTCCCACCGCGCAAGGGACCAAGCCGATGACAACGTTCGGGTCTGCTTGGGCCATAGCTCTTCCAAAGGCCAGACCCGGGCCGACTCCCACGACCGCCGGTTTGTCGAAATGCAGCGGTTCCACGGCAGGGACCCACTGGTTCTCACGGTTCAGCGCGAAGACGCGAGGGTGGGCGGTCCTGTCCTGCTCGGCTGGAACGCCGCGACCGGCCATGTTCGACTGGCCGGCCAGCAGATAGAGATGGAACGCATCCTTCCCGGCCTCCGGCAGCGGGTCGCTCTGTCCCTGGGCCTTTGTCGTGATGAGCAAGAGCAGCAGGGCGGCTATGAGAAGCGGTCTCTTCATGGTCACGCGCTCTCGATACGAATGGTGCTTGGCAACGTCAGGCGGAGGCCAGGGCTTCCACGTCGGTGATCGTCTTCGGGATCGGCGGGCCCAACACGCGCCCACCCGTATCCGTCACCAGAATATCGTCTTCGAGCCGGATACCGCCGAAGTCACGGTAGGTTTCCACCTTGGCGTAGTCGATGAAGGCGTCGCATTTCTGCTCCGCCTTCCAGCGGTCGATCAGCGTCGGAATGAAATAGATGCCGGGCTCGACGGTCACGACGTAGCCGGGCTCGACGGCCTTGGCCAGCCTCAGCGAGCTCCAGCCGAACGCCGGGTTTCTTCGGATCGCCTCGGTGTAGCCGACGTAGTCCTCGCCCAGGCCCTCCATGTCGTGGACGTCGAGCCCCATCATGTGACCCAAGCCGCACTGGAAGAACAGCGTATGGGCGCCCGCCTCGACTGCTTCCTCCGGATCGCCCTTCGTCAGACCCAGTTCCTTGAGTCCGGCCACCAGCCTCACACAGGCCAGGCGGTGGACGTCCCGGAATTCCACGCCGGGCCGGATCGCGGCGATGGCGCTCTCCTGCGCATCGAACACGATGGAGTAGATCTCGCGCTGCCTCTGTGTGAATCGCCCACCGACCGGGATCGTTCGCGTGATGTCACTGGCATACCGCATGGGTGACTCGGCGCCCGAATCGTTGACCGCGATGTCCCCGGCCTTCATCACATTGTTGTGGAAGGGATTGTGCAGCGTCTCGCCATGAATGGAGAAGATCGGCTCGAAGGCACAGCGCACGCCCAGAGCCATCGCAATGCCTGCCATGGCGCCGGCGACTTCTCGTTCGATCGCACCCGGTCTGGCCATCTTCATTGCGGCGGTCTGTATCTGATATGAGACGCTCAAAGCCAGCTCGATCTGCTCGATTTCCTCGGGCGATTTCACCGACCGCTGCGTGACCACGGCGCGAATCAGCGTCTCGGACGCCAGTTCGCCGACGGCTTCCGGCGGAAAGCCCAGTAGATCGCCGATCCACAGGATGTGATCGGGACGGTAAGGCGGCAGAAAGTGAATCGCCCGGCCCCGTTTGCTCGCCTTCTCCAGCACGAACGCCAAATCCTGGCTGGGGGCGGTCTGCGCAACGCCCACGCGCCGGGCCTTTTCGCGAAGAGGCGTCTGCGGACCCGTCCAGATCACGTCGTCGACGGTCACGTCGTCACCGAAGAGGCATTCGGTCCGTTCGTCCACGTCGATTACCGCCGCGAGCCCCGGTTCATCGAGCCCGAAGAAGTACAGGAACGTGCTGTCCTGCCGGAAGGGATAGCAGTTGTCGGGGTAGTTCACAGGCGAAGGGTCGTTGCCGAGGAGCAGAATCACCCCCGATGCCACCTGTTTCCGAAGGCGTCTTCTTCGCGCGGTGTATGTTTCCGTCGGGAACATGATCAGCTCGGCCCCGCGGCCTTCTTCCTGGTGAGCAGACTCACGAGGACCAGCGCCAGCACCGACAGCGTGATGGCCGGCAGTACAGCATCGAGTTCAGCGGCCCAGCCCGGAAGACGGCTTTTGTCGAGCCCCGACCAGACCAGCGTCGTTCCCGCCCCTGCGAGGATCGACGCAACGGCTCCCGGTCCGGTCGCTCGCTTCCAGAACAGAGCAGCGACCAGGCAGGGCGTGATGGCGGCGCCGTAGATCGTGTAGGCGTACATGGCCCGGTGGAAGATCGTGGTCGACTGCGCGAAGGCCAGCGATACGAGATACGCGACGATCCCCAGCGCCAGCACCAGCAGCCGGCTCAGGAAGATCACCTTCTTTTCCGCCGCCTTCGGGTTGATGTAGTTCAGATACACATCCCGGATAACACAGGTGGCCGGGATCAGGAGGAATGAGTCGGCGGTCGAGATGATAATGCCCACGATCGTGACCAGGAACAGCAGGCCCAGTGCCGTCGGCATGAAGTCCTTGGCCGCGTAGATCAGGACATACTTGCCGACCGCGGCGTTGGGAATCAGGCTGGACGCGACCCACGCCTCCAGGATGATCAGACTCTCGATCACCAGCACAATCACGATCATGAAGGTCACCGCGGTCTTCGCTCCTTTGGCGTTGCGACTGGCGAAGAAACGCTGATACTGGTTCGCGTCGCCCATGATCAGCAGGAAGCTCGGGAGGGTGTAGTTGATCACCTCGGCCTTGCTGAAAATGCCCCAGAACTTCATGTGCTCGGGCCTGCCCATCGCCGTGAAGCTGGCTTCCATGCCGCTCCAGCCACCCGCCTTGGCCCAGAGGACCGGGAAGGCGACGATCAGTGACAGCGTGATGATGATTCCGGTGACGATATCGGTATAGGCCAGACTCATCAGGCCGGCGAGGATCGTATAGGTGATGATGAACGCGGCGGCGATGATCGTTCCCGTCTGCACCGAGACGAGCGGGTGACCGGCGTCGTCCCTGAGAATGGCGTTCAAGACGGCCCCGCCTGCATTGAACTGGTAGCTGACGATCACCATGTAGGCAAGGACCAGTGCGACCACCGCCAGCAGGCGGGCGATTTGTCCGTAACGCGATCCGATGATCTCGGGGACCGAGTAGACGTCGTAATCGCGAGCCTTCGGCGCGACGCGCGTCAGCAGGATCATACCGAGAACGCTGCCGATCGGGATGATCAGGGCGGCTAGGCCGCTGTCGTACGCCATACCCGCGTTGCCGACGATCGATCCGGTGCCGATCCAGACGGCCAGCATGGTACAGACCAGCACCCAGGGGGACAGCGTCCGGCCGGCGACGGCGAAGTCCGCCTGCGTCTTGACCTGCCGGGATTTGTAGATGCCGATGCCCGTCAGAGCGAATAGATAGATGAGAATCGAGATGAGATAGACCATGGCACCTGCTTCGTGTCTGGACGCCGGTTGCGCGTCGATGTCACTTGATGAACTGCTCGACAAAGTACCTGGGCGTCAGCGGCTCGCCCGTGGCTCGGACGATCATCTGGTCCCACCGGTAGCGGGCCCCCGGGCCGAGCACGTTGTCACGGAAATACCTGCCGATGCGCTCGTCGCCAACATAGCTGAGCCCCTCTTCGGAATCAAGCTTCAATATCTGGTGGATGAGGTGGTGGTGCCATTGCGAGGCCAGCAGCTCACCGAG
>CAZOFX010000075.1:0-28332 GCA_964579055.1 uncultured Pirellulales bacterium
TACCGACACAAGGAGGCCTTTTCCGCACCTCGCCTCGAAACGGGTAATCGCGTCCGCAGAGTCCATTGACAAACGCGGGGATGGGCGGTAGAATAAGGTTTTGTTGTGACTGTCGTACAGGGGATACAGCCCATGCAGATCAAGCTACGCTTCCTGGGGGCGGCGCAGAACGTCACCGGATCGCGCCACATGCTCGAAGTCAATGGAACGCGGCTGCTGGTCGACTGCGGCCTGTATCAGGAACGGCAGTTCAAGGAGCGCAACTGGGAACCGTTCGACTTCCCCGCCTCCAGCATCGATGCGGTCCTCCTGACCCACGCCCACCTGGACCATTGCGGCCTGCTGCCCAAGCTGGTCAAGGAGGGATTCGCCGGACCGGTGTACTGCACCGCCGCCACCGTCGAGATCGCCCGCATCATCATGCTGGACTCCGCCCGGCTCCAGGAAGAAGACGCCGAGTACAAACGCAAACGGCACGAGCGAGAGGGACGCAAAGGGCCGTATCCTGTCGTCCCGCTCTATACAACCGCCGACGCCGAGGCGACCGGGCCCCTGTTCAGAAAGGTCCGGTACAAGACGCCCGTGGAGATCGCCGACGGCATCACCGCGACGTTCTGCGAGGCCGGCCACGTTCTGGGCTCGGCGATCATCCACGTGTGCATCGAGAAGAACGGGGAGACTCGCAGCGTGTTGTTCTCCGGCGACGTGGGCCGACCGAATCAGCCCATCGTGCGCGATCCGGCGGAGGTGGATGAGGCCGACTACATTCTGGTGGAGTCCACCTACGGCAATCGCGTCCATCGCGAGCACGGAGACATCAAGACGGACATCGCCGAGGTCATCAACGCCACGAAAACCGCCGGCGGCAACATCGTGGTGCCCAGCTTCGCACTGGAGCGGTCGCAGGACCTGCTTTACTATATCAACGAGCTGCTGGCGGAGGATGCGATCCCCCACCTGATGGTCTTCCTCGACAGTCCGATGGCCGGTGCGATCACCAAGGTGTTCAAGCGCCACAGCGAGCTGTTCGACGAGGAGATGACCGAACACGTGGACAATGGACGATCCCCCTTCACGTTTGGGGGCCTGCACATCACCCAGACAGCCACGGAATCGAAGGCCATCAATCACATCCGCGGCACAGCCATCATCATCGCCGGCTCGGGCATGTGCACGGGCGGACGGATCAAGCACCACCTCGTCAACAACATCGAGCGGCCGGAAAGCACGATCATGTTCGTGGGCTATCAGGCCATCGGAACCCTGGGCCGGCGAATCGTCGATGGAGAAAAAGAGGTCCGAATCCTCGGCGAGACCCGCCAGGTCAACGCAAGGGTCGTGCAGATCCACGGCATGAGCGCCCACGCCGACAAGGAAGAGCTGCTGCGCTGGCTCAGCTCGCTGAAGAACCACCCGAAAAAGATCTTCGTCGTGCACGGCGAGTCGGAAAGCGCCAAAAGCTTCGGCGCCTACCTCCAGGAGAAGACCGGCTGGGAGGTTGTCGTTCCTGAGTTCAAGGACGAAGCTATCCTGGACTGATGCAGTCAGCTCGACCGGTTTGATCCGGGTATTCGTCGGGATTCACGGAAAGGATGGTGCGAAATGAGCCGGCGGTCATTCGGGGTCTTCGCCGTTCTGCTGTATCTCATCGCCTCACGTCCTGGTGGCGCAGCCACGGTCCAATTCCCGGATGTGTCGCCCTGCCGGGCACTGACGAACGGGCCGAAGGAACATCTGCTCGCCAGCTACTACGGGATCAGCTCGTGGGACCTCTCCCAGCGATACGTGACGGTGCTCCAGACCGATGTCAGGGACCGGATTCCCACGGAAAACGATATCGCAACGCTCGGGCTGGTCGATGTGCAGACGAAGGAATTCATCCCGCTGGCCCGGACGCGGGCGTGGAACTTCCAGCAGGGATGCATGGCCCACTGGCTGGGCACAGCGCCGGATTCACAGATCATCTACAATGACCTCCGTGACGGACGATTCGTATCGGTCGTCATGGACATCCACACGAAGCGGGAACTGAAGGTGATCGACTACCCCGTCAGCGCCGTCTGGCCCGACGGCAAGGAAGCAATCAGCATCAACTTCGCCCGGCTGCGCATCACGAGGCCCGATTACGGGTACGGCGGCGACGGGCAGGACGCCCGCCGGACTGTCCAGTTCCCCGAGGACGATGGGCTGTTCGTTGTCGATCTCGAAACCGGCAAGGCCAGGCTTCTGATTTCCATCGCTCAGATTAAGTCTATGGTGCCTGAGGTGCCGGCCGAAGGAATTGAGTATTTCAACCACACGCTGTTCAGCCGGGACGGCAGCAAGATCTTCTGGCTGGCCAGGGCCACGCCGAACCGCAACACCACCTCGTTGACCGTCAATCGGGACGGCTCGAACCTTCGCCGGTGCTTCCCCGACGGCTGGGGCGGATCGCATTTCGACTGGCTCGACGGCGACAGGCTCATGATCACCGCCGCCTACGACGCGAAGGTCTATTGCCATATCCTCTTTACTGTTGGACAGAGCGACTATCAGCGACTGGGTTACGGTCTACTCGACTATGACGGTCACGGCACGTTCTCGCCCGACGGCCGCTGGATGGTGACCGACACCTACCCGGCCGGCAAGCTCGCTGAGCAGAAACTCTATCTGATGGACATGAAAACGCAGGCGGTGCTGCCGCTCGGACGATTCGTCGAACCGCCCGAGTTCAAGGAGGGCTGGCGATGCGACCTGCATCCTCGATGGAGTCCCCGTGGCGACAGGATCGCCTTCAACTCCACCTGTACCGGCAGTCGCCAGGTATATGCGTTCGACTTAAATTGGTGAACGTGGAGGCAAGATGCGTCTGCCAAGTACTGAATCGCTCCACGTTCCGTGTACCCTGTTCTTTGCGTGGCTGGTGCTCTGCTCCTGCTGCATTGTCTCTGCCGGCAGTGCGACGGCACAGATGCGAAGCGACTTCCGCGACCCGCCAGTGCGGTATTGGCCTCGACCGCTGTGGTTCTGGAACAATACCGAGGTCATAGCCCTGGACGTTTGCGAGCAGATGCAGAAGTCGAAAGAGCTCAGCAAGTACGGCGGGTTCGGCATTCTGCCGTTCGGAAAGGATTTCCGCCCCGACTACCTGAGCGAAGAGTATTTCTCGCTCTACGGCGCCGCACTGGAGCAGGCCCGCCGGTTGGGCATGACCCTGTCGCTCTACGATGAGTACGGCTTTCCCAGCGGCTCGGCCGGTTCGCCCAACTCGCGAGACCAGAGCCTGTTCGCGCAGGCCCATCCGAGTCTGACGCTCAAGCGGCTCGACAAACACGAGGAGACCGTGGTCGGTCCGGCCACGTACGAACGACCGCTTCCGACAGGGACTCTCATGAGCGCGGTCGCGATGAACACGGCGACCCTGGAGCGCGTCGATCTGACAGACGCCATCGCCAACGGCCTGTTGAAATGGGCCGTTCCCGACGGGGTGTGGAGGATCATGGTCTTCGTCTGTGTCATCGACGGTTATTCCTGCTGTGACTATCTCGATCCCGATGCAGTGGACGCGTTCATCGAAATGACGCACCAAGCGTACTATGACCATTTCAGCGACCACTTCGGCACCACCATCGATTCGACGTTCTACGATGAACCCACGCTCTATCGAGCCGAGGGCCGGACCTGGACGGATCGGTTCAACGAGAAATTCGAAGAACGCTACGGCTTCGACCCGAGGCCCTACTACCCCGCCTTGTGGTATGACATCGGCCCCGACACGCAGGCGGCGCGAAACTACCTGTTCGGATTCCGCACGGAGCTTTACGCCTTGAGCTTCCCCAAGCGGATACAGGACTGGTGCGACAGGCATGGCATTGAAACGACCGGCCACCAGGACCAGGAGGAGGTCGCCAACCCCGTCAGTGTCGCCGGCGATCTGATGAGATGCTTCCAGCATCAGGCCATTCCGGGCGTCGATAAGATCGGCGGCAACCGCCCGGCCGAGAGGATCTACAAGATCATCAGTTCCGCCGCGTACAACTGGGACAAGGCCCTGGTCATGTCCGAAACGTACGGAGCGATGGGCGACCTGAGCTGGAACGAGATGTACGCCGTCGCGCTGGAGCAATACACGAAAGGGATCAACGTGCTCATCCCGCACGCGGTCTGGTACGACGACGCCCACGTTACATTCAAGCCGGAGTTGTCATATCGCAGCCCGATCTATGCCGACGGACTGCCCGAGTTCAACACTTGTCTGGCCCGCCTGAACGTGATGCTACAGAACGATGCCTGTCACGTCGCCGATATCGCCGTCCTCTACCCCATCGCGACCCTTCAGGGCAGCCACCACCTTGACGGCCCGCTCGGTTACTACCAGGGCGGCGTCACGGTGCCCGAGGCTGATTACCTCGACGTGGGCGAGACGCTGATCGCCGCCGGCCGCGACTACACATTCCTGCATCCTGATGTCCTCGACGAGCGATGCACGATCGAAGGCAACGAACTCCTCCTGCACAACGAGATTCATCCGGGACGCTTCAAGGTGCTCGTGCTCCCGGGCCACAAGACCATCCGCTGGAGCAACCTTCAGAAGATCAAGGCCTTCCATGACGCCGGCGGCAGGGTCATCGCCACGGGCGAACTGCCGTCCAAGTCGGCCGAGTTCGGCCACGACGCCGACGTCGCCGGCGCAGTCGCGACCATGTTTGCGGAGAGGCCGGATGCCGCGACTTTGCGAGAGAGACTGGACAATGCACTGGCCGTCTACGACGTAGAATGCGAAGGGGCCCGCCCGCCCCGCTACATCCACAAGGTCAAAGACGGAGTCCACATCTACCTGTTCGCCAACATCGATCCGACGGCCCTGGACACGTCCATCCTCCTGCGCGGCCGACTGGAGCTCGAAGCCTGGGACCCCCATACGGGAGACGTCCAGCCCGCCCAATGCACGCACGAGATCGAAGGCGACTGCACCGTGACCAGGGTCCGATTGACCCTGCCCGCCGTTCGATCGCTCTTCTTTCTCGGCAGACAAAGCCAAGGGTAGTGGCGCCCTGCCGCATGGATATCCTGTCGAATTCCGGCGTTTTTCAGTTGCCCGCCCGGCCGTGACAGACTACAGTGACCACCATGAAAAAGCTCATGATGTCACTGCTGGCCCTCGTCGTGATCTCGGTTTCTCCGCTGCTGGCGCAGGAATACGAGACGTTACCCGCCGACCCTTACTTCGCCGCCCACAAACTGCTCAAGGCGCCACCCGTCGAGGGACTGGTGCTCAAGCCGGGCGATCGCTTGGCCATCTGCGGTGACTCGATCACCGAACAGAAAATGTATTCCCGGATCATGGAAACCTATCTGACGGTCTGCGTGCCGCAGCTCGACGTCACCGTGCGGCAGTTCGGCTGGAGCGGCGAGAAAGCCCCCGGCTTCCTGGCGCGAATGGTCAACGACGCGCTTCGCTTCGACCCGACGATCGCAACGACGTGTTACGCGATGAACGACCACAACTACCAGCCCTACAAGGAAGAGTACGCGCAGGTCTATCGCGACGCGTCACTGGCGACCATTCGCACGTTCAAGGAGCGAGGCGTGCGCGTAATCCAGGGCTCGGCCGGCACGGTCGGCAAGATGCCGTCGTGGGTTCAGCGGGCTCAGGGCACGGTGGACGATCTGAACCGGAGTCTTGCAGAGTTCCGCAACATCGACGTGCGGCTGGCGGAGCAGGAACAGGTGGGATTCGCCGACGTTTTCCGTCCGATGCTGGTCCAGGGATTCGAGGCCAAGCGCCGGTATGGCGACGACTACATGATCTCGGGCAAGGACGGGGTCCACCCAGGGTGGGCGGGCCACCTGGTAATGGCTTACGCCTTCCTTTGGGCGATGGGGCTTGATGGGCAGATCGGGACCATCACGGTGGACATGGCGAATGGCCAGGCCGCCGCATCGCAGGGGCATCGCATCGTCTCTGCCGATTCAGATCGCGTGGAGGTGGAGAGCAGCCGCTATCCGTTCTGCGCGAGCGGTCCGGCGGACGACGATTCGAGCATCCGCTCCGGCATGACACTGGTCCCGTTCAACGACGATCTCAATCGCTTCATGCTGGTCGTAAAGAACGCCCCCGCCACGGGCTGCCGCGTCACTTGGGGCGACACTTCCAAGAGCTACACGGCCGCCCAGTTGAAGCCCGGCGTCAATCTGGCCGCCGATTTCGAGATCAACCCTTTCAGCGATGCCTTCAAGCGCGTGGATGAGGCGGTCGCCCGCAAGCAGGAGTACGAAACGAGGCAGGTCAAGATGCTCTTCCACGGCCCGGAAGGCCAAGTGGATATGGACATGACCGTCGCACTGACAGACAAGACGCGTGCGCCACTGGTAGAGGCCGTCGAGGCCGCCTTCGTCCCGGTCCGGCACACCATCCGGATCGAGGCCCAGTAGGGAACGTTCAGATTCCCATGGCGTGGATCTGATCGAGCAGGCTGTGGTATACCGCCGCCATCAGGTACATGCTCAGGGCCGTGATCGCCAGTACGAGTGCGGTAACCCCGATCTTGGTCACTGGTTTGTACCGCGGATGGAACCAGACGAGCGGAAGGGCCAGCGGACCGACGAACAGCAACGCGAGAACCACGCTGCTCATAGCATGATACCACTTCCCGGTCCGTGGTTTAGGAGCGCGGCGACCGGAACCGTCGAGGAATTCGCCGCAATACCGGCATTTGATCGCCTCGGTCTGGATACGCTCAGCACAGAAGGGGCATTTCTTCGTATCTGCCACCTGCCCGTCAAAGTGGCCCTCCGGCCCCTGTGCAGACGGTTTCGCTTCACAGTATGTCAGCAGCTCATTCGCCATGACAACTGCTATCGGCATACGGGTCGGACTTCTTTAGGGCGTTTCCCTCGACAGGTCCGGGCGGCGATTGTAGTCCCCGACGGTTTGTGGTACGGTCTTTCCGAACGCTGCTGTGCCACCACAACCAGGAGAATCGTATGGCGCGTGTCGCGGAAGGTGATATCGTCAGAGTGCACTGTGCAGGTCGCCTGACGGACGGTCGCGAATTCGAAATGGCGCCGGACGGTGGGACCATCGAGTTCATTGTCGGCCATGGGGACCTCTTGCCTGCTCTGGAGAAGGCTGTCATCGGCATGACCCCGGACGAGTCCAGGACCGTGATCGTGCCCAGAGACAAGGCCTATGGCCCCCGCCGCGAGGACCGGGTCGAGGTCATCCCACGCAAGGACTTCCCCGAGGGCATCACCCCCAGGGTCGGCCAGCACATCCGCCTTCCCAGCGACGAATACGAGGTTATCAATGCGACCGTCATCAAGGTCTCGGACACCGAGATTGTGGTGGACGCCAACCATCCGCTGGCCGGACAGGATGTGCTTTTCCAGATCACGCTCGAAGAAATTGTGACCCTGTAGGACAGTACGGGCTCTTCCAGAGGAGACACAGATGGACACGCTCGAGCGAGCTTTGACCGCGGCACTATGTCTGCTTTCCGCCTTGCCGTGCATGGGCAGCGAGGACGCGCTGGTAACGATGGAGATCTTCCCCTATGTCGCTCAGCACGTGCACGGCTCGACCATCGTCGAGCTTCCCAACGGCGACCTGCTGGCGGCGTGGTTCCAGGGCTCGGGTGAACGTTGGGCCGACGATGTCGCCATCATGGGCGCACGCCTGAAACGCGGCGCGACCCAATGGAGCGAACCGTTTGTCATGGCCGACACGCCCGGCTTTCCTGACATCAACCCCATCCTGTTCATGGACGCTCAGGGCCGCCTCTGGTTGATGTGGTACACCGTCATTGCCAATCAGTGGGAAACGTCACTGCTGAAGTATCGGATCAGCGAGGATTTGTCGCGCGATGACGGCCCACCTCTGTGGAGCTGGCAGGACGTGTTGCATGTCAAGCCGGGCGATAGCGCGGAGCGAGGCATTCAGCCCAATGACCGTTTCGTCCGGTCGGTCGAACGGCAGGTCAAGGAGTATGCGGAATACGTGACCGGTCAGACCGTGAACTCGGCCTCCGTTGCAGGGGCAGCAGGCGAGCGCATCAAAGCCTGGAGTGACGATCTACTGGCCAAAGCCCGAGGCCGGGACATGGTGCGAAAGGGAATCCTCGTCGACGATGCCGGCCGGCGCCTCGACCAACCGCTCGGCTATCCGTATTTCCGACGAATGGGCTGGCAGACGAAGAACAAGGCGATCGTCCTGGCCACCGGCCGGATCGCTGTCCCGCTCTATTCCGACGGATTCAGTTTCTCCCTGATGGCCTTGACCGACGACG
This sequence comes from uncultured Pirellulales bacterium, assembly GCA_964579055.1. Lineage (GTDB taxonomy): Bacteria > Planctomycetota > Phycisphaerae > Sedimentisphaerales > Anaerobacaceae > Anaerobaca. Next base: position 8,268 of record CAZOFX010000075.1, read on the forward strand.
GGGGTCGGACCTGGGCATTCAGCGAGCCCCTCGTCGGCGGGGGAAACATCCAGCCCAGTATCGCATGGCAGCCCGATGGGACGCTGGTCGCCTATATGCGGGACAACGGGCCGGCGCCCGCCCGGCTGCACATCAGCCGCTCGGCCGATGCGGGAGCGACGTGGAGCCCCGTTCGCGACAGCGAACTGCCTAACCCTGGTTCCGGCGCGGATATCGTGACCCTGGCCAACGGGCACTGGGTCCTGGCGTACAACGACACCGAGGACGGCCGGCACAGCCTTGCGGTTTCTCTGGCGGCCGATCAGGGCCGGACCTGGGCCCACACAAGGCACCTGGAACGGGACCCCCGGGGCCAGGTTGCGACCCGAAGCCACTACCCGTCGATCATCCAGGGCCGCGACGGCATCCTGCACGTGGTCTACAGCTACCATCGCAACGACCGGGGACAGGACCCTGGCAAGACCATCAAATATGCCAGATTCACCGAGGGATGGCTCCAGGGAGCCGACATCCGGGCAGATCGCAGGCAAGAACCGTAACACATTTCCTAAAAAGGTTTTACAACAACATTGCCTGACCGGTGGATCGGTCTTCTGTGCTGCCCCCAAGCCCGCCATCCATGCGAGGCCACTTTTTTTTCACTTTTTTCCAGAAAATGCATCCACACGCGCCGTCGCCAGACGCTTCACACGCGAGTGAAAGGAACACGTCGAGGCATGCGGCCGTGGGAGGGAAGGAAGCACCGGGGGGTCTGTGCGCCCTGTAGTGCGGTGCGTACCGACCCCCTGTTTGGCTGCGTCCAGACCACCTGAGCCGCACCCATCCAACGCCCCCTGCGCCTTTTGTCTTGCTTGTCCCGCGTCAGTTGGCGATGATATGCGAGGGCGGAGCGAGTGGGTACATCCGCGAGGTTTTTGTGCGGCCGACCGAGCTGTCATCGGTCAGCCTGCGTGAAAGGACAAGGATGTCGGAGAAGATCAGACGCGGCCAGAGGATCCCCGTTCCGCTGCTGAGAGGCCAGCACAGACTCATCGTCCAGCATGCTCTTGCACAGGACCACCCGTTCAAACAGGCCGTCCTGGCCGGTGGAAAGAGTGAAATCGACGTGACGCTGGCCGAGCTGGAGGACCTGCTTGGATGCATCGTGGCCGCGGCGAATCACTGCCACGATGCCGACCTGGAATACGGGCTGGACGCCCTTTACGACCGGCTCGACGGGATTCTCTACTCCTACGAAGAAGTCGATTAGTCTCGCAGGCCTTATGGGCCTTGTCGCCAGCTCGTTTTTTTTTCGAAAAACTTGCGAAATCGCGTCCACATCACCCTGCCTGCAAACGCCTTCGTCACGGACGGAGAAAGGATACACAACCAAGCGGCTGCGCGGGGCACACTGGCGCAAGGAGACCGGCACGGGTTGCGGATGTTCGCAAATCGTGCCGGTCGTCTATTTTGGGCATGCCGGCGCCCACCCCACCGTTTGCGGAGCCTCCGCGAGGCGATACGCCCCTGACGCACCACTCTTTGCCCTTGAACTTGCGCGCAAGCCAAGCGACAATGTGCAAATTGAAGCAGACCGCCGCATCCTGGTTGAACTACTCGATACAAGGAGCGATTATGGCGATCCAGTTCAAGGAATTCACCCGACCGGCGTTCTCCGGAGACGCTGACGAACTGAAGAAGAAGGTCGTCAAGTACTGCAACAGTCAGCTCAAGTGCTTCCGGATCATCTCCATTTCGGAGGCCAAGGGCATCTCGGACGACTTCTACCGCATCACGGTCTGGTACGACGACGAAGCCGAGAAATTCGAGCACCTCCTCTCTGCCTCGGCAGCCGAGAACGCGGACAAAGGATCATCTCTGCCGGCGCCGGAGGACGAAGGGCCTTCAAGCAATCCTCTAAGGTAGCGCTCCTACGGGAATTCCATTGTCCTGGAGCCGGCGTGCAGGGCTATCCGGCGCCAGACGGTAGTCCCTGGCGGCGGCATCGACGAACTCCGGTTCCATGACCAGAGCCTGCGTCGAGCACCCCCGGGCCCGCTGATGATCGCCAAATCCTTCGGCTCCGACGGAAGTCTGACCCCACACCAGCAGCGGCAAGCCCGCTCGCTGAAACCAGCAGTTCGCATCCATGGCCAAGGCCGCGGTCCAATCACGGCCGGCCAGACGCAGGCAACTGTCGGTGGCATTGCAGAAAATGTTGTAGCGGACGACGAAGTCGGACGTTGCGGCAGTGTTGTCGTAGAACATCAGGTGCCGCCCGTTGCGGTCGGGCCGCTGGGCGTGCCCCCAGCCGTAGCCGGCATCGACACAGGTGTTGTGCTCGAAGCGGATATTGTGCGTGCGGCTGGACTCATCCCGGTTCCAGTACTCGAACGAGTACTCGCAGTTCCAGATCACGTTGCGGCGATAGGTGATGTTCTCCTGGACGTTGGTCCCGCTGCCCTGGTTGGTCAAGGCGGCGTCGTAGATTTCCCCCAGGCGGCAGTCTTCCACGAGACAGTCGCCGGCGCTGGACCAGAATTCAATCCCATTGCCGTACCGCACGGGCCGGCCGTCGGCGGTGGTGTGCTGGTGTCCGCCACCGATATAGGACAGGTCGCAGCGACGCACGATGATGTGCCGGACGCCGGACCCGCCGATGCCGTGGGCTGCTCCGTACCGTAGGTCCAGATCCTCATAGGTGACGTACTGTTTGCCGCTCTGGTCAATGACGTGCTTGCGCAGGGCCAGTTCGATGCCGCGATGAAGACTCGCCGGATTGCCGTCCGAGCGGAGCAGCACGCGCTTCCCATCGGAGTCATAGAAGTAATCCCCCGGCCTGCGAAGCTCGGCCCGGCTCCATTCCTTGACGCCGACCGCCGCACCGTGGTCGAAGATGATGTTGCCCACGTCCACCGCCAGAAGCCCCTGCGAATCGGTCGTGCTCCAGATGCCGTCTTCGACGAGGCTCCAGTCCGCAGCCGCGTCCATGGCCACCGAGCCGAGCAGCGAAGGCTTGTCACCCGTGCCAAATGCGCCGTACGTGATGGGAAGGCCGGGCGCGCCGCTCTGCGGAATGAGTTGGCTCCGCCAGCGCCCGCCGCGTCCGAAGAGAACCGTATCCCCCGGCTTCAGCGACGCCTGATTGACCTTCTCCAGAGATCGCCAGGCGGCCACTCGGCTTCGACCGTCCCGACCGTCATCTCCATGTACGTCATCGACGTAATAGACTCGTGACACCCGCCCGGTCTTGACAAAAGCCAGAATCGCACGGGCAACATTGTCGTCCGGCTCCGGAATCCGGCTGACGATAGTCCCGTGGTCGCGGCCTTCGACTTCGAGATACTCAATCTGCTCGTGGCCGGCCGCCTTCATCGCCGCGACAAACAGCCGGTTCTCTTCCGCGCGAGCCGGCAGGTCCTCACTGCCGCAGATGCACACCGCAGGCGGCGCATCGGCGCGGACGTGATACAGCGGCGCCGCCTCGTCGACGATCTGACGCGCACGTTCGATGCCACGCTCGTCGCGGACCGTCGAATGCGTGACCATCTGGCCACTGACGGGAATCAGGCCCGCGATGACGTCCGGACTCAGGCCGTACTGACCGAGATAGCGTCTGTCCAGACCGATCATGGCGGTCAGATAGCCCCCGGCCGAATGGCCGCAGACGTAGATCTGCTTCGCGTCGCCGCCGTGTGCGCCGATGTTCCGATGCAGCCAGACCAGACTGGCGGCCGCATCGTCCAGATAGGCCGGGAACGTCGCGCCGGGCGAGAGGCGATAGTTGGCCAAGGCCACGGCCACCCCCTGTCCGGCGAACCATTCTGCAATCCCGACGGTCATCGGATCGGACTTGCTGCCCTCCGTAATACCGCCGCCGTGGAACCACAGCAACGTCGCGAAACCCTTCTCGCCGTCGGGCAAGTACAGATCGAGCCTGCACCGCTGTGCCTCATAAGCCGTCAATCCCTCGCCGCCCTTGTAGGCGATGTCCGCGACGACGGAGGTCGTCTGCCCATTCGCTGCGCCGACGCCGGCCTGACTGACCAGCCAGACCAGCCACCCCAAGCCAACCATCCATCTCGGCAATCGTGTCATCCTCAGTGCTCCCCGTGATGTCTCAACGAGCGGTCCTGTAGACTCGAGCGACCCAGCCGCCGCCAGGCGCCAGATCGATCTTCATCGCCCTGTCCGTTGGGACGGTTCGCGTCTCTTTCTTGTAGTCGATGGCGCGAGTGGCGGCATTGACGCCGTCGCGCAGGAACTCCATCTCGTACAGGCCGGATCCAAGGAAATCGAACCGCAGATCGAACTGCCGGGCCTCCCAGTCCGTGATCGCGCCGACAAACCACACCTCCCCCCGCCGGCGGGCCAGCACCACGTAGTCGCCCACCCTGGCCTCCAGCACGCGCGTCTCGTCCCACTCGACGGGAATCTGCGCGATAAACTCCGTACACTCGCGCTCGCGGTAGTAGTCCGACGGCGCATCGGGCAGCATCTGCATCGGGCTTTCCAGAATCACGAACAGCGCGATGTCGTGGGCCCGGGTGCCGAGGCCCATCGGCCGGTCTCCCACCGGGCGAAACTCGTGCTTCTGCGCGTTGTTCATCGTGCATGGAATATAGTCCATCGGCCCGGCCACCATCCGCAGGAATGGCAGCAGAGCGTGATGCTCGGGATTGGCGCGATCGCTCCAGCCGTTCTGCTCGACCTCGATCAGTCCCTCTCGCGTCAGGACGTTCGGGTAGGCCCGTCGCAGTCCCGCCGGCTTGTAGGCGCCGTGGAAGTCGACGACCATGCGGCGTTTGGCCGCTTCTTTGGCGATCCGGTGGTAGAAATTGACCATCTTCTGGTCGTCCCGGTTCATGAAATCAATCTTGATGCCCTTGATGCCCCACCTGGCAAACTGATCGAGAGCCTGCTCGCACTGGCGATCCAGAGTGGCCCAGATCACCCACAGCATGACGCCTACGTTCTTCTGTTTGGCGTAGGCGCAGACCTCCTCCATGTCCAGATCGGGATGAATCTTGAACAGGTCGGCCCCATCGGACCAGCCGTCGTCGAAGAGGAAGTACTCGAATCCAAACTCGGAGGCGAAGTCGATGAAGTGCCTGGCCGTGGCAGTGTTGACGCCCGCTTTGAAATCCACGCCGTAGATGTTCCGTCGGCCCCACCAGTCAAACGTGACCACTCCCGGCTTGATCCACGAGACATCATCCAGAGCCAGGGACGGCGCCAGCAGATAGATCATCTGATTGGCGATCAGATCGCCGTCGTTTCGCGCGACGGCGATGATGCGCCAGGGGTAGGTTCGCGTGCCCTCGGTCTTGGCGATGTAGTCGGCATGCTTGGCCACACGGCCGCGCACGTAGGCGTTGCCTTCATATGATTCTTCGAGCGGATAGCCGACAAACGCCGCTTCCAGGGAGGTCCCGCCTGTGCCCCGCAACCACATGCCAGGATAGTCCCGCAAGTCCGACTCGGTGATGAGCACCCTCGGCCGGCCCGCCTGCGTCACGAGCAGCGGCAGGCAGCACAGGTCCTCACCCTTCAGCTCGCCGATCGTCTGCTCGCTGTAAGGCTCCTCGTAGGCGGAGCGAAAGCTCTTCTCCTTCTGGCAGATGACCGAGGCCGAATCGACGAACTGAAAGCGCGCTCCCTCGCTCTGTATGACCACCTCGCCCGGCAGGGATGTTGAGAAGCGATAGGCGACGCCGTTGTCGTACGCCCGGAATGCCAGGGCAAAGCCCCCTTCAAAGGTCAGCGCCAGCTCGTTGTAGCGGTCCTGTATCACCGCGTTCTTCTCGCGAATCACCGGACGGACCTCTTGGGAGACCGCGTTGCGATTTACACCCGCAGCGCGCGCGTCGGTCCCCAGGACCGCGCCATCTGCCATCTCCAAAGCCAATCCTTCGACCTGGGCCACCGTCGCGCCGTCGACGAGCACCGAAAGGTCGATCCGCTCGCCCACGTTCACGCGCACGCCTACTGTCTCGTCGGGGCTATGCAGATCGTATTGCTCACCGAGCCCTGCGCTTGCGTTGATAAGCAAGAACACAGCGGCGGCTACCGTTGCATAGATCAGCTTTCTATCCGTCACAAAAGTCTCCTTCCGATACATTTTGTCGGTTCCATCAAGGGGATTCGATGCGGTAGAGATGGGTCTTCGTTCGCAGCAGCAGCGCCTTGCCGGCGACGGCGGGCGAGGCCATGCAGCCGGAATCGAGCGTGTTGGTCGCGACGATCTCAAATCGGCGAGCCGCCTTGAATACAGTCGATCTTCCGCTCTGATTGAAGCAATAGATGTTGCCGTCGGCATAGAGCAGCGATGCGGCGTAGTCGCCTCGGATGCGGTCCTTCCACACCTGCTCGCCCGTCGCCGCGTCCATGCAGACGACGATCCCCGTGTCGTTGATCGTAAAGAGCAGATCGCCGATCAGAACGGGCGAAGGCGTTCGCGGCACCGTCCGAGCGGTCTTCCAAACCACGTGGCTGTCGGTGACGTCGCCTGAGCCGTCGCCCCGAATGGCCATCAGCTCAGTCTGGCCAAAACCGCTGATCATGTAGGCGACACCATTGCAGTAGACAGGAGCAGCGGCGCCCGAGAACCCAGGCGTGCGGACCTTCCACAACTCACGGCCGGTGGAGGGATCGTAGCCATAGAGCGCCTTAGCTCCCACGCTCAGCATCTGCGTGGCGCCGTCGAATGTGACGATCAGCGGCGTCGAATACGCCTTGCGCAGGTCGCCTTCGTCTCTCGGCTTGCCGTCGGCGTCCAGGTCGTCCCAGGCGGCGGTGCGATCGGTCTTCCAGACGGTTTGGCCTGTGCTCTTGTACAGCGCGACGAGGTACTGCACATCCACGCCATCCATGGTCAGAATGAGCAGATTCTCGAACAGGATGGGCGACGAGCCCGGCCCGCGATAATGCCGACAGGGCAAGTCGTCCCGCTTCCACAGCGTCTTGAACGTGCCCGTGTCCAGACACGCGGTCCCATAGCTCCCAAAGTGCACGTAGACGCGTCCCGGCTCGATGACGGGCGTGGGCGAGGCATAACCGTTGAGCGGGTTGCCCAGAGGCTCCGGATTATCCGCATGGAAGACCCGCTCGCTAAAACGAATCGCGCCGGAGCCGGCATCGACACAGATCGCGTAGAAATCGTGCCCCTCCTCTGTCGCGCTGGTCAGCCAGACCTGCCCGTTCATCACCACCGGACTCGACCAGCCGATGTGCGGGATGGGTGTCTTCCACGTCACGTTCTCCGTCTCGCTCCAGCGGACAGGCAGACCAAGCCGCACACTACGGCCGGGCGCCGTCGCCAGGCCGTCACCCAAAGGCCCGCGAAAACGAGGCCAATCCGCCTGCGCCGGCGCCGTCAGCGCGAGCAGAAACACCGGAATCCCACATCGACACATCCACCGTCTGGCCGCTGCTGTCACAGACTCATTCCTTTCCGAGGTATCTCTCGCTCCACGCGGGGTTACTGGTGCAGAATCTTCAGCGCATTCGCGCGGTACACCTTTTCCAGAATCGGGTCGCGCAGCGCCAGGCCGTGCAGGGGCCAGTGGTAACTGAAATTGTCCCAGTCGTAGAAGTGCTCATCCGCCGACTCCAGAATGCGAAACGTGATCCGGTACACGCCCGGGCTGAGACCCATGTCGGTGCCGTAGACGAGCCGATCTTGATAGGTCTCGTAGAACTTGGCGGTGAATCGCGGGATGGCGGCCGTCTCCGCATACCGCGCAGAAATGTCCGCATAGAGGTTGGGACACTCGTCGAACAGCTTGCCCAGCCGGTTCAGGTCGTAGGAGCAGTTGGCGAAATGGCAGGCGATGAACGTGGTCCTGGGGTGTCGCTTGACGGCCCGTTCGAGGATGTCGATCATCCCGGTGTGGCCGACGATGCCGGGTTGATTGTCCAGTCGCCAGGTGTAGGCGTTCATCAGCCCGTCGTTGCGAGCGTCCATCGGCTCGTACATCCAATACGGATCGGCTACGTGGATGTTGATGGGCATCTTCAGCTCGGCGCACTTCTCCAGCAACATGTCCATGCGCGGGTCGTCGAGGTGCATTCCCCACGCCTTGGTGGGCCGGCAATAGAACAGCCCCTTGCCCTTGTCGCCCAGCTCGCCGACACCCCGCGCGCCGGCGTCGAAGCAGCGCTGGAGCTCCTGGACAGCGGCAGGCCCGAAACGAGGTTTGTCGTAGCCAGTATAGTCGAACCCGCACCACAGCTCGAACCGGTCCGGATACTTCGAATACAACGCAACCAGATCGTCGAACTGCTTGCCCGTGGTTCCCGTCAGCACGACGGCCTTGGCAATCCCGTGCTCGTCCATGACCCGCACCCAGCGATCCACCTGCTCCGGCGTCTTCGCGTAGTCGTGCGCGTGCATGTCGATGGCCGGATAGCGGGCCTTGCCGACCTCCGTCTGTGGGGTCTTGTAGACCGAACGAGGGTGAAAGTCCTTCAGCAACAGGGTTTCCGGCGACGGCTCTTCGGCCGCCGCCAACAGCCCCACCGCACACCACGCGATCAACAGTACGGCAGTAATCAGGCGCTTCATCTTCGATCTCCTTTCACGTCACCAAAGCAGTTCGGTACGCCGGTGTTCATGGGACCCTGCGGATTTGCAGGGCCATACAAGGCCTTTCGGGCAGGTCGATGGCCGCCCGGCTCTTGTCGATGTACTGGTAGCGGTCCAGGGCCTCCACTTCGAACGTCCGCTCCACCGGAACAACGGTCATATTCCATGTGTCGATGATCTCCGCCCGGAATCGCATGCCCTCCTCCAACTCGGCCCGAGGCAGGACAAAGGGCCACTGCGTCATCTGTTCCTTGCCGAAGTAGATCAAATAGTACTGCCCGGGCCGGCCTGCGATGTTGGTCTCGTAGTACTGGTCGATCGGGTCAAGCCCCCCATCCGGGCCGTCCTCGACAATCTGCCGCAGGAAGGCGATGCGGGCGGGACTGGCTCCGGCGAGTGTGCCACCCCGCGAGATCCACCCGTCGCCGTCGGGCTGCACACGCGTTTCCCCATGCGTGGCGTAGGCGCCGCCGATGATGGCGATCCAGAATCGATAGACCATCTCCTCGCCCGAGAGCCGGCCCCAGCGTTTGGCGATCGCACCTTCATAGTTGATTTCGTCATGGATGACAGGCTTTTGGTAGATGTCTCGCAGCAGAGGCGAAACACCGAAAAAACGCACCGCCATGTAATACTGAAGGCTCACGTGGGTGACCCAGGGCTTGCCATAATCATATATCCGTCCGGCGTTGTGAATCGAACGCAGGTGCCCATAGGGGTCCTCTGCCTGCACGAGCTGGAACAGCCGGTCCCAGTCGGCATCGGTCAGATGACGAATGAAGCTGTTCTCGTTCGCCAGGGACCACCATATATTGCGATACGATGAGAGACGGGCCACGATGTAGCGTACGAAGCGGTCGTTGGTCTCGGCGTCCATCGTATCGAAACCCCACTTGCCTCCGTCGTACGGCCGGAACAGGATCACGTCCGCCTCAATGTTCACATCGCGAAGCTGCGCGACACAGGCCTCCAGACGCCGGAAGAACTCCGGACTGAAACGGGAAAAATCCCAGTTCTCCTTCGATGTCCCCTCGAATGGAAAGCAGTCCAGCGCGCCGGGCCCTTCGACGTAGCTCTGCCGCCAGGGCGGGACCGCCAGAAAGCGCGCCTTGTTGAACGGGGACTGCTTGAGCGTCTCGAGTGTCTGCCGGCGTCTTTCTTCGGACTGAAACGGCCACTCGTAGATCGTGGTGCCGAACGGGTAGAACGGCGTCCCGTCGGCATGGGCAAAGTGGTACTGGTTTCGGACCCGCACAGGACCATGACATCCGGGGGCCGGCGCGACGCAGACGAACTGCCCTTCCTTGCCATCCAAAGCGTCGCGATTGCTCTTTGTCCGGTAGGTCCAGACGCCTTCGCGATCGGGCATGAAGCGAACCTTGAAGAGGCCGTCGCCGTCGTAGAAGCCCTCGGGCTCGAACGCACGATCGCTCTGCTGGAAGACGGCGCTGAACTCGATACCCACGAATGGATTGCCTGTCGCCGGGCCGGGCAGCACCAGCTCGAAGCAATCCCACAATCGAACTGGGATATCCTCCCCCGCCGAGGCGATCGCCCCCAAGAAGACAATGAGAACAATGGGCGCCACTCGCTTCATAAGACACGTCCCCTTTCCGTCAGGAAACCACTGCTCTGCCCGGTGGCCGGCCCGGCCGAGGCTCCGTAGACTCTATCGTTTCCGCCGCCGCCGGGCAAGCATCTGCCCCCGGCAAGCGCGTAGTGACACGTAGGCAATTCCCCTGATCCTAATTTGAGGATTTTCCCTATGGTCGCCCCAAGAGCGACTTCATACCATCCTTATGCGTTGACGACGTGTGTCCATCGGAAATGGACATTGCGGAGCAGGTGCTCTGCCTCGGTATGGCTCGTGTGAAGGAGCCCGCAGGTGGGTAGAGTCCCAATCAATAAGGCCAGGGAACACGCGGAGCGGAAGAGGTCGACCAATCGACCTCACGAAGCGACAGTGCCGGAAGGCGGGCCGAGTTATGAACCAGCGATATCACACGATCTACTATGCCAACGGCGACTTGGCGAGCACCAAAGCGGTTCAGGCCGCTCTTGACCGGGCGGGCGCCCCGGTCTGTTACTTCGCTCACACAGACGAGTGCCTGCAGTCCATCCGCGACGGTGGGTGCCGGCTCCTCGTCACCAACGTCCCGGAGCCGGCCGTCGAAGGAATCGAACTGCTGACTCGCGTTCGGCAGATCGCGCCCTGGGTGCCGGTCATCATGCTGGTCGAACCCGGGCGGATCGACACCGCCGTCCAGGCCATGAAGGCCGGCGCGACGGATTGCCTGGAGCGTCCTCCTCAGGCCAGCCAGCTGCTGGCGGCCATGGAGCAGGCCCTGCACCAGACGCAGGCCAGGGAACTATCGAAGCCCCTGACAGAGGTGGAACAGGCGGTGCTGCACCTCGTGCTGCAAGGCAAGACCAACGGGGAGATCGCCGCGGAGCTTCATCGGTCCCGGCGCACGGTGGAAGTCCATCGCGCCAACATCATGACGAAGCTGGGAGCCCGTCATATCGTCGATCTGGTGCGCCACGCCGCCTTCGCCGGCTTGACAGGCACATAGTCCGCAGACCGCGCTGTCTTGTCGAACAGACACGCGGGTATTCTGCGCGTTTCATTGCCGTTGTCTTTTCGTGGTTCTTGCCGCCTCCCCAAAACGGGTTTCGCTCTACCTCGTGATCGACACGAACATCGGCGACCTGGCCTCATGCGCAACAGGCTTGCAGTCGTCGTCGCAGCGACGCCTTGGCGCGGTGGAAGCGGATGCGGGCTCGTTCGGGGGTGGTTCGTGTGCGTGAGGCAATCTCGGTGTACGGCAGTCCCTCGTAATAGCGAAGACGCACAACATCCTTGTGCTGGCTCTTGAGCTGTTCGACCGCCAGGGCGACCTCCTGAAGGGTCTCCTCGTGAATCTTCGAGTCCAGTGGATTGTCGAGACCATTCTGCTCGCCATCGGCGCGCCCGTGGTTCTGGAGGAAGGTGCTCTGCATGGCGGCCTGAAGGCGGCGCCGCCGGAAGGCGTCCTGGATCTTGGTGTAGGCAATCCGGTACATCCAGGGCCAGAATCGATCGGGGTCGCGCAAGGACTCGACGCCGCAGATCATCGCCAGCAGCGTATCCTGGAGAATGTCCTCGGTCATATCGTGATTGAGCGTGATGCGCAGCACGAAGGGATAGAGCCGCTGCCAGACAACGCCGGCCAGGTCTCCCAGACCGGCTCTGTTTCCCGAACTCGCTTGCGCCAGCAGGATGATATGTTCGTTCTCCGCACTCATACTCTGCACTCCGCACTGTGACCGATGCAGGTCCGTCATTGCCGGTCTCGTGTCGCGCCATCCGGCGTAGCGAGACGATTCCACGAGAGTCTGCCGGCCGATCTTGCTCACCCTCCGCTGTGGCCTTCATCGATAAGAGGCCGTTCTTGAAGAAGCGGTCACATAGATTCGACAGACGAATCGGTTTTCTGTTCCCCCGCACCGGAAGATTTTTCGGACTCGGCGGGCGGCTCAGACGCCGCCACGCCCTCGTCCCGTACCCGCCAGGTGGGCGCAGCCAGTTCGGGCATGTCCCACGCCACGCCGCACAGGTGGCATCGCTCCATATCGGCGCGTCGCATCTTGCCGCACGCGGCGCACGTCACCAGCCCTGCGGCCGGCCGTGTCATTCGGTACGTGATATAGGCGGGCAGGCCGAAGGCCAGCGTGCTCAGCAGCCAGAGACTACGCGCGCGGCTCGAAAGCCCCACCGCCGCCGCGTCGCGGACCACGCGCCACGCCCAAAAGATCGCCAGGCCGATCCCAGGCAGCACGATCCAGAGGGCCCCGAAGAATTGTGCGACGATGCTCTGTCGAGTCTGATCCCGGTGCATCGCGGCGAACGAATTCGGAACCAGGAACAAGGTTCGGTGGCACGCGCCGGCCTCAATCTGGTTGGCGAGAAAGAACGAGGCGAGCGTCAGGACAGGCGGATGCACGTTCTCGAGCAGGTATTTCGACACGGTCAGCGCCGGCGCCCAGGGCACCTCGAACAGCGCCGCCCGGGCCGACCCGATCCAAACCCCCTGCGGGTGCTTGGGGGAGTAGGACTCCATGCGCGTGTCGACGCGCGTCACCATGTTGCCGTCCTTGTCGAAGATCGACATCGCCAGGGACGTCCCCTGCCGCGAGAGGCCCGCGGCGATCAGGCCCGCGTAGTCAGACTCGGGCCCGGTGGTGATCGCTCGCACCTCATAGTGGTGCAACTGCGACGGCCGCCGCGATCCTTCACCGTACAACGTTTTGGGAGCGGGCAGTATGCCTCTTGCTGCGACGAGCTCCAGCGTCCGCTGCTCGAGAAGAACGATCTGCCCGGATGCATCGATCACGGGAATGTAGCGACTCCAATACCTGCCGCTGTCGAATTGGATCGTAAAGCGCTGCTCGTATCGCGGCGGTGAATCTTCGTCCTGTGCGTCACGAAGCACTCGTTCGCTGGGCGGTCGCCAATGGACCTGAACGCCACCATATCCCTCCGAACCGAACACAACCGGCCTGCGCAGCATGGCGTCCGTCAGTTGGGGTCCGGCCTGGACGGTCATGGTCTCGCGGTCGACAGCGAAGAAGCGATGTAGCTTCCGGTCGTACATGATGTGACGCGTCGAGGCACCGGCAACGTGCACGGGATCGTGGAATCGCCCAAGGTCTTCACTCGGCGATTTGGCTACCCCATCGGCCCCGGCGTAGTATGACTGCGTCTGCCGCTCCACGTCCTGCAGACCTTCCCTGTGCTCTCGGTAGACGTCACGAAATACGATCTGTCCGGTCGCGCGGTCAAAATACATCCAGGCCCCGTCCCGCGAGTAATAGAAAACATCCGAGCGATGTCCTCCGGGGATAGTGGAGACGATGTAATCGACGAATCCAAGCGTCTGGAGCAGCGTTTCCCGAGCCATGCTGGCGGCAGCGCTGGAGTGCTGGTTTGCGTTGGGGTCGTTCTCGATCTCCCCCGGCAAAATGCCTGACGGCGAGAACTCCACTCGCGTGGCCTCTTCGGGCATGCGGACGCAAAGCAGCAACTCCGCGAAGTACCGGCCCCAATACAAGGGGATGGCGAGGAATACCAGAACCACAAAGCCCGTGGCCAGGACCCGGATGCCGTAGTTAGTGGTGGTTTTCATGGCTCAGAACTCCTAAAGCGACGACGACGAGAAGCGGCACCAGGCGCCGGCCAGACAGGCCAGGATGAAGACCACCAGGATCACAGCGGCCTCCGCGCCAAAACCCTTGATCACAAGCAGCAGAGGAACGAGCATAACCACAGGCAGCACGCTCAATGTCGGCGCCAGCGAGCCCCGGTTCCATCCGGCGTAGATTCCGACGCTATAGCAGGCCAGACACGTCAGGAAGATGCTGCGGAATACGTCCGCAAGGATCCCGCGGTACAACGGGACTTCGGCTCGCTGAAGACCCAGCACGATCGAGGCCGCGATCATGATCGGGACCAGCAGGATCAAAATCGCCAGCGCGCCGGCTGTGATGCGGGCGGCAAAGATCTGCGGCCGCGTGACGGGCAGCGCGGTCAGGAAGGCCGAGACATTCCGCGTCCGGTCCGTGTACATCTGGGCCACTCCCAGGGCGCACAACCCGGCGACAACCACAATCGTAGCCGGGATGAGCCCTCCGACAGCAACGACCTCGCGGTCGCCCCCTTCCAGGCCCAGACTGATCGAGACCAGCAATGCGGTCAGCAATCCGCTCAAGACAGCGGCCCCAACACAATAGGCGATGTGGTCGATGATCTCGCGCTTCAGAAGCGTCCAGAACGTTCGCATGTCAAACCTCACTTCCTTCCAGGACCGGCGCGTTCGACGGCCTCGTGCACTCGATGAAAATGTCTTCGAGGGTCATCACCAGCTCGCTGCAACTGTCAGGCCCGAACGTTGCGAGGATGGCCTGTTTCTGCGGATTCCAGTTGGCGACGGTCAGGACCATCTCCCGTCCGGTGTTTCGCTGGTTGATGATCTCCGTGATGTACAGGTTGTCCGGAGCCGCCGACGGGAACAGAATCCGCAGCTTGCGGACGCGCTGTTTGAGCTCTTCGAGCTCGCAGTCCACCACGAGCTTGCCCCCCGCCATGATGCCGATGCGGTCGGCGATGCGCTCGACGTCCCCGAGGATGTGCGAGCTGAACAGGATGGTGCGGTCCTGTTTCTGGATCAGGTCGATGGCCAGTTCGAGGAACTGGCGACGCGCGACCGTGTCGAGACCGAGCGTCGGGTCGTCGAGGATCAGCAGTTCGGGATCAGCGGCCATCGCCAGCGCAAGATTGAGCTGGGCCCTCATACCGGCCGACAGCTCTTTGACCTTGCGGTCCATCGGCAGATGGAAGGTATCCATGAGATGGTCGAAGAACTCTCCGTTCCAGTGCAGCGACAGGTCCTTACACAGGCCGATGAGCCGGCGGACGCGGTAGTTCTGGATCAGATTGTGTCCCTCGGCCACGTATCCGATGCGGGCCCGAGTCCCGGCGGCCAGGCTTCTCGAATCCTGTCCGAGCAGCAGGGTCCGGCCCCGCGTGGGCGGCTCCAGGCCCAGCAGGGCGCGGATCAGCGTGGTCTTGCCGCACCCGTTGCGACCCAACAAGCCGTAGATGCCGCCGCGAGGCACCTTCAGATCGATGCCGTCCAGCACCCGACGACCCTCGTAGTACTTGACCAGATTCTCAACCACAATGGGGTGTTCATCCATATCCAACCTCTCGTTCGTTACTCAACGACCCACATCAGACACGCCCGCCTCGTGCAGCGCCGCCACGGCACGGGCATTATTGTCATCGGAACCGCTCCACGCGTCCGCCACCTTCCCATCGGCGCCGATGACGAAACCGACCGGCGGGCGGTCGAACTTGACTCCGTAACCCTCTGCGAAGAGCCTCTCTGCCTCTTTGGAAGAGTCGAGAACGCAAGGAAACGTGATCCCTTCGTCGCGAAGGAACGTCTGCGCGATGCGCCGGTCGTCGGCCAGGTTCACGCCGACGATTGCCCATCCTTTGCCCCCGGCCTTTTCATGCAACGATTGCAGGTATCGCACTGTGTCGCGACATTCAGGCGATCCGACCCGCCAGATGCAGAGCCATACCACCCGGCCGTGGAAGTCGGCCAGACGAATCGTGTCTCCCCAGGCCGACGACAGCTCGAAATCGGGCGCCTCTGTCCCAGGCTTCAGAAGGAACTCGTCCAACTGAGGCGGATTCCACACACGATACCCGTCCGGCGGGGACCACGCGAACTGCTCGTTCGGGATCAAAGAGTCAGCTTCCACGCGCCACCATTCCTCCGCTGTCACGTGGTTGTCGGCCAGGCGAACGATCTCCTTGATCCGCCGGGGCAGGTGGTCCTCTTGGGACAGCCAGTAATGCCGTATTCGCTGGGCTTTGAAGTAGCTGACCTCGATCACGTCGCACGCTTGACCGTGAATCTCGTTCGCACCGCGAAGCCGAATTCCGTCGATGTAGGGCTCGAATTCGTCGGCGCCGCCAAAGAACAGACGCGGAGACCAAACCAAATTGCTCCAGGCAACCCCAAGCCGGGTCATTTCGCTCAAAGCATCGATGTCCGGGGAACAGGCCATGTCTACATAGACGTTGGATTGGGTCTGTTCGTAACGTGCAAAATCGTCAACTTTCAGGAAGGGACGGTCGCTCGACCAGAAGACCCGGAGGCGATCGCCGTCGGAAAGGATGGTCGTGACCCTCGTGCTCATCCCGTTCGTCAAATCCACACGAACGAAACTCGGCTTCTTGAGCCGGACCGTGTAGGCCGAAGGCTCGCTCCCCGGGCCACTACAGATGCTTCGATACGACAGGGTCTGCGCCCCGCGCACCGCATCGAGCATTGCCTCATACAGAGCCTGGGCCTGCGGCTCGTTCTGCACGATCATCGTGGGTCGCCATCGCGCAGCCGAGGCGCTGACCACATACAGGGCCCAGACCTCCACAACCACGGCCGCCGCCACTGCGATCCAGATGTTGATCTTGTCTTTCATCTGCACAGAGCTCACAATCTTTAATCCCGCACGCGCGAGAACTGCCGCCGACAGAGCAACAGCACTCCGAAGGCGCCGTAGACGCACGTCAGCACCAGGCTGTGCACGACACAGGCCACGCTCTTGGACAGACTGAACTTGCCGACGGTCAGGGCGTATTGGCCGTATTCTCCGCCGGCGAACTTGCGCAACAGCTCGAAGGGAGGCCAGGCGTACCGTACGAAGGCCGTCAGCCAGCCTGCCCCTGCTTCTCCGTGCAGCAGACCGATCAGGATGCTCATCAGGAGATAGCCCGCGATAAAGACAACGAGCAGCAGGAGGGAATTGAACGCCCGCCCGAGCACGGTCGACAGGGACGTGGAAAGGGCCGCGACCGTGTTGAACAGCAGCCAGGAGGCCAGCAGCCACACGCCAATTCCCTCGATGCTGGTTCTGGGCGTCAGCCAATCCAGCACGCTGAGCAGAACGCCGGTCAGCAGCAGATGGACGGCCGCCTGAAGCGACAGACCGACCAACCGAAAGAGGTAGAGCTTGCCCGTCCAAAACGGCTTGGTCACGAGCACGCAGATCCGCCCGGAGGCGATGTCGTCGCCGAGAATGCCCGCGCTGAGGGTCAAGGCCAGGAACAGGCCGCTCCCGAAGAGGATGAACTTGCCCGTGGTCTCCGTTTTGGTGGGAACGAAGCTCCACCAGTACACCCCGTACGCCAGCAGCCAGGTCAGGTGCGAAATCCACATGTAGCTCCGGCGGAAGTACGTTTCCCGTATCAGCTCATACGCTCTCATTGGCCATTCCCCTCGCCACACAGACGCAGAAAGAGGTCTTCGATGTTTTCTCGCTTCAGCACGACGCCGGTAATCCGTGCGCCGTTCGTCACGAGGTCGCTCACGATGTCGGGGACCTCGTCGGCGTCGCCGATGGCGATCATCAATTCGGTATCGGTGACGTTGACCACCCTGGAGGCGAGCAGCGCCGTTTGGGCGACGGCTTCGCCGCTGGAGACGACGCCCACGCGAAGCTGCCCCGCCTGACTGGCGGCGAGTTCGTTGCCGAAACGGACGATGCGGCCCCGGTGCATAAAGATGTAGTCGTTCGTCAACCTCTCCAGCTCGCCCAGGCGGTGCGAACTGATCACGACGGATGTGCCGCGGCCGCGCAATTGCTGGAGCAGATCGCGCAGCTCGACGATGCCGATCGGGTCGAGACCATTGCTCGGCTCATCGAGCAACAGCAACTGCGGATCGGACATCATGGCGATGGCCAGCGCGAGCCGCTGTTTCATGCCCTGCGAGAAATCGGAGGCCGGCCGGTCTGCGAACTCCCGCATTTGCAGTTGCTCGATGGACCTGTCCACCTGCCGGGCGATGCCCTTGCGTGAAAGCCCCAGCAGCGCGCCGTGGTAGCGCAGCACGGCTCGGGCGGTATACAGGCCCGGGAAGACCGGGTGTTCCGGCATGAATCCCAGATAGCGTCGCGCGCTCACCGACCGGGCCGGATGGCCGCAGATCGTAACCCGCCCCTGCGTGGGCAGGATCAGTCCCGCGATCAGATTCAGCAACGTGGACTTGCCCGCGCCATTGGGACCGATCAGTCCAACGATCTGCCCCTGACGGACGGACAGCGACACATCCCGCAGGGCATACACCGCCTTGTCGAGACTCGCAAACGGCCGGCGGAAGACCTTCGTCAGGCCGGTGCATTCCACGACCATCGGCTGGGTGTCACTTTCGCAAGCCTGCTTCTCGCTCGCCTCTACGAGCACGATCCACCTTCCTTTCCAATATCTGTCAGACCATTCGGCCGCTCAAAGGTTCTCGGTTGTACTACCCTCGGTGTCGCTGAATCGCCAGAGCAGGTCGTACTCCGGCACTTTGCGACGAGGATCATCCGACCTCTTGCGCTCCTTCGGAATACCGCCATTGTCGTGCATATCCTCGCCGGCGCTGTAGACGAGGAAGCCATCCTGCTCGAGGCGGTAGTGCAAGGGTTGCTCGACGTACGGATCGATGAGCCTCTCCAGCTTCAAGTCGTCGAGCGATGGCGGAAAAGCGCCGTGTTCCCTGCGGTATTCCAACAGCCCCAGTCCGGCCCGGGTCATGTGCAGCCTGGCGACCATCTCGCAATGGACCCCTTTGAAGAAGTCGTTCACCTGCGCTGCCCAGTGCGCCAGAAAGTGCTTGCCCAGCGCATCGTTGAACTCCTTTCGAATGCCCGTATCCCTGGGCACGTAGGGGCTTTCAAACATCTGTACCGCTTTCTGCATCGCACGCAGGTAGGCGGCGTGGGCCGCGATGAACAACGGCCGGAAGGTCACGATACGAAACATCGCCCGATTGATCGTGTCAAATGTACTGTCCTCGTCGTCCACCGGCTCATCGTCCTGCATGGCCTCGTACAGATCGTCGCTCGACAGATGAAAGAACCACTCGCCTCGTACCAGGCGTTCGGCGTCCACCGCTCGGACCAAGGATTCCACGCCGTCGAGGTCTTTCAGGATATCCTGCAACTTCCGACAGGTGTCCGCGTCCGGCGGGGCGACCGCACAGAGCGTCTGAATCGTGTAACAGCAATCTCGGATCAGACATAGACGGGCGAACTGAGTGTCCATGCTCGGGTCGGGAGCCAGGGCGTCCGCGATCTTGAACTGATTCTGCACAACCTCCCACGCCGCCGTCCCATCACCGGCCTTGGCCAGGCGGTACGCCTTGGCCCTGGCAATGGCCGCGACGCGTCGCAAATCATGGAACCCGAACGGCCCATCGAGTTGGCCGGCTTTGTAGTCCCGATCGAATCGACATTCGGGTCGCTGCATGGCCTCATCGAGCGAAGATAGTGCCGAAGCCACTTCCTCTCGTTTGATAAGTTCTTCGAACTCGCCCACCTGATTGACATCGAGATCGTCAGCCAGGAAGCCATAGGCCAGCTTGCCGAGGTAGTCGAGCATATCCTTCTTGGGGGCGGGCACTTCCTTGAGTGTCGTGACGGCGCGCTGGTACAGCATCGCGGCATTTCTGCCCTCCGGAATCGGCTCGGGGAGGACCTGAGCCGCCTTCATGGGCCGTCCTGCCGACTCGAGGTCTGCGTACGCCTGCCGCAGCTTGACCATGGAGCGGGTCAGCGCGACACCATAGGCGATGGCCAACACCGCCACGATGCCCCCAACAACGATCAGTATTCTCTTCGTCCTCTTGTGCATTGTCGTCCCCTGCCTTCTGGAGTCGGTTGGTACGGCCGGTGCCTCATTTATCCCTCTTTCGAAACCAGATTGAATCTCTCGATTGCACGATGGAACCACTCGACCAGCGTCGCCTTGTCGATCTGCATGTGGAAGGCCTCGACCACGATCCGTTCCAGCTCTTCGCAGACGATCCGCCGCCGTACCGCCTTGCTGAGATTGCTGTCCAGGCTCGCCACGAAGGCGCCGGCGCCGGCCCGGGTGACGATGATGCCCTCCTGTTCGAGCTGGCG
>CAZOFX010000076.1:0-27426 GCA_964579055.1 uncultured Pirellulales bacterium
TACCGACACAAGGAGGCCTTTTCCGCACCTCGCCTCGAAACGGGTAATCGCGTCCACATCGGCCTTGACAGGATGGGTCCGGCGAGATAGAATAAGGGTCTATGGTTATTGTTCTGTAAGAGAAGTCAGGCTCCGCCGATCAGGATCGCAGGCACGTGGCTCACATCGTCGTCACGTGCGGCGGGGATGCTATGGCTTCTCGCCCTCCCAACCAATTCCCAACAACAGATAGATAGACTGCGCGGACCTGCGTCTTCGGATGCGGAGTTCGCGGGCAGAAGAAACACTGGAGATACGAATCATGGCTACAGAAAGACTCCCGGAGTTTTTCTACGAGATTTTTGACGCCTCTCTGCCCCGTCTCGGGCCGGGAGACGAGGCTTCAACGACAAGAGCATGGCACACGCTGCGTGCCGCGATGGCGCGGGACGAAGACCGGGCGGCCGCCCCGATGCGGATTCTGGACATCGGCTGCGGCAACGGCGCGCAGACCATCTGTCTGGCGAAGCAGGTGAACGGGTCGATTCTGGCGGTGGACAACCATCCGCCGTTCCTGGCCGAGTTGCAGCGTCGCGCTGCGGCCGCCGGCGTGTCCGCGAAGATTCAGGTGGCGCTGCGGGACATGCACACCCTGACGAAGGACGACGGTCCGTTCGACGTCGTCTGGTCGGAGGGCGCGCTGTTCGTCATGGGCTTTCGCGAGGGTCTTACCACCTGTGGCACCCTGCTGGCGTCCGGCGGCGGGCTGGTGGTCAGCGAGCTGGCCTGGCTGCGGCCCGATCCGCCGGAGGATTGCCGGCGGTTCTGGGCTGAGGCGTATCCTGCCATGGCCAGCATCGCGGACAACCTGGCCATGATCGAGGCCTGCGGATACGAGGTCCTCGAACACTTTGCTCAGCCGGAATCGGCCTGGTGGGGGCCCTTCTATCATCCGCTCGAGCAGCGTCTCGGCGTGTTGCGAAAGCGGTACGCCGCAGACGCAGAGAAATTGGCCCTGATGGAGTCGATTCAGAAGGAGATCGAAGTCTATCGCCGGTACTCGGCATTCTACAGCAACGTGTCCTACGTGATGCGGCGTCGCTGATCGGCCGGGCACGAGGCGTGCGGACAGTGACGCTCTGTGATGAGCGCAAACGACAGGCAGGGCAACGCGATGTTGCCCTGCCTGATCGCATCTGATGCAGACTCTTCACTTACGTGGTCACGCCCTCGGCCTAGAAGGGCTTGTGCAGCGGCTCCGTGCGGCCGGCCAGTCCGGCGACCTCTTCGGCCGACAAGACACGATCGTAGACGCGAACCTCATCGATCCTGCCGAGGCACCATTGGTCCCAGTGGTTGTGGCCGATCTCAAACGGTCCGGCGCCGGCGGCCAGATTGCTGCTGGTCAGGGTGTCCGTCGCGACCCCGTTGACATAGAACGTGCAGCCGGCGGCCTGACCCGCCACGAAGGTGATCGCCACATGTTGCCAGGTGTCCAACTGCAGGATCGAGTTGTTGCCGTCATGGTCCATGACGCCGGGCGTGGTGAAACGCAGATGATCGTCCATGCTCTTGAAGGCATAACCACCACTGGCGGCAGAACGGCCGGCGAAGGCATGGTCTCCCACAAGGTCGGACGGATTCACCCACAGCGTGATGCTGAGTGCCTGAGTGAATCCGAGCTGAGGTGCGTCGCCGCAGTTCACACGACTGCTGCCGTCGAACTGCAATGCGCCGTTCATCACACCCGTCACCCACTGTGCGCCCTCGACCGCGCCATCATTCCCGTTTCTGCTGGAGTCTTCTGCCAAGTTTCCACTGCCCTCATCGAGGTTCCAGTGTCCAACCAGATTGGTGTCATCCGGCTGCGTCGGAACGACGAACTGCGGCGTCAGCGGGTACAGGCGAATGTCGTCGACGTACAGCGTCCCGGCGGCTCCGGTCCCTTCGATGCCAATCGTCAGAGACGTCACGCTCCGCAGGTTCCCACCGACTGCGGACAGATCGATGTTCCAGGGCATCCATATGACTTCCGTCAAGTCGCTTGCCGGTCCGTCGTAGGATACCTTGGCATTGTTGATCTTGACGTACAATTGGCCGGTGTTGCCGACGGCGCCGCGGAAGTAGATCGACAGGCTGCGAATCCCGTGGAGCGTCCAATCCTGGTCCAGGGCGAATTCGGTCTCGGAGACGGTCGCGGCCGTGTTGTCGTAGAACAGCGGCATGGACTGCCCGCCGCTATGGACGATCGTCTGCTCGGCAAACGGAGCGCTGAGATAGCCGACGGTGGAGCCGGTGTCGTTGACCCAGCCGTCGATCCAGGTGTCGAAGATCGTAGTGCCGGCGTCGACGTCGTCGTTGTAGATCTCGAAGTCGTCGACGACGATGTAGTCCTGTGTCGCAAAGCTCCAGAGGGGCCCTGCCCATGTCGTGACGGCCTGGGCTTCGTTGACTTCATCGATTCGCCAGTAGTACGTGGTGCCCAGATTCAGCCCGCCGGGATCGAAACTCGGTGCGCCGACCGTACCGGCCAGCGTCAGGGCGTCCGGGGCCGTTCCAAGATAGACCTCGTGCTCGACGGCCTCGCGACCGGCGCGCCAGCTCAGAACCGTCTGCGGCTCGACACCGGTGGCGCCGTCGGCCGGCTGCGGCTCGTCGGCCTGAACAGGGATATACATGAAGCGGACCTCGCTCAGGCCGTACTGGCTCATGAGCCCGTGGCCGCTGTTGACGATCAGGCGGACGTACCTGGCCGGGACGCCGCCGAGATCGACGGTCGTGTTGGCCTTGTACGTGGGGGTCGCGGTGGCCTTGGCGAACTCCACATCGCCCAATGCCGTCCAGTCAGTCCCATTCTCGGAGTACTCGACGGTCACGCCCTTGAGCCCGAAGCCGAGAATGATCTCGAACTGGACGTTGTAGTTCCAGACCAGAAGCTCGTGGAGCTTGTAGACGCGATCGAATTCGTACTGGATGTAGAGGGCCTCGCCCTCCGGGGCGCTGGCCAGCCACATGTCGTTGCTGACGATGGAATGCTCATCGGCGGCGTTGAGTCCGGAACCGTTGACCGTATTCTCCGGCCCCACACCTGGCTCGGAGATCCCGTTGCTCGTGGCAATGACCGCCGGGACGGAATAGGCGAGTGGCTCGGTCGTGAAGCTCCAGACCTCGCCTCTGAAGATCGTGTTGTCCGGCGCGGCGTTCACTTCGTCGATCCGCCAGTAGTAGGTCGTTTCAAAATCGAGCCGATCCGTCGGGGCATATGTCGCGGCCGTCTGGCTCTGACTGACAAGCAGACTTGCCGCAGTGGCTCGGACCGCCTGATTGACGTCGTCAAAAGACGTACCGAAATAGACATCATGCGTCGCGGCGAATTCACCCGCCGTCCAGCTCAGAATGACGTCGCGAGGGACGTCGGTCGCCTCGTGGGCCGGATACGGATCGGAGGCCAGTTCCGCCGAAGCAATGCCGTCCATAGCTGCACGCACTTCAGCCAGAGATAGCGCATGATCGAAAACGGCGACTTCGTCGACAGAGCCTACGAAGAAGTAGTTCCCTGTGCCCTCCGTGGCACCGGCACCGATACGCAGGACTTGCGCGGTGTTGGGACTGATCGTGGCGGCGTTCTCCGCGACGAGTTCTCCGTTGATGTAGAATCTCTTCTGCCCGTGGTCATAGACAGCCGCAGCGTGCGTCCACTCGCCCAGGGCGACGGCCGGGCCGGCGGTGTTGTTCCAGCCGCCAGCGCCGGTGCCCATCCAGTACTGCCAGGTGTTGCCCGGCTCGACGTAGATGATGTAGCCCCGCTGCGGATAGTCGTCGCGTGACGTGATGGGGGACCGATGACCACTTCCGGCCGGGTCAGCATTGGCCCATACACAGGCCGTGAACGCTTCTTCCGGGTTCAGCAGCGCACTGTGCGGCACATCCACTTTGTCCGGCGAACCGGCGAAATGCAGGGCTCCACCGAAGACCCCGGTGGTCCATGCCGGGTTCCCCACTAACTGGCCGTTGTTTCCGTTCCCGCTGGAATCGCGGGCAGTGGTCCCGGAGCCTTCATCCAGCTTCCAGTATCCCACCAGATCGGCCAACGCGCGACCAGCCAGGGCCAACACCAGAACTGTGAGAACCAAACAGAACAGTTGGCGGCGCATAGTCAGTCCTCCTTCAAAGCACGATGAACGGTATCACGCAGCGCCCACACACGTAAGCACGCACCTTCTCCGAGACATGACACAACTCCGTCCGCTTTGCGCGGCTCTCTCCACCTTCCATCCTGATATCGGATTGCGGATCAGTGGCCAGGAGCGAATCCGAAATCCGCAATCAGGGATCGGGGCACTCTCCCCGATTCCCTCACTCGATTCAGTGGCTGGGGGTGTAGCCCAGTTTGCCCCAGCAGCCCCTCTGCATCTGATACAGATCCTGGAAGCCTTCCGTGGTATTCGGCGCCCAGCCGACCTGCGGCCCGGTGTTCTCCTCCTCGCGGGCATGCTTAATCGTATCGGTGCCCCTCCACTTCCAGTGCTCGACGTGCCCGTCGGCAAAAGAAAGCGTCGTCCCGTCTCCATGCCGGACGGGAGGGCTGTCGAACCACGTCTCCAGGTGATAGTAGACGGCGTAGGCATCCGAGGTCATGTAGCCCTCGTCGATGAAGACCAGTCGGTAGGCGGGCGCCGGATCGCGAATCTCGCTTCTCTTCTTGACGTGGGCCCCGCGTACGCCCTGGACCCACGGATGGCAAACGGCGTTCATCGAAAACATGATCGCGTAGGTAAACGTCTCGCCGCGTCGGCCGGTGGGACAACGATAGATCTTCTCATTCTTGACGTAAGGCCACAGAGCTCCGCGACGCATGTCCTCTTTGGCCGCCTCCAGGTCGTTCGGATGATACCCGTCGATCCAGGCCAGTTCGTTGCCATGGTCGCCCCAGGACAGATTCTGGTTGCTGAAACCTGTGGCGCCGTTGACGATCCGGTCGTCGTTCTCGTCGGCGTACATGTTCCAGGCCAGGGTCAACTGCTTGAGATTGCTCAGGCAGGCGGCCCGGCGACCCTGCTCGCGGGCCCGGTGCAGGGCCGGCATCAGAACCGCCATCAGAATGGCGATGATGGCGATAACGACGAGCAATTCGATGAGGGTAAACGCTCTGCGCGTCATAGATCCTCCACTACTTCCAGGCGTGCCGTTCATACCACCTCCCTATGAAAAAACCCAGTCTATAGTACCATGCCCGTGGTGGCGTCTACAACAAAAAAAACAGGGCGCCCGGCGTGGCGGTGTGCGTTGCCCTTGCACCCGGGGGGGCGGCACGGTAGGATGGAGGCTGGTGCGGCCGGATGGCTGGGAGCCGCCTTGCGAACGCACTGTGACGGGGGCTTTGCCATGCGAAGAAATCGAGGCTTCACACTGATCGAGCTGCTGGTGGTGATCGCCATCATCGCCCTGCTCATGTCGATCCTGATGCCGGCGCTGGCCCGGGTGCGGGAGCAGGCCCGCATGATCGGCTGCGCGGCGAATGTGCGGCAATGGGGGCTGGTCAGCACGATGTACGCCGAGGCCAACGACGGCAAGCTCTGGAGCGGCATCAGCACCACCTCCTGGTGGTGGCTCTTCCAACTCCCCGAATCGCAGAAGGACTGGAAACAGAACAAGACCTGGTTCTGCCCGACGGCCACCAAGCCGATCATCGACGAGTTCGGCGTCGCGGCGCCGACGCTCAATATCTTCAACGCCTGGGGGATCTTCCGCGATCCCTATGAGGGGTACAACGCCGGCCCGAACGGGGTGGCCGGCAGTTACGGCCTGAACGGGTTTCTGATGGGCCGGACCCTCGATGCCAGCAACAGCCAGAGCTTCTGGGGCACGCTCACGAACGTCCGGAACGCCAACAACGTCCCGCTGTTCATCGACGCCCTGCGGTTCGACCTGTGGCCCCAGTCCACGACGGCCCCCGCCCAGTACGAGTTCGATGCCTGGACGAACGAGGACATGGCCCGTTGCTGCATCAATCGCCACGGGGGCTTCGTCGGCTGCGTCTTCGCTGACGGCTCGGTGCGGAAGGTGGGCCTCAAGGAGCTTTGGACGCTCCAGTGGAGCAAGAACTTCGACACCCGGGGCCCCTGGACGCAGGCGGGAGGGGTCACCGCGGACGACTGGCCCGACTGGATTCGGAGATTCCAGGACTACTGACCCGCAGACCGGCCGCAGCCGCTCAGTCCTCGTCGTGTATGATGAACGTCACCTTCATGTCCACCCGGAACTCCACGATCTTGCCGTCTTCCACACGGACCTGCTGCTCCTTGATCCAGGCGCCGCGTATGTCTTTGACCGTCTCCGTGGCGCGGGCGATGCCTCTGCGGATCGCATCCTCGAAGCTCTTGGGGGAGGAGGCACTGATTTCGATCACTTTGCCGATAGACATGGTCTGATCTCCTTGACTGTGGCCAGAACCAGCGTACAAGTTCCCTGGAGTTCTGCCCCTGCGGGCGAACCGGAACGAGCACAGCCCGGGCGCATCCTGCTCCTGGAACGTAGTGGTCGACGAAGGCGATTGTTCAGCCATGTTGGCGTTTTCGTCCGTGGGCGGGTCGATTTCCGCTTTGGGGGCCTGGAAGACGCCCGGGGCCGCCAAGTGCTACCGAGCTTGACAGGCATTGCACAGGGGCGGACAATGCGGCGGTTGAGCCGATGATCCGTTCGGCCGGCAGGCGCAGGGTCCCCAAGGGGAGATCGACGGATCGAGCTGTCCCGTGGTCATGCTTTGAAAGGACCAGGCATGAAGGCGTTACTCTTGGCGGCGGTCTTGGGGATGGCTCTATTCGCGGCCGGTTGTGGCAGCGGGCTCTGCCACGTCGAGGTCGATGCCATCAGCAGGAATCCCGTGGCCTTGCCTCAAACCTATCACCTTGTTCCCGCCATGCGGGACGTCAGCGAGCAGAGTCTCCAGTTCCAGGAGTATGCCGGCTACCTCCATCGCGTGTTGCAGGCCAAGGGATTCTCGGTGGCCGACCCGAACGAGGCGGAGCTGCTCGTGTTCGTCAGCTACGGCCTCGGAGCCCCGCAGACGAGCTACTCCACTTTCACCACGCCGATCTACGGCTGGACCGGCGGAGGCACGAGGACCTACAGCGAGACCACGCGCGGCCCGGACGGCACCTCGCACGTCACCGGCACGGTCACCGACGCCGGCCGCTACGGAGTCGTGGGCGCCGAAAGCCATCTGACCACGCACACGACGTATCCACGATACCTGTTCCTGGGCGCCTACGACGGCAAGACGCTGAGGCAATCCAATGGACAAGACCCGGTGGAAGTGTGGAACACCGCCGTGGTGAGCACGGGAAGCAGCGACGACCTTCGCGCGGTCATGCCGATTCTGGTCGCCGCCGGCGCGGACCACTTCGGCGGCAACACCGGCAGCAAGATCAAAAAGACCATGTTTCCGGGAAACCGGAAAGTGAAGTGGGTCAGGGGCGAGTCCCCCGCCCCATAGGGCAGACGACCGCCCTGACGCCGATCCGATCGACGCGGGGGGAAAACGGAGTTGACGAACCCGCCGTCGATCGGTAAGGTGATATAGAGGGCTCGGAAGGGTCTTCGATTGGCATTCGCCAGGGGCCTGAGAGACGCGGAGTTCCGAGCCTGCCGAAGTTCACTCGATGGGAAGGAGGACGTGTCATGTTCAAGCGATCACTGTTTGTACTTCTCTGCCTTCTGATTCCGGGCTTGGTTGGGTCCGCAACCGCTCAGATGGACGAGAGCCTCATCGGCTGGTGGAAGTTCGACGAGGGCGCCGGCACAACGGCCGCCGATTCTTCGGGCAACGGCCGCGACATCGAGCTGGTGAGCGCCACGTGGGAAGAAGGATTCGCCGGCAGCGCCGTGCACTTCCATGGCGCCGGCTACGGCAGAGACCGGGAGTTCTCCAGCACCGCGAACGCCATCACGGTGTGCGCCTGGGTGTGGCAGGAGGCCTTCGTCGCCAATCGCGTCGAGCGATACGTCACCGTCGGTCCGGAGATCGCGGTGATTCGCAAGGAGGCGGATGGGCGGCTGCACTTCTACATCACTCCCGGCGGGGCGTTTTCGCACGCGTATGCCGGCAACGTTCTCGTGGAAGGCCAGTGGCTTCACGTTGCGGGCACCTGGGACGGGGCCGCCCAGCGTCTGTATCTCAACGGCGAGGAGGTTGCCACTTTGACGCCGAGCGGGGTTCTGGGCACCGGGACCATGTTCCGGCTGAGCAGTCCGGACGGAGAACCCCTGAACGGAATGCTGGACGAGGTTCGCGTTTACGACCGGGCCTTGTCGCCGCGTGAGATCATCGCCGCGATGAATCCCGGCGCCCTGAACAAGGCCGGCAAGCCGGTCCCGGCCGACAAGGCCACCGACATGCCGCGAGACGTGACTTTGGGCTGGACGGCGGGCGAGTCGGCAGCGACGCACGATGTGTACTTCGGCGCCTCGTTCCAAGATGTGAACGCGGCCGGCCGGAGCAGTCCGCTGGGCGTGCTGCTCAGCCAGGGCCAGCCGGACGTCACGTTCGATCCGCCCGGCATTCTCGATTTCGAGACGACCTACTACTGGCGCGTCGATGAGGTCAACGGCGCTCCTGACTTCGCGATCTTCAGGGGCGATGTCTGGAGCTTCACGACCGAGCCATTCGCCTACGCAATTGCCAACATCATCGCCACCACCAACGGCAACTCCGACGCGGGCGCCGGGCCTCAAAATACCGTGAACGGCTCCGGCCTGAACGCCGCCGATCAGCACTCCACCAACAGCGGCGACATGTGGCTGGCCCTGCCCGGCGACGAGCCGATCTGGATTCAGTGGGACTTCGACGGCCTCTGCAAACTCCACGAGATGCTCGTCTGGAACTACAACGTGCAGTTCGAACTGATCCTCGGCTTCGGGCTCAAGGACGTGACAATCGAGTATTCCGAAAACGGAGCGGATTGGACCGCGCTGGGCGACGTGCAGTTGAATCGGGCGACCGCCAGCTCGACCTACGCCGCCAATACGACGGTGGATCTCCAGGGCGTGGCCGCCCGGAGCGTGCGGATGACCGTCCGCAGCGGTTACGGCATGATGGGCCAGTACGGCCTGAGCGAAGTCCGCTTCCTGTACATTCCCACCCAGGCCCGCGAGCCGCAGCCGGCCGACGGCGCGACGGACGTCGGAGTGGACAGCACGCTGGTCTGGCGAGCCGGTCGCGACGCCGTCTCCCACGAGGTCTACTTCGGCGTCGACGCCGCAGCGCTCGCCCTCGTCGATACTGTTAGCGCGAACAGCTACACGCCCGACGAGCTGAATCTTGGCGTCACATACTACTGGCAGATCAACGAGATCCAGGAGACCGAGTCCTGGCAGGGACCCGTGTGGAGCTTCGCGACACAGGAGTACATCGTGGTCGATGACTTCGAAAGCTACAACGACGATCTCGACGCCGGCACGGCGATCTTCGATACCTGGCTCGACGGCTGGGTGAACGACACCGGCTCGACCGTCGGCCATCTCGACGCCCCCTTCGCCGAGCGGACCATCGTCCACGATGGTGAGCAGTCCATGCCCCTGTTCTACGACAACACGTCCGTCGCCGTTTCCGAGGCGGACCTGGAGCTGTCGGCGGACTGGTCGCGGCACGGCATCCGGAGCCTGTCGCTGTACTTCTACGGGGCCGCCGGCAACACGGGGCAGCTCTACGTCAAGGTCAACAACACGAAGATTGCCTACGACGGACCCGCGATCAACCTGACGCGTCCATCCTGGCAACTGTGGAGCATCGATCTGTCGCAGGCCGGCAACATCAGCAACGTTCGTTCGCTGACCATCGGCGTCGAGGACGCCGGCGCCAAGGGCGTTGTATACATCGACGACGTCCGGCTGTATCCCGAGGTCCTCGCATACACTTCGCCCGACATCACGGGCGCCGGTGACACCGTGCAGGGCGTTCCCAACGACGCCGACTGGCCTGCCGCCGAGACGCCGAACCTGGCGATTGACGACAACGTGGACACGAAGTTCCTGCACTTCAAGGGCGAGACCGAGCCAACCGGCGTTCAGATCACTCCGTTGGTGGGACCGACGGTGGTGACGGGCCTGACGCTGACGAGCGCCAACGATGCGCCCGAACGCGATCCGGTCGCGTTCGAGCTGTCCGGCTCGAACGGAACCATCGACGGGCCGTACACGCTGATCGCCAGCGGCGACGTGGCTGACTTTGCCGGCGCGACCGCCTGGCCCCGGCTCACGAAGACGACTACGCCTATCGAGTTCGCCAACACCGTGGCGTACGCGCACTATCAACTGCTGTTCCCGGCCGTGCGCACCCCCGCCTCGGCCAACAGCATGCAGATCGCCGAGATCGAACTGCTCGGCGGCGTCGCCCCATAGCAGTCGGTCCGGGCGGCGAGAGAGCATGTCCAGGGGCCTGTGCCATCCCGGCGCAGGCCCCTTTTCTATCGAGGCAACGCTCCAGCTTGGCCCGGAACTCCGTCACATTCCAGGTGCGTCGCGCCCCGAGGTGGAATAAGTGCGTGCCTGGGTTGATTCGGTCGGCGGATTGCTCTACACTGGCGCGGGTCTGGGGTTCAGGAGCAATACGATTTGGCTGGATCATACGTCACATTCTGCCTGCTGCGCAACACGGCGAAGATCGCCTGGCTGGGGCTGTTTGCCGTCCTGCTGTCGGCCTGGTTGTCGGCGGCAGTTGCGGCAGACGGCTCGGCCGGGGCGCCGATCCTGAGTCCGCCGCAGCAGGCGTGGTTCCCCAAGGCGCCGGCACTACCCGCTCCCCCGGACGACCGCGTTGATGTGTCCACCGTCGAGGAACTCATCCGGGCCATCGAGGAAGCCCGGCCGGGCCAAACGATCCTGGTCGCCGACGGCCACTACCGAATGCCGCGCTACGTCGAGATTCGCGCCGACCGTGTGACGCTGCGCGGAGCCTCGGGACATCGCGACCGCGTCGTCATCGACGGCGTCCAGAGCATGCACGGCGAGCTGATCGGCTTCCGAGGCTGCTCGGACGTCACGGTCGCCGACCTGACGATTCAGAACATCCGCTACAACGGGTTCAAGGTCAACTCCGATTCCGGCGTCCAGCGTCTGACGATCCACAACTGCATCATCCGCAACATCTGGCAGCGTGGAGTCAAAGGCGTCAAGGTGCCGCCGGAAAGCCGCGAGTCCCTGCGGCCGAAAGGGTGCCGCGTCCAATACTGCCTGTTCTACAATGACCGGCCCAAGCGGCTGAGCGACGACCCGCAAGACATCGCGCAGGGCAACTACATCGCCGGCATCGACGTGATGTACGCCAAGGACTGGATCATCTGCGACAACGTGTTCGTCGGGATTCAGGGCCGGACCTTCGAGGGCCGCGGCGCGGTCTTCCTGTGGTTCGACACGCAGGATTGCGTCGTCGAGCGCAATATCATCATCGACTGCGACGTCGGCTTGCAAATCGGCAATCCGCACCGCGCCGACGAGGTGCAGTATCACTGTATCCGATGCGTCGCGCGGAACAACTTCATCACGCGGGCGCCCGAGGCGGGCATCGTGACGGTCTACACGAAGGACTGCGCGGTCGTGCACAACACGATCCACGACCCGGACAGCCGGATGAGCCGCCTGCTTCGCACGGTCTTTGCCAACGACGGCCTTCTCGTCGCAAACAACCTGTTCAGCGGGCCGGGGACAAGCAATGAATCGGACAGCGAGATTCGGTTTGTCGGCAATCTGCTGCGCGACGTGTCGGGTGCGTTTTCCGATCCGGCCCATGGCGATCTCCATCTGACGCAGGCGGCCGACGAGATCGTCGACCAGGGCGCCGTCCTGCCCGCGCCGGTCGGCGAAGACATCGACCGCCAGCCCCGCGACAACCGGCCCGACCTCGGCGCCGACGAAATGGGACGGGATAGCACCTGAGAGACCTGGCGCCCCGAATACCCTGTCGCAGCCCATCGCACGCACCCGACGTCAAAAACTGCCGACAGAAGTATCCCCCGCATGTGCGTACATCCTGGATCGCGCCAAGGACAGTATGCGAGAGGAAATCCTGGCCGGCGAGGAAGAAATCCGGGCCGAAACCTGTCGAAAGCGTGGCAAAACAGCCGAATTCTTGTGGGATTTGGCGGTTTTAGCGGCCGCCGCAGCGGGATGAGCCGCTGGAACCATTGAAATCCGACCGAGCCCCGTGATATTATGGAACATGTGGCGCACAGGAAGCCCGCCCCGAAAGACAGGGGATTCCCGTGCGCACAGAGAGAGGCACGCACGTCTGGTTGGAGGCTACAGGCAGCGATCCGGCATAGGGCCGGGAGCGGATCAGAAGGTTCACTCGGTCTGAAGGAGGATGTGTCATGTGTAAGCGATCATTTCTTGTGTTCGTCGCGTTACTGATCGTGATTCCCGCCGGGTCGGCGATGGCCATCCCGGAGAATCTGGTCCTGTACTGGTCGTTCAATGAAGGCCGGGGAACCGTCGCCAAAGACTGGAGCGGCAACGGCAACGACGGGGCGCTGGAAGGCGGCGCTGCCTGGGTCGCCGGCGCAATCGGCACGGCGCTCGAGTTCAACGGCTCCGATTCGCTGGTGAGAGGTCCGCACATTCCCTTCAACAGCCGCAGCTTCACGCACGCGCTGTGGGTCAATCCGTCGGCGTTGCCGGGCGACCAGTCCGTCTTCTCGCAGTACCAGGCGAGCAGCGCGAACCAGGGTCTGCACTACCGGATCACGGCAGCCGGAGGTGTTCGCATGGGATTCTACTCGAACGACCTGGACTTGCCTGGAGGAATGGTGCAAGTGGGCAATTGGTACCACCTCGCGTTCTGGTATGACTTCGAAAGTCAGAATCGCAAGGTCTACATCAATGGCGAACTCGCGGGAGAGGGTGCGGCGGCTCCCTACCTCGGGACCGCAGGTGACACGCTCGTCGGCACGTTCTGGAGGCCGGACCGCGCAGACCGTGTGCCGGAGTGGTTCAACGGGATGATCGACGACGTCCAGGTTTACGGTCGGGCGCTGGCCGAGGAGGAGATTCAGGAGATCATGCTCGGTCTGACCGATCCCGATCTCGCGTATGACCCCAGCCCCGCCGATGAGGCCGTCGACGTGCCGCGCGATACCGCCCTGGGCTGGACGGCGGGCCGGTCCGCGGCGACGCACGATGTGTACTTCGGGACGTCTTTCGATGACGTCAACGATGCCGGCCGGGCTGATCCGAGAGGCGCTCTCGTCAGCCAGGGCCAGACGGAGACCACCTACGATCCGGCTCCCGGCGCGCCGGGACTGGATTTCGGCACAACCTATTACTGGCGAATCGACGAAGTCGATGCCGCCCCGGACAGTACAATCCACAAGGGCGACGTCTGGAGCTTCACGACCGAGCCGTTCGCCTATCCGGTCCAGAACATCGTCGCCACCAGCAACGGAACGTCGGAGGCCACGTCCGGGCCGCAGCGCACCGTGGACGGCTCCGGACTCGACGCCGACGATCAGCACTCGGTCAACAACACGGACATGTGGCTGGCCGACCCGCCGGAAAGCGAGCCGCTCTACATCCAGTACGAGTTCGACCGTCTCTACAAGCTCCACGAGATGCTCGTCTGGAACTATAATGTCGAGTTCGAGCTCATCCTCGGCTTCGGGGTCAAAGGCGCTACAGTTGAGTACTCCGAGAACGGGACGGACTGGGCCGCGCTGGGCGACGTGGAGTTGAACCAGGCTACCGCCAAGGCGACGTACACAGCCAACACGACCGTCGAACTCGGCGGGGTTCCGGCCAGGTTCGTCCGCCTGACCGTCAACGGTGGCTGGGGCACGATGGGCCAGTTCGGGCTTAGCGAGGTCCGCTTTATGTACATCCCTGCGCAGGCCCGCGAGCCGCAGCCGGCCGATGAGGCCACCGACGTGGAGGTCGACGCCGCCCTGGCCTGGCGCAGCGGCCGGAACGCCGCCTCGCATGAGGTACATCTTGGCACGGACCCGGCGGCCCTGACGCTGGCCGGTACGGTCGACACCCCGATGTTCGCTCCCGATGGTATTGAGTTTGGGAGCACCTACTACTGGCAGATCGTAGAGGTCAACGAAGCCGATGCCGTGACAGCGTGGCCCGGCGAGGTCTGGACCTTCTCGACCCAGGAGTATGCCTTGATCGACGGGTTCGAGGCGTACAACGACGACGTCGATGCCAAGACGACGATCTACGACGCCTGGCTGGACGGCTGGACCAACGACACCGGCTCGACGGTCGGCTACTTCAACGCCCCGTTCGCCGAGCGGAAGATCGTGCACAGCGGCAAGCAGTCTATGCCGGTGGCCTACGACAACACGAAGTCGCCGTTCTATTCCGAGGCAGAGCGAACCTTCGACACCGCGCAGGATTGGACCATCGGCGGCGCGGACAGTCTGCTACTGTACTTCCGGGGCGATGCGGCGAACTCGCCGCAGACGCTCTACGTCACTTTGGAGGACAGCGCCGGTCGCGCTGCGACCGTCAGCCATGCAGACCCCGACGCCGTCCTGTCGACCGAGTGGCAGGCGTGGCAAATCGCGCTGGGCGAGTTCGGCGGCGTCACGCTGAGCCGCGTCCAGACGATGGTGATCGGCCTCGGCAATCGGGCCGTCCCGGCCGCCGGCGGCACCGGCATCGTCTACATCGACGACATCGGCTTCGGACGCCCTGCTCCTACCGAGTAGCATCCGGAAATCCGCGGGATGGGCACATCGCGTGCCCATCCTGATTCTGACGGGAAAGACCACTGCGTCTTCGCAGTTGACGGAGTCGGGAAAACACCCTAGGATGTCTCCAACGTTGGAGTGAGGAGAGATGAAAGGTTCCGGTCCTGCCTGAACTCTCCCGCCGTGGGGTGTCATCCACAGATTGCCGGCCCG
Source organism: uncultured Pirellulales bacterium (assembly GCA_964579055.1). Lineage (GTDB taxonomy): Bacteria > Planctomycetota > Phycisphaerae > Sedimentisphaerales > Anaerobacaceae > Anaerobaca. The sequence continues at coordinate 14,877 of CAZOFX010000076.1, forward strand.
CAAGGGGGGCGTTCTCATGTTATGAAAGGGGAGACTGATGAGACGAATCGCTGTTGTCTGTGCCGTATCGATCGTTGCGATGATGATCGTGCTTCCAGCCGGTTGCAGTTCCACCTCCTCGGCCTCGAGGGAGAACGAGTGCCTCATCCAGAATGAGGCCATGGTGGCCGGATACGAAGCCGGTGAGGTTACCGGCTCGTTCGAATCGCTCGGGATGGGACTCTCGATGCCGTTCTGGTTCCTCTCGGGCGACTGATCGTCGGCCGACCACGAGAGCCTGTTAGCACGTTGAGATCAAGACCGCCGCCTTCGGTGCCTTCGCTCCAAAGCTCCCAAGGGCCATGGCTCGCAGGAGGCCGGCCGGCGCTCAGAATTCGTCCTTGAGGGCGATCATCCACTGGGGCCAGTCGTTGGGCCCGACGCCGCCGGCCTTGGTCCAGGCGCCCTGGGTGTTGAACGATTTGTGCCACTTCAGGGTCCAGAGCTGCTTGAGGGCAACCTTGCGGACGGACCAGTCGGCGAACAGGACGAACTGGGCGCCGCCGTGCCGGTTGACGCAGAGCCGCTGCATCTCGTGGCCGCTCATGACCGGCGTCGCGTCGCCCCAGGGCGGCGGCTCATCGGTATCCAGAGGCCAGCCGTCCACCCACCAGCCTTCGGTGAAGACCGGAACCTCGTAGGCACCCTTGACCTGGTAGGTGCGCCAGTAGTCTTTGGCCGGACCGCGTCCCCACAGGGTGTCCATGCTCGCGGGAGGGTTGCACATCCAGCCGTTGGGCGCATAGCTGCCTTCGTCGCCGCCATGCGAGGCAGGAACGCGCCAGGCGTCGAAGGGAGTGGTCGCGATCGCCATCGCATCGACGGAGGTCCCCGACCGGTGCTTGACGGCGGTCGGGCACAACCACATCTTCTTGTTCCTCGACAGAGGACGCATGCACTCGCGCCACCAGTCGCCGTGGGCGACGTCGGCGCCGAAATTCTGCATCAGTCCGCTGTAGAAGTAGCCGTTGTTGTCGTCGCAATACATCGCGAAGATCAGGCCCCACTGGTGCAGGTTGGACTTGCAGCCGACGCCGCGGGCCTGGCGGCGCACCCGCTCCAGAGCCGGCATGAGAATGGCCATCAGCAGCGCAATGATCGCAATGACCACCAGCAGCTCGATCAGGGTGAAAGCCCGAGAATGGATAATTGACGATTGATGATTGATGATTCGTCTTGCTCTGTCGGTCATCATGTCCACTCCTGTCGGGCGACCTTCCACAGCCGCGCCCTCCCCTGCCTCTATTATGCCGCCGGGCCTTCGCCCGGACAAGAGAAAGAGCGAAACGCCCCACCGGGTGTTCTCACACACACCACCCCGAAGAAACGACCGCAAAGATGGTCCGGGAAACGCCAGGCCCCGCAGACACCCTCCAGCCGTCCGATAAGCCCTGCGGTTTCGGGCAGAGGACCTTCCAAGATGCGCACACCGCGAGGGCAAACACGTAAGAGGACGACGCCTGCACCGAACCGTTAAACCCGCGTTTCGAAAGTGCCGACGGAACCAGAAGACCGAATGCAGGATGCGCACGGGGCCGGAGATACCGCACATCGACGCGCCTGCCCCTCTGACTCCTGCCATTCTCACGGAGATGACGCGTTGTTCGAGTTTGAGCAGTATGATCCGCATCTGCATGCGCAATACCCATCGTCGGGGAAGGCGCAGTTCGCCGGCGAGAAGTGCCGCCGGATTCGGTCCTTCGCGCTGCTCAACTGGGGCGAGCATTGCGTCGAATGCGCGTTTCCGGCCTGCTACAAGACCTGCGAGATGTATCGGCCGCGCGCGGACGGCCGATGCCGGCGATTTCAATTCGGGATCTGCCGAAGCAAGGACGTCCACGCATTTCTGCCGTATTCCGCCTACGTCAGGTTCAAAGACTCCAGCCATCTCTGGTCCCAGGGCAATGCGACCCAACTGCCCTACTGGCTGACCTGCTTGCTGCTGCTGATCCACGACTCGTTCGTGAAGGTCCTGGTGGCTCTGGACAGTCGTTTGGCGCGCTTGTGGGGACGGACGTATCTGCTGCTGACGTTTCAGGCGATCCGCAGGCGGGCGCTGGTGGTCCTGGGCCGACTGTATCGGCTGCTGCCGCGTCCGGACGTGTTTCGCATCGAGCTGTTCAATCCCTCTCAGGAGACCTACCGGTTGCTGTTCTTCGTGCGCGGTCAGGACAGCCGGTACGAAGCGGGCTCCGAGGTGCGTCCGGGATTCAACGTGCTGGAATACCCGGTGCACGACATCGAACAGCACGTCAACCTGGGTCGATCATTCCGGCTGTCGTACTATCTGACGCAGGCCGAGAACCGGGAATTGTACATCTGCTTCGCCTCGTTCGTGCGCTATCGCCGTCCGGCGGCCGCGGCAGTCGCTCCGACGGACAGCCCGAAGGCGAAGAAGGTCAAGTGTCTGGTATGGGACCTCGACGGGACCCTCTGGAACGGCATACTCCTGGAATCGGACAGCGGCCGAATGCAACTGAAAGACGGCGTCCGCACGATCCTCAGCGAGCTGGACAAACGCGGCATTCTGCTGAGCGTGGCCAGCAAGAACGCGCCCGACGACGCCGCAGCCGCCCTGCAGGCGCTGGGCGTCTGGGACTACTTCCTCGTGCCGCAGATCAACTGGTCGCCCAAGAGCCAGAACGTCCGGCGCATCGCGGAGGATCTGAACATCGGAATCGATACGCTGGCTTTCATCGACGACTCCCCCTTCGAACTCGACGAGGTCAAGGCCCAGTGCCCCGAGGTATTGTGCCTCCATGCCGATGACTACATGACTCTGTTGGGCCGTCCGGAGTTCGCAGGGGACGCCAGCAGCGACAGCGCCCAGCGGCGCCGGTTCTATCAAACCGAGATGGTCCGCAAGAGCGATCAGGCCAGACACGGTCACGACATCGACGCGTTTCTGGCCGCGTGTGACATTCGCGTCCGTCTGAGCACGCCTTCCGAGGACGAGATCCAGCGCATTCACGAGCTGGTGCAGAGAACCAACCAATTGAACTTCTCCGGAATCCGGTACACCCGCGAAGACATCGTTCGGATGATCCACGAGCCTCGCCTGCGGTGCCATGTCATCCGCTGCGAGGATCGCTACGGAGACTACGGGATTGTCGGCTTCTGCGTCGTAGATGAGCAGGCGGCGCTGCCCCTCCTCCGCGACATGATGCTGTCCTGCCGGATTCAGGGCAAGAAGATCGAGCACGCGATCATTTGCCACCTCGCTGATGGGTATTTCGCCGCCGGACAGCAGGCGATGCAGGCGCGCTATCGGCGCACCGCCCGCAACCAACAGGCCGGCCGGGTCTTCGAGGACCTGGGATTCACCGGCCAGGACGGCCCGGCGAACGCCGATTTGCTGACGTTGGAGCGGAACGCCCGTCGGGGTACGAAGTACCCCGTGCAGATTCTCGACGAACGCGTCCGTGAGGACGAGATGGCAGACTCCGCAGGCCCGGGCGCAGTTGGGACTTGAGACGTGTGTTGCAGGTCGGTATAATGGCGGACAACAGGGAGACGCAATGGAGGGCCCTCGAACAGGCGAGCAGGGACGCCCAACCCGGTAGTTCATATTCGACTCTTCCACAGAGTCGTGGGAGGAGGGTGACATGCAGAGCGTCATGCTTCTTGGGCTGCTGCTGCTCATTGGCGGCTTCGTCTACCTCGGCGTGCCGTACGTCTACATCAAATGGCTGCGGCACCGGCAGGCCCGCCGGATGAAGACACGATCGTGTATCGCGTTGACCTTCGATGACGGGCCCGGCTCCCGTCTGACGCCGGCCATTCTGGACATGTTGTCGGAACACGGGGTCCACGCGACCTTCTTCATGCTGGGAAGGAATGTCAAAGGACGAGAGCACATCGTCAAGGCCGTGGCCGATCGGGGGCATGAGATTGGCACCCATTCCTACGATCATCTCCATTCCTGGAAGGTTTGGCCGACCCGTGCGATCGCCGACATTCGGCGCGGCCAGGATGTAATCCGGCGACTGCTGAAGACCGAGAACGTCCTTCCGTTCCGGCCTCCGTGCGGCAAGATCAACCTGTTCACCCTTCTCTTTCTGCTCTTCAAACGGATCCCCATCTGCACCTGGACGTTGGACATTCGAGACACCTGGCCGGCCGAGAGCAGAGCCCGCGAGCCGGTCGAGGAGGCGATTCGCCGCTCGGGCGGGGCCATCAGCCTGGCCCACGATTTCGATCGCAAGGAGTCCAGCACCGACGACTACGTCCTGGCGACCCTGCGCGCCATCCTCGGTCTCGCCAAAGACGCCGGAATTCAGTTCGTGACCGTAACAGAACTGCTCGACGGGCACGTGCCTCAATGGTCGGCTCACGGCAAAGCCCTCCGGACTGCCTGATCGGACCTCGGCGGGCGCGTGACAGTCTCTATCTGCCCGGTCCCGATGTATGTCGGGATTGAGCCTGCCATACGCATTCTTCTGCACCTGCGATGACGTGATCGCAAGACGTGCATACACACGGCGCGCCGGGGTGCGCCAGTGCGTCGTTGACAGCAGGGACGGTCGTATGGATGATAGGACCAGCCCGTGAGATCGGACGCTGTCGGAGTGGACGCGGCCCTGATATCGGCGCGGTGGGAGCATCGCAGGAGCAGAGCAGATGAGATATGCATCGATTCTTTCGTTGTTCGTCGTGGCGCTGGTCGGCTTGGTGGCGCCGGCAGGTTTGGCGGCACAAGGCCATTCGCACTACATCACCAATCGGGCGCCGCTGGCGGCCAAGCCGTACACGGAGCTGCCCATCGGGGCGATCGAGCCGACGGGCTGGCTGCACCGCCAACTGGAGATCATGGCCTCCGGCATGACCGGGCGGCTCGACGAGCTGTATCCGCAGGTGGTGGGCCCGCGTAACGGCTGGCTCGGCGGCGATGGCGACGGCTGGGAGCGAGGCCCCTACTGGATCGACGGACTGCTGCCGCTGGCCTATATCCTCAAGGACCGCACGCTGATCGAGAAGGTCCGCCCGTGGGTGGAGTGGACGCTGACCCACCAGACCGAGGACGGGTACATCGGGCCGGTGCCGTTCGAGACGCCGCCGACGCCGGAGCCGGGCATCCAGAAGAGCCCGCGCCGCGACTGGTGGCCCAAGATGGTCATGCTCAAGGTTCTCCAGCAATACTACATGGCGACCGGCGACGCGCGCGTGATCGACGTGATGACCAAATACTTCCGCTACCAGCTTCGCGAGCTGCCCAAAACGCCGCTGGGCCATTGGTCGTTCTGGGGCAACCGCCGGGGCGGCGACAACCTGCTCGTAGTCCTCTGGCTCTATAACATCACCGGCGATGACTTCCTGCTGGAGCTGGCCGAGCTGATCGGCGAGCAGACGCACCCCTATACGGAGATCTTCCTGGAACGCGGCGACGTCGCGCTGCACCGTTACGAGCAAGGCGCCAACGGCGCCAGCGCCTTCCACTGCGTCAACCTGGCCCAGGGGATCAAGGAACCGATCGTCTACTACCAGCTCCATCCCGAGGAGAAACACCTGCGCGCGGTGAAGAAGGCGTTCGCCGATATCCGCAAATATCACGGCCAGCCCCACGGGCTCTACGGCGCCGACGAGGGCATGCACGGGCGCGTTCTCACGCAGGGCAGCGAGTTCTGCACGTGCGTCGAGATGATGTTCTCGCTGGAGAAGATGATTGAGATCACCGGCGACGTCGCCTTCGCCGATCACCTGGAGTTGCTCGCGTACAACACGCTGCCGACGCAGGCGACGGACGACTACATGGCCCGCCAGTACTTCCAGCAGGCCAATCAGGTGACGTGCGCGGTGCACAGGCACAACTTCTTCGACCACACCACCGACGGCGTCGTCTTCGGCCTGCTCACCGGCTACCCCTGCTGCACGTGCAACCTCCACCAGGGCTGGCCCAAGTTCGTCGGGCACCTGTGGATGGCCTCGACCGACAACGGCCTGGCGGCGCTGGTCTATGGCCCCACGAAGGTCACCGCCAAGGTGGCGCAGGGTCAGACCGTGACGATCACGGAAGAGACGTGTTATCCGTTCAGCGAATCGGTGCGCTTCACCGTTGCCACGAGCGATCCAGTGACATTCGCGCTGCACCTGCGGATTCCGGCATGGTGCCGCGATGCGAGGCTCGCGGTCAACAACAAGCCCCTCGAAGGCAAGCTCGAAGCCGGACGGATCGCCAAAGTGGACCGGCGCTGGAGCGATGGCGACGTCGTCGAACTGACGCTGCCGATGACGATGCGGACGCAGCGATGGCACGAGAACAGCGTCAGCATCGAGCGAGGCCCACTGATCTATGCTCTGCGGATTGAAGAGACATGGACGGCGCACGAGCAGTACCGCGAGGTCCAGCCGGCCAGTCCCTGGAACTACGCGCTGCTGGAGGCAAGCCTGAAGGACCTGGATGCGGCGTACGCGGTGGCAGCGAGCGACGCCGCGACGCTGGAGCCGTGGAACCTGCGCAACGCGCCGATCGCGATCAAGGCCACGGGCGTGCGCCTGCCCCACTGGCAGCTCTACAGCGGCATGGCCGGTCCCATCCCGTGGAGCCCGCAGGGCAAACAGGACGACTGGCCCGTCGAGGACATCACGCTGGTCCCCTACGGCTGTTCGACGCTGCGCATCGCCGCCTTTCCCACCGTGCGGTAGGGGCGGATAATTATTCGCCCGTACCAACGCCCCAACGCACGGGATTGTTCTCAGGCAGCGTCCTCCGGCGGCCGGATCACGAAGTCGCCGCCGGCCGAGATGAAGGACATCGTGTGAGCCATCATCTCCACGCCAAAGCCGACCCCCAGCGATATGCCAAGTCCCCACCGGATAGAGGGTGCTTCAGGGACTATAAAGCGGACGAAGCCATTGTCTTCTGCCAGATAAACGCCGTCGTGCACGGCGATGCGGTTCTCCCCGTCGTAGATGTGCACGTCCCGGACGAAAGCATCGACGGAGCCCGTGGTGAATCGCAGCATGACCGAGTCGATCTGAAGTCGCACATCGTCAATGATCACCGGCGTCGGGATGGCAAAGTGAAACCAGTTCGTCGTGCCGGGTTTGCCTTCCACCTGGAAGGCATAGCCGACCGGTACGGCGCTGACCAGACGGTCCGGATACTCGATCGCCATGCTGTGGCCGTGAATCCACGACGCAAAGGAGATGTTGAACTCGTCTCCCTGGGCCAAAGCCTTCCGCGGCGTCAGAGCGCTCAGTGCGAGGCCCCCCAGCGCGCCCATCCCTGACAATCTCAGTAACTCACGGCGATTCGTGTTCTGTTGCTCTGCCATGGCACACCTCCCGGATTCCAATGCTGGAGACAAAAATGCTGGATTCCATCCACCCTGCGGCTCCATCCGTCCCTGCGTCATCCCGTGCCCACTTTCGCTTCCCGTTTGGGGTTCGTCAATCCGTAGAAATACGTATTCTGGGGGCGGCGGCATCGACGGGAATCCACCCGTTTTACAGGGCTTCGAGCAGGTCGATGTAGGCTTCGTGCACGAGCTGGTCGCCAGAGATGCGCCGGCCATTGATGATTGATGATTGATTATTGATGATGGATGATTCAAACCATCTGTCTTCCGCCTCCAATAATCCATCATCAATCGTCAATGGCAAAGCGGCCAGCCCTTCGGGGTCCGGCGTGCGACAGACGGCGTACCGGCTCTCCTTTGGCTCGGCCGAGTCGGGCCGCTCGTAGTAGATCAGCTCCCCTTCCGCCGCGCCGAGCCTGCGGAGCTTGAGCCGGCCTCGCGGACAGACGAAGAACGTGTCCTCCTGCACCAGCGTCACGGGCCCTTCATCGGCCAGATCCCGCGCCCGCCGCTCGATCCCGGCGCGCCGGGACGCCACCCGCGCCTTGATCTCCACATTCCGATTCATTGCGCCAATTCTACACGCATCGAGCGGGACACCCAACCTGCATTATGTCAGACCGGCCTCGTCTCAGTCACAAGTCCCCCATCAAAAGACGATGCGCAGGAGAGACGTCCATGCGGGTCTCTCCGGCGCATCTGCTGAGAGCTTCAGCGCTCGCGCGTGTTGCAGGGGGCTCCCTGCCCAGGCATGCCGCCTACTGTGCGATCCGCTCGATCCTGTCGTGTCTCACATAGTAATACCTGGGGTTGTGGCTCTCGTAAACGTACTTCTCATACTTGCCTTGGGTAACAGTCTGATCCGGCTCGCCGAGCGCAACGACCAGCACCTCTCTCGACATCCCGTTGAGCGGACGGCCGTTGAGGATCGCGAAGCGGATCTTCTCGCTTGCCTCGGGATGCGACTGGAGGTAGTCCATCTTACGCTGCAACACCGCCTGCCCCGCCTCGGTGAGGTCAAAATGAACGGCGCCCGGCGTCAGCGTCCCATAGGCGCCGGATGCGAAGTCGATGACGATCCCAAAGAGGCCGCCCACGAGAATGTTGCCAAACACCCAGCCGTTCAGGTTGGACTGCAGTTCTCTCTGCTGCGGCGGAGCATCCCCGTACTGGGCAACCAGCGTGTGATTCTTGTTTCGGGCGAGCGTCAAGTCTCCCGGCGCCGTGATCGTGACACCGGTCTCCGCTTTCACCTGTACGCCGGGTGGATCGGAGGTAATGTGGATGTCCTGGTTCTTTCCGGAAATGATTGTCGCGCACCCCGAAGCACAGAGAATCACACCAAGCCCTGCCAGAACCAACACTGTCTTTTTCATTGCTCGTACTCCTCTCCTTGACGCCAGAAATAACCGGATACCCGACAAAGGTGGCATCCCCAGGTCGGGAACAGCCTCGAGGTCCAATCCCCGCGGACACTGGCTATGCCCAGGAACGAATACGGGAGACCTGCCCAAATCGATCCGCCCGAGCATACCATACGCCGCCGGACGCGAGCCGATGGGCCGGGGTGAGAAACTCGCTCGAAACCGCGTCTCGCAACGCGCTACCGATCTCCACACTCCGTCACGTTTCCAACTCGTGTGACATGCTACAACGGAGACCAGCGGAGGTACAAGCTTTTTCTTCCGAGGATGGAGCAATTCCGTCAAGGGTGGCCCGATGCGTGTTTAGGTCGCTGCGGCGTGGCAGCCCGGGCAGACTTCAGCCGGGCGGCGAGGACCGGCCCAACGTTGGCCAACTGTATCAATGATTCCATGCAGCCCTCCGATTCGGGCAACGGCGGTCGTGAACGGGTCATTGTCCGAGCACATGAACTCCCCGCAAGCGAAAAAGGGATGGCGTTAGTTTACGGACTGTGGTATCTGTTTCCGCCGGGGTAGGCAAAACGACATATGAGAATGTTTCGCTCGAACCAGGAGTTGCCATGACACCGACGCACAAACACCTGAGCACCGTCGCCCGATTCCTTCTCCCGGCTCTGTCCTTGACCGGCTTCGGGCGCGTCGAGGCCCAAGTTCCCGCGTTGGTCAGCGACCGCCCCGACCAGACCGAATCGAGCGAGACGGTCGGCGCCGGCTACGTCCAGTTCGAATTCGGCTGGACCCACAGCGAATGCGACGACGGCGGCGACGTGACCTCGAACGCCTTTCCCGAGATGCTCGTTCGAGTCGGGGTCGTGGATGATCTCGAGTTGCGTTTCGGTTTCGACGGCCACGTGTGGGAGAAGGCCGATAACGTCGGCAGCGAAAACGGCGCCGGCGACCTCGGAGTCAGTCTGAAGTGGAAGCTGTGGACGGAGGCCGGCCGGCGACCCCAGACAGCGGTGCTGGCCGGCACGAGCATACCGGCGGGCGACGCGCCTTTTTCCAGCGAGCGATTCGCCCCCTCCATCCGCCTGGCCTGTTCTCATACCCTGAGCGAGACGCTGAGCCTCGGGTACAACGCGGCCGGGCTCTGGACGACCGAAGAGGATGCGGCCGGAGACCGTGACACCACGGCCTCGGTCGCCTACTCGGCCGTTCTCGGCATCGCCCTGTCGGACCAGTTCGGGACATTTGTCGAGTTCTTCGGCGCCAGGCCGACCGGCGCCGGCAAACCGGCTCACTCCCTCGACACGGGCCTGACCTGCCTGATCGCCGAGAACATCCAGATCGACGTCGGCGGCGGGGTCGGACTGTCCGATGCGGCCGACGACTGGTTTGTCGGCGCCGGCCTGGTCTGGCGTGTCCCTCGCTGACCCTCCGCGCGGCCCGGAGGCGGACGCACTTCCATCTTTTTTGTACCCACTTTGTATTCAAGTCCGGCGGGCGGAACGCCGATACCGGAGGCGGTGTCACCCGGGACCGGACAGATACATCCCGATGCAGAGGAACTGTGGGACGGCACACGCAGGTCCTCAGGGGAGAGCAGACGATACCAATACAAGGTTGTGGAGGCGAGCACAGGAAGCGAAGGGAATCCCAATACGGACAACAACAAGAGCGACATCGCAGGCACACACGCCCGCGCTAGCGGAGCAGAAGGCAAAGCCGCACGGGTGCCGTCTCGGCGTTAATGTCTCGGCGTCCGGGGCGGCCGATTGCGAGATCGTTTCGGTCGGTGCGCCGCGCGCACCGATCGACACCGATGTTGGAGAGTGAACCATGACAGAAGCGACAGAGCGCACCCTGACAAGCGATGCCACGCGGATGGACCGGGTGGGCAAGTACCTGACTTTCGCCCTGGCGAACGAGGAGTTCGGACTGGAGATTCTCAAGGTCCGGGAGATCATCGGCTACATCGGCGTGACCGCCGTCCCGCAGACGCCGCATTACGTCAAGGGCGTCATCAACCTGCGAGGTCAGGTCATCCCGGTCATCGACCTCCGCGCCAAGTTCGGCATGGAGACCGCCGAGCTGACCGAGCAGAGCTGCATCATCGTCGTGGAGGTCGGTCGGGACGATCCCACGTACAGCATGGGAATCCTCGTCGATCGTGTCCAGGAGGTCCTGGACATCGGCGCCGGCAGCATCGAGGAGCCTCCCCGTTTCGGGGCGTCCGTCAATATGGACTTCATTCTCGGCATGGGCAAGGTCGGCGACAGCGTCAAGATCCTGCTCGACATCGACAAGGTGCTGACCGGGGATCGGCTCGGAGACGTCGAGTAAGAACCCGTGGGAAGGCCAGGCGGAGCGCGAGAATCGGCGCAGGTCCGGTCGCCGGGCGGTCTTTCTCCGCTGCGGGCCGACAGTCTTCGCGACAGAGGAGGAATCGAGCATCTGAACCGATGGGGGACGAACCTACGTTTTGCGGAGGACCGAAAATGTTCAAGAGGATGCGATTGGGCACGAAACTGATTCTGACGTTCATGAGTGTGGCCGCGACTACCCTGATCCTTGGGGTGGTGGCGTATTACGGGGCCGCCCGGAGCCGGGCGTCCATCCACGAGGTCGGCTCGGTCCGCCTGCCCAGCATTGAAGCAGTCCTGAAGATGCAGGTGGAATTGGAAAACCTCGTCGGCAGCATACGCACCCTGCTGAACCCCGACAACACCCTGGAGGCTCGTCGGACGCTGTACGATCAGGTGGCCGAGGCGCGAAAGCGATACGGAGAGGCGCGCACGTTCTATGAGACCCTGTCGCATACGCCCGAAGAGATGCAGGCGTGGAACGAGTTTCTCAGAATCCTGCCGGAATGGGTCGGCGCCAACGACGAGATTCTCACGCTCGCCCGCGAGTTTGACGACATCGACATCCTCCATCCCACCGCGCTGCTGACGGAGCTTCAGCAGTCCCGCGCCGACCACTATGCCTTGGAGTTCCAAGTGGCCAACTTGGTTCTCTGGGGCGAAGCATTCGACGGGGGAGCCGATCCGGCCGCCTGCAATTTCGGCCGGTGGCTGGCGCAATCCTCCACGCGGAATCCGCGTCTCCAGAGCGCAGTCAGCGCGGTGCAGCGACACCACAGATGCTTCCATGAAACCGCTGGCAAGATTCGCGAGCAGATGCAGGCCGGAAAGAAGGAGGAATGCGAGCAGTTGTTCCGAGACATGATGCGGCCGGCATCGCATGAGGTCTTTGCCCGCTTCGAAGAACTGACGCACGAGGTCGCCCGGGCACAAGAGCTGCAAAACCGCATTGCCGAGCTGACGATGGGGCGCACGCGTCAACTCCAGGTGCAGGCCTTCGACCAGCTCGACAACGTGGTTCAGATCAACCAGAAGCTCGCGGTCGAGCAGGTCCGCGAGGCGCGTGCCCAATCGATCTTCCTCACGACGTTGTCGCTGGTTGCGGCAGTGGTCGGCGTCGCGCTGGCGGCAACCCTGGGGCTGGTGGTCGCCCGTGCCATCACCCGACCGATTCACCAGATCATCGCCGGTCTGACGGCAGGTTCCGAGCAGGTGGCAGCCGCGTCGCGGCAGGTTTCGGCGGCCTCCCAGTCGCTGGCCGAAGGCGCCACCGAGCAGGCCGCGGGTCTGGAGGAAACCTCATCGAGCCTGGAGCAGATGTCGTCCATGACCAGACAGAGCGCCGACAACGCCCAGCAGGCCAACACCCTGGCGACGGAGGCGCGCAAGTCCGCCCACACCGGCGCCGAGGCCATGTCACGGATGAGTAAGGCGATCAACGACATCCAGAAGAGTTCCGACGAAACCGCCAGGATCATCAAGGTCA
>CAZOFX010000077.1:0-15166 GCA_964579055.1 uncultured Pirellulales bacterium
TCGAGGCGATGTAGTGGACGTCGGTGGCCGGATGCTCGCCGTAGACGACGATCAGCCGCTTGTGGCCGATCTGTCCGGCCAGAACCTCGATCTCCCGTCGCACCTCGTCCAGGCTCAGAACGCGGCGTCGTTCCGAATGGTTGCTGCTGCGGAACCCGCAATACGTGCAGTTGTTGACGCACAGGTTGCCCAGGTACAGGGGGGCGAATGTCACGATGCGATTGTCGTAGACTTTTACCTTGACGGCCTGGGCCGTCTGGCGCATCTCGGCCAGCAGTTCCGGATCGTCCACGTGGATCAGGCGGGCGGTTTCCTCCGGCGTCAGCGTCTCAATGGCCAGCGACTTCTGAAGGATGTCCCTGACCCGCCGCGGATCGGGCTTGGCGTTGACTTTCAGCGCCTGCTCGATGGCCGCCGGGTCGATGAAGCAGCGCCCATGGTCGAGGTACTTCTCGATCTGCTCCGGCTTGACCCGGTTCTTGATCCAGTCGGCCACGCGGGCCGTCGTATGCTCACAGTGGTTGCATGCCACGGTCGTCACAACACCACCCCTGTCAGACAACTTTCAGATTCGGCGACACGATGCCCTTGGGCAGGTGCGCCTTGTAATGGGTGTGGAGCAGCTCGTGCGATTTCTCGCTGAGCGGCCGCCCGAGAAACTCCTTGTACAGCCTCTGCACGTCCGGGTTCTCGTGACTGCGGCGAATCGTCTTCTCCCGGTCGAGGCCGTAGAGCGCCTGGGCGCGCAGTTTGAGACTCTCCTCGTCCAGCGGGATCGAATTGACCAGCGGATAGGGCTGGCCGCCACCGCCGATGCACCCGCCGGGACAACCCATCACCTCGACGAAGTGGAAGCGATTCCGGTCCTTCCGGACCATCTCGAGCACCTGATGCGCGTTGCCCAGACCGTGGGCCACCGCCAGACGCAACTCCTGGCCGTCCAGCATCACCTTGGCTTCTTTGACCCCCTTGAAGCCGCGAATATCCGCCAACTCGATGTCAATCAGTGTTTCCCCGGTATAGAGTTCGTAGGCGGTCCGAATCGCCGCTTCCATCACGCCGCCGGTGACGCCGAAGATGGCGCCGGCGCCGGAGGACAATCCCAGCGGCTCGTCGAACTTCTCCGGCTTGATGTTGACGAAGTCAATTCCCGCCGACTTGGCCATCCAGGCCAGCTCGCGCGTCGTAATCACGATGTCCGTCGCCCGCATTCCGCGAACGTCCAGCTCGGGTCGGGCCGCCTCGTATTTCTTGGCGGTACAGCACATGAACGCCACGCTGAGGATCTTCCTCGGATCGGCTTTGATCTTCTCGGCAAAGTACGTCTTGATCATCGCCGAGGCCATTGACATCGGCGACTTGGCCGTCGAGATGTTCTCGATCAGGTCCGGGTAGAACTGCTCCATGTACTTCATCCACGCGCTGGAGCAGGACGTGATCAGGGGCAAGGGGCCCTTGGACTGAACGCGTTCGAGGAACTCGCTGGCCTCCTCCATAATGGTCAGGTCGGCGGAGAACTGGGTGTCGAAGACGTAGTTGAAGCCTATGTGCCGCAGCGTCGCGGCGATCTGGCCTTCCATGTTGCGTCCCGGCGGCAGGCCGAAGGCCTCGCCGATGGCGGCGCGCACGGACGGGGCCACCTGGGCGACCGTGATCAGGTTGGGGTCATTGAGCTTCTCGAACAGCTCCTGCGTGTAGTTCTTCTCGATAAAGGACGCCGTAGGACAGACGTTGATGCACTGGCCGCACGCCGTGCATACGCTCTCGGCGAACGGCTGGTTGTAGGCCGGCATGACCACCGTGTTGAACCCGCGATGCGCCTGCGTCAGGCAATGGACGCCCTGAATCTCGGAGCACATCCGAACGCAGCGCCCACAAAGAATGCACTTGTCCGGATCGCGAATCACGCTCGTCGAGGACAAATCCTTCTCGTAGTGCTTGCGCTCGCCCTCAAAATGCCGCTGACGAAGGCCCATGGAGTAGGCCAGACGCTGCAACTCGCAGTTGCCGTCCCGATCGCAGGTGTGGCAGTCCAGCGGGTGATTGTCCAGCAGCAGTTCGACGATGTCGCGCCGGGCCTGACGCAGCTCCTTGCTGTTGGTGACGATCTTCATGCCGTTCGCCACGGGGTACGCGCACGACGCCACATAGTTCTTGATGCCCTCGACCTGAACGATGCACACCCGGCACGCTCCTTCGATCGAGAGTTTGGGGTGATAGCACAGCCGGGGAATACGATAGCCACACTTGTCCGCCGCCTGCATGATCGTCTGGCCCGGATCGACCTTGTATTCCTGATTGTTTATGGTGATGCTGATCTTGGTGTTGTCCATGTGGAATCCTCAAACCTTCACAATGGCGTCGAACTTGCAGGTGTTGAAGCACATGCCGCACTTGACGCACTTGTCTTGATCGATGACGTGCTGCTTTTTCGCGGTTCCGGAAATGGCTACCACCGGGCAGACCTTGCGACAGGCACCGCAGCCGACGCACTTCTCGGTGATTTGGTAAGTCACCAGATTCGTGCAGACCCGGGCCCGACACTTGCCCTGGTGGATATGCTCTTCGTATTCCTCGCGGAAATTCTTGATCGTGCTCAGCACCGGGTTGGGCGCCGACTGGCCCAGGCCGCAGAGCGAGGCCTTCTTGATCATGTTGCCGAGCCGTTCGAGCTTCTCGACGTCGCCGGCCTGGCCTTTGCCCTCGGTGATCCGCGTGAGGATTTCGAGCATCCGCTTGGTGCCTTCGCGGCAGGGCGTGCACTTGCCGCACGACTCGTTCTGCGTGAACTCCAGGAAGAACTTGGCGATGTCGACCATGCAGGAGTCCTCGTCGATGACGATCATGCCGCCGGAGCCCATGATCGAGCCGGCCTTGGCCAGCGATTCGTAGTCGATGGGTGTGTCGAGGTACTGCTCGGGCAGGCAGCCGCCGGAAGGACCGCCGGTCTGCACCGCTTTGAACTTCTTTCCGCCCGGGATGCCCCCTCCGACGTCGTAGATGATCTCACGCAGCGAGGTTCCCATGGGGACCTCGATCAGGCCCGTGTTGACGACCTTGCCCGCCAGCGCGAAGACCTTCGTCCCCTTGCTGGTCTCGGTCCCGACCGTCTTGAACCACTTGGCGCCGTCGAGAATGATGACGGGGATATTGGCCCAGGTCTCCACGTTGTTGATCAGCGTGGGCTGGCCGAACAGGCCCTGGACCGACGGATACGGCGGGCGCGGGCGCGGCATGCCGCGAGCCCCTTCGATCGAGTGGATCAGCGCGGTTTCCTCACCGCAGACGAAGGCGCCCGCGCCAAGCCGGATTTCAATATCAAATGAGAAGTTCGAGCCCAGGATGTTCTCACCGAGCAGCCCGTGGGCTCGTGCGTCTTCGATGGCCTTCGTGATCCGCTTGATCGCCAGCGGGTATTCCGCCCGGATATAGACGATCCCCTTGCTGGCCCCGATGGCGTAACCGCCGATGGCCATGCCTTCGACAACCGTGTGAGGATCGCCTTCGATCGCGCTGCGGTCCATGAACGCGCCGGGGTCGCCTTCATCGGCATTGCAGATCACGTATTTAGGCGTCGCTTTCTGCGCGGCGGTGAACTTCCACTTCATCCCGGTCGGGAAACCCGCGCCCCCACGCCCGCGAAGACCGGAGGCCTCCACCTCGGCTACCACCGACTCCGGGGCCATATCCGTCAGGGCTTTGGCCAGCGCCTCGTAGCCGCGAAGCGACAGGTAGTTGTCGATGTTCTCGGGATCGATGATGCCGCAGTTGCGCAGTGCGATGCGCATCTGCTTGCCGAAGAACTTGGCGTCTCCGAACACGCGAAAGAAGCGGTTATACAGATGGTCTTCCTGGATCGCCAGCCGCGCGACGGGCCGATTGTGCACCAGATGCTCTTCGACGATCTCGGGAATATCGGCTTCGGTTACACTCCCGTATATGGTATAGCCCGGATTGACCACCAGGATCGGGCCCTTGTCGCACATGCCGAGGCAGCCGGACAGGCTGATGGTCGTGCGGTCCATCAGGCCGTGCTTGTCCAGTTGCTCACGCAACCGCGCGGTAAGATTGCGAGACCCGCGGTTGATGCACGTGGTGCCGTCACAAACGATGATTCTGTAGGTTGTAGCCACCGCCAGTTCCCTTTCTGCTTAGTCAATGACCCACTCTTGAATGACCTGGCCGTTCTTGAGGTGTCGCTCGATGATCTGCATCGCCCGGTCCTTGTCCACCTTGCCGTACTTGACGGGCGTCTTGCCCGCTTCGATCACCTCGACGGTCGGTTCGAGGTTGCATCGCCCGGCACAGCCCTTCTGGCTGAGGTAGATGTCGGTCAGACCTCGGCTGATCGCTTTCTGAAAGACCTCCATGACGTCCTTGGATCCGGCCGCGATCTCGCAGGTAGCCATCCCGACGTACACGCGCTTGGTCGAGAGATAGCCTTTGCCGATGATCCGGCTGACCGCCTCGGCCCTTTTCTTCTTGATGAGGTCCAATGGAGTCGGCATTGTGTCAGTTCCTTTCTATCTGGAATACGAACGAATTGCCGTGTTCTCGGGGTTCGACCCGGATACTGCCACCGTGGCGCTCGATGATCTGCTTGGTGATGTACAGGCCCAGTCCGGTGCCTTTGACTTTCTTCGTTTCGGGACTGTCCAGACGGGAGAACTTCTGAAACAGACGGGCCCTTTGCTCGTCGCTGATCGGCGTCGAGTCGTTATACACGTCGATCTCGACCTTGCCGTTGACCGGTCGAGCGGTAACACTGATCTGTCCGGCGTCCGGGCTGTACTTGATCGCGTTGCTCACGAGGTTGTTGGCGACGATCTGCATCAGATCGGGATCGGCCTGAACGTCCAGCGCCGGGTCGATCTCGTTCGAGATGTTCAGCTTCTTGCGCATCGAAATCGCCGCCAGCGAATTGATCGAGACGTCGAAGACATCCTTCTTCAGACTCAGCTTGGTCTTGTGCACGTCGAGCTCGCCCCGTTCGACCCGCCCGAGGTTCAGGAACTTCTTGACGGTTGCGTCGAGATAGTCCAGGTTTCGCGTCACCGAGTCGAGAGCTTTGCGCTGCTTGAAGTTGACCATGCCGAGATACCCGTCTCGCACGGCGTAGGCGTTCATCACCGCGGAGGCCAGGATGCCCTTCAGCTCGTGGGCGACGAACCCGATCAGGTCCACGTAGCTCTTGTTCATGGCCGCCAGCTTCTCGTTGGAGACCCGCAGGCTCTCCTGGCGTTCCTTCAGACCGATCGCCATCGCGTTGAACGCCTCGGCCATGCTGTTGATGTCCTTGATGGACGTCTTCGTGTTCACCTGGCAGCCCCAGTCGCCCGAGGCCAGACACTCGCTGGCATAGACCACCTGCGTCAACGGCTTCGAGATCGCGCCGGCCAGAACGAACGACAACAGCACTCCGATGAGCGTCACCGCGCCCACCGCCGCCAGGAAGATCAGGAGAATCTGCCGGGCCATGTCGTTGAACGGCGCTTCAAGCGTGCCCACGTACAGGATCCCGATGACCGACCCCTCGATGTTCCGGATCGGTTCGTAGGCCGTCTTGTACCAATCCGTGACCACAAATGCCCGGTCGTGCCAGACTTGACCTTCCTCGACCACTTTCTTGTAGACCTGCTCGGAGACCCGGGTCCCGATGGCTCGCTGGCCGTTCTCGTCGAGCACGTTGGTGGAGATTCTGACGTCATCCTGGAAGATGGTCACCGTGCCGACGGGCTTGCCGCGGTACAGCTCCCTGCCGTACACCGCGTCTCGAATGCGGTCGACGAAGGTGTAGTCACGATTGATGAGGCGTCCGCCATAGAAGACCCCTTCCACGGCGCCCGCATCGTTCACCTTCGGAACGGCATACTCTTTGGCCATGGCGCGATTGAGGACTTCCCGGTCGGTCGGCCCGGCCATCGGGGTGGCCTTGACCGGGATGGGACGCTTGGCCGCAAGGTCGCCGGGCATGGATTCCAGCTCCTCGGACGATACCAGTCTCGTCCCGCCCAAGGCGCGTCCTCCCGCTACGGCGGCTCGCGCCAGGCTGCTGTGCAGGTTTGCGAACCCCGACGCGGGAACGTACTGCAGGTAATGCAGGTCGAGCCTGCGCCGCAGTTCATCGATGTCCCCATCCGGCGGCACCAGACGCAGCCCCTGGCCGATGCGCTCGATTTCGGCCGTGTAGACCATGTGAGCCACCTTCAAGTCACTGAGAACCTGCCGCTCAGCCCGCTCGAAGATGTCCCGCTTGGTGACGTAGTACCCCAGCAACGCGATCGAGACCGAAAGCGTGAGAATAACCACCAAGAACGAGAAGAGGATCCTCGTCTTGATGGATACGGCCGGCAGTATCTGGCTATTGGTCATTTTTCCGAGGCGTTGATGAAGTAAATCAGGTTTTCAAGTTCGCTTTCGAGGTTGATATTGTTGACGATACAGCCTTCCGGCGCCTTCAAGCAGATTGGCGCGAAATTCAGCACCCCCCTGACCCCGGCCGACAGCATCAACTCCAGCACCTGCTGGGCCGCATAATCGGGCACCGCAATGACCCCCAGAGTAACGCCACGCTCCTTTACGAAACTGACCAGATCCTCCAGAGGCAGCACAGGCTGGGGCGACTGTCTGTCGAACTTGACCGGATCGATGTCGAATCCTGCCGCGATCCGGATGCCGCTCTTTTCGAGTCCCCCATAGTGAAAAAGGGCCTTGCCGATATTGCCCATCCCGATGACAACGACCTCCTGAAGCTGGTCCTTGCCGAGGATTCTGTTGAGCTGGTCGCTCAACTCGTCCACCTTATACCCGCCTCGCCGGTTCCCGGTAATGCCAAAAAGCGAGAAATCCTTCCGGACTTGTGCCGCGGTCACCCCGGCCGCATCCGCAAGGTTATCGGAGAACACACGCACGAAATTCAGCGCTTTCAGCCGATTCAGCGCGTTCTTGTACCGAGACAGCCTTATGATGCAGCTCCTGTTGGCCATGAACGTACACCTCAACTATCTTCCCTTGTCACCATCACGTCATCCAGGCATGACAACCATATTGTCCCCACAGGCAGACAACACACGGCATTATCCATGGAATCGCGTCAATAGTCAAGCAACTTGTTGTGCCTGATGTCACATTTTTAACGACACATGCACCCCTACTACGCAAGTGCATGTTCAATAACAAGTTGAATCAGCGGTTCTTCTCGGCCGTCCTGCTGAATTCATCGGACGCAATCCTCCCAAGGTCCGTATCTTCCTTCGCAGGCGTGCCGACAAAGAGTAGCAGCCCCAATCCAGGAGGCCTCGCCAGCGGGCGATCCCCGTCAGCCCTTCAGGCTCCTCAAGCGCAGTTCCTCGGTCCTAATTGGGGCCTGTAGCCTCGCGCTCGTTTCCGCAAAACCTGCGTGGGCACACCGGGCGAGCTTGTCTCAATCCGGCGGATGTTCCGCCTGGGCCAAGGAGCGTGAACGCGCCCGACGCCGTGCCTGTCATCGAGAGAGAGAACCGGGGAATGACTGGTGGCTGATCCTGACACCGACGCCGCACCGTGGGTCGTCTGACGCGCCGCGCCCGAAACGTCAAACGGGCTTTTCGTACGCGGCATCAACAAACACCGCAGCTACCGCGGGGATTCAATGAGGATCAAAAAGGAAAGCCCCTGCGGTGCGGAGGGAGAGGAAGCGAGACTACGCAGGGGCTTTAAGATGCTCAACTGTATTTTTGGAGCCCGATTCCAGGACTCCCATGTCTAACGCGTACAAGATTCATGTACGACCCGCCAGAAACGAGTGTTCAAGAATCTCACGCAAATCCATCCTTTGTGCGACCGCATACTGCCGGCATACCCCGAAGGCCTGCCCATGGACGACCGCTCTGCTTCTGTAGACTCCCCCGGGTTCCTTCTGCCAACGGAGGTCCATCTTGGACGTCTTACCCACCCATTAAAGAAGCAATTACAGTATATGCGGCTCATCGGCTACTGTCAAGCCGAATTCTGCCGCATTTTTTGAAAATCGGCTGCCACGTGTCAAAAACATGAGAGAAAAACTCGCTTTGAAGCGATCGGGCATGCCGAAGATCGTACCGTTTTCCAGAGATTATGACCTCTTGAGCATCAGCTCAAGGTCCTCCTGCAGCGCCTGGAGATCCTCCTCATGTTCGACTTCCTGCTCGATAATCTGCAAGGCGATATTGTACGTGACCGGATCGGCCATCTGGGTCTTCTGCATGAGCTTCTGGTACGTGCTGATGGCGCATTGCTCGCCCTTGATATTCTGCGCCAGGATCGTCTGGACGTAGGGGTCGTCCGGGGCGTCGTAGCCGCAATTGGTCCACTTGTACCAGGCCTGGGGCGTGGTAATCGGGGTCCCGCCCAACTGGATGATCCGGGTGGTGAGCATCAACGCGTGGTTCAGCTCCTCCGTCGCATGCTGTTCGAGCTCCACAATCACGGCGTCCTTCATCGGCCCTTTGACAACCTTGGCTCCCAGCCAGTACTGGTAATAGGCCAACCATTCGTCGCAGTAAGCCCGATTCAGCAGCTCGAGCAACTCCTTGACGTCCATTCCGACGATTTCGATACCTCTGGTTCCCATTGCATACCTCCTTGACCGCGCCGTTCCGAGCATTCCTCCACCCCGTCGGCGGGACCACAGCGCGCCATCCATGCCGACGAAGCCACGTGAATCGCATTCGGTGTCCCTGCCATTGTTGTTCAAGATTGGCACAAGTCAAGCGCGCGATTGAAACATTCCAGTTTCTCAGAACAAATGGCCCGTCCGGCAGTAGGACTATTCGTGCCATGAACCGGACCGCAGGGCAACCGGTTTCACAGCGATCTCGCCGAGTGCAGGCGTTGGGGCCGATCGTGGAAAGGAGAATCGATGGACATATTTAAGTTCGCGATGGAGAAGGAGAAGTACGCCGAACATTTCTACCGGGAGCTGGCAGACAGGACCGACAACACGGGACTGAAGAACATCCTCAACATGCTGGCCGGCGAGGAGGTCAAACACTACGAGACGGTCAAGGCCATGCAACACCAGGCCGCCGGAAAGCCGGCTGCGACGGACGTCCTGAAACACGCCGAGAGGACCTTCGCCAAGATGCGAGACGGCGCCAAACACTTCGACGTCGACATCAGCGAGGTGAATCTGTATCGCAAAGCATGCGAGATCGAGAAGCAGAGCCGCGATTTCTACTTCCAGAAGGCCGGTGAGGCCAAAGACCAGAACCACAAGACCATCCTCAAACAACTGGCCGAGGAGGAGAACAAACACCTGGTCCTGGTCCAACGCCTCTGTGACTTCGTGGCCAGGCCCGAGACATTCCTCGAGAACGCGGAGATGTACCATTTCGACGACTACGTGGAAGGGGAGTTTTAGGGACGCGTCAAACCGATATGTGAAAGCGATCCCGAATCCAGACTCCGCCTTCGTCTATGGTCTGGGCTGATAGCGGCGCAATTGACGCTGGAGCTTCCGGCCGTCGCCTACAATCGCGTTGAGCGTCGCCCAAAACTGCCGACTGTGGTTCTTGTGCCGGGTGTGGACCAGCTCGTGGACGAGAACGTAGTCCCGCAGCTCCTCGGGCAGGCGCACGAGATGCACGTTCAGGTTGATGTTGTTGTGGGACGAGCAACTGCCCCACAGGGTCTTCTGGTTCTTGATGAAGACTCTGTTGTATGTGAAGCCGTGCTGTCTGGCCAAATGTTCGAGACGCTCAAGGAGCTGTCGGCGTGCCTGGACGCGGTCGAGCCGAGGGTCAAGCTGTTCGGCGTGAACCTGCCGCAGATGTTTCTGAATCCAGCGCTTGCTCTTCTGGAGAAGCTGCCTGGCCTGCTCCAGCGGCATCCGCTTGGGCAGAGTCAACGTGACCGTACCGTCCCGTTTGATCGTGATCCGCGCGTGGCGAGCCCGGTCCGAAACCGCCACCGCCACCGGACCGACGTCCGGTACTTCCCAAGTCTGGGCAACGGTGTTCAAGATCGCCCCTTCCTTGTGCGATAGTGCGCGGGTCAGCGTGGCACAGGAACCGTCCTGCCGCTGGCGTGAGATTCGAGGGCGGCGGTGAACAGCTTGTGCCACAGGGTGGTTTCCTCCGGCCGGGTGCACCCGGCGAACCGGCTGACGGGCCGGCCCTTGTCGAGTTCATAGAGGTACGCCGCCCACATCTGGAGGATCGCGTCGGAGATGCCGAACTGAGCCAGGTCCTGGCTGATCGAGCGGAACGCCGTCTCTTGTCCCATTTCGATACGCCGCCACTGCTGCTCGGCGCCGCCACGGTACTCCAGCACCTCCAGCGTGTTGGCCTGCCTCAGGCTATAGCGGGCGGAAGCCGCCGTCCCGAGAATCTCGATGTACCAGTTGTTTCGCTGGCCCGGCGAGATGCGATGGGCCCGTAGCGTCAGTGGGAACAGGTCGCCGGAGTCGGAGGTCTCCATCTCGCACAGGAGCGTCGCGTTGTCCCAAGTCTCGCACGGGACGGCGCCGCCATGCCCGTCCGGACGTGACGGGATGATGTTCGAAAGCACCGCCCGCACGTTGCGCGGGACCCAGCCTGCACGGAAGGGCAGCGTGCAGACGTGGGGTCCGAGGTCGCCCAGACAGCCATAGTCGCCGTTGAACTGCCGCATCCGCTTCCAGTTGATCGGCTTGTCCGGATTCAGGTCACTGCTATGAAGGAATCCCACGTTGACCTCGATGATCTTCCCGAAGGCGCCTGATTCGATCATCCGCCCGATCCGCTGGGCCGCCGGGAAGAAGAAGAACTGCGAGGCACACCGGATGCACAGTTCCGGGTGCTTGCGGGCCCCTGCGAGGATCGCCTCATTCGCCTGGCGGTCGATGCCGAACGGCTTTTCGCCCATCAGGTGCTTGCCGGCTTCGAGAGCCCTCAGATAGGTTTCCGCGTGCAGGTGGTGCGGCAGCGCGATGTAGACCGCCTCGACGTCGGGATTGGCCAGAAGCTCGCGGTAGTCGCTGGTGACCTGCCTGAGGGTCGGGATGTTGTCGCGGAACCAGTCGACCTTGGGCGTCGCAAGGGTACGGTTGCAGATGGCCACGATCTGGGGCCGCGCCGTCATCTCAGGCAGGTGCAGCCAGCGGGCCGCCGCACTGGCGAACTCGCGCCCGATCATCCCGCAACCGATGATGCCGAATCGAACCGTGCGCATGGGCCGGCCTCCACGTCCGTTGACGTTCGCTCGCCGCACGCCGCGTCGGCGAAGAAACCGATCTTACAGACGAACCTTCCGTCAGGCAAGTTTTCGGCCTGCTTCTTGGCGTCGCTGCCGTCCTCGGGTAGCATGGACGCAATTCCGAAACCTTGGGAGGTCGCTGCAATGCTGAACATCGTGTTGAACCTGGTCGTTCTGGCGTCGCTGGCAGCAGCGGCGGATAAGACTTACACCAATCCCATCATCGACGAGATCGGACCGGCGGACCCGACCGTGATCCTCTTCGAAGGCACATACTACCTCTCTCCGCCCGGCGACAACGTCAGCTACCACGTCTACACCTCGACGGACCTGGTCCATTGGACCAAAGGCCCGCGGGTGTTCGAGCCGGGCCCCAGGAACGTCTGGGCGCCCGACGTCTTCCGCGATCCGAAGGATGGCAGATTCTATCTCTACTACACGGTCGGCGAGAACATCGGGGTTGCCGTCGCCGACCGGCCCGATGGGAAGTTCGCCGATCGCGCCCGATTGTCCGACAACGCCATCGACGCCCACATGTTCTGCGACGATGACGGCAGATACTACCTCTACTACGTGCAGTTCCCCGGCTTCCGAATCCATGTGCAGCCGATGAAGACCCCGCTCCAGAAGGATGGCGAGCCCATCGAGCTGCTCCACCCGACCGAACCGTGGGAGAAGATCCGCGGCGCGGTCACGGAAGGCCCGTGGATGCTCAAGCATCAGGGGACCTATTACCTGCTCTACTCGGGCACGGCGGCCAACACGTTGGACTACGCCATCGGCTACGCGACCGCCGCTGCGCCGACGGGCCCCTTCACCAAATACGCCGGCAACCCCATCGTCCGCCGGACCGACCAGGCCTTCGGGCCGGGCCACGGCTGCGTCGTCAAGGACCAGGCGGGCAAGCTGTGGTCGATCTACCACCAACAGAAGGACGATTCCGCGCCGTGGAACCGGTTCATCTGCATCGATCCCTTGTGGTTCGACGACGCAGGCGTCCTGCACGGCAAGGCCACCCGAGGCGTGCCCCAGCCGGCGCCGGTCACCGCCCAGACAAACCAGCCGTAGAACCCCAAGCGCGGGCCGAGCCTCGACAGATTCCGTTGCATAACAAGCCAGGATGTGATATAAGAGAGTCGGCGGTTGCGGGAGGTTCAGGGTCGGTCCGATGGATCGTGGACCCTTGAGCTCAACATAGACGGGACGGAGGACCTGAGCCAATGCGTAACGGTCGATACATGGTGCAGGGGGAGCATTCGCAGCATCATTCCTGCCGCATTCCGATGGCATGCCCGTACGACACATCTGTAGCGCGTCGCCACTCGACGCCTGTACAGTTCCAGTGATCGATTCTGAAGGAGGACAATCATGTCGAAGAATCTTCTGATATTGGCCATGATGGGTGCTTTGGTCGGGGGCATTGCCCAGGCCGCAGACCCGAATCTGGTTGGCTGGTGGAAACTGGACGAGGGGTCTGGTCTAACCACCGGGGACAGCTCGGGCAGTGGTATTGAAGGGACCATCACCGGGGGGCAGTGGGTGAGCCCGGGTTGGCATGGAGGCGGCTGGTGCCTGGAGCTGTCCAATGACGGCTACGTGGATCTGGGCAACCCGCCCGCGCTCGATTTCAGCACGGGAGATTGGACCGTCACGGCCTGGATCAGGAACAGCATGACCGGAACAGGCGATGCAAATAAAGGGACCATCTACGCCAAAGGCGGGGACAACTCGGGCGGTCATCGCTATACACTGGCCGTCAGTGAGAGCACAGAAGGCGTGATAACCCTGACAACGGACGACAATGTGACGAAATACCAGGCGACAGCCTCTACGCGCGTCAACGACGGCGAATGGCATTTCGTCGTGGGGATGAGAAGGGCCACCGCCATCCTGGTGTACACCGACGGTCAGGAGGAGGGCTCCAATACGGGGCTGTCCGCCACCTACAATCTGTCCGGCACTTCACAGCACAACGGCTATCTCGGAGCGATCACGGCCAATGACACCAGCGCTCTTTTCAAGACCTATGACGGTGCCATTGACGACGTTCGCGTTTTCAAGAAGGCCCTCTCCCAAGCCGAGATGGACTTTGTCATGCAAGATATCGGCGCCGCTGATACGGCTCATGATCCGGACCCCAGCGATCAGGCGACGGACGTGTTGCGCGACACGACACTCCGTTGGACCCCGGGAGAGACGGCGGTGACCCACGACGTCTACTTCGGGACCGTGCTTGACGACGTCAACGCCGCCAGCCGGGCCAACCCGAGGGGGGTCCTGGTCAGCCAGGGACAGAGCGATGCCAGCTACGATCCGGCCGGTCTCCTCGAATTCGGCACAACCTACTATTGGCGGATCGACGAAGTCAACGCCCCGCCAGCTAGTACTATCTTCAAGGGCGAGGTCTGGAGTTTCACGACCGAACCGTTCGCCTATCCGATTACGGGCATCATCGCGACCAGCAATGCGACCTCCAATGCAGATTCGGGCCCCGAGCGGACCATCGATGGTTCCGGCCTCAACGCGGCCGACGAACACTCTGCCGAAGCCTCAGACATGTGGCTGGGCCTGCCGGCCGGGGATGAACCCGTCTACATCCAGTACGAATTCGACAAGGTCTACAAGCTCTACGAAATGTGGGTCTGGAACTACAACGTCGAATTCGAGCTGGTGCTCGGATTCGGGCTCAAGAGTGTGACAATCGAATACTCCGCCGACGGAGCCGACTGGACTGTGCTCGGCGACACCGAGCTGTCCAGGGCCAGCGCACAAGCTGGCTACGCTCACAACAGCGTCGTGGACCTTCAGGGCGTAGCGGCCAAATACATCCGGCTGACCGTCAACAGCAACTGGGGCATGCTCGCCCAGTACGGCCTGAGCGAGGTTCGCTTCTTCTATGTCCCCGTGCAGGCCCGCGAGCCGCAGCCGGCCGATGCCGCGACCGACATCGCCCCGGACGCCGCTCTGAGCTGGCGCGCCGGCCGCGAGGCGACCTCGCACGATGTGTACTTCGGTACGGACGCGGAGAATCTGCCTCTGGCCGACAGCGTCGCGCAGAGCACATGGGCTCCGGACGCGCTGAACTATGGAACCACGTACTACTGGAAGGTGGACGAGGTGGGAGCCGACTCCCTCTGGCCCGGCGAGGTCTGGAGCTTCTCGACGCAGCAGTACGCTCTGGTCGACGGGTTCGAGACCTACGACGACGACGTCGAAGCCGGCACCGCGATCTTCGACACGTGGCTCGACGGCTGGGTCAACGACACCGGCTCGACGGTCGGCTATCTCAGTGCCCCGTTTGCCGAGCAGACCATCGTCCATAGCGGCGTCCAGTCGATGCCTCTTCAGTACGACAATAGCGGGTCGTCGTCTTATTCGGAAGCCGAACGTCAGTTCGCCGAGCCCCAAGACTGGACCGCCAACGGCATCAAGAGCCTCTCGCTCTACTTCCAGGGTGCGGCCGACAACACCGGACAGATGTATGTGAAGATCAACAACACCAAGATCGCCTACAGCGGCGATCCGGCCGACATCGCCAAGACGGCCTGGCTGCCCTGGAACATCGATCTGTCGGCGGCCGGCAATCTGAGGAACGTGACGAGCCTGACGATCGGCATCGAAGGCTCGGGGTCCAAGGGCATCCTGTACATCGACGACATCCGGCTGTATCCGAAGGCCCCTGAGTTCATCACGCCGACGGAGCCCGACGCCGCGAACCTGCTGGCCCGCTACGAGTTCGAGGGCAACGCCAACGACAGTTCGGGCAACGGGCTGAACGGCGCCGTCGTAGACGGTCAGTTCGTCGCTTCCGGCCGGCCCGGCAACGGCATGGCCCTCCAGGTCAACGACGCCGGCTACGCCGATCTCGGCAATCCCGCCCAGCTCGATTTCAGCACCACGAACTGGACCGTGACCGCCTGGTACAAGACCGGCATGACCGGCACCGGCGACGACAACAAGGGGACCATCTACG
>CAZOFX010000077.1:15266-27365 GCA_964579055.1 uncultured Pirellulales bacterium
TGGTACAAGACCGGCATGACCGGCACCGGCGACGACAACAAGGGGACCATCTACGGCAAGGGCGGAGACACCGGCGGCGGACATCGCTACTGCCTGATCATGAGCGAAACCACCGAAGGCGTGCTCACCCTGGTCACCGACGACGACGTCACCAAGTACGTGATCAACTCCACGAGTGTGACCAACGACGATGAGTGGCATTCGGTGGCCGGCCAGAGAGAGGGCGTCGACCTGCGCATCTTCATCGACGGGGTGCTGGAAGGGGCCGCCGTCGCCACCGAGCAGTACAATCTCGCCGGCACATCGCAGCACAACGCCTACATCGGCGCGATCACCAACCACACGGCCGGCGGCCTGTACAAGCTGTACATCGGTCTGCTCGACGACGTCCGGTTCTACGACAAGGCCCTGTCCGAAGGAGAAATCCTGTGGCTCGCCGGCGTGACCACACCGGTGGCCAAGCCGTTCTGAGATCGTACCGCATGGGCAGTCCGGATGGCCATCGGGATGCCCATCCTGCACGCAACACGCAAGGGGCTGGGGCATCGATCCCAGCCCCTTTCTCGTGGATTCCCGCCGCTCCGACAGGCCTCCGCCTGCCCGGTACCGGCTCCCCTGCCGCAGAAGTGGCAAACAATCGGCCGCGAATCCCGGTATACATAGTAGTCAGCTATGAAAGGAGCAGCTATGAACCGGAAAAAGCGTTTCACAGCAGCCGGATTCGCGGCACTCATAATTCTCATAAGCACTGTATTCGTCGTGGCTTGGGGGCAGCAAGCCGGTTCAACAAACACCCAGAGCCGGTCATCTGCAACGCCAGACAGACTGATCGATGACTTCTCCGGCAAAGACCAGGTCAGCGCGCTCGGAACCAAGTGGGCCTTGCGGACGGATCAGACCTCAGGCGGCGCCGTGGCGAGGGCGTCCCGCCCTCGTGCCGAAGAGAGAGTGCAAGGGCAAGATGCCCTCGCCGCGAAGCTGGAATTCGTACAGCAGGATGGGCAGGCGTGCCTGCACCTGACCGGATCGGTCACATCAGCCGACAGAGGCGGATTTGTCGCGGCCCAACTCGCCCTGCACCCGCGAGGTCGGAACTTCGATGCCCATCGCTTCCAGGGTCTGAAACTGCGGACCAGGGGTAACGGAGAGTCCTATGCGATTCGTCTGCGGACCAAAGACACGCGGTTCGCCACCCAGTATTATGAGGCGGCGTTCCAGACGAACGGGCAATGGCAGGAGGTCAAGCTGCCGTTCATGCAGTTTGCCCCTGTGCTGGTGCAGGCGCCGCTGGACCCGGCCGCCCTGCGAACCGTCGCCATCGTCGCGGCAAAGAAGAACGTCGAGGTCGATGTTTCAGTCGCCAACCTGTCCCTTTATCGAGAGCAGACCATGTACAACGAACTGACACCCGAGGAAGAACGCGTCATTCTCTACAAGGGAACCGAGCGGCCCTTCACCGGCAAGCACAACAACTTCTTCGAAACCGGCGTCTACACCTGCAAGCGATGCGGGGCGGAGCTGTTCGAATCGGCGTCGAAATTCCGCTCGGAATGCGGCTGGCCCAGCTTCGATGACCAGATTCCCGGCGCGGTCAAGTGGCAGCCCGACGCCGACGGGATGCGGACCGAGATCCTCTGCGCCAATTGCGGCGGGCACCTGGGGCACGTATTCCAAGGGGAACAACTGACGCCGAAGAACACGCGGTACTGCGTTAACTCGATCTCGATGGACTTCCTCTCGGCCGACCAGCGCAACGCGCGGGCCGCCGCCAAACCCAAGACCGAGCGAGCGATCTTCGCCTCGGGCTGCTTCTGGGGGACGGAGTATCACATGCAGCGGGCCCCCGGCGTGCTCGCCACGACGGTCGGTTACATCGGCGGCCACGTCGACCACCCGACCTACAAGCAGGTTTGCACCGACCGCACCGGCCACGCCGAGGCGGTGGAGGTCATCTACGATCCGAACCAGACCAGCTACGAGACGCTGGCCAGGCTTTTCTTCGAGACACACGATTTCACACAGTTGAATCGCCAGGGACCGGACATCGGGAGGCAGTACCGCTCGGGCATCTTCTACCTGAACGACGAGCAGAAGCAGATCGCCGAGAAGCTGGTGCAGGTCCTGCGGCAGAAGGGCTACGACGTCAAGACCGAGATCACCGCCGCCAGCACCTTCTGGCCAGCCGAGGACTATCACCAGGACTACTACAACAAGACGCAGAAGACGCCCTACTGCCACATCTATCGGCGCATCTTTTGATCGCTCGCGAGC
The DNA here is from genome assembly GCA_964579055.1 of uncultured Pirellulales bacterium. Classification (GTDB taxonomy): domain Bacteria; phylum Planctomycetota; class Phycisphaerae; order Sedimentisphaerales; family Anaerobacaceae; genus Anaerobaca. The sequence goes on from CAZOFX010000077.1 coordinate 17,538, forward strand.
TGGCTACCTGTCCTTTCCGGACGCGATCCAGACGCGATCGCGCGGCGGGATCGTGAAGGTCCGGCGAACTTTGTCCTGCGGCAATGTCACGCTGACCTTGACGGCTCGATCGTTAAAGTTCTGGAGCACGCAGTCGCCTGGACTCGCGTCGGCAAACGGATGGTACGTGACAGACGCCGGACCTTCGAAAGCCGATGGTTTCCCACCGGCAAACGCGGTGCGAAACGCTGTCAAGGCCGGCTCGCCCAGAGAGAGCAGACCCAGCGGACGAGGGCACAGCAGCACCTCGCCCACCGCGTCGAAATCCGCCTGGCTGTACGTGTGCGTGTTGAGCAGCGACAAGTTGCCTGCCGTGCGCAACAACAGCAGTTGCCGAGCACCATCAGCGCAGACGACATCACCCGTCCGTGGCGTCACCTCGATGGGCGCTTCGAGGTCAATTTCAATGTCCCCATCTTCCGTGCGATACGTCGCACGCAGAGGCGCAGAGACAAAGTCAAAATCGATACCAACAACAGAGGCCAACTCCCTGGCTGGCGGCCACGCAATCAACAGGTTCGTCGTCAGGATCAGATGCGCACCTCGCGCCCGCGCGTCCTGGACATGCTCGTACAGGTCGGGATCGGCCGCCGCCTGGGCAGGCAGGAAGATGACCGGCGCATCGGTTGGGAACTGGTGAACCGGCGCCAATGGGATGCCCAGCATGCCGAGGAAATCCATCAGGTACATATCGCCGGCCGGATCGCTGTTCGGCGGCTTGTACGCAGGCACGCCCACGACAGGGTGCTTCCGCACGAATGCAGCCAGGTCCGCCAGTTGCGCGAACCGGCTCGCAACTTTTGCATGGTCCGGATGGCCCGCGACGACGTCGCCCAAATTGAAGAAGACCAGTTCCGGCGCTCCGGCCAGCACGCTCGTGTACGCCTGATCGAGAAAATCGTGCTCGGCGCAGTCACCGTGGTCGAACCACGCGCCGCCGATCTTGTCGCCCGCGATGTCCGCCAGCCAGCGGTAGTTGATGAAGCCCTCGTAGGGCTGCACAAAGCCGAATCGCTGCGTGTTGCGGCCCCGTGTCTCTGTGCCGACCCACACGCGATCGAACAGACGCGGAAACGTCGCGGTGTCATAGCCGAACAGAAAGAACCGATCGTGCCACTGGGGGAACTTGACGATCATGGTGATGCCGGGATGGACCTCCCTGGCCGGCCGGAGAAATATCGATTGCGCCAGCTCGGTGAGCAGGTCGCGCCGGTATTGGCCCCAGGAACGCTCGCCTTTGGCCTGTTCCGACTCGGCGCTGACGTCGCCTGTGCAGAGAAAATCATCGACGATGAACGTGTCGAACAGCGGCGCACTCGTGCGGATGATACGCTCCAGATCTCGCTGCGTCTTTTCGTTCTGCCAGTTGAACCAGTCGAGCGGTCCGGCCTGCCGCACGCCCACGTCGCCGCCGGGAACGGTGGCAATCCCGCCGACCACGTCGATGTCACGACCCTGGAGCCAGTCGCGAACCCCGACAAGCTGCTCGGGCGGCACCGTATGCCCGCCGCGATAGACCTCCAGATAGAGTTTGGTGATCCCCATCCGCTCGACCGCTTCCCAGACGGCCGTGCGAAAGTCCCCGTCCGTCGCCATCCGCTCGACCTGATGCGACGTGGCATACGACCCCAGTCGCAGGTCCTCCACCCGCCCCCGCGCCTCTTCCAGCAACGTCCGGCCCGAAGCAAGATCTGCGACAGCCGCCAGCGCTGCGATGACCAGCATCCGTTTGAGCACAATCGCACCTCCCTGTCCGTTTGCCGCCGGGCATCGCCTCCGCGGCCTGCACGCGCTACTGCGCGGGGTGGCCGTCACCCAGGCTCGCCTCGATCCTTCGCCGGTAGCGCCTCGCTTCCCGCTCCAGAGTAGCCATGTAGACTTTGACTTTCAGGCTGCCGGTTCCGAGCCGCGCGTGCATCAGACGTTGAATAACCCGGTACAGTTCCGACAACCGGTCCGGAAGCGCCACACCGTTGCGGCCCCCCTCCAGACTCTCACCGACGGTGGACAGAAAACCCTGGATCGCTTTGAGTTCGTGCTTGTCCATGCCCCCCATTATACCACATCGCGTCCATACTCATTCGTGCAAAACAGAGCCACTTTCCCATGTTTTGGCTCGAAAACGGGGATCAAGCGGAAAGGCAGGGCTACTTTGCGGCGGCCGGGAGCCATGGATCGACGCTTTTACTCGCCGATCTGCTTTGGGGGCCGCTTGTTACCGACGAGGTAGCCCAGAGCCAGGGTGATGGCGGTGCCGATGGGAAAATGCCAGGGCCAGGCGAGTGTGATGTGGACGGGTTTCGCGACCAGGCCATCCCCAAGCCGCGCTGGAGGCTGCCACGTGGCCAGGCTGACCGTCAGCAGCAGGGCCACACCCAGGGCCACGTACACGATCTTGAGGGGCTGCGAGCGGAGATGGCGAACGGCCTGGATGAGCAGCACGACGGAGCAGACCACCACGATGCCTTGCGGGATCGTCTGATGCCAGTTGAGGGCGAAGACGGTAAGCATCGACAGGGGCACGCCCCACATCAGACCCAGGTCGTCGCGATTCGTGGGCAGGAAGGCCAGCAGGAAGACCCCCAGCAGGGCGCCATAGGTGTAGGCCGCCATCGCCAGGGCAAACTGGAGCAGGTCGGCATACGACCGCGCGATCACATCGCAATAGAGGGCAAACGCGGTCAGTACGACGCCCCAGACGAGCACGATCCCACGCGACGCGCGGACATAATGGCGATCGGAGGCATCGGGTTTAAGGTAAGGCTTGTAGACCAGTGCGATGGTGGACTGCGACAGCGCCGCCAGGAGCGAGTCGAGCGTCGAGATGGCGGCCGCGAAGATGGCCGCCATCAGCAGGCCCGAGAGAACGGGCGGCATCACGCCGACGATGTAAACGGCGAAGATCTTCATCGAGTCATCGTCGACAACCACCTGCTCGGCCGCCGAGAGCGGAACGTGCTGATAGTAGACGAAGACCGCGGCGCCGACGAACAGCAGCAGATACGTCAGCAGTTGCGACAGGCCCGACCAGATGACCGCTTTGCGGGCATCGGCAGCACTGCGGCAGGTGAACATGCGCTGCGCCATCAACTGGTCCGTGCCGTGCGAGGCCAGGGTCAGAACCCCCAGACCGATGACACCGCACCACAGCGTGAAGGCTTCCTTCGGATCGAAGCTCAGGTTGATCGTTCGCAGCTTGCCGGCGCGCCAGGCCTCGGAGATGACGGCCGCCGGACCCCCGTCGACCGTCGAAAGGGCGAAGACCAGCGCCGCGACGGCGCCGCCTGTGAAGAGCAGACATTGAATCGCATCGGTCCAGACGACGGTCGTGATGCCGCCCATGACGGTCCAGGCGACCGAGACGACGCCGATGATGAGTATCGAAGTCGCGGTATCCGTGCCCGTAATCACCTGGAGAGCCTTGGCGGCGATGTAGACGCGGGCGCCCTGGGCGAGGATACCGCCGACCATGAATAGGCCGGTGGTAAGGTTGCGGACACGGGGTCCGAGCCGGTCGCCCATGTAATCATACGGCGAGTAGATCTCCCGCTGATAGTAGACGGGAATAAAGAAGTAGCCGATGACGAAGCGGGCGAGGATGGTGCCGAAGGCCAGTTGGATGTAGGTCATGTCACCGCCCTGCGAGAAAACCAGGGCCGGGGCGATGAGGAAGGTCGCGGCCGACAACTCCGTCGCGATGATCGAGCCGCAAACCGCCGGCCAGGGCAGCTTGCGGCCGCCGAGGAAGAAATCCTTCATCGACGCCTGCTTGCCCGCGAGCAGGCCGCCCAGAACGGTGGTGAAGAGGAGATAGACCACGATGACCGCCCAGTCCCACGCGGTGAAATTCCGCGCGATCTCGCGGAGCGCCGCGTCAACCGAGGGAGTTTGAGCGTCCTGGTCCTGTGCCATGGCGACGGGCGCAAGGACGAACACCAGCAGCAAGACAGGGAGCAAAAGTCGTCTGTGTCTGGGCATTATGCCGATTCTATGGACTCCGTAATGGCCGGGCGCAATAGCTCGTCGTTCTCCTTGAGAATCTCCAAGGCTCTGGCCAGAGGGACACCACGATAATGCATGACCAGCGCCGCCTTGACGCGGCCGTTCGCTCGCTTCAGCAAAGCTTTGGCCCTGGACTGGGATAGACCTGTGACGTCTGCGACGATGCGAACCGAGCGGTCGCGCAGCTTGTTGTTGACGGCGCGCAGATCGACCATCAGGTTGCCGTAAACCTTGCCCAGCCGGATCATGGCGGTGGTGGTGAGGGTGTTGAGCACGAGCTTGGTGGCGGTGCCCGCCTTCATCCGGGTCGAGCCGGTAATCACCTCGGGCCCGACCACCGGGTTGATGACGATCTCGGCAGGGATCGATCGGACCGCTTCCGGCGCGCAGGTGACGAAGATGGTTCCGGCCCCGATCCGCCGGGCGCGCTGGAGGGCGCCGTGCACGAAAGGCGTCATGCCGCAGGCGGCCAGGCCGACCACGGTGTCTTTTGCGCGAACTCGCCTGGCATCGATGGCCGCAGCGCCCTCCTCGGGATGATCCTCGGCCCCTTCGATGGACCGCACCAGCGCCCGCCTGCCCCCGGCGATGATGCCTTGCACCAGCGATGGGCGGACCCCGAACGTCGGAGGGCACTCGGAGGCGTCGAGCACGCCGAGCCGGCCGCTGGTGCCGGCGCCGACGTAGAACAACCGTCCGCCCGCGCGGAAGCGGTCCACGATCATATCGACCGCGGCGGCGATCTCTTCGCGCTGCGTCGCCACGGCCTGGGGCACAACCATGTCCTCGGCGCCGATCAGGTCGACGATCTCCTGTGTAGACAGGGTGTCGACCGATGCGCTCTTCGGATTGCGCTTCTCCGTCGTCGGCAGTTTCCCGGCTCTGGTCATCTTCCCGGCACGACCTTGCCCAGCACGACCGGCTCGGCCGCTCCGGTGGCGCTGGGAACGTTGTTGGCGGTCCCGCGGATCGTGGCCCACGCCAGGATCGCGAAGGCAACCGCCTCTCGGGCATCGACGTCGATCCCGAACTCATCCGTCGTGCGAATCTTAACGGCCTCCAGTTCCCGCCGCAACATCCTCACGAGCGTTCGGTTGTGGGCGCCGCCGCCGGCCAGGACCATTTCGTCGGGCATCGCAGGCAGGAACCGGCGGTACGCGTCGGCGATCGTGCAGGCGGTGAACGCCGTGACGGTCGCAACCATGTCTTCCGGAACCAGCCTTCTCTTCCGCGACTTTCGAATGAGCCATTCGCAATAGGCCTGGCCAAATTCTCCGCGTCCGGTCGATTTGGGCGGCTTGCGGCGCAGGAAAGGACGCCGGAGCATCTCGCGCAGCAAAACCTCATCGATCTTGCCCCTGGCGGCTATGGCGCCACCTCGATCGAAGTGACGTTTTCCGCCGGTTGCCAGACGCACGATGCCGTCGATCACCATGTTGCCTGGGCCGGTGTCGAAGGCCAGGATGTCGTCCCGCTTGCACGCGGCAGGAAGGAAGGTCACGTTGGCGATTCCTCCGATATTCTGAACGGCCCGGCTGACCTTCGCGTCACGAAAGAGAACGTAATCGGCGTAGGGTACCAGCGGCGCGCCCTGCCCGCCGGCCGCCATGTCACGAGGCCGAAAGTCCGCCACCGTCGTGATGCCCGTGCGCTGGGCGATCACGGAAGGCTCGCCGATCTGCAAAGTCGAGCGAATCGTCCTGCCTCCGTAGCGTCCGCCCTCGGGCTGATGCCAGATCGTCTGGCCGTGCGAGCCGATCAGATCGATCGAGTCCGCAGCGATGCCGCGTTTCCGGCACAGCCTAAGAACCGCCTCCGCGAACACCTCGCCCAGTACGTGGTTCAGATGGCAGATGCGGTCCACCTTCGCCGAGTCGGGATGACACAGCGAGAGAATCTCGGCGCGCAGGGCGGGCCGGTAAGGAAAGACGTCGAACGCCACGAGCCGGACCGTCGTGTCGCGAATGTCCACGATGGCCACGTCGACGCCGTCCAGCGATGTCCCCGACATCAGGCCGGCCACGCGTATCGTCTTTCTCCTGCGCATCATGTGGCCGTCCCTTCAATCCGCCTCAGGCTCGAACCGCTCGATGACGAATTCCCGAAAGCCACAGGCCAGGACAGCCACGGTGTTCGCATCGGCGATGACCACGCCGGAGCCATGACGCAAGCTGGTCTCGCGCCCGTGCAAATCGCGTCTCAGGACCTTCCGAAGACGTTTCTCGATGGGCACAGCCGCTTCCATCCGCAACTCGAATACGTCCATGACATCCGCACCGCTGGTGTGGGCGAACCCAACCAGGAACACGCGGTCGTACGTGTCGATCACGAGATTGAGGTTCTGATACGACGCGTAGCCGCGGTCCGACCAGTCCGATCGGTCGGCGCTCCTGGCGTCCCAGGTTTCGCGAAAGGCGAAGGCACACGCCGGGTCGTCCAGAGCCTTGGCGTTGGAAAGGTACATGTCGATCGTAGTCGAGTCCCAGGTGCCCACACACAGCAGGTGCCGGTCTCGCACCCTGGCCATGGCGACCGCGCCGGCGGTGGCGCGCTGATAGGCGCCGGTTCGCTCGATCTCAACGAGGGGCTTCGGCCCGGCGGCCCGTAACAAGTCCGCCAGCCGGAGAATCCACACGCGAGAGGCCATCTTGGTGTTGTCGTCTTCGATGCCGACGGCCAGGTAATCACCGCAGACCTGGAAGCCGCCGGCGTGCTTGAACGGGCGTGACATCAAGGGCTTGACCGCAGCGACGCGTCCCATCGAGCCGTCAAGGGCGACCAGCGCGAGATAGGATTCGGCGCTCGCACTGCCGCTGAGCACCAGAGACGGCCGCTCGTCGATCACCGCCTGCTGAATCCCCTGGAGATGCCCGCCGCGAGGGACGTCGAAGCCGCCGGAATCGCAGAGGATCGCACGGGGCGTCTGTGAGACCCTTCCCAACACCGCAAGAACATCCTCCACCTGCGGATTGCTGTCCGCCGGCCCCTGTGCCGCACAAACCAGCCCCGCCCCGCACGCCAACGACACCAACGCACCCAACATATACCCAAGCGGTCTGTTGCCGTCACTGACTTTCATGCCCGCAGCCCAACAGAACCATGTCAAGGCATCCCCTCAGAGTTTACCCCCGGCAACGATTGCGCGGACGTGTTGCAGCAGACGGTCCACCCGCTCAATGCTGTCCCGCCTGTTCACGTCGGCGTCCAGATCGGGAAATGCCTCGTAACGAAAGGCAACGGCGAAATCGGTGAACTCCAGCAATCCTGCGGCGAACTCGGGTATCTTCCTGCCCGCTCGTTCGAGCAGAGCGCCCAACTCGTCCAGGTCATGCGTCCTTGGGAAAGCCACTTCCAGCGAGCACAGCCAAGCCTTCAAGGTCTTTTCAACCGCCTGCTGGACGTGGAATCCAAAAATCTCCGTCGAGAAGACTTCCCCATCCTCCATGCCGCGCAGAGCCCGACCGTCTCTTTCCGCCATCGCCAGAAAATGCTTCGCTTGCTCAGGACCTTTCATAGAGCAGCTTTCCCTCCTTGACGGCATGGGCGATGATATGGTTAATGGAGCTTTCCCACTGCTCGAATTCGTCCCTGCTGTAGACAAGGATGTCCTTGGACACGCGGAACGACTTCAAGGCCTTGCGGATCCGCTTCAGTTCCGACCAGCGATTGCGGGCGGGCCCAAACGTCTCGTCCTCCACGACGAGCAGATCCACATCGGAATCGGGCCTGTGGCTGCCTCGGGCACAGGACCCGAAGAGGTAGATACGCCGAGGTTGAACCTCGTCCACGATGGCCCGGACCATTCCTTGAATCAGTTGCTCTGACAGGCTCACCACGTTCATCTCCTTGCATTGTCACCGTTCGTTCAACGGCTACTGTAACGGATGGCGGAGCCTGCGTCCATAGCTACCCGGGTTTCACAAGGAAAGAACGCCGGCATTTCCTCGGCGGAGAGCTGAAGGTTCGCCGCCGCACCGCTGTGGCAAACATCGGATTTACACAGCGCCGGCGAACTGATATGAATACGCCGAGGTTCGTGTGTAGATGCAAGCAGCCCGCTGATGCGAGGAGTGATCTATGTCGGATGCCGTGGAGAGAGCCAGAGCGTTTCTGCGAGAGGAGAGGGCGTTTCGCCTCGGTACGCTATTGACCGAGTCGTCGCATCCGAAGACGCGCCGGCTTTCGCAAACGATCCAGGCGGACGTCGCCGCCGGCATCCGCCAGTTGCTCTCGGTGGACGAGGACATCGCGGCGGCCTCGGAAAGGCTCTTCGCTCAGGACGGCTACGACCGGCTGATCGACGCGTTCCTCGTCGCCATGAATGCGGGCCGGCGGATCTTCTTCACCGGCTGCGGCGCGACCGGCCGGCTGAGCATCCTGCTGGAGGCCGCCTGGCGGAGATTCTGGCACGAGACGAAACCGCTGGCATCCGAGGCCGCTCAGATGTGGCCGCTGTGCATCAGCGTCATGGCCGGCGGCGACTTCGCGCTGATCAAGTCGGTGGAGGGCTTCGAGGACTTCCCCGACTTCGGCCGGCATCAGCTCCGCGAGGCGGGCGTGCAGCAGGGCGACGTGGTCGTCGCGATCACCGAGGGCGGCGAGACCCCCTTCGTCATCGGCACCGCCTGGGAGGGCCTCGACCGTGGGGCTGACGTCTTCTTCGTCTACAACAACCCGACCGCCCTGCTGGCCGAGCACGTCGAGCGATCCAGGCAGGTCATCGAGGAGCCTCGCATCGTAAAGCTCGACCTGACCACCGGGCCGATGGCCATCATGGGCTCGACGCGCATGCAGGCGACGACCGCCGAATTGCTGGTCGTCGGCGCCGCACTGGAGACGGCCATCGTCCGATGGCTTCAGGGCCGCCGGCCCCAGCTCGCGCCCGATCTGCGGTCCCCGGAAGAATACGCGAGGCTGTTTCGGGAGTTGCTGGGCGACCTTCGGACCCCGGCAGCGGTGGACACCCTCGGTCGCGTCACGCAGTTCGAAGAGGCGATCTATCGAAAGCACGGCTTGGTGACCTACGTCGCCGACAGCCTCCTGCTGGACGTCCTGACCGACACGACGGAGCGGTCGCCGACGTTCATGGTGCCGCCGTTCCGCAAAGACGGTGACACGCATCCGCCCGTGTCATGGGCGTTCGTCAAGGACCCGCACCGCCCGACCGAGGAGGCCTGGGAGCAAATGCTCCAGCGTCAGCCACGAGGTCTGAGATGGGGACCCGAAACCTATCGGCTGTTGAACGCCCCGCCACAGCTCCAGGCCAATCCACCCAAGCTCGACAACGAGGAGGTTCACCGCTTCCGCATCGGCAACGAGCCTGACCCTTTGCGCACGGAAGCGGCGGATTCGGCGATGGTGGCCGTCGGCCTTTGCGACGAGGCAAAATGGGCCCATCCTGCGCCCATGCGGTTCGGGAAGACGGCGGCCATCACGATCGGCCCGGGCAAGGGCACGCTCGATGTGGACGAGCACTTCCACTTCGCGTGCGAGCTGCCTGCGTCGCTCCTGCACCTCTGGGAGCATCTGGCGATCAAGCTCGTGCTCAACACCGTCTCGACCGCGACGATGGTACGGATGGGCCGCGTCATCGGCAACGCGATGGTCTGGCTGTCGCCCAGCAACAAGAAGCTCATCGATCGCGGCACGCGCCTGATCTCGCAGGTGACCGGGTGCAGCTACGAACACGCGTGCGAAATCCTGCACCAGACCATCGAAGACGTCGCCTCCATCGCCCAGCGAGGCGAGGAAGCCCCCTCCCCCGTGGCCCTGGCCATCGAGCGCATC
>CAZOFX010000078.1:0-26772 GCA_964579055.1 uncultured Pirellulales bacterium
CGGTGTGGTCGGCTGGGGCGAGGCGGCGCCCAATGTCCGGTACGGCGAGAGCGCCGAGAAGACCCTGGCCGTTCTGGAGCAGGCCCGCCCGCTTCTGGAGTCGGGCGACTGGTTCGAGTACGTCGGTTTGCGCCAGCGATGGGAGACCTTCACGAAGAACCAGACGTGTGCCGGTGCTGCGCTCGACATGGCGGTCCTCGATTGGGTGGGCCGCAAGCTGAACGTGCCGCTTTACCGCTTGCTCGGCCTGGACAGGAACAAGGCGCCTGTCACAACGTTCTCGATCGGGATCGACACGCCGGACATCGTGAGGCAGAAGGTCCGGGAGGCCGCGGAGTTTCCTGTCCTCAAGATCAAGGTCGGCCGGGACAACGATGCGGAAATTCTGGCCGCCGTACGCGATGTCACGAACTGTCCGCTTCGCGTCGATGCCAACGAAGGGTGGCGCGACAAGCAGACCGCGCTCGATAGGATTCGCTGGCTCCAGGACCTGGGCGTCGAGCTGATCGAGCAGCCCATGCCCGCTGCGATGCTCGAAGAGACCGCCTGGCTGCGCGACCGGGTGGATATTCCCATCCTCGCCGACGAGGCGGTCAAGAACGCCGCCGACATTCCCAAGCTGGCCCAAGCCTACGACGGGATCAATATCAAGCTGATGAAGTCCGGCGGAATTCAGGAGGCGCTGCGCATGATCCACGTCGCCCGCGCCTTGGGCCTGAAGATCATGCTGGGCTGCATGATCGCCAGTTCCGTGTCCATCACCGCCGCCGCCCACCTCAGTCCGCTGATCGACTACGCCGACCTGGACGGCAACCTCCTGATCGCCGACGACCCCTTCATCGGTGTCACCGTCGACCGCGGCCGCCTGGTCCTGCCCGATCGCCCTGGCCTCGGCGTCACCGAAAGGCAGACGGACGCGGGCTGACAGCGCATCATTGGCCCACGATGAACGCCGGACGCTCGGTGACGTCGATCTCTATGCGACGGTTGTCAAAGTGCAATTCTGTCTTCTGTCCGGTGGTGCTGTCCGGCTGCAACGCGATTAGAGTTGCAGCGACCGCCTCGGGCAACGAGAGAGAGAAGCCCTGGACCTCTTCCTGGTTCGCCGTCGGGCACCAGATCGCGTAAACGTATCGCGGCGAGGGGTCGTCCGAGCGAAAGCGGTAGATGCGGACGCGTGCATCGCCCGATTCGATCTGGCGGTCGAATCGCGTGCCGGCCAGGATGTGTCGCAGCGCCGCGACGTAGTACCACGACCGCTTGGGCTGGTGGCCGGTCGCTTTCGCACTGGTCAGGCCGGAACTGCTGAACTTCTCGGTATTGTCTGCGTTGACGTCACGCAGCATGAATTGCTGGGCGCGATCGACGCCTGCGGCCGCCAGCGCCAGGTAGGATCGCACGAGCCACTGTGCCTGGACCTCGTCATTGCTGAATGTCCCGATAGCTGGAGCGCGGAAGACCGATTTGGGATTCGTGTCGTAGCCGAACTCCGAGACCCACACCTCCTTGCCCGGCAGGTGGTGGTCGCGCCACGCTACGATAGCAGCGAACCGCTCGCGAAGGCCGTCCGCTTCGGGACTGATCCCGGTGGTGGCTTGGCCGCCCTGGCCTCCGCCGTCAGTGCTGTAGTGGTGCAGGTTGATCACGTCAAAGGGCATGTCGCCGGCCCGATGAAAGTCGGCCCAGAGCTGCATCGCACGGAGGTATTCGACGTCGGGCCGGGCCAGGCCGCCGAGCACGAGCTTCATCGTGGGGTCGGCATTCTTGACGCCCACGGTGCGGCCCATCGCGCCGCGATGCCCATCGCAGTCGGCGCTGCACATTGCCGCCAGTTCGGCCGGCAGAAAGTGCGCCGCGCGGCCCTCCCACCATTTGTCGGGCTCGTTGCAGTTCTCGATGTAGCGGACCAGGCCCAGTCCGCTGCGAACCGGCTGGCCCGCCTTGAGCTTCAGCAGGCTCGCGTCGACAGCGTTAGCACCATAGCGGGCGGCGAATTGGAACAGGTAGGATGCGTGCGCCGCGTACGACTCAGGGCGTGTCGGATCGCCGCCGGGCAGGATGGGCTTGTCGTTCCTGCGGTCAGGGTTGTGACCGACCACGTAGGGAGCGCTGCCCTGGAGGCAGGGTGACACCTCGATGCCGGCGTCCTTGAGCTGCCGGTAGAACGCATCGAAGTCCCATCCCCAGCCGGGCCCGCTGACCCAGCTTGGGCTCCAGGCGAGTTCGTGGTCGGGATAGCCTCGATACGATGTATCGGTGTTGCCCTCATCCCATAGCCAGTTGTGATATTCGCGCAGTGATCCGCAGGCGGCCAGACGCTCAATCGGATCGTCGACGAAGCCGTTGGTCCCGATGAACGTGTCCATCAGGGGCCATTCATGTGCCGCACGCGGAGGCACGGTCGGCCGCTCACCTCGCGCGGCGCCATACAGAATGACCTCGGCGATCTGCGCGCCGGGATTCTCGAACGCCAATCGAAGGTATCGCGTCGTGACATCAGCCTTACGCGAGACCCACTGGCGATACTGCTTCAGCTCGTCGGTGAACAGTTCCTTCCAGTCGTCGCCGTCACGGTACGCGACGGTCAGCAGGCCGTCGCCCTCGACGTCGAAATAGCAGATATCGCTTAGTTCGTGCTCGACGCCCAGATCGATGGCGACCGAGAGGGGGTAATAGAGCTGCCAGTTCATCCACCCGTTCGAGTAGCTCGTTTGAGGAGGCGCTGTCTGCCCGGTTCGAGGATCGCCCTCGATGTCCTGCTCGTCGGCCAGTTCGACCGCCGGCTTCTGGCCGGACAAGTTGACCAGCATGTCGCTTTCCAGCCGGACCCGCTCGCCCCCTCCGGCCGCAAGGGCCGCCACCAGCACGGTCCCGAGAACTACCCGAAAGGGATCAGATTGGCTTTGTCGCCCAGACTCACCCCCGTTCTTGGCCCCAAAACGCCACAGATTGGCTTTGTTTCGCATGCTTCCTATCCCGTTCGTGTCCTGCCGACCCGCCGCCTGACTGAGGCCGTATGGCCTCCAGCAAACCCTTCTCGGCCCACCGGGCCCCATTTCCAGCCAACTCATACCGATTCAGATCCTCCTACATCTGTTCTGTGGATATCATACATACAGCGGACAGCGTGTCAAGGAGAAAAACAACGGATTCGCGCGAGGGCGGTCTGTCACGCGGGTCAGGGGATTTCGAGGCCGCACCAGTAGCGGGAGGTGTTGTCCTCGGCGGCGAGCCAGGCGGCGTGGCCGTCGAAGAAGAGATTGTTGCAGCCTTTGCCTCGGTGACGGTTCTTGGAGACACGCCGGATCAGGTTGCTGCCGACCGTCTCGGCGTCGGAGGCGGGCAGGTGCGTTGTCGACCAGACGTCGAGCAGGTTGAAGCGGCCGGCGACGTTCAGCTCATCGCGGCTGGTGACAACGGGCCGCCAGGCGCCCGCCTCGTTGTCGGCCAGGTAGATGCGCTCACCGGCGGGCCGGATGTCGCCGAGCTTGGTGGGCTCATCCTTCTGCTTGCCTCTGTCGCCCGTCGTCAGGCCGGGTTCGTCCATATCCCACGCATTGACCACGTAGTCGACGGTCTGGTCAGCGTTGGAGCGGCCGTTGAGTCCGACGCCCGCACGAAGGAACGACGGGCACTGGTAGACGTCCACCTCGCGGTAGTCCGTCGCGGTCTCGTATTCGGTCCCGAGGTACGGCATGAACGCCAGAATCCACTTGACCTCGTTGTCGAGCGCCCGCGGGATGAAATCGTCGTTCGCTTGAGCGTACGCCACCGTCGCGAGGCCGAGCTGGCGCAGGCTGTTGAGGCAATAGACCGCTCGCGCCTGCTCGCGCACCCGGCCGAGGGTGGGCAGCAGAATGCCCATGAGCAGGGCGATGATGGAGATAACGACCAGCAGCTCGATCAGGGTGAAAGCTCTCTCGACGCGTCCCATCGCAGCATCTCCATCGAAGTTGTATCCCCATGCCATCGGACCGGTGCCGTCCATTGTACCGCAATGTGCGGTCGGATTCATACGGCGAATCCGCACTGATTTCCGGCGGCCCTCGCAGGGGCGAATCATCATTCGCCCCTACAATAGGCGTTGGACGGCGCCTTGGCCCCCGGTATACTGGGCGCATCGCAGTGCCGCACACCTTGGTGTGCCGTGATGGAGACAGCCAGCAACACCTGTGGAAAGGAGCGGAAGGATGCATGCCAATCGATCACGCCTTTGCCTGATGGTTTTTGTCGTCGTCCTCGTTTCTGGCCTTACTGCGGTCGGCGCGAATCCACTTCGCAACGTCAGGGACTTCGGCGCGGTGGCGGACGGGACGACCAAAGACACCGCCGCCATCGCCCGAGCGATTGAGGACGCGGCCCGGGCGGGCGGCGGAACGATCTATTTCCCCGCCGGGCAGTATCTGACCGGCCCGATCCACCTCCAGAGTAACATCACGCTGTATCTGGACGCCGGAGCGGTGCTGAAGTTCAGCGAGGATTTCGACGACTACCTGCCCATGGTCAAGTCGCGTTGGGAAGGGCTCGAATGCATCAACTTCTCGCCGCAGATCTACGCCTACCGGGCTGAGAACATCGCCATCGTCGGTCGCGGCACGATCGACGGGCAGGGCAAGGTCTGGTGGGACAGCTACCAGCGCAACCGCGCCGCGGCCGAGGACGCCGAGCGCATCGCGCGGGTGGCCAAGTACGTTGAGATGTTCCAAGAGAAGAACAAAGACGCCCTGGGGTATGCCTACTTCGGGGAAAAAGGCTGGTTTCTGCGTCCGCCGATGATCCAGCCGGTCGAATGCCGCCGGGTGCGGATCGAGGGCGTGCATCTGAAGAACCCGCCGTTCTGGACGTGCAACGTCGTGTACTGCGACGACGTGACGGTGACGGGGATTTCGATCAAGAACCCGGCCGGGTCGCCCAACACCGACGGGATCAACCCGGATTCCTGCCGCAACGTGCACATCTCCGATTGCCACATCAGCGTGGGCGACGATTGCATTACGATCAAGTCGGGCCGGGATGAGGACGGGCGGCGTGTCGGCCGGCCCTGCGAGAACATCACGGTGACCAACTGCACTATGCTCGACGGGCACGGCGGGGTGGTCATCGGCAGCGAGATGTCCGGCGGCGTCAGGAAGGTCACGATCAGCAACTGCGTTTTCGACGGCACCGACAAGGGCATCCGCATCAAGACCACGCGCGGTCGCGGCGGGGCGGTCGAGGACATCCGCGTCAGCAACATCCTGATGACCAACATCCCCATCGGACCGATCTACCTGAATATGTTCTACACGCGGGCGCCCGAGGAGCCGCTCTCCGATCGCACACCCGCCTTCCGCAATCTGCACTTCAGCAATATCACGGTCAAGGGCGCGCCGGTGGCCGGCTACATCCTGGGCCTGCCGGAGCGGCCGGTGGAGAACGTGACGTTTACGGATATCAACATCGACGCCGAAACGGGTTTCCAGTGTAAGGACACCCAGGGCATTGCCTTCCATGATGTGACGATCGACACGAAGAAGGGCCCGGCGCTGACGTGCGTGAATACGAGGAACCTGGAGATCGACGGATTCCGCACGGGCACGCCTCACGCCGATGCGCCGGTGATCGATCTGACGGACGTGCAGGACGTCTATGTTCACGGCTGCTGGGCCGGGCCCGAAACGGGAACGTTCCTGGCCTTGAAAGGGCAGGCCAGTCGCGATGTTGTGCTTCAGGCCAACCACCTCGGCGCGGCATCGTTACCCGTCGCCGTGGACGAGGCGGTCCCGACCTCGGCGCTCCAGGAGGAATAGCTCCGCCCGTGCGCCTGCCGGCTCACCCGTCGTGATGAGGTATACTCAGGCGGCTCCGCGCGGTTTGGAGTTTCTCGAGGAAGTCGCCTTTCTGGAAATCGGACGTCCATTTTCGGATGGTTAGCCAGCCGCCGAAGCGGATCACGTAGCGGGCCCACCGTGTGTACCAACGGCTCCAGCCGACTCGCAGATTGTGCAGCGAGAACAGCAGCGCCGGAAACGTCAGGATGCTGGCGCCCACGAGAAACATGTACTGGAAGCGGTAGAACCGTCCCATGATCCGCTTGATGCCGTGCTGCATTTCCTGTGCCGTCATGGGGGCATCGGGCTCGAAGAGAGGGAAATTCCCGTCATAGTACTCCCAACCCACATCATCCGAGGCATAGACCCGATGCTGGTGTTCGAGTCTTTGGCGCAGCCGCGTACCGGGCAGAGGCACCGGAAGCAGGACCTGAACGGTGTCGAGCCGCGCCTTGCGGATGAATTGCCGGAAACGTCTGACTCGTTCGGCGATCGGCATGGTGAACGTCTGTTCGGCGGTCGACGGATAACCGAAGATGAACATGCCATGCACCCAGAAGCCGAACCGGCGGAAGACCTTCACCAGCGACAGCATCTCGTCGGAGTTGACCTGCTTGTTCATCGCCTGGAGTTCTTCGTCGATGGGCGATTCGAAGCCGATGGCGACGTGCGCGATCCCCGCCCGCCGCATGGCGCCGAGCAGTTCGCGGTCCCTGGCTTTGTCGAGCCGGATCTGGGCGGTCAAGATCAGTCGCCTGCCGATCTGCTGCTGATAGTCCGCCATCATCTGGCAGAAGCGGACAGCCTCATTTCGCTGCTGGCCGAAGAGGTCGTCCACGACGAAGAAGTGACGAGCGTTGCACGTTTCGACGAGGTGGCTGATGTTGCCAAGCAGACGCTCGGCCGATGCACATCGGGGCTTGCCTTTGACCGTGCAGAACTCGCAATTCATGCAGCAGCCACGGACGCGCTCGACCGGATAGAGGCGGATTCTGGCATAGCGAACCAGCGAGAAATCCGGAACGGCAAAGCGATCGAAGTCGGTCAGCGGTTCGCGCGGGGCCGTTCGGAACACCGCGCCGTCCTTCAAGTACGCAATGCCTTTGACGGCGTCGAGGCCGGCCCGCTGCTGCAAGGCCTGGACGAGTTCACGGATGGTTTCTTCCGCCTCTCCGAAGACGACGTAGTCGATGCCGTTGGACAGGGCTTCGTCGACGTTCTCGCCCGCGAAGTGCTGCCCTCCGGCTACGGTCGTGGCCCCTTGTTGGCGGTACCATCGGGCCAGTTCGTAGAGCCGGGGGATGGTGCTGGTCAGACCTCCGTAGAATCCCACGACGTCGGCGGGACGCTGATCCTGCAAGAGGCGGTGGTCGGCGCCGACGT
Source organism: uncultured Pirellulales bacterium (assembly GCA_964579055.1). Classification (GTDB taxonomy): domain Bacteria; phylum Planctomycetota; class Phycisphaerae; order Sedimentisphaerales; family Anaerobacaceae; genus Anaerobaca. The sequence continues at coordinate 7,194 of CAZOFX010000078.1, forward strand.
CGCCTCTCGGTCCGTAGCGGCCCAGATTGTTCTCGTCGATGACCTCGACATCCCACCCGCCGATCTCGCGGACGGCGGTAGCCACGCAGACCGGGCCCAGCGCGGTGGTCTTGCATGCGATGCGAGAGTAGATGTTGAATGTGGGGTACGCCGGCACCACGATTCGAAGTCGGTGTCTTTTCATGGTTCGCCTCGAAGCTCTCTGCGAGACCTGTTTCGTTCCATCGATCGGTGTGGGTATCGCCGGTGCAGCGAAAGCGTACCGAACAGATGCCAACCCCGCATGCGAAGGCGGATCGCATGGCCGTCATCTCGATGACGTCAGAGAAGACCGTAACTCCGCGGACCCTGGGATGCAAGCGCCAACTGGCGCGTTTCCGAAGAAAGCCAGGGATATGTTTACGACGAGGAGAGCGAACCCGTCGCCGACGCGGCCTACAACACCTTCTTGCCTTCTCCCTTCTGGATTGACGGGACGTAGTCTTCCAACTCGCGCAAGACCCGCGAATCCGTCAGGTCGATCGCTTTGCGTTTCTCGTGCGACATGTAGGCCGCCAGGATCAGCATGGTGATCAGCTTGCCATATTCGAGGTTGAGCTTAGCGTCCTTGCCCTGTTCGAACGCCGTCAGCGCGTCGATCCACTCGGCGACGTAGCCGTACAGGTCGGCTTCGTTGGACTGAAGGATCAGCGAGCCGCGCGTGGCCTGGGATTTCTCCAGAGCCAGCTCGCTGTCTACCACGGCGGTGGCCGCCGCATCGCTGATGAAGATTCCCGAGGGAGATTGCAGCGAGTTGACCGTGTACGAGTAGCCCGGCCCGAAGGTTTCCATCAGCAGCCGCAGACCGGGGGCGTCGTAGATCCAGGAGTTCGTGGCCTGCACGACGCTGCGATGGCCGCTCTGGGGGTCCTTCAGTTCGAGCGTGACGGTCGAGTAGTCTTCGGCCGGCGTCTTGGTGTAGTCGACGCCGCGCGCCTTGAGCTGGCTGAGCCAGGGCTCCTTGCCCCACTTCAGAAGGGCCATGGTGGCGTTGATCGAGATCGGTTTGAGGTAGTCCAGAGGCTTGCCCTGCGGCGTGAGCATAAACATCCCGCAGGCGATGCTGTGGCAGCCCATGTCGCAACAGACGCCGCCGCCCTGGGTGGTGGGGTCCCAGAACCACGGTTCGTGAGGACCGCCGTGCTCTTCGGCGCTCCGTGCCAGGTGGGCCGGCCCCATCGCCTTCTCGACGCCGGCGAGCTGGTGCCGCGCCTGGACGATCGAGGGCATGTGGATCTGGTTCTCGAAATACGCGGTCGGGATGTTCATGGCCTTGGCGATCCGCACGAGCGTGTCCGCCTCTCGCAGCGTGCGGGCCAGCGGCTTCTCGACGATGATTCCTTTCAGCGTCGCGCCGTTTTCCACGGCCTGGGCGATCTGGCGCATGATCTCGAGACGGGCGAAGTTCGGGGCGAAGATGCATATGACATCGACCGCCTGGGCCAATTCGGCGACGCTGGCGTAGACCTGCGTGTCTCCGAGTCGGTCCTGGCGGGCTACCCGGGCCAGCTCCTCGGCGCCCTTGGGGGCATAGACTCCGGCGAACTCGCCGATTCGCACGGAACGCAGGGCTCGCTCGTGAAATCCAGCGACAAAGCCGGCCCCGATCATACCTATCTTCAACATCGTCGGTCTCCTTCAAACACGCAGGTTCATGGTGATTTCATGCCGCGTCGGCGTAGCGACTCTTGGCACGTCGGCCCGATGCCCTTCGAGTCTGTCACGGTAGCCTTTGTCTACAGATAGTCCCCCGCGCAGGCAAGCAAAAAACCGGCTGGTGCAGAGCGGCGATTACCGCAAAGGATTGCGTTTGCGTCGGGCCAGGGCCACGGCAGGAGAGACCGGCGTGGATGCCCGTCCGGAGGTATTCGGGGTATTTGTGGACAGGCAATCCGGCGGAAAGCCACCAGGAACGAGTGACCAGTGTACGTGTCGCCGGGCCCAAGTTTCGGAAGAATCTTGTTGACAATTGGGCCTGTCGGATGTAACATTTTTTTGATTTTTGTTGGTGGGCGTTCTTCACCCCCTCAGGAGCAATGCCCCCCGACAGAGTCGTCGCGTCACATTCCAGTAGCAGAGAGGGAAGAAGGAGTAGCATCGTGAGCACAGGTAAGGTGAAGTGGTTTGATGCCAAGAAGGGGTTCGGCTTCATCACGCCGGACGACGGAGGCGAGGACCTGTTCGTGCATTTCTCGAATATCGAGGCCGACGGGTTCAAATCGCTCCTCGAAGGTCAGGAAGTCGAGTATGTGGTGGGTCAAGGCAGGAAGGGACCGCAGGCGACAAGCGTCCGTCCAGGGTAACGGAACGGCAGAAAGCTAAGACAGGAAGGACCGTGGGCCTCGCTCAAAAAGCGGGGCCCTTTTTGTTGCCGTCGGACGAGCGGGCAATCCGTGGGAGCGGTCGGCCACGCGGCGAACGGCCTCATTCAATGCCGAGTTCGCGAAAGGAGATTCCTGTAAAAGAAACTTGATAGTCGTGCCGGGGCGTCGTCATGGAGCCGAAGAGAGGTGGTTCTCGTGGCACAATGTCCGGATTCCTTCTCTTGGCGACGTGCGGGTGTTTCGTTCGAGCGAGTAGCTCAGCACGGTTGCAGAGCCGGGAGAGTTCTCGTCGAGTCTTCTTTACACTCGTTTCTCCAGACCGGGGAGACTGCTCGCGATTCAGTCGGGCTGTCAGGACGGCGGGGCGGACGGCCGGCTCAGGTCCTTGCGAAGCTGGCGAATCTGCTTCATCACCTCGTTGATCCGCCACTCGAGCGAGGACAGGATCCAGAATTCGAAATGGGCGATGCGCATCTGGGCGTGGATCAGGTAGATGATCTTGACCGACAGCGTGACAGTGGCCAGCTCGATCATGGGCAGTTGCCACTTCTGGCCGCCGACGATGGACGCGGTTACGCACGAGACGACGATGGCGATGAACAGGGTGTTGACCAGCCGGACCCGTGTCTTGGGCACGCCGCCGATCTTGCCGATGATGGCCCGGACGCGCTCCTTCTCCTTCTGAAAGTTCTCCAATTCCTTGCGAAGATCCTCGAGCTCGCTTTCGATCTGGTCGGTTTGTTCGCATGCTTGTTCGTCGGCCATAGGATTCCTCTGATCCCATTCTGTACGGGAACTCCGTTCGTCCGGGGTTTCGACGCCGGTAGACTACCCGTGCGCAACGGATTCTGCAAGCATGCCCTCTGCAAAGCATCCGGGCCTCTACCTCTGGGCCACCCGCCGGGCGGCCAGGTCGAGGTTCCTGTTGCAGCGGGGACACCGGACCGTGTCGGCCCGGAAGTTGGGCGGGACCTTGAGGCCAAGGCCGCAGGGGCAGGCCAGAAAGGCGAAGCCATTGACCTTGCGCATGATGTCACCGATCTGGTGGATTTGCCGTTGGGTCTTCTCGTCCTTGGTCGACGGCGTCTGGCCCTGCCGTAGATCGACCGCCTCGTCCCTCAAAGCGGCAGACGGGACGATGTTCTTCGAACGCGTCACCTTCGTGAAGGCCTCGGCGTAGTCCCGGTACGAGGCGCCCTGGGACATGCTGCGCAGGATGCGGACGCGTTCGGAGATCGGCGGGTGCGTGCTGGTCAGATCGGACAGCTTCATCCGGCCCTTCTTGAAGGGATTGACGATGTACATCGGTGCGGTGGTCTGGTTGGCCGGGCCCAGTTGCGGGGCCGGATCGGAGGCGATCTTCTCCAAGGCGCTGGCGAGCCCCTCGGGATAGCGCGTCAGCCTGGCCGCGCCGGCGTCCGCCAGGTACTCCCGGCGGCGCGACAGGGCGAAGTAGAGCAACTGGGTCATGATCGGGGCCAGAATCGCGACGAGGACTGCGATCACGAGCAGGACGATCTGGGCCTGGCCGTTGCCCCGGCTGCCGCTCGAATAACGTCGCCTCGATCCCATCGAGCTGTAGAACATCCCTCGCAGGAAGACCTGCGACATGAGCACGATGCCGCCGAGCATGATGCCCGCCAGAGTCACGTACAGAATGTCGCGATGGAGGATGTGGCTCATTTCGTGTGCGACCACGCCCTGGAGCTCGTCGCGGTTGAGCCGGGCCAGCAGCCCGGCGGTGACGGCGAGGGACGCGGATTGAGGACTGCGGCCGGTGGCGAAGGCGTTCGGGGCCGGGTCGTTGATGATGTAGACTTTCGGCATGGCCGGCAGCCCGGCCGCGATCTTCATCTCCTCGACGACGTTGAAGAGCTGCGGATGAACATCGTGATCGACGCGCTGAGCGTGACTGGCCGCCAGCAGGATCTGGTCGCCGGAGGACAGACTGATCAGGGCCAGCACCAGCCATACGACGGTCGCGACGCCCAGACCGATCCATCCGCCGTCGGGGCCGAACACCGCCAGCCCGATGACCCCGCCGACCAGCAACAGCATCAAGGCCATCAGGGCCATCAAGAAGATCGAGTGTCTCTTGTTTGCTCTAATCAGTTCCCACATGCGCCATCCCTACATCCGTTCGTTCTGTGGAGCGGCTTTCCCTGGACATACCACCACCCCTGTCCCCCGATCCGGCGCTTGCGCCGGGCATGCCAGGAGGACTGAACCGTTCCACTACGAGAAACTGATCTTGGGGACCGCACGCTCCGCGGCGCTCTCGACCTCGAAGAAGTCGCGCTTTGTGAAGCTGCACATTCCTGCAATGATGTTCGACGGGAACATCTGGATCTTGTTGTTGTAGAACAAGACCTGGTCGTTGTAGTTCTGGCGCGAGAAGGCGATCTTGTTTTCCGTGCCGGTCAGCTCTTCCTGAAGGGCCAGGAAGTTCTGGTTGGCCTTCAGGTCGGGATAGTTCTCGACGACGAGCATGAACTTGCTCAGTGCATCGGCGAGCTGGCCCTCGGCCTTGGCCGTCTCGGCGACGCTCTTGGCGCCCATCGCCTGGCTGCGGGCCTTGGTGATGGCCTCGAAGGTCTCGCGTTCATGCTTCATGTAGCCCTTGGCGGTCTCGACGAGGTTCGGGATCAGGTCGTGCCGGCGTTTCAACTGCACGTCGATCTGCGACCAGGCGTTGTCCACCTGGTTGCGCAAGCGAACCAGGGCATTGTAGATGCCGATCACGAACAGGGCCAAAACAACCAGCAGGCCGACGAAGACCAGTAGTACGATCAGTGCTCCTGACATCGGTTCTCCCTTCAATTGGACGGAACGATTACGTTCGGGTTATGACTTCCCCTTCTTCATGATCAGTGCCACGACAATCAGTACGGCAGCCACGCCCACGAGGATCAACGTCCAACTACTCATTCCTGGATCCTTTCCAAAACGTGCTACAGTCAAAACATGAAAGTCATGCTAACACACGCTGTCAGGAAACGGGCTCCTCGCCGGTGAGCCACCGGCGGTCGAATCGCGCCAGGACGACCCGCTCGTACGCATTTGCCTGGCCGCCTTCAAACATGCACGCGATCGCACCGTCGGGCAGCACCGCCAGAGACGAATAGGCGGCCGGTCCGGGCCAAAGAAGACGTTCGACGGGCCAGGTCTTGCCCCCGTCGCGACTGAGGCGGACGGTCATGTCGCGGCGTACGCCACTCTCACCGTGCGCGGGGTTGGAGAACAGCAGCCAGTCGCGGTCCTGCTCTTGCGGTTCGTCGTACCGCACGAGACTCGCCTGGCAGATCGGCTCGACGAGGGCGGGATCGTGCCGGACCTGCGACCAGGTCATTCCCCCGTCACGGCTTGCGGCAACGGCCCGTGTCGTCGCGGACCGGTCGTAGTTCCGCATGTTCATCAAGAGCGTGCCGTCCGTCAATTCCACGACCTGACACTCATTGACGGCCGGCCGGATCGCGCCGCCGAGCTGCCAGGTCCGACCGTGGTCGTCGCTGAAGATCACGTGCGAGTTGTAGCCGGTGGGGTCCTCGGGAGAGACGACGCTGTGGTCGCAGGGGATCAGCAGCCGGCCCCGCCAGGGACCTCGCTGCAGTTGGATCCCCGCGCCCGGGCCGGTGGCGTACCAGCGCCACTCGGGTCGTTTGGCCGTTTCGGTGATCTGCTGCGGCGCCGACCACGTCCGGCCGTCGTCTTCGCTGTGCGCGACGAACACGCGCCGCGTGTCCCGGCTGGTGTTCTGCATGATCTGGCTCTCTTTGTCCTGCCCGTGGTTCCAGGTCATGGTCAGCCAGATCGTGCCCGTCTGTTGGTCCACGACGGGGCATGGATTGCCGCAGGTGTTGTCCGCATCGTCCCAGACGACCTGCTGGGGGCTCCAGGTCCTGCCGCCATCCTCCGACCGTTTGACGAGCAGGTCGATGTTGCCCGAATCGCCTCGACCTCCTTTGCGTCCCTCACAGAACGCCAGAAGCGTCCCTTTCCCGGTCACGAGCAGCGAAGGGATTCGATAGGTGTGATATCCGTCGTTGCCGCTGGCATAGAGGTCGGTCAAGGCGACTCTGCGTTCTGCGGCTCGCCGATCCAACTCCGAGAGCTTCAGGCGGACGCTGACGATGTAGGGCTGCTCATCCCGGGTCCAGTGGCCGTAGGTGGTCGCGATGAACGTGCCGCCTCGGCGCACTTCGAGGCCCGGATAAGCACAGTCGGCCCCTTTGGTGTTGTCCATCAGGCGGACGCGGTACTGCCCTTCGCGACCGGCAGCAATGTCGTCGTACGTGCCCACCCAACCGACCCAGTCGCCTTTGCTGGAGCTGATGTGCGTGGTGTCTCGAAACGTGACGAAGAGACGTCCATCGGGGGCGTACTTGCCCACGTGGCGGTCGCCCGTCAGTGCGGCCGGAAGCTCTCGTGGCTCGCTCCATGTTTGCCCTTCGTCGTCGGAGAAGATCACAAAGGAATTGAATCTGCGGCTGTTCTCGCGCAGCAGAACCGCGATCTGCCGCCCATCCGGCGAGCGGATCAATCCGGGCTCACACAGGTGGGCCTCCGCATGATCGGCGATGACGGTCGGTTGCCCCCAGGTCAGGCCGCCATCCTGCGAGATTGTCTTGTACACCCGAAACTGCGTTACCTTGCCCTCGTTCCGGAGAAATCGGCCGTCGTCGTGGAACAGGGCCATGTAGTCGCCGTTCGCCAGACGCTCGACCGATGCCATCGCGACGATCCCACCGAAATCGCCGATCGGCTCCAGGGCCGTCCAGTCCTGGCCGTCGTTCTCAGAGACGGCCATCCGGATCGGATACAGACCGGAGAACAGAATCAGCCTCTTGCGGCCTTCGCGATCGATGACACGGTGTATCGTAGGGGTCTCTTGCGACGTCGCCCAGTTCTCGGGCGTCGGCAGGCGGTCCGACCAGGTCAGGCCCACATCCGTGCTGCGCTTCATCACGATCGCGCCGCGGCCGTGGCCCTTGGGGTAGACGACCAGCATCGTCCGGTTGTCCTCCAGCAGCACCGTGGTGGGGCGGCCCAGGTACTGACCGCCTTCGCGGTCAACCACAGTCTGACGCTGCGTCTCACCCGACAGATCCACGACCGGGATGGAATAGCTCTTTGGCTGGGCTGGTGCCGCGCCATTCGCGGCAGCCGGAAGCAGCAGGAGGACCAAGGTCACAGCGATTGGGAGGGTTTCTTGGGCCATGATCGCGGCATCCTACTTCTGCTTCGATTCGTCGTGAGCGAACATGTCTGCAAGCAGCTTCTGGATGTGGCTGTCCTCGTCGAGCTGCCCTCGATCGAGGACGTCTTTCAGTTCGCCGCTGTCGAACCAGAGCCCGTCACCCCGGCGGCACTTGTCGATCAGGAGGACGGGTTTGGAGCGACCCACAACGACCTTGGCCATCTTCTTGTCACAGATGGGACATTTGCGGGGATGCTCGGCAGCGGAGGGGTCCTCCTGGAACGAGGCCAACAGCCCGGCGGCCTTGCGAGCGTCGTCCAGGAGCAACTCCAGCTCACCGGCATCGAGCCAGATGCCGCCGCAACCGACGCAGTGGTCGATTTCGACATCCGCCAGTTCCAGCGTGATCATCGCGTTTCCGCACGAGGGACAGTCCATTTGTGGCCTCCGGAGCCCTTAGATGCCTGAGAGCAAGCCCCTGCGGTACCGGGCCGCCTGTTTCTATTATCGGTACAGACGCCCGAGGCGGCCCAATATTCAACTCACAGCGTTCGGACCTGCTGACTTCGCCTCCTGACCGGAGGTCTGGACTTTTGCCTGCGGCGTCGACGGCCTCTGTGGGACACATGCTATAGCAGGGGTTGCCAGCCGTCAAGACATACCGTTGTCGTGCCGGGGCGGGTCCATCGGAACGCCTCGGCAAAAAAAAGATGCGAATTCCTGTTTTTCGTATCCACATGACGTCCTGACCTTCGCTATGTGTCCTGAGAACACCCTCCCAGAGAACGGCCTGTGGACCCGGTGAAGACGCAGCCGGCGGGTGGACTGCGTCTTCGCCACTTTTTCAGCCGCGTCCAACGGCCGAACGCCAGTCGAGCTCAGAGGTCACGGAACCATGCCTGACCCGGAGCCGGCCCGTCACTGGCTGCGCAAGGCGGCTGTCGATCCTCTCTTTCAGTGCCATCCAAGCTGGAGCGGGACATCCACTTCCTGTACCGCCGATGCGCTCGCCCGCCACGGGTCGAGCATGCCCGGCGGCATTCGGGGACGCCCAGATTTGTCCTTGACCCTAACTGCTGTAACACATAAGATTCAATGCCCTTACGACGGTTGGTCAGACGCCGGCCGCCATTTTCGAGGAAACGCTGGATGATCGTTGATTGTCATACCCACATTCGGTCCCTGGACGAGGCCGATATCTCGGAGCACCTCGCTGCCGCCGAGACGGTCGATGCCTGCGTCGTCCTGGCGACGCTGGATGGATCGCGAGACCGGGTCAACCAGACCCTGGCCGAATACGTCGGCCGACACGGCGACCGCATGATCGGATTCGCTGTCGTGGATCCCACCGAGGACCGAATCGATGACAGGAGTCTCGTCGCGCTGACCGAGACGCTGGGTCTGAAGGGGTTCGTTCTATATTGCTCGATGTCCGGCTTTCACCCCACCCATAGCCGGGCCATGAGGTTCTACGAGGCCGTCCGGGAGGCGGGCAAGCCCATCTTTTTCCACAACGGCAGCCACTCCCTGAAGGCGTCGGCTATCCTCGAGTACACGCAGCCCTATTTGCTCGACGAGGTGGCCCGGACCTTCCCTGACCTCAAGATCATCCTTGGGAACATGGGAGTACCGTTCGTCGAGCAGACCCTGGCCATGGTGGGCAAGCACGATTGCGTCTTCGCCGACCTGACGATCCGGCCCAGCAAGGTGTGGCAGACGTACAACATCGTCGTGGCGGCCCATGAGCGGGGCGTGATGGACAAACTGCTGTTTGGCAGCGGTTTTCCCCTGAGCAGCGCCGACGCGTGCATCGAGACGCTCCTGGGCTTCAACATGCTGCTGTCGGATACGAAACTGCCCACCGTCCCTCGGGGCAGCATCCGGAACGTGATCGAGCGGGATTCGCTGGAACTGCTCGGCATTGAGCACAGCCAGATCAAGCGTCAGGAGCATCGGGCCCAGCCCGCAAGCCAGGAACGTCCAGAAGATTAGACTCGCCGGGTGCGGCAGCAGCTACCTGCGTGAACAACAGGCGGTGCCTATGGCAGAACCACGCAAGGAACCGAGAGAAGCCTGGGGCAGCAGACTGGGGGTCATTCTCGCCGTTGCCGGCAGCGCCGTCGGCTTGGGCAACTTCCTTCGCTTTCCCGTCCAGGCGGCCAAGAACGGCGGCGGGGCGTTCATGATCCCCTATTTCATCTCCTTTCTGCTGCTGGGGCTGCCGCTGATGTGGATCGAGTGGACCATCGGGCGGTTTGGCGGCGGGTTCGAGCGCAGCACCGCCCCGGGCATCTTTGAAACGGTCTGGCAGAAGAACCGATTCATCAAGTACTTCGGCGTCATCGGCATCTTCGGACCGACGATCATCTTTGTCTACTACACGTACATCGAGTCCTGGCTGCTGGGTTACAGCGTCTTCGCCCTGACGGGCGGTTATGCCTCCTGCACGGACCAGCCGAGCATGGGCGCCTTCTTGAAGGGCTACCAGGGCCTGGTGCAGAACGAGCACTTCTCGGGCATCGGTCCGGCGTATTTCTTCTTCCTGGTCACGTTCGCTGTGAACATCCTGATCATCTGGGTGGGTCTACGGGCCGGCATCGAGCGCGTCTGCAAATTCGGGCTGCTGGTGCTGTTCGTCTTTGCGATCGTGATCATGATTCGCGTATTGACGCTGGGTGTGCCGGACCCCGCCCAGCCGGAATGGAACGTCAACAATGGGTTCGGGTTCCTCTGGAATCCGCAGTGGGCCAGGTTGAAGGAAGCCAAGGTCTGGCTGGCCGCCGCCGGGCAGATCTTCTTCTCGTTGAGCGTCGGTTTTGGCGTGATTCTGACGTATGCCAGCTATCTGCGCAAGCAGGATGACGTGGCCCTCTCCGGGTTGACTGCCTCGACTGCCAACGAGTTTGCAGAGGTCATCCTCGGCGGCAGCATCGTCATTCCCGCCGCCTTTGCCTTCTTCGGACCGCTGGGGACCCGGGAGATCGCGGAGGGAGGAGCCTTCAATCTGGGCTTCGTCACGATGCCACTGGTGCTCCAGAAGGTGGCCTTCGGCCAGTTCTTCGCCTTTGCCTGGTTCTTCCTGCTGTTCATCGCCGGGGTCACCAGTTCCATCTCTCTGGCCCTGCCGGCGGTGGTGTTCCTCCAGGATGAGTTCAACCTGGATCGCAAGACCGCCAGCATCCTGTTTGCCATCGTGACCTTCAATCTCTGTCAGGTTGTCATTTTCTTCAACGGCCAGGGCGCACTGGACGAGATGGATTTCTGGGGCGGGACGTTCTGCGTGGTGCTTTTCGCGATGATCGAGGTCGTTCTTTTCGCTTGGGTCTTCGGGATGGACAAGGCCTGGAGCGAACTGCACAGCGGCTCGGATATTCGCATCCCTCGGGTCTACCGCTTCATCATCAAGTACATCACTCCGCTGTTCCTGGTGCTGATCCTCGGATTCTGGTTCGTCCAGGAGGGGTGGCCGACGCTGCTGCTGGAAAAGACGCCGGCGGAGAATGTGCCTTACGTGATCGGCACGCGGGTCTTGCTGATCGACTTGTTTGCGGCGCTGGCGTTTCTGGTCTGGCTGGCCTGGCGAAAACGCCAGAACGGGGAGGCGGCACGATGAGTCTGTCGGGGTGGGTCTTTCTCGTACTCAGTTGGGGCGCCATCCTGGCGCTGGTTGTCTTCTGCCTGAGCCGGACCTTCAAGAAGAAGACGTGACATCCCGCCCGCAGTGGGCCACGGTATATCGCCTTGCCGGCCTGCAAAGGGAGCGACCTGTGCACGTCTATTTGGGCTTGAACCCGTCCTTGACGCGGCCCTCCGTGTACTTGCGGCACGCGTCCGCCAGGTCGATGTCCGTGATGTTCGCCAGCGTGCACAGCCAGGCAAACACGTCGGCAAACTCCTCCTCGCGGTTCGCGCGGTCGTCGCCGGCCAGCGCCGTCGCCAGCTCCCCGACCTCCTCGATGAACCAGAGGAACGTGCGGGAGACCCCACGTTCCATGTCCCGCTCTTTGTACTTGCGGGCGATCAGTTCCTGGAATTCACGAATCTGCATCCTGCGCGCACAATCCAACCGTTCCGAAATGCCCGACACGTACCGCGATGAGGGCCTCCGCCACGGCGAAGCCGGCGGCCCAGGCGCCTACTTCGCTGTGAGCAAGGTCGAGAGTTTGGCCTTCTGGAATACGCTCCTCGCCTGAGAAATGGCCTTGTTATAGGCTTGTTCGGCCTTGACGCCGTATTTGTCCTTGCCGGCCTGCTCGGCCAGATTCAACTCGCCCGTCAGCGGGCCATCCACCGCCTCGATAATCTCCAACATCGTGATCTTGCTCGTGGGCTTGGCCAGAGAGAATCCGCCTCGCGGACCCCGCTTGCTGCGCAGCACGTTGGCGCGAACCAGTTGCTGAAGGATCTTGAGCAGGTATTCCAGCGGAATGTCATATTCTTTCGAAACGTCCTGGGACAACACCACCCCTTTCCCCTGGTGCTTGGCGATATAACCGACTGCCAAAAGGGCGTATCCTGTCGATCTGCTGACTCTCATGTCGTTCTCCTTCTGTCCTTCCAGAACTGCCGGTGATTCCTTTTCATCCTCTTCCAGGTGGCTGTCTCGGCACCATCCGAGCACGTGGGGCCGGGCTCTCTGGCTCCTACATAGAATGCCAGCGGCCGGGAGAGGAAGCACTGCAATTCAGAACGTCTCATGGACCCCACGATTGCCTGTTTGTTGTGTCGGCGACCGGCCACAACACTCCCGCGACCGCCGCGCTAATCTGGTAGTAGTATCCATTGTCTACTCCGAATAGCAAGAGATTTCTTGTCAGAAAAATGGGAATTTGTCCGTCGCGGCTGGTGGGCCCGGACGCGATAGGGCAGGGCCTGCGAGACGCGGGCAAAAATCACGGCGTAGTCCAAAATTCTTGACAGGATCGTCGGCGTCCCTTAGGATTCGTGCTTTCCTTGGCGTCTTTTCGGGAGACCTGAGCCATGGCTGCCATTCAGCCTCGAGTCAGCGTGGAGTATCTGGAGGGTGCCACCGTGGTGGCATTCACCGATGACAAGATTCTGGAGGACACGGATGTGCGCGCTCTGCGTGAATCCATCGAGGCCGTGATCGAGCAGGCCGGGAATCTCCATCTGATCCTGGATTTCCGACATGTCCGCTTTCTCTCCTCGGCCGTATTGGGTCTGCTGATCCGCATCAGCAAACGCGTCGGGGAGCAGGGCGGGCAGTTGAGACTCTGCAACATTCACCCCGGAATCTACGAGGTCTTCAAGATCACCCGGCTGACCAACGTATTCGATATCCATGAAGATGTGAACAGCGCGACGCAGAGTTTTTCCGACCATCGATAGACGCGACGTTCGCGGTCGGGAAGAGATTGCGGCGGAGTCGGCGGGTGACCGGATTGATGCCCACCGGCCTTTCGGAGTTGTACACGGGAAGGTATTACGCTATGGCGTCCGAGGCGCCGATCCAGTGCTCGATTGTCGTGGAAAGCAAGCCAGCCGCCATGAGCGATCCCTGCCGGCAGATTCTGGCGGCGATGAAGGAAAAGGGATTCGGCAAGGACGACGTATTCGCCGTGCACCTGGCGCTCGAGGAGGCGTTCCTCAATGCGGTCAAGCACGGCAACAAGATGGACCCGCGCAAGACCGTGACGATCGAATATGCGGTCGACCACGAGAAGGTGGAAATCCGCATCCAGGACCAGGGGGCGGGATTCAACCCCCAGAGCGTTCCGGATCCGCGCGTCGGGGAGAACCTCTATCGGCCGGAGGGCCGTGGCCTTCTGCTGATGAGCGCGTATATGCACGTGTTCGAGTACAACGAGCGCGGCAATGGCGTTCGCATGATTCGTTACAAAGATCGGCCGATCGCCGGCCCCGGTGACACGGCGGAGGCGTGATCGCCGCGATATTCCTCTCTGTCCTGATCCGGCAGACGCCCTGACATCGGGCAAGTCTCGCGGTGTGGCTGCCGCGCCCGCCCGGTGAGTCTTCCCCCCGTCTTCCTGTGTGACCGGAACGATTCGTTCAGCCGGTCATCCCCCGCGCAGTGATCCGCCGCCTGGAACCGTCCCATAAATCCGGTGGCCGTCCGGCCCTGGACCGGCATTCGGCTCGCGAGAGCGGATCGCAGGCCTCGTCCAAATCGCTCGCAAAGTCACCGCCGCATCTGGTCGAAGTCCCTTCCGGTGAAATGGTTTGTCGCCTTGATGGGAAGGACTCAACGCCATGGATATGTATGATGCGATGTTCTCGGCCGGCTACACGCTGAACGAGCAGGTCGCCCGACGGGTCTTCGACGCCCTGGGGGAAAACGGTCCGCTTCTGGCGATCATGGATCGCAGCGGCAATTGCTGGGCCAGTGATCCGGAGGCGTTCGACCGGATGTGTCCCGGCCAAACCGTTCTGGAGAACCTCTGGGCCCAGGTCGACGACGGTCACGAGCCCGCGTTCACGCAGGTGGCAGGCAAGAGCGTGGCGACAGCCCAACTGGCCACGGAGCACACCAACTGCGGCTATCTGGTCCTGATTCTGACGGGTCGCGATGCTCCGTGGACTCAGGCCGCCATGGATCTGGCGGAGGCCCTGTTCGGCCAGGTCGCTCTGGTGGCCAGACTCATCGAGACCTCGAGCCTGCTCAGTGACACGCAGGTCAAGTGCTACTGCGCCTACGGCACCAGCGATGCGCCGGCGAACTGACGGCGGTCGCACCGTGCCTGCCGTGGCCGAGGGGCTGTCGGTTTTGGGATTGCGACAGGCGGTGTCCGTGTTATAATGCATCGGTCCGGCGGCGCCAACGTGATGCAGGCCGCAGGGCGACGGGCACTTAGGTGAGATCGGGGCGATGTAGTGAAGTTCCAGGTATTCCAAGACGGCAGAGCGGTCGAGTCGTTCACTCCCTGCGGGGCGTATCTCTTCGGTACCGACGGCATCAGCGTTCGCCGCACGAAGATCGTCTACAAGAAGGGCTGCATCGAGTGCATCCGACCGAACATGGAGACGGCCGGCCTGACCCTGCTGTGGCCCATCGACGGTTTCGGCCGGATCATGCTCCCGACCACCTGCCTGCCGGAACGCGACCGCCCGTACATCCTGAACGTGGAGATCGTCCGGGCCAAGCTCATGCAGATCACGAATCGCCGCGAGGACTGGTTGTTCTTCGACGAAATCGAGGGGATGGAAGGCGTCGCCCAGGAGTCGCAGAACCTGTTCATCGACGCGATCCAGAACCTGCGCTATCCGGAGCGAGCCTCGCAACTGGCCGACGAATCGCTGCGCAAGGCGATGGTCTACTCCGAGAAACTGGCCGTGCGTCAGGGCAAGACGTTGTTCGACAGGCGTCGCAAGAGCCACGGCTTCAGCCGAGGGTGTCTGGGATGTCGAATCGATCCGGCCCTGATGACCAAGTCGGCGTACGTCGATCGGCTGGCGGAGCTGTTCGCTTCGGTGACGGTCCCGATCAACTGGGCGCGGATCGAATCCCGGCAGGGACACTACGATTTCTCCGATCTGGACGCGTGCATCACGATGCTCAGTCGGCGCAAGGCCGTTCTCAGCGCCGGACCGCTGCTGCACTTTTCGAAGGAGAGTCTGCCGGACTGGCTTCTTCGCTCCGGTTTGGGATTCGAGAAAATCCGTGAGATGGCCTACCAGTTCGTTTCGAAGGTCGTGGGACGCTATGCGGCGGTGGTCCACCGCTGGTACGTCATCAACGGGCTCAACGCGATCAACCAGTTCAATTTCAACTTCGAGCAGATTCTGGAGATGACGCGTGCCGCCAACATGGCCGTGCGGGCGGCCGGCAGCCGCGGCGTTCGCGTCATCGAGGTCAGTTGCCCGTGGGGCGAGTACTATGCCGCCACACCGGGCAGTATCCCGCCGTTTGTATACATGGACATGGTCGTCCAGAGCGGGACCAGTTTCGATGCGTTCGGATTGCAGATGCGATTCGGCAAGGATGAAACGGGGATGCACCTGCGGGACATGATGCAGATCTCGTCGATTCTGGATTGCTTTGCTCCGGTGGCCAAGCCGCTGCACATCACGGACGTCCAGATTCCCAGCGAGAGCGGCAAAGGACCGTTCGACGTCGAGGTGGCCGGATTGTGGCATCGAAAGTGGGATCAGACCCGACAGGCGCAGTGGCTCGACCGGTTCTATAAGATTGTCCTGAGCAAGCCTTTTGTCGAGGCCGTCAACTACGGGACGCTGGCCGATGGCCCGAACGACGTCATTGCCCACAGCGGATTGCTGACGGAGCAGTTGGAGCCCAAGGAGGCGTTTGCGACGCTCAAGCGGCTCCACGTGTCGATGTTCAAGCGGTAAGCAGTCAACGGACAGGAAGCGAAATACAGGCGTGCCATGGCGCCGAGCGATTCGTACGCGAGCGAGGGTGAGTGCAGGCGGTTCCTTCAATCCATCGGACTGGTGGTCTGCTCCTGTCTTTCCGTGGCGGTTGCGATGTGCCTTGGCGCGCGGGTCCTCGTCGGCAACGACGCACGAGTGGTCTACCCCCAGGAGAAGGTCAATCCCAACACGGCGCCCGTCGGCAGCCTGATCCGACTGCCCGGCATCGGGCTGACACGGGCCCGCGCGATTGCGGCCCACCGTGACGCCGTGCGTCAGGAGACCGATGGTGCGGCCTTCGACTGCCCCGAGGACCTTGAGCGGATCAAAGGGATTGGCCCGAAGACCGCACAGGAAATCGCAGAATGGCTCGAATTCGATTCGTTCGCCCTCGACCGCTCCGCGCATCCCCCTGGCGATCCGCCGAGTCCATAACCACATCTGCTTATTCCCCGCCTCGTCGTGCGGTCTGTGAGTGCCTGGCCCAGGCCGCAGGCAATTGACCCCAGACTGCGGTTTGTGGTACAATCGTGCCATCAGGCCACCGGCTGCGTCCGGAAAGGCCTTCTCGCTGGGGAAAAGCAGCGACGTCGAATCGATTCGAAAGGGAGGACCAAGGTGGTCACATCGATCAGGACCCTCGGTGCCGTCGTGCTGATGCTCTGCATGGCAGGCGGCCTGGTTACGAATTGCTTTGGGCAGAACGGCGCTTCGGTGGTGATCAACGAGCTGCTGGCCTCGAACCATCAGAATGTGAAAGACCCCCAGGGCCAGTATGACGACTGGATCGAGTTGCATAATCCGACCAATGCGGCCGTCGACGTCGGCGGCTTGTACCTGACGGACAACGCCGATGATTCGACTCGCTGGCAGATCCCGACCGGCAAGCCGTCTCTGACGCGGATCGCGGCGGGGGGCTTCCTGGTGGTATGGGCCGACGGCGATGTCGGTGATGCGGGCCTGCACGCGGGGTTCCGGCTGAACGCCGGAGGAGATGGGCTGTATCTGTATGCCGCTGACGGGACGACCCTGATCGACCGTGTGGAGTATGGCGAGCAGTCGCCGGACGTTTCCTACGGCCGTGTTCCCGATGGCGCCGGTTCCTGGCAGTTGCTCGGTTTCCCCACCCCGGGATCGACAAACGTTTCAGTGTACGCGGGGTTCGTCGGCGACCTGCGGTTCAGCCACGAACGCGGTTTCTACGATGCGCCTTTCGAGCTGCGCATCACGTGTGACACGCCCGGCGCGACCATCTACTATACGTTCGACGGCAGCGAGCCCGGCGCCGATGCCGGACACGGACGGACCGGCACGGTGTTGACCGGTCCCATCTTCGTCTTGGGCACCACGTGCCTTCGGGCCTGCGCCATCAAGGAAGGATGGAAGTCCAGTCGCGCCGCCACGCACACCTACATATTCCTCGACAACGTGGTGGCGCAGGCACGGTTCCCTTCCGGTTTCCCCACCACCTGGAGCGGGACCCTGGCCGACTATGAGATGGACCCCGATATCGTCAACGATCCTCGTTACAAGGACCTGATGAGATCGTCGTTGCTCTCGATTCCCTCGATGTCCGTGGTGACGACCAAGGATGACATGTTCGGTACGCAGAGAGGCATCTACGCCAACCCCAATTCGAGGGGCGAGTCGTGGGAGCGGCCGGCCTCGGTCGAATGGATCTATCCCGACGAGCGTGACAGCTTTCAGATCGATTGCGGCGTGCGGATCCAGGGCGGGGCCTTCCGGAGCTGGGGACTGACGAAGAAGAAATCGTTCCGGCTTCTGTTCAAGAGCGCCTACGGGGCTGCGAAGCTGCGATACCCGTTGTTCGGCGACGACGCGGCGGACGAGTTCAACACGATCACGCTGCGCGCCGGGGCCAACGACGGCTATGCCTGGAGCGACGCGCGGTACACCGAGCAGTACACGCGGGACGAGTTCGGCCGCGAACTCCAGAGAGCTACGGGCCATGTCGCGCCACACGGAATGTTCGTCCATCTGTACGTCAACGGCCTTTACTGGGGGCTCTACAACCCGGTGGAGCGTCCCGATGCGTCTTTCTCCGCCAGTTACTATGGAGGCGACGAGGACCAGTGGGACGCCATTCACGTCGATGAGGCCGAGGACGGGGACCGCAATGCCTGGAATCAGATGGTGAGCCTGTGCCGCAGCGCCGCCACCTCGCAGGAGGCGTACCAGAGGCTCCAGGGGAACAATGCGGACGGGACACGCAGTCCGGGCTATCCCGTGCTTCTAGACGTGACCAACTACGTCGACTATCTCATCGTCAATCTCTGGGGCGGCAACTGGGACTGGCCCTGGAAGAACTGGTGGGCCGGACGCGACCGCTCACCCGAGAGCGCGGGCTTCAAGTTCTACACCTGGGATTACGAGAACACGATCGGCAACAACCTGGGCCGCTCGCCGCTCAACAAGAATGCGCTGCAAAACAACTTCTCCTCGGCCGGCGAGCCGCATCGGTATCTGGAGGACAATCCCGAGTACCGGATGCTCTTTGCCGACCGCGTGCATCGCTTTTTGTCGAATGGCGGCGTGCTGACGCCTGAGTCGCTGATCGCCCGCTACGAGCGGCTCTCCGGAGAGGTGGAGCTGGCGATCATCGGAGAGTCCGCCCGCTGGGGCGATGAGCACCACGGCACGCCGCTGACGCGGGAGGACTGGTACGACAGCGACAACCGGTACAACGACGGACGGGCCGGACGAGGCTGGATTCTCAACTACTACTTGCCGCAGCGGACGGGAATCGTGCTTCAGCAGTTTCGCAGTGCGAAGCTGTATCCCAATGTGAATGCACCTGTTTTCTACGTCGACGGCCGCTATCAGCATGGCGGCGCCGTCGCCACAGGGGGCGAGATCGCGCTGCGAGATGCGGACGGCACCGTCTGGTACACGCTCGACGGCAGCGATCCACGAGTTCCCGAGCGGGCGGCTTCGGCCGGCGCCGACGACGCGTTGCTGCTGGTCGCGGAGGAGGCCGCCAAACGCGTGTTCATCCCCTCGATCCCGATCGTTCCCGCCTGGCGAACCAGTCCGACCTTCGACGATTCCGCCTGGACCAGCGGCGCCGGAGGGGTCGGTTTCGAACGCAGCTCCGGGTACGAGCCGTTCTTCGACATCGACGTTGCCGAATCGATGTATGGTCGCAGCACGACCTGCTATATCCGAATTCCCTTCGATGTCTCTCAGGAGGTTCTGGCGGACCTGCCGAATCTGATGCTCAACGTGCGATATGATGACGGGTTCATCGCATACCTCAATGGCGTGGAGATCGCGCGGCGCAACTTCGATGGCGAGCCGATCTGGATCTCGGCGGCCAACGCCCAGAATTCCGATCTCAACGCCGTCGAATTCGAAGCGATCGATGTCTCCGCCGGCCGCAACGCACTGCATGCCGGGCGGAACCTCCTGGCCGTTCAAGCCTTGAACATTTCTTCGACGAGTTCCGATTTCCTGTTCTCAGCCACGCTCGGAGCGGTCCGCAGCGCCTCGGGGGGCACGGGCGGCGGAATCTCCCCCAAGGCGGTCCAGTACGTTAGACCGCTGACGCCTGATTGGAGTGTGCACGTTATGGCTCGTTCGCTTCAGGGCGCTGCGTGGAGCGCGTTGAATGAGGCGACGTTCGGTGTCGGGCCGGTGGCCGAGAGTCTGC
>CAZOFX010000079.1:0-3333 GCA_964579055.1 uncultured Pirellulales bacterium
TCGCCAGCACCATGACATTGTCCTGCTCGGTGGGAATGTACTTGATCAGGGTGTTCTTCTGGATCGGCTCGAACGGCAGCTTCTGTTTGATCCTGGCGAAGATCGCATCTTCGATCTTGCCGTCGAACTTCTTGGGCCAACGAAGGTGATCTACGAAGACCTCGTTAGCCGGGAGGGCCGCCACGACCTCTTTGCCCTTGAAATGTCCGTTAGCGGTCGCCTCGCGCATGACCTCGATGGCCCAACGCTGCCAGCGGGCCGTCCCCGCGACAATCTCTGCCGGGCGATTGACGTACTGACCGGCCAGCAGGACTGCTTCCTCGGTCCCGTTCGTCAGTTGCGCGAGCTTCAGGCAATCATTGCCCAAGTCGACCCCGATAAGATGCGAGCGTTTTTTCGTGAGTCCAAACATACCAGTGTAGCCTACCTCAATACGGGTTGATGGTGCCTGCTCTTATCATGACTGCCGGTATGTGTTTCAGACTGGCTCTTCATGAACCCCCTCTTTCCCTTTCTAAGGTGCGGCGTTGGTCCTGGGACTCGTTCTTTCGGCAGTGCTATTTCGACCATCCGTGCCGCGCCACTTAAAATATATCAACCGAACACTGGCGGACAAAAAACGACATGGGAGATTGGGCCGTTCGAAAGGTTTCACGGTCCTCCTGCCGCCGGTGGACATCCGATAACACGGCGCTTCGGCAACGGCGCGGGCAGACACCGCGCGCAGGTCCGTTCGCGCATGGAACGGCAGCGAAGCCACCAGAAGGGACCTGCCTTTCCATGGCAGGCAGCGGGGGATGAATCACCGCGAGATCTGTCGGTCCGGCCGGGCACGCCACACCGTGGCCGGGACTGCCTCATTCCGCTTTGAGACGCCGCGTCATGAGATCCTCAATAGCGGATCGCACCGGCTTGTTCTCGAACAGGACCTCGTAGACCGCCCGGGCAATGGGCATTTCCACGTTATATTTGGACGCTAAGGACGCGACCGACTCGCACGTCGCGATGCCTTCCACCACGGAGTCTGTGGCGCCCTGGGCCTGGGCCAGGCTCTGCCCCCGGCCGATTCGCTCGCCAAAGGAACGGTTGCGTCCGCTGGGCGAAATGCACGTGGTCACCAGATCGCCCAGGCCCGTCAGCCCGGCGAACGTCTGCTCGGTGGCGCCCATGGCCAGCCCCAGCCGGCTGATCTCCGCCAGTCCGCGCGCCAGCAGCGCCGCCTTGGCGTTGTCGCCGGCGCGAACGCCATCGATAATGCCCGCCGCGATGGCAACCACATTTTTCATCGCGCCGGCCAGTTCGACCCCGACAACGTCCGCATTTGTGTAGACGCGAAGCCACGGACAGGTGAACGTCTGCTGGACGCGAACGGCGAGCGTCTTATCCGCGGCAGCCGCGCACGCCGTCGCCGGCAGCCTCCGCGCCAGCTCGTCGGCGATGGTCGGCCCGCTCAAGACAGCAGTGGACACATCTCCGCCCAGCACGTCGGCGAGAATCTGCGTGGGACGCAGCAGCGTGCCGTTCTCGATCCCCTTGGCCACCGACACGATCGGCACACCGGACGGCACATAGGTCTTCAGACGGTTCCAGACGCGGCGCATGTACTGACACGGGACGGCCGAGACGATCAGATCCGCGCGGGCCATGGCGCGATCGTCCTTCGCCTCGAAGACAAGAGCAGCCGGAAGTCTGTAGCCCGACAGGAACTTCGTGTTCTCGCGTCTTCGTTCGATCTCGGCAAGCTGCGCGGCATCATGACCCCACATCCGCACCGTGATGGCCTTCTCGCACAGGAGCATGGCCAACACGCTTCCCATGCCCCCGTCGCCGATGATCGAGACGTTTCGGAATTCTCTCTGTGGCATCGCAAACCCCATTCACGAGGATGGTGTCCGGTTCATTCGCGACGCATTAGAACCCCGAACACCGCGCCTGTCAATTCCGGTGCAGTCACGGCAGCATGGCAAACCAGGAGATACTTCGTAGCAGGCGAGGAGCCGCGCGTCACTCGCGATACGCCCATTCGAAGTTGCAGACGTCGTCGGCGGTGCCATACAGCCCATCGTAGCCGGCGCTGAGGAGGATGAAGGAATCCGGCCGGTAGGGCCGGCTCGGCCCGGGGCCCTTGTCGCTCATGGTGTTCCGGTAGAACCGCCCGGGATCGGACAGCGGATGCACGGCGTTCGGCTCGCTCGGCATGCCCAGGCCGACGAGCACCTAGTTGTCTCGATAGTCGTAGATATTGGCCGGGCTGTCGGGGTCGTTCACATCGTGGGCCGTTCCCTTTCGGTCGGCGCGATAGTACAGAATCGGCATCCCGGTCTTCTTGCCGCTCGGACGCTTCCGTAGGAAGGTGTCACACAGCACATAGTGATTCTCATCGAACGGCCCCGTATTGCCCTTCCCATAGACATCGGCCAATCGAGAGGCGTTGGCCCTCTCGGCCTGGAGGTAGGGCCCCTTCCGCGCCGTCAGGTTGTCCCGGTCGGGGTTCCCGGGATAGAGTCGTGCCCCGCCGTTAGGGTCAAGACCATCGGCCCGAAAGCCTGACCTGGAATGGAAACCGCGCAGGTCTCTGCCCATCACCGCCTCGGTGAGCTTCATCGCCCCGCAATACGGAACGCCAAGCGGATCGTTCGCATCCGAAGGCGGGTAGCCGCCAACCTCGCGGCTGAACAATCCCAGGCCCACCTCTATCGAACGCAACCGGGCGATGGGTCGGCCGTCCACTGGGTTGATACATATATTACGCCTTATGTACCAGTGCGCAGACACCAGCACGAGCAGCACCAGTAACAACATAGACAACGCCGTGTGATTCCGCATCCGCATGGCCCTTTCCCAATCGGTCATTCGCACGCAGACAATCATGCCTTCAGCAGACGACGTCAAGTGGAAACGACGACGAGGATAAGGACGGAGGGCTGCGATCTCAGTCCTTGACGATTTCGAGGGCGTCGGGTTTGAGGCGGCGCAGTTCGGGCAACTGGTTTCGTCCCATGCGGACTTCGATGACCACGGCGTCTTCGCCGTACTGCTCATCGAGGAGCTGTCCGTGCTTGCGGAGAAAGCTGTGGATCTTGCCGTCAGCCGGCCGGCTGCGGACGCGCAGCACGACGTCTCCGCCGCGGTAGAATTCCATGACCTTGCGGGCCAGCGCATCGAGCCCCCGTCCGCCCCGCGCGGAAATCGACACGGCATCCGGATAAACGGTCTCGAGCATTTCCAGCGAGCCGATGTCTTTGATGGCATCGATCTTGTTGAGCACCGGCAGCGTGGGCTTGTCCACGCAGCCGATCTCATCCAACACCGCGTGGACCGATTCCATCTGCC
>CAZOFX010000079.1:3343-26569 GCA_964579055.1 uncultured Pirellulales bacterium
GTCGATCACGTGAAGGAGCAGGTCCGCGTTGACCGCCTCCTCCAGCGTCGCCTTGAACGAGGCCACGAGCTGGTGGGGCAGCTTGCGGACAAAGCCCACCGTGTCGCTGAGCAGCACCTCCACTCCCTTGGCGGGTGACCACTTCCGCGTCCGTGTGTCCAGCGTGGCGAACAGCCGATCCTCGACGAACGCGCCCGCGTCGGTCAGCGCGTTGAGCAGCGTGCTCTTGCCCGCGTTGGTGTACCCGACCAGGCAGATCTTGAAGAGGCCGTGCCGACCCTCGATCTCGCGCAGCCTGCGATCGTCGATGTCTTCCAGTTCCCGCTTCAGTTCGCTGATCCGCTTGCTGACCAGACGGCGGTCGATCTCCAACTGCTGCTCGCCGGGACCGCGCGTGCCGATGCCGCCGACGGCGCCGGCCGCCGTAGCACCTCCGGCGCCCGCGACCGTATCGAGGTGCGACCACATCTGCGTCAGCCTCGGATACGTGTACTCCAGTTGGGCCAGCTCCACCTGGAGCTTGGCCTGTTTGGTCTTGGCCCGCGTGGCGAAGATGTCGAGAATCAGCTCGCTGCGGTCCAGCACCTTGGTCTCGGTGATCTTCTCCAGCTCGCGGATCTGGGCCGGGGACAGGTCGTTGTCGAAGATGATCACGTCGGCCTTGAATCGCCGGACCCGCTGGCCAAGCTGAAGGGCCTTTCCCTTGCCGATATAGGTGGAGGGGTTGATCGTACGAATTCGCTGTTGAAAGCGGTCGGCGACGACCGCTCCGGCGCTCTCAGCCAGGGCGGTCAGCTCGGCCAGACCGTCCGATCCGTTCGATTTGTACAGGTTCGCGGCCACCAGGATGGCCCGCTCTTTTCTGACTCTCAGCGTCTGGCGCAACTTTTCCAAGTATAGGCATACCTCCCAAGAACACCGGAAGAATACCACGCTTAGGGCGGTTTTTCAAGCCGGCAGAGACCCAGAGAGGCGAATTCCCCGTTGCGCGTGCGTCCGACCAGGCTCACGCCGGGCCTATAATGTGCCGAAAAAGCGGTCCGGCCTGGGATTTTGCCCTTGCAAACGCGTGACCAAGCCATTAGATTAATTGGTTCACGCGTTACGTCGAAATTGGGAGTATGTGCTCCCGCAAGTGTGAATCTGTGGCTGGATAGCCGTTTTAAGGAGTCCGCTGAGTGTTGAAAGTCAAGGTGCGTACAGGCGAGTCGGTGCAGCAGATGATCAGGCGATTCAAGAAGCTCTGCGAGAAGGAAGGCCTGATTCGTGACATGAAGCGCAACGCGTATTACGAGAAGCCCTCCGAGCGCGAACGCCGACGCATGCGAAAAGCCCAACGGGCCGCAAGACGCTGACCCACGGCGTCTTCCGCCTTCTCCTTCCCGAGATCCATCCGAGCAGAAACGAGTTTCCCCTCGCTCTGCTCGGTTTCTATTTGTTCCGATAGCAGGCTGCGCAACCGCCCGGTCTCTGCGCCGATGTCACCTGCATGGTTCCTGCTCGACCGCTTGAGGGTGGTCGTCCGAGACCTCGCCAAGATCGGCGGCACGAGCGTTGGAGACCACCTGTTCGACCGTCTTGCAGCCGGGTATGACGCACGAGACCGCCGGATGTTGCAGGCACCACGCCAAAGCCCACTGCGCCATGGGCACGCCTTCGGGGACCTCCTTGCGAACCTCTTCGACCTGCTCGGCCATGCGCCGCCGCTGCTCATCGCTCTGCCAGACCGCCCGGACGTCCGTCTGATCGAACCGGGCGTCCTTGCCGTACTTGCCGCTCAGGAAACCGCTGGCCAGAGGGACACGAGCCAGCACGCCAACCCCCTGTGAGAGCGCTGCATCGAAGAACTGTCCTTCTGCTTTTCGTTGGAGCCGGTTGTAGACGACCTGGATCGCGCCCGCCCCCACGTCGGACGCACGGTCCACCTGATGTGTCCCCTGATAGCTGCTGCTGATCGATATGCCCAGGTGCCTCACGACGCCCGATTCGACCTGCCCTCGCAGCATCTCCCACAGTCCCGGCGTGTCGAACATCGCATCGGTCCCGCTGTGGAACTGGTACAGGTCGATATAATCCGTCTGTAGCGCCTTCAGGGAAGCTTCCAGTTGCTCTCGAACGAGCGCGGGTTCATAGACGTCGTCCCGCTCGAACCGCCGCTTGAACCGGTGCCCGAACTTGGTCGCGATGATCCACCGATCGCGCCTGCCCCTGATCGCCTGCCCGATGAGCCGCTCGGAGAGGTGGTCGCCGTAGCACTCGGCAGTGTCGATCAGGTTGATGCCCAACTCGGCGGCTTGGTCCACCATGGCGTTGACTTCCGCCTGCTCGAAGGTCTTGCCCCACTCGCCGCCGAGCTGCCATGTCCCCAGGCCAACGACCGAAACCTTCAACCCTGGCTTACCCAACTGGCGATACTTCATGGCGTCCAATCTCTTTCGAAGGCCGATCAGGCGATCTGGGCGGTGAAGCCGCAGAGCTGACAGAAATCTCTCATCTGCCGGCTATAGTCACCGTAGAAGAAGATCTGATGGAAGCCTGGGAAGCTGAGCACGGGATGGCTGCCGTCGAATTTGACCTTGACCGAGACCACGCAGCCGCCGCTGGGAGGCACCTCCATGTTGTCCGTCACAGCGCCGACCGAGACGAGCATGGTCGATGGCTTGTCCTGGCTGCCAGGCAACAGATCGATGCTCGTGACACGCTGCCCTTTTCGCCAAATCGTTCGCGGGACCGCGTCACGGTTGCCATGATGGTGCTTGATATCGAATGGTTCGGGACGCTGGTCGAATCCGTTCAGTCGGGTCGGGCACGAGCAATGCGCGCCGATCACCGTGTCGTCCATCGTGTCGGCCACCGGGTCCTGCTGGAAGCCCGGACGGTCGAACAGGTACTGAACCATCACATGCGACGCCACCGCACCGAGATCGGCCTCGCAGGCGGCGGGAATGCCGTCGTCGTTCATCCGCGACCAGGCGATGCAGGGCAGGCTGACCTCGATGTTGCCAAGGGCCCCAAGGCAGTCCATCGTGATGGCATCGGCGCCCTCTCGTTCAAGAATCCGGCCTGCGACGCAGTAGCTCTTGAGCCCATTGACCACATCCTGCCGCGTTGCATCGATCCGGCGGCGCGCTCGGCGCATGTACTCATCGGCCATCGCCAGGATCGCTTCGCTGTCGGGCGTGCGACGGTACTCCTCGATGAAAGACGAGGCCGGGATGTGCCGCAGCGAGATGCCCGTGTCGGCCAGGGGCGCATCGAACCGCCGGTCGCCCTTGATGACCACGCAGCGGGTCTGCGTCATCTTCGCCTTGGCACAGAGCATCTTCATGCCGTACGCAGGCTGGCTGAAGTCATTCGTCGCATAGACCACGCAGCCCGGCTTGTCGGCGACGTCGATCGTGTTCGTCGTGAATGACGTTCCCAACGGAGAGAAGATGATCGAGGGGACGGCACTGGCCGCGACCTTCTGCGCTGTGGGCCACGAATGCTGCTGGCGGTCCATCATGACGAGCACCAGGCCGTCGGCCTTGGCGGCTTCGGCTTGCGCGATCCAGGCTTGTCCTTCTTCGAGGCTGTAGATCGGCTCGGGCCGCAGTTCGAGCCTGGCCCCGAGATTCGCAGCGGTCTTGACCAGTTCGTCCGCGTACATCCGACGCGCAGCCTCGCCATCATAGACCGCGCCGGGCCAGAGCATGCCATATTCCTCCTTGCGCCGGACGAACGCCGCACGGATCGTCGGCACATAACTGGAGGCCGGGCCGCACTGGCGGATTGGCTCCTGCGCCGTCTTCTTCGAGCCCAACGACGAACAGCCGGCCAGCACCGACGAACCCGCCAGCAGAACCGTCGAACCCTTGAGAAAATCTCGACGCGAAACCGGATGACAGGCCCCGCAATGCAGAGGACATCTTCCCGAACCCATGACAGCCTCCCAGATTCCAGATCAGAGATCGCACAATGCGCCGCGCGCATCCTGCCGGACCATCCTGAAAGGCATCCTATGGGCCTCGACCGGCAAATGCAACGATTTCCCTTGCAGCCACTCGGCCATTGTTCAGTCGTGATCCGGCAGTCGGTCGGTCCGGGTGACGTGCAAGGCCATGACGCGACGAACGGTCTCCCGGCAGCAGGCCAGCGCGTGGTCCTCGATCAGGTCGCAGCGCGTCGCCGGTAGCCATAGGTCCCGTGCGAATCGCCGTGAGTGCGTTGTGCGGCCTGGAGCCGGAACTCCTCGCTGTACCGGTTCTATCGCGTATTCTGGTTTGCCATAGATGGTTCCTTTCGTGTCTGTGGCAGCCCAGTTCATCAAGCCGGCCGCGCCTCCTCACCATCCACAGGGCAAGTGACCTGGCTCGCGCGAGGACATGTGGGTAGAAACCGCACTCCAAAACGGGGAATCGCGTCAGCTTGCTCTTTCGCGCGCCGGCCGCTATGATAGAATGGTTCCGCAGGGCCTCGTGGGTATCTGGAAAGGGACGCGATCAGACGGGTCAGAGGGCCGTACGAGGATTGCATAAACGGGGTGATCTTCGATGGGCAAACAAGTCAGCAAGGGGCAGGCCGTCACACAAGGGGGCGACCAGACAGCTCAGGCACTGCGTGAACGGGTGAAGGAGCTGAGCTGCCTTTACCGCATCAATCGAGTATTCGAAGGGTCCGTCGGGTCGCCCGACGAAGTGTTTCAGCATATTGTTGAGCTGATACCGCCGGCATGGCAGTACCCGGAGATCGCATCCGCCCGTATCGTTCTCGATGACAAGCGCTATGAGACACCCGGCTTTCAGGAGGGTCGTGCAAAGCAGAGTTCCGAAGTGATCGTGGATACGAAATGCCGGGGAGCGGTCGACGTAGTCTACAGAGAGGCCAGACCGGTCCTGGACGAGGGGCCCTTCTTGAAGGACGAGCGGAGCCTGCTGGACGCCATCGCCAGGCAGATCGCGGTCATCGTGGAACATCAGGACGCGGAGCAGGAGAGGGCCCGGCTGCAGAAGCAGCTTATGCACGCGGACCGTCTTGCCACCATCGGACAACTGGCAGCCGGCGTCGCTCATGAATTGAATGAGCCGCTCAGCAGCATCCTCGGTTTCGCGCAGTTGCTCAAACGCGATGCCGCACTGTCCAAGAACGGCAAGGAGGACGTCGAGAAGATCGTGACCGCCTCACTGCACGCTCGGGAGATCATCCGGAAGCTCCTGCTGTTTGCGCGACAGACGCCCACGTTCAAGGGCCCTGTGAATCTCAATCGGGTCGTCGTGGAGGCCATCGACCTTTTCAAGCACCACTTCGAGAAGGAAGAGATCGAGCTGGTCTGCGTGCTCCCTCCCGAGTTGCCCGTGCTGGCCGCCGACGCGGGCCAGTTGACGCAGGTGATTGTCAACCTGGTGGTGAACGCTGTGCAGGCCATGCCGGACGGGGGCAGACTCATCGTCCAGACTCATCGGGAAGATGGACATGTTGTCTGCACCGTCGAAGACACGGGAGTGGGGATGACCGAGGAGGTCCAGAGCCGCCTGTTCATGCCCTTCTTCACGACGAAGGAGGTAAACCAGGGGACCGGTCTGGGGCTGGCCGTGGTCCATGGGATCGTCACATCGCACGGGGGGACGATTGAGGTCGTCAGCACGCCGGGGAAGGGAAGCACATTCACCGTTCGACTGCCCGTCGACTCTGCCCCTTACCGAGAGGATCGGCCACAATCATGATTTCACCCGACAGGAGAGAGACGATTCTCGTCGTTGATGACACGCCCAGCACGCTGGAGATTCTTCAGAGAAATCTCACGGCCGAAGGGTACACGACCTATGCGGCTCCCAATGCCGTCGACGCTCTTCGCCTTCTGGAGGGGACATGTGTCGACCTGGTCATCACCGACCTGAAGATGCCCAAGCTCAGCGGCATCGACCTGATCCGGCACATCCGGGAGAACTACAAGAACATCGCGGTGATGATGATCACCGGGTACGCGACCGTGGAGAGCGCGGTGGAGGCGGTCAAGAGCGGCGCGGAGGAATACGTATCCAAACCGTTCACCGATGCCGAACTCCTGGCCGCGGTCCGCCGCGTGCTGGACAAGCTCAAGCGGAGGCGTGCGGCGGCGGTCCGGCCGACACAGAGGCCCGAGCGCGCCTATGGTCTCATCGGCGAATCCCCGCCCATGCAAAAGGTCTTTGCGGCGATTCGCAAGGCGTCTTCGACCTCCGCCACCGTTCTGATCACCGGGGAAAGCGGCAGCGGCAAGGAGCTGGTCGCGCGGGCAATTCACTACAGCAGCGGCCGGGCCTCCGCCCCGTTCGTGCCGGTCAACTGCGGCGGCATTCCCGAGAGCCTGCTGGAAAGCGAGCTGTTCGGCTACGTCAAAGGAGCGTTCACCGGCGCCCATGAATCGCGCGCCGGGTTCTTCCAGACCGCCGACGGCGGAACCATCTTCCTCGACGAGATCGGCGAGACGAGCGTCGCCATGCAGGTGAAGCTCCTGCGGGTGCTTCAGGACAAGGAGGTTCGCATGGTGGGCGATTCGCGTGGGAAGAAGGTGGACGTCCGGATCATCGCCGCGACAAACAAGAATCTGCCGGCCCTCATTCAGGGCCGGGTGTTTCGGGAAGAGCTGTATTACCGAATCAATGTCGTCGCGATCGAGGTTCCGCCCCTGCGCGCCAGGGCCGGTGACATTCCGCTGCTGGTGCGGCACTTCGCGGAGAAGTTCGCCTCGGAACTGGGCAAGACAATCCCGCAGTTCTCCGAAAAGGCGATGGATGCACTCCAAAACTACGCCTGGCCGGGCAATGCAAGGGAACTGGAGAACGTGATTCAGCGGATCGTGGTCATGAATGATGACCAGGTCATCGAAGTCCCGGACCTGCCGTCGTCGGCGCGATTCTCGGCGCTGCGCGCCACCGGCGTGAACCGGACCCTGGCGGAAGTGGAGGCGGACCACATTCGCAACGTCCTGGCCAACAGCGGCGGCAACAAGACGCGAGCGGCCCAGATTCTTGGAATCGATCGCAAGACCCTGCGGAAGAAGATCACCCAGCACCGTCTGGACCTGTAGGGCCATGTCGCTGCGCCTACCCTGGCCAACCATAGGGGCCGGCCCTGCGAGGAGGGCTCTTCGGCGCCATCGTGCAATGGGGAGAATCTCCCCAGTGGCCCCATTCTCCCCGCCACCATCACCCCCATCCGATGCACTTGGGCCGGTACCATCGACCTACGGCACTGCTTTTGTCTGATTTCATAAGATAATTCCAAAAAGGCACTTACGGAGGAACGACCTGGGGCGAAGTCGAATTCCGCCGAGGGTGGCACGGCCATTGCAACACATGTAGTGATCCGTGTCAGAAACCACTGTGCACGAAGAAAGGGAGGTTGCCGCGATGGCGTTGCGAGAACGATCTCTGGGCCTGTGCCTGACGTGCAACAGCAATCCCGTATGCACCCGACGCAAGAACATCAGATTCCCTGTCTTGATGTGCGAAGAGTTCGACGATTCGACGCCGTTGGAGGTGGCAAGGCAGACGGTTCCCGTTGTGAAGAAGGAGAAAGCTGCCCTCGACGTGGCGATGGGACTTTGCTGCGACTGCGCCAATCGTGACACCTGCACGTTGCAGGGTTCGCCCGGCGGCGTGTGGCACTGCGAGGAGTACCGTTAGAGACATGTCCCCGCCGCAGGGATCGACATTCCCCACTGACAAGAGGTCCCGATGGATGACCACGTAGTTGAGGAGATCGTCGCACAGCATCATGGCTCGCTGGGAGGCATGCTGTCCATTCTCAGCGAGGTCCAGGCGAAGTATGGGTATCTGTCGCAGGAGGCCTTGCGCCGGGTGGCGGCCGCGACCGGCGGCTCGTTGACCGACATCTACGGCGTGGCCACCTTCTACAAGGCCTTCAGCCTGAAGCCACGCGGAAAGCACCTCGTCTCGGTCTGTCTCGGCACCGCCTGTCACGTGCGCGGCGCGCCGCGCATCGCCGAGGAGGTCTGTCGGCAACTGGGGATCCAGCCGGGCGAGACCACCCCGGACAACGAGTTCACTCTGGAGACCGTGAACTGCCTGGGCGGCTGCGCTCTCGGCCCGATCGTCGTCGTCGACGGCCGCTACTACTCGAATGTGGGGAAGAACAAAGTCGCAGAGATACTGAGAAAGGCGCGCGCGGGGCTGGACGAGCCGCAAGAGGATCTTGGCTTTCCGCTGACCATTGAATGCCCCTACTGCCGGCAGAGCCTGATGGACCCGGCGCATCCGCTCGACGGCGTCCCCTCCGTCCGATTGACGATCTGCTGGAACGGAAGCCGGAACGCTCTCCATCTGTCCTGCTTCCACGGCCGCTACGGATCGTCGTGCGAGGGCGCCATCCCTGCGGATTCCGTTGTTCGTCTTGCCTGTCCGATGTGCCAGCGTGATCTGGCCGACGAGCAGAGGTGTCCGGAATGCGGCGCGGGCATGGCCCGGATGCGGGTAAAGGAAGGCGCCACGCTCCTGGTTTGCACGCGTCATGGATGCCGGGGGCGCAGACTGGACCTGGATACCACAGTGGTCGAAGCGGCTGACCGGCTGAGTCAGGAATGATCCATGAAACGACTGAGTTCCATCGATGATTTTGAGGCCTTGCACAACCGTCTACAGGAACAAGGCAACGGCGACGTGGTGACGATCGTGGTGCCCGCGGGCACCTGTGGGATCGCCAGCGGCGCCGCCCGGCTCATCCAGGAAGCCCAGCGAGCCATTCTGGCTCACCATCTGACCGGCAAGGTGCGGCTGCGCATCACCGGCTGCCATGGGTTCTGCCAGATGGAGCCGTCGCTCCTTGTGGAGCCGAGGCGGACATTCTACCCGAAGGTCGATCCCAAAGACGTCGAGCAAATCGTCCTGGCGGCGGCGCAAGGACAGGTGGTTCGCAAGCTCCTGCTCGTTGAATCGTTCGGAAGACCCGTCGAACGACAGGACGATATCGGCTTCTTCGCCAACCAGGTCCGCGGCATCCTTCGAGAAAACGAGAACGTGGACCCCACGCGTATCGAGGACTACATCGCGCACGGCGGTTACGGCGCGCTGGCGCAGGCGCTGCGGCGCAACGACCCGGGGTGGGTCGTCGAGCAGATCAAGACCTCGCAGCTTCGCGGCCGAGGCGGCGGCGGCTTCCCGACGGGGCGCAAGTGGGAGATGTTCGCTCAGCAACCCGGGCCCCACGGCAAGTACCTCGTCTGCAACGCCGACGAAGGCGACCCCGGCGCCTACATGGACCGCAGCATCCTCGAAGGCAATCCCCACGCGATCATCGAGGGCATGCTCATCGCCGCCGCGGGCACCGGCGCCACGCACGGAGTCGTCTACGTTCGCAGCGAGTACCCCCTGGCGATCAAGCATTCGCAGATCGCGCTGCGGCAGGCGCGTGACATGGGCCTGCTCGGCGACCATATCCTCGGATCGGGCCTCCGATTCGACATCGACATCGTGCGCGGCGCCGGCGCCTTCGTCTGTGGCGAAGAGACCGCCCTGATCAAGTCTATCGAAGGACGGATGGGCGAGCCGCGACAGCGACCGCCGTATCCGATCGCCAAGGGCATCTTCGGCGCCCCGACCTGCATCAACAACGTCGAGACACTGGCCAACGTGTCGTATATTCTGCGCCGGGGCGCTCCGGCCTTCGCGGCGATGGGGGTCCAGGGCAACACCGGAACGAAGATCTTCTCCCTGGTGGGCAAGATCCGCAATACCGGCCTTGTCGAAGTCCCTCTCGGCACGCCGATCAAGGACGTGGTCTATGAGATCGGCGGAGGCCCCATCGGCAAGACGCGGGTCAAGGCGGTGCAGACGGGCGGGCCTTCGGGCGGATGCATCCCGGCCTCGATGTTCGACCTGCCCATCAGCTACGACAGCCTGGCCAAGGTCGGTTCGATCATGGGTTCCGGCGGCATGATCGTCATGGACGAGAACACCTGCATGGTGGACGTCGCCCGGTACTTCATGAACTTCCTGAAGGACGAGTCCTGCGGCAAGTGTCTGACCTGCCGCAAGGGTACGCAGCGGATGTACGAGATTCTCGAAGACATCTCCCAGGGCAAGGCGACGCCCGGCCACCTCGATCTGCTGGAAGAGCTGGCCCTCGTCGTGAAAGACACGACGATGTGCGCCCTGGGCCAATCCGCGCCGAACCCGGTGCTGAGCACCTTGAAATACTTCCGCGACGAGTACCGCCGGCACATCGAGGACAAGCGGTGCGACGCGTTCGTCTGCAAGAACCTGGTTGGTGCGCCCTGCCAAGCGGCCTGTCCGGTGGACACCGAGCCGTGGCGTTACCTGTCGCTGATCGAAAAGGGGCGGTATGAAGAGGCATACCGGGTCATCCGCGAGGCGAATCCGTTTCCGGCCGTCAGCGCCCGGGTATGCGACCGCAAGTGCGAGCATCGCTGTAGCCTGGGCGTCAGCGGCGGCGAATCAATCGCGGTGCGTGCGATGAAACGGTTCATTACGGACCGGGTGGACCCCGGCGCGTACCACCCGGAGGTCCGTTCCACGAACGGCCAGGCGAAGAAGGTGGCAGTGGTCGGCGCCGGTCCGGCGGGGCTTGCCGCCGCACACGGCCTGTCGCTCCTCGGGCACAAGGTGACCGTGATCGAGGCAGAGCAGGAGTCCGGCGGGATGCTGTCCTGCTCGCTGCCGGCCTACCGGCTCCCGAGGCAGATCGTTCGTGACGAAATCAAAACGCTGATGAACGAGAACATCACCGTGCGACACGGCGTCGTTCTCGGCAAGGATACCACGGTCCAAAAACTGTTTGCGGAGGGATTCCAGGCGGTCTTCCTGGCGATGGGGGCGCACGAAAGCTGGCGCCTGGAACTCGAAGGAGAAGACCTGGAAGGCGTCTATCCCTCCATGCAGTTCCTCAAGGCGTTCAACCTCCGAGGCGAGGAGCTGGCGCACGGGCACGTCGGGATCGTCGGCGGCGGGAATTCCGCGGTGGATGCCGCCCGCGTGGCGCTGCGGCAGAAGAACGTCACGGGCGTGACGCTCCTGTACCGGCGCACCCGCGATGAGATGCCTGCCTACGAGGAGGAGGTCGAGGCCGCCTTGGAGGAGGGAGTGACAATCGAGACGCTGGTGTCTCCGGTCAAGATCCACGTCCGGCAGGAGGAAATCGAAGCAGCCCTCCGCGAGGGCGTGGAGCTGGAGACGCTCGTGTCACCCGTGCGGATCTTCTCGCAGGAAGGACGCATGGTGGGCATTCAGTGCGTCCGCAATCGTCTGGGCGAGTTGGATGCGAGCGGGCGGCGCAAGCCCGTTCCGGTGCCGGGTACCGAATTCACGCTGCAACTCGATACGTTGATTGTGGCGATCGGCGAGCGTCCACAGAGTGAGTGCCTGGCCGCGATGGGCATCGAGACGGACAAGGCCGGCCGGGTCAAGATCGATGCGAAGACCCTGGCCACCAGCACCAAAGGCGTCTTTGCGGGCGGGGACCTCGTAACCGGTCCGAACACCGTCATCGACGCGATTGCCGCCGGCAAGAGAGTCGCGCGCATCATCAATCGGTACCTGTGCGATGAACCACTCGCCGAGCCGGCTCAAGCGAAACTACCAACCGTGTTCCTGGAGCCGGCGGTCGTCAGCGAAGCGGAACTGGAGAGCGCAGCCCGCGCGGTCCCGCCGGTGCTGCCGGTGAAGGGACGCAAGAAGAACTTCAATGAGGTCGAGCGGTCTCTGTCCGAGGAGCAGGCTCGGGCCGAGGCCCGGCGGTGCCTGCGCTGCGATCTCGCATTCACCCAGGCGCCGCAGCCGGCCGCCATCGGAGAAAACCAGGCATGATAACGCTTACGATAAACGGGCTGGAGGTCACCGTCGAGAAGGGATCCACCATCCTCGATGCGGCGAAGT
The DNA here is from genome assembly GCA_964579055.1 of uncultured Pirellulales bacterium. Lineage (GTDB taxonomy): Bacteria > Planctomycetota > Phycisphaerae > Sedimentisphaerales > Anaerobacaceae > Anaerobaca. Next base: position 15,214 of record CAZOFX010000079.1, read on the forward strand.
TCCTGGGCTTTCCTGTCCCCACGCTTTGTCGCATGGAGGGTCTGACGCCCTACGGCGCCTGTCGGCTCTGTGTTGTGGAGATCGGCGAAGGCCCCAGCGCCAAACTCGTGTCTTCCTGCACGTATCCGGCCGAACCCGGCTTGAAGGTGCGCACGGCGTCGGCGCGTGTCGTTCGGGCGCGCAAGATGATCCTCGAGCTGCTGCTGGCTTCCTGTCCGCAGTCGAAAACCATCCAGGACCTTGCCTCGAAGTACGAGGTCACCAAACAGCGGTTCCGACAGGAGTACGAGGAGTGCATCCTTTGCGGCCGCTGCGTGCACATGTGCCAGGAACAAATGATGGCGAAGGCCATCGGCTTCCGGGGTCGCGGACAGAATCGGAGCATCGGAACGCCGTTTGACGTGCCCTCGGACGTCTGTCGGCAATGTGGAGGCTGCATCTACGTCTGCCCTGCCTGCTCGCTGCGATGCACCTATACGCAGCCGGAGAAGGCGATCTGCGGCGGATGCGCCAACCTCAGTCCGCCGTGCCTGGAGAAGGACCCGTTCGATGACATGATGTGTTACATGGACCCGTGCGTCGCCTGTGAAATCAAGAAGTCATAAAGGAACAAAGGAGGTACCCTGCGATGTCCCTTTCGAGAGTGAACTCGTCCGCCGCCACGCTTACGAAGAACCGTACGGAAGGCTCCGTGACACCGACGTCGGGCATGTGCGTGACGTGCGTGGACGGCTGCATCGGCATGTGCGAGATCGGCAAGTCCGCCTATCGCGGCCATGAGGTGATCTACCCGCAGCCCTTCGGCGTCATCACGACCGCGTCGGAGAAGGTGTACCCGGTGGATTACTCGCACCTGAACATCATGGGGACCTGCGTCGGCGCGCACGGGATTGAACCGGACAGCGACAAGGCGATCTTCCCTGCCGTGAATCTCGAAGTCCGCATCGGACATGACAAGGGAGTCAAGTTCCGCTACCCCTGGCTGATCTCCGGGATCGGGTCCACCGACATTGCCAAGAACAACTGGGAGGGACTGGCCGCCGGCTCGGCGCTCGCAGGGACCGGGCTGACGATCGGCGAGAACGTTGCGGGCATGGACGTCCAGGCCACCATCAAAAACGGCCGCGTTCTCGACACGGTAGACCTCAAGCGGCGCGTGAAGTTGTATCGGGAGCATCAGCGCGACGGATATGGAGCGATCATCGTCCAGGCGAACGTCGAAGATACGCGTCTGGGCGCGCAGGAGTATGCCATCCGCGAGCTGGGCGTCGAGTGTGTCGAGATCAAATGGGGACAAGGCGCCAAGAACATCGGCGGCGAGGTCAAGATTCGCGACCTGAAGAAGGCCCAGCTTCTGCACGAGCGAGGGTACATCGTGCTGCCGGACCCGACAAATCCCACGGTCATCGAGGCGTTCCAGCATGGCCACTTCAAGGAGTTCGAGCGGCACTCCCGCGTCGGAATGGTGTCGGAGGAGTCGTTCGCTCAGCGGATCGAAGAGCTTCGTCGCGCCGGGGCCAAGTACATCTTCCTGAAGACGGGCGCCTACCGGCCCGCCGATCTGGCGCGGGCCCTGAGTTTCGCCTCCAAGTGCAAGCTCGACCTGCTCACCGTGGACGGCGCCTCGGGCGGGACCGGCATGAGCCCCTGGCGGATGATGAACGAATGGGGTGTGCCGCCCATCCACCTTCATTCGCTTCTGTACCGGTACGCCAAGCATCTGGCCGACCGGAACCGGTACCTGCCGGCGCTGGCCGTCGGAGGCGGGTTCACATTTGAGGACCTGATCTTCAAGGGCCTGTCCCTTGGCGCGCCCTATGTGAAGTTGATTGGGATGGCCCGCGCTCCCGTTGCGGCGGCGATGGTGGGCAAGACGATCGGTCGGGCCATCGACGCGCATCAGCTCCCGGTCTATGTCGAGCGGTTCGGCTCGACGAGAGACGAGATCTTCGTCACCGCCAGCGAGCTGCGCAAAGAGTTCGGCAACGGCGACTTCGAGAAGCTTCCCACTGGCGCCATCGGCCTGTACACGTACTACGAGAGACTGGCCCAGGGCCTGCGCCAACTGATGGCCGGCTGCCGGAAGTTCTCGCTGGAGTATCTGTCCCGCGACGACCTCGCGGCGCTCACGCCCGAGGCGGCCGACATTACGGGCCTCCGCCACATCATGGAAGTGGATCAGGGGCGGGCGGAGGAGATCCTCGACAGTTGATCGCGACCAGCAGGGATTCGCAGCCTCATGGACTGTGTGCGCACGACGTGCTCGGGGACCCCTTTGCGTACGGGCAGGTGTATCCCCGTGTGTTCCGAGATCATCCGCGCAGCGGGCAAGCGAGAACACCGTATCGTACCGGTCATCTACCCTCTCTGCCGCCAGGAAATGACGACAGGTGTATCTGGCCGATGGTCCGTCCCGACCACTTTGTCCGGCTCAACGGCATCCAGAGTGATGGACCGATCTTGCCGGTTTCGGCGATCGGGCGCGTGCAAGACACGTGCGTCTGGTCTTCGGTTTATTCTCAGCCGATGTGCGTCTGATCTCTTGTCCGGCCATCAAGAGCCGTTTCACCACACAGAGACCTGCAAACAGGTATAACGTGCGGGTCGCGCTGTGATGTCCCTGCCGGGACGGCTGTCGAGGATCGGGCAAGACCAGCCACTTTGAGGAGCCGACGGTCTGTCGTAGAGATTTCTCGAAATCGATGATGTTACGGTTTCGGGAGGCTCAGCATGGCAGGCCGACTCCAGATGGCTGTCGTGCGGCCCCCCCCCTTTACGGCGTGGCGATGATGACGGCACGGTTACTTCGCAGGGGCCGCGCGGTCAACGCCAAGCGGACGAGACGCGCCGGGTCCATTCCGATCTGCTGCGAGACCTGGCGATCACCTTTCACGTGGGCAGAACCGACGAGGAAGACAACCAGAATGACGGTCCAGACACAAGATCGAAATGCAGACTCTCCGGGTGTGTGCAGATCTTGCGGCACCGGCATTCCTGAGCCATTGAAGCGTCCGTGTGGCAGCCTCAAGTCCGCAGGACTTGGGGATGGCGGACAGCACCACCACCTTTCGATACACAAGCCGAAATCGTATCAGCCATCCCCAAGGCTCCGCCTTGAGGCTGCCACACGGTTGCCCTGATTCTTTCACACACACGACTCTCACCCCCTTCAACTCACATCGCAGATCACCGCAGCAGCCAAGAGCCGCGGTCCCCCGCAAACCACATCCTCGCAGCACAGGCAGACTACGTCTTCGCACAGGTCGCTACTGTTTTAACTCGGGTTCCGATACCGGCCAGAAGACCCAGTCGCCGTTGTCGGCCCACAGACCCGGCTGGCCGCCCTGCCGGAGGCCCTGCACCCCTCCGTCATCGGTCAGGTTCTCGCCCCAACTATAGAGCAGGAAGTGGTCGTTCGTCGTGCGGTAGGATAGCGAGCCGGCGCCGAAGGGATCTTCCGGCAGCGCGTCCAGGTAGCCCCTCTGCACAAGTTCGTCGAGGCTTTCCGGGAGATTGCCGCGTTCCGCAGCGTGACGAAGTACCGCCACGACGGTAAGCGTTGCCAGTTCACCGGTCTTCAGCCGCCAGACTTGCTGACCTATTCGTCCGTAGGCCGGAGGGAGAATGGACAGTAGCATGTTGCCAAATGGGATCTCCTCTTTCTCCTGTGACACGAGCTTCGGCCCCTCCTCACCGGGTGGGGTAGTCAGCGCGGACTGGGCCCGCTCGAAGAATCGCTCGACCATGGCCATCGTCTCACAGCGGCCGGGATAGTCGAACACGAATACTCCGAGCAGGTTTCCCCGCCAATCGCCAGCGGCGAACGGGAATCCCTGGCGCAAAGCATGACCTCCCCCCTTGCCATCATCAGTGAAGGTCCGCTGAATGCTGTCATACCAGAGGGCTTTCTCCCCATCGAAGCTGACGACACACCGATGCTCGTCTTGGAGGGCGCGCAACCCATTCTGCACCCGCCCCAGCACCGGTCCGGGCATATCCGGCTGATTGTGGAGGATATCAAACACCCGAGCGTAGGCCAGGCTTTCAATCGCCATCCCGACCAACTGCTCAATAAGGAAACCCCGGCCCTGCCAGTGTCGGCCGACGCGCCATATGACAAGACAGTCATCAAGACCATCTTGCAGCCGGCCACGGTGAACCTCATAGGCAGCCTCGTGAGCAAGAGCGAACACAAGATGCCTGTACTTGGGCAGCGCATCCATGGGCTTGTCCATGAAGTTCGGGTCTCTCAGATTGGATTCGTTGGTGTCGTAGATCGGCCAATAGTCGGGTGTGTCCGCCCCTTGCCTAAGCTTGGCGAAAGCCGGTGCGTTCTCATCCAACCACGTCGCAAGCAGACCAAGCTCGACGTCGTTGTAGTCCTCCAGTTCAGGCCGTGCCGTTTCCACCTTCTGCTGGAGTCCCTGCGGTGGTTTGACGTAGAGTCCGGCCGCTTGCTCGTAATAGACTGCGGCGTTTGCGGCCTCCCTGTCTTGCGGCCTCCAGCGGTCGTTGAGCCATTCGACGTAGTTGACGCGGATCGTCGGTCTGCCGAGAAACAGGGGCAGCGAACACAAAACCGTGTAGGCCAGGACCACCAGAATCCCCTGTCCGGTTCGCACGAGGGCCTTCTGCCACAGTGGCCGACAACGTTTCTTGGCGCGACGGCATAGAGCTGCCAGCAGCGTCGCATCCCCAAATTGCCCGATCAATGCGCGGGCCCGGGCTTCGCGCTGCTGGGCGTCCGCACAATCTCTCAGGTCGTCCTCGAAATGCGCTCGCAGCTCCTCGTGCACCTCCGCGCGCACGCGCTTGCGACAGCGTACTTGTCGGACGACCTGATCGATGTACTCCACCGCACAGCGAGGAAGTTCCGCCGGTCCTCTGTCAGGATTCGGTTCCATAACTCGCTCTCCATTCTCGGGGGAATTCAGAACGCCGCTCTCAGCGCGCCGCCCAGGAGCAAATCGATACCCTTGGCCAATTCCACGAGTTGGGCCTTGCGGCCGGCCAATTCGGCCTCGCCTGCGCCGGTGATCGAGTAGTAGCGCCGCTTGCGTCCGGAGTCGCTCGTCTCCCATTTGCCCTTGATCAGTTTCTTGGCTTCGAGGTTGTACAGCAGCGGGTAGAGCGTACCCTTGCCCAGCGTAAGAATCTCGGCGCTTCGCTTTTCGATCGCCTGGCTCAGCTCGTAGCCGTACATCGGGCCCCGGGAGAGAATCTCCAGCACCACCACCGGTGCAATTCCCTTCAGCAGTTGGCTCTCAAATTTCATAAGGACCTCCTTAGTTATCCGCAACGAACCTATTATGTAACGCATAGTATGCTATACATACCATTCATGTCAAGTCCTAATTCTCTCTTTTTTTCGAAATAGGCTCATCGCGTCGGGAACGTCGGCGCTCCGACCGATGCTAAGGGCTTGCAATCGCCGGCCGGACGCATAGAATAACCCCCTGAGCGGGCCCCGGCGTCCGCTCCTGGAGCAGTGGCCGAGCGGCTTAAGGCGACGGTCTTGAAAACCGTTTTACCGAAAGGTAACGGGGGTTCGAATCCCTCCTGCTCCGTTGAGTGACAGACAGTGACATTGTGTCGCTATCGACGCCTAAGTGACTGTCCGACAAGCCGTTACTGGAATCCCCTGCGGCAGATGCGGCGTGCATTTGTAGAGCTTCGCCAGCGACAATCGATGACGACCGAAGCGTATCGAAGTAGGCCGTTTTTGTAAGTTTTTTGTAAGCTGGTTTGTAAGCGCTTTCGCCCTGCTCCACGGGCAGATCATCCGTTCCGGTCTTTCTTGCCACGGCCGAATTGCACTGATCCGTCGTCGAATCCGACAAGGACGGCAGGGCATCCAGTGCGGCCCTTTCATCGTGCAGACCGATGTGTGTGTACGTGTCCATCGTCAGACCGATGCTGCCGTGCCTGGCCAGGGACTGGGCGATCTTCGGTGAAACACCCCCTCGCGTGAGGTTGCTGATGAACGTATGTCGAAGAGCATGGAAATCCGCCACTCTGCCGGCCCCATCCTCATACGGTATTCCGGCCACTGCCAGGTCTTTGCGGAGCATCTTCGCCGCCTTGTTCGGATTGAAGCCGGGAAAAACTCTCGCACGCTGATCCGCATCCAATTCGCACCGCCATGCCAGAAGATGCTTGGCGAGATCCGCCCGCAACGGCAGCACATCATCGCGCCGATGCTTCGAATACGCCGCCAAGACCCTCACAGAGGGCTCAGAATCGCTCAGGTTGAACGAACCCCACGTCAAGGAGGCCAACTCGCTCGCCCGAAGCCCGGTGCTCACAGCGACCATGTAGAGCATGGCCCGTTCTTTGGCCGTCACGCCGCTGTGATCTTGTCCGCTCCGTGTCGCCGCTATGAGACGCTGCAATTCATCTTCACTCAACGCCCGTCGCTCATGCCGCAAGTCGGTCTTGACGTTCTGGCCCTGCAAGTAGGCCAGCGGATTCTCGGCCGCCCTGCCGTCGGCCACAAGCCAGCGACAGAACTGCTTGACCGCCTGGAGATAGAAATTGCTGCTGCGAATACTCAACCCCACTCGCCGGCGGTCGGCCAGGTATCTCTGGACCCTCGAAGCGGATAGGTCGGCAATGAAGGCGAACCCGCACGAGGTGATGACGGCCCTGGCCCGATTGTACACGAGGCACGCGTGCTTGTCCGTGTTGCCCTTGTTGAGCAGGCTGGCCTTGTAGTCGTCCAGGTGGGCGAGCAGCGGCCGCTTGCGATGCTCCTTGTATCGGTCGATGATCCCGACGTGGGCCTGTTCGGCTTCGCGCTCCAATTGCGCCGCCCATTGAACCGTCGCCGCCTTGTCCTTGAAACCCTTGACCCGGCGTCTGACGCCATCGGCGTCCTTGAAGTCGATGTACCAGAACCGCGACTGCTTCCGCACCTTCCTGCCGTTCTTGTCCTTCGTCGTATACATCTGTTTTAGGATGCTCGCCATGATGTTACTTCCTATTCCTTTCCGGCTTCGACTTCTCGTTCACTGGCCTCAATTCCAGGCCCAAAGCCTCGACCAGCTTAGAGGCTGTCGCCAATGTGATGCCGCGTTGACCGTTGACAAACCGGCACAGCACTGGCTGCGAGACCCCGGAATCCTTGGCCAGGCGGAAGACCGACAGGCCGCTGCTGGCAATTGCCGCCTTCAACTGTTCTTCGAGATGTGTCCGCGTGGTCGCCATCACGTCCAAACGTAGCATACTGTCTTAGATATGTCAAGCGGTATACACATAATCTCCTCTACTTTTTGTATCGTTCTCGTATCTCATCCAGAGCCTGCCGGTCTGCCGCTTCTCGACTCAGGCCCCCGTCGTACTCCAGGATGGCCGCTCGTTCTTCCCAGTCGATCCGCCAGTCCATCGGGAGGTCTGCTGGGTCGTTGATGACCGTGGGGTCGAAGTCCTGGACCGCACGCAGGGCTCGAAGACGTTCAAGGGCAAAAATCATATCGGAACCTCCTGCGCACATTGCGCAGAATCCGCAGAATTAGCGATGAGAGGGTAATTGTGCGTATTGTGCGCATTCTGCGCGAGCCATAGCGGATTCACTTCATAGCTTTGGCTGGGTTTTCTGCCTGGTCCGTTGCGATGCACTTCTTGCTCGCGAATGAACCCGTGGGCCATGAGCAATCGTAGCGGTGCATCCATCTCGTCTACCTTACGCACCGCCCCCCGGCATCTCATATGGGCATCTCGCTTGCTGAACGCCGAAAGTCTCTCCTCTTCGACCCATCGCAAGATCTTCCGCGCCAAGTCAATGGCGGGGTCTGCCCCCATCTCGAAAAAGGCTGCCTTGGCATGGGGAACAAGGTATTCCCCGATGGCAATTGCGCCCAGCATGGTCTCCAGATTGATTTGCAGATTTCGGAGGCCGGGTGGACAGGCATGCATCAGACCGTGCAAGATTCCTGCGATGCGGCATACCGCGCCTACGAGCTTTCCGGCCCAATCTCGCATTGACTCGAACTCGCCGCCAACCCGAAGGTCCTTTTCCACCGCAACCGCAAAGTCATTCAGAGCGTCCAAGGCCGCGTCGTCCACCGTGATCGAATGTGGTACTGGCTGGCCATCACTTCCTCTGGCGGGTTCTACGTGAAGAGCCTTCAGAATCCGTTGGGAATACGCCGTCCTTATGCTCCCCTCGATGGGGGGCGTGATCGTCTTTCGGTAGCCTAACAGGGATTCCGGCATGGAATAGAGGAAACGCCCCAGAAGACCACGACCTCGAAATCCCTTTTGGCTGGCAAGCCCCCGTATCACATCAGGCTGAACAGCTAATCCCATCGTCAACGCTGGTCTGTGCACGAACTGGACAGGGCGTTCAAGTTTCACTCGGTTCACCCGAATATCGTCGCCGGCGTGACCCTTCAGATAGACCCCCAGATTCGGAGTCCCGCTGTACCGTCCCCCCATCAGCTCGAAGACGTCGCCCTCCGGGCTCATCAGAGCGAACTTGCCTCCGTTCTCACACAGCAGGCGGGCGACACTTTCCGGGGTTGCATCGTCCCCGATGTACTGGGGAGCTTTCAGGTCAACATGGCGGCTCAATTCTTCTGCATACTCTCGGGCCCGACGCTCGAAGTCTGCCCGTTGCTCGGCATCCTCCTCCCTTGCCGCCTTCTTTTGAGCATGCTTAAGGGATTCCTCAAGGATTTCCCGCTGATTTCGACTCTGTTCTATGATGGGCTTGAGTCGCTCAATCTCTTCGCGTTCGAAATCCATAAGCGGTTGGGTGACAATCCGGAATACACTGCTCTTGCGATTGCCCGGTGGCAGAGCGGTCGCAGTGAACAGGTTGACCGGTTCGATGTGATCCCCACGTACATGAACCTCGATGGTCTTCGCAAGGGCTGCACCGCCGACAGTCAGGACCAGCATCGCCACCAGATCCACAGGGACCTGACACGACTCCGCCACCGCCGCGCAGAATTCGCACAATTCGCACAATTCTCGCGGAAAAGCCTCCAGAGGGAACGGCGGCACGTGATACTCGCCCAGCGGAACCGGTAGCTCCCACTGCGTTTCATTGGCCACTGCCATCGTACGCTGTGCCGTTTTGGGCGTTGAAGTCAGTCCCATCGTCTCCTTGACCTCACAAATGTACTTGTCCCACCCGATCACGGGCTTGAACTGTTGCCAGCCTGCGTCCCCGTTGTGCTTGCAGGATGCGCCGAATCTGCCATCCGCTTCGACGAGCACACAGCATTCGTACGTGTGGCCGTCGCTGTCAGTGTGGAGCGGGCATTGCTTGAAGTGGAAGTACGTCCGGCCACCTTTGTCAGTCCGGCGATAGGCCAGTCCCTCGCGCGTCAGCACGTCTTCGAGGATTCTCCTGGCGGTTTCGGCGTCCCATCCCCCTGTCTGGGCCGGTCGCGTCGTCTGATTGGCCGGCTGGTCGGCGGCAGTCGCGTGGGACTCTTCGTCAAATTGGTCAATCCGATCGCCAAAGATCGCGAAGATGTCCACGTCGCTTGGGATGTCCGTCAAATCGACCGTCGCCCATCGATGAGGTCGGTGACCTTCAACGTGATCGCCTTTCATGGCCAGAGTGCCATACAGCTTGAAGATCCGGGCCGGATTGAACACGTCGGTGTCGATCTTCGCGTGGTCCGTGCTGAAGTTGGCGTCCAGCAGCTTCAGCAAGATGCTCGCCTTCGTGCTTGCCTCCATGACTCTCTCGCCGATGTACGGGATGGTCGGAACCAGCAAGTGATATCCATTGCCGGAATCGGCGACGATGCAGCCAATGCCATGCTCGGTGAACCATGCGATGACGTTCTCGGTGACCTCCCACGCGTACCTCTTCTCCTCATCGGTGGCTGATATCCCCGCCTTACGTACAGGGTCGATATCCACAGCGAACAGGCAGTAGGCCACGATGTCGGCATCAGAGGTCGTTGTGTCGGCCCGCTTGATCCGGTTCGCAGCCCGTGCCAGCAGATCAGGATGAACCACTTGGAGGGTGAAGTACACGTTTGCCTCGCCGATTCGGGGACAGTCCTCGTACGGAATCCTGCTGCGGACCTTCGCCATTGGCAGAATGGCCCGGACACAGTCATCGACATGGTCTTTGTCAAAGTAGCCCGACCAAACACCACGATGGCCACCACCGAGGATACGAACCTCTGTGACACCGCCACAGCGGTGATGCCGCTCCAATATCCATCGCACGAATGGAGCAAAGCTGTCGCGATAGTACGTGGAGCCGAGATACTGCTCTCTCGCGTTCTTGTTACTGCCGTCACCCTGCATGGTTCACCCCCTTCAGCGCCTTTCTCGCTTCCCACGCCATTCGATCTGGCGCCCCGGCAGCCAGCCAGTCAGATATCTCCGCAACAGACCATCTAACCGCACCGCCTATGCGGATGGGCTTGGGGATCCTCCCGCAAGAGTTCAGGCGGAAGACCTGACGCTTGGACAGGGCCAGAACCTGACCCAGGGCCTTGGCGTTCAAGAGTTGATTCGTCGATGTGGTTACCTGTGACTGTGCCATTTGCTTGCCTCCAAATTGGGGTTTCGAGTGACATCGATTCAATTCGGAGGAAATCTTAGGAAGGAGAGAGCCAACCGAGAACGGGCGAATCACGGGCAGACTACGGGTGGATTACGGCAGAGCCACACATCGTCTACGTCAATCGTCCATTGCGCAGGCTGTCGGCACAGTAAGCCGATAGCCTTTGCGCGTATGGCTCTCGATAAGCACCTGCAAGGGTTCTGGGAGTGCTCCCTTTACCTTGTCCAGTCTCTCGTTACAGTGCGACCTCAGTTGCTTTCCGGGAATCCACGCGTCATCACCGTCTATCAGTCCTTTCAAGAACTCCGTTTGTCTCTCCGACAGAGGATACAGGTTTCCCTCATACGTGGCCTCAAAGCGCTTACAGTGCAATAGCAGCTTCTTCGGCTCCAGCGGCTCGTCCCTTCCATGAGCCAGGTCTGTGGCAGCCTGTGTGTCCTTACCAGCGTTGGCAGAATCGTGGGTGTCCGAGGATTCGCGCGCTATGCTCGCGGTATCCGTCGGTTGTTTGCGGTCCTGGGCAATCTTGACAAACTCATCGAAAGTGCATTGACCAAGCATCACCTCACACGCAAGAACAGATTGCAGAAAGACATCTCCCAGGCAGTAGTAGTAGAAATCTCGACCGCGCATTTCCAAGGGTAATGCGTACCACACGTCATCCCCCGCCGGCCTCCGAAAGTGGTACAGCGCGCAGAGCCACTGAGACAATGCGTCCTGCCAACAGCACAACTCCTCCTTGATTCTGAACAGCGCCGGATCCGGGAAGAACAGCGAGTCGTCATTGCAGAGGCCAGACTAGCGTGGCATAACTTGAGC
>CAZOFX010000080.1:0-26128 GCA_964579055.1 uncultured Pirellulales bacterium
TCCCACAAGCAGTCAAATGGATTGACGGCGCCGACGGCGTGCTGGAACTGATCGACCAGCGGCGTCTGCCGGGCGAGTTCGTCACGCTGCTGGTCCGCGACACGCGGCGTCTTCACGAAGCGATTCGTACCCTGGCGGTGCGCGGCGCGCCCGCGATTGGGGTTGCGGCCGCCTACGGTCCGGTCCTGGCGCTCCAGACGCTCGGCCCCGGCGCGACGACCGTCGACGGACTGAAGACCATTGTCGAGGCCTGCGAGTTCCTCGCAACGTCGAGGCCGACCGCGGTGAACCTCTTCTGGGCCCTGGATCGCATCCGGCGCAAGGCCCAGGCGGTCTGCCGCCATCCGCGACTGACAGTCGGCGAGCTGCACGAGGCGATCCTGGCCGAGGCCAACGCGATTCGCGACGAGGACGTCCAGATGTGCCGCGCGATCGGCATGCATGGGGAGACGCTGATTCGCGAGGGCGCCGGCGTGCTGACGCACTGCAACGCCGGAGCGCTCGCCACCGCCGGACAGGGAACCGCGCTGTCGGTGATGTTCGAGGCACAGAAGAAGGGCCGTTCGTTCAAGGTCTACGCCGACGAGACGCGACCGCTCCTGCAGGGCGCCCGCCTGACCGCGTGGGAGCTGCGGCAGGCCGGCATCGACGTGACGATCATCTGCGACAACATGGCCGGATGGCTGATGAAAGAAGGCAGGATCGACTTGGTCATCACCGGCGCCGATCGCATCGCCGCCAACGGCGACGCCGCCAACAAGATCGGAACCTACAGCCTCAGCGTCCTGGCCAAACAGCACGGGGTCCCGTTCTACATCGCCGCGCCGTCGAGCACGTTCGATCTGAGCCTCGCCACAGGCGACGAAATCCCGATCGAGCAGAGGGAATCCAGCGAGGTGACCCGCTTCGCCGGCGTCCCCACCGCCCCGGACGGCGTGCCCGTCTACAACCCCGCCTTCGACGTCACGCCGGCGCAGAACATCACCGCCATCATCACAGAAAAGGGTATGGTGGAGCATCCGGACGCAATCCGCATCCGGCGGTTGTTGGGCACGCCATAGGGCGCCGTGCGTGGCAAGTCGCTCGCGACCGAGACGTTATGCGACGGCAACGACGCCTTTGACCTCGGGCACCTTCTCCTTCAGGATGCGTTCGATGCCCATCTTCATCGTCATGGCCGCTCCGGGACAGCCCTGGCAGGCGCCCTGCAACCGCAGCTTGACGGTCTTGTCGTCGTTGATGCCCACCAGTTGGACATCGCCGCCGTGGCCCTGCAAGGCGGGACGGACCATCTCGATGACCTCGGTCACCTTCTCCTCGAAACTCTTCTCGGCGCCGGCGCCGCTGGGCTTGCTTGCTTGCGACATATACGTTCTCCGTGGACAGAAATTTCGGCCATTATAGTGGCGTCACGCGGACGGTCCAAGGCCTTTTTTGAGCTTACGCGCCCCGGCCGGGGGCGTTCGCGCATTTTGCAGCCCGGATCGGGTATTTCGCTTGCCCCGCGGAGGGAAGCCCCCACTGCAAGTGCCCCATTGGGGGCACGCACGCACGCATTATGGGACAGCACGCCGGGCTCGGGCAGGCGTCTGTTCCGCTCCGGCGGGAGGAAACGCCGCCCCGCCGGAATCTGGCGGAAACGTTCAACTCACCCGCCATTCTGTTCGATACTAACTCTTGTCGTGCAAGGAGATTCCGGGAAAGACGGGATGGCACCATGCGAATCCGGTACGCGATTTCCACGATGGTTTTCTGGTGGCGCGAGCACCCGCTGTCGTTCGAGCAGGAGTGCGAGTACCTGCGCGGCCTGGGCTTCGGCATCGAGCTGTGGCCGAACCTGCGCGGACAGAACGAGTGTCGATACGAACGGCGGAACTGGCCGCGGCTTCAGGCCGCCACCGAAGGCATGCTCGTATCGATGCGCTCGCGGACCGACAACCCCACCCTGGAACAGTGGGAGGAGCAGATTCAGTGTGCGACGCTGCTCGGCGCCAACATCGTCACGGAGCCGAGCAGCCTCGGCATCGCCGACGACCCCGAACTCGACGGGACCGGCTTTGCCGGCGAGGTGGTCCGGATGGCCGACGCCAACGGCGTGGCGCTTTGCGTCGAAACCGGCTCGCTGCCGGCCCTGCTGCACGTCGGAGAACGATTCGACTCGATTCGCTACTGCCTGGACACCGGGGCGGCCAACATCGATCGCGAGCACTCGTTCCGGCAATACGTCGACGCGATGGCCCCTCGCGTGGCTCACCTGCACCTGACGGACAACTACGGCAATACCGACGATCACGAACCGCCGGGACTGCGCGGCGGGATTCGGCGCGAAGACTGGGACTATCTGCTCGCCGCACTGGACCGCTACGACAACGAGATTATCGGATCGTTCGAGATGTGCCCATGCCTGCCGAGCGTGATGATCCGCCAGGCCAGCGAGTACGTCTTTGACGTCCTGAAATGGCCCAACCGGCCCGCCAAACAGGCCGAACACGACCGCCTCGCCTATCCTCCGGCGTAGCCCGACGCATCCGAACACGCAACTCGCCATTTTTGTAGTATCCATCGCCCCGCCAAGTGCCTCTATGGAAGTAGATGGCGCTCTGTGTGCCTTGCGACCGACGGGTGGAAACAGTTGACAGGACGCCGCAGATCGGTACCATGACGCGTTCGGATGTTTGGGATTTGTGGTTTTCAGTACACAGGAGGTAAAAAGCGATGAGAACCGTTTGTTTTACCGTTTTGATGAGCGCTTCTCTGGTGGCTGGCTGCGCGTCGAGCCAGGGCGAGAGCTACGCGATGGTCGGCTATGATTTCGCCAGTCTCAACAAGGTGGCGATCGTGGACGTCACCGGTCGCGTCTACGGCGAGGTGGTCAAGAACCAGATCAGCGACTTCTTCGTGATGGAGCTGATGAAGCGCGGGTACAACGTCATCGAGCGTCAGAGCGTCCAGGCCCTGCTGAAGGAGCAGGAGTTCCAGGCGTCGGACATGACCTCGAACGAGGACGCCGCCCGAGCCGGACGAATCAACAACGTGCCGGCGGTGCTGGTCATCAACATCCCCAAGTACAAGGACAAGATGGAAATGACCGCCAAGCTGCTCGACGTGGAAGACGCGTCGATCCTCTGGATCGGCAGCGGTTCGGGCAACACGGGCAAAGGCCTTGCGACGTTCGTCGGCGCCGCGGCGGGCGCGGCGGCGGGCGCTGTGCTGGCCGGCGGGGACACCAGCGATCGGGTCATCGGCGGTGTCGCGGGCGGCGTGGTCGGCGGTGTGGCCGGCAACGCGCTGTCCCCGGACCAGGAGAAACAGGTCAAGAAGGTGATCGCGAAGGTCTGCGAGACCCTTCCGTCGAGAATTCCGCAGCCCCAGAAGAAGTAAGACCGTTCCACGACTTTTCGAAGCATCCATCAGGGCGGAGAACGAACACCGTGCTCCGCCCTGTTTCTTTGCGCAAATCGGCCACAGCGCACGAGTAGATCAGACATTGACGCCGGGACTCCAGGCCGGTAGCGTATCGGTAACGCAACGGCGAAGTCTTCGGATCGACACGCAAGAGAAGGAGATGGCAACGATGAATCGACGGAATTTCCTGGCCACGGGTCTGGCCGCCGCAGTCGCCACGCAGGCCGGGGCCCAGTCTGACGCGTCAAATGCGACGTCGCCGCGCCAGTTCTTCGAGCTGCGCCAGTATCACCTGCGTTCCGGCGCGAACAAGGGACGCGTCGGCGACTTCCTCCGGGACGTGGGCATCGCGGCGATGAACCGGATCGGAATCAAGCCGGTCGGCGCGTTCGAGGCGGTGTACGGCCCCAGCAAACCCACGCTCTATGTGCTGCTGGTGCACCCCTCGCTGCAATCGGTGCTGGAATCGTCGTCGCGGCTGATGGCGGACGACGAATTCCGCACGAAGGGCAGCGGGTTCGTCGATGCGGCGATCTCCGAGCCCGGCTACGTCCGCTACGAAAGCTCGCTGATGGCCGCCTTCACCCACATGCCACAACTCGAAGCGCCCAAGCTCGAGAAGCGCATTTTCGAGATGCGCATCTACGAGAGCCACAGCATCAAGGCCGCCAGGAAGAAGATCGAGATGTTCAATGAAGGGGGCGAAATCGCCATCTTCCGAAAGACCGGTCTGAATCCGGTGTTTTTCGGCGAGACGATCATCGGTTCGCAGCAGCCGAACCTGACCTACATGCTGGCGTTCGAGGACATGGCCGATCGGGACAAACGATGGCAGGTGTTTCGCGACGATCCCGACTGGCGGAAACTGAGCCAGGACCCGGCTTACAGAGACACCGTCTCGAACATCACCGACATCATCCTGAGGCCGACGGGCTATTCGCAGATCTGATCGGACGACGTCTCGAACCAGACGCCACTCAGACCATCAGAGACTCCGCTTCCTCGACGGAATCGATCTCGAAACCGGTTTCCTGCTCGCCGGGATGGAACGGCAGCGGCTCGGCGAACTGGACCGCGATGCGCCGCAGAATGCTGTTGACGTGGTCCACTCGACAGACGTGGCCGGTGCGGACGAAGTCGACCATGTCGAACGAACCGTCCTGGCCGTAGCGAGGGACGCTGAAACGAGCGGCAATGTGCTCACCTGGATAGGGGCAGTGATGGTTTGCATAGCAGGTGAACGCCGCACCGCGGCTGGAAATGTCCGACATCTGTCCCTGACACAACTCTCCGTTGGCATCCTCGGCAAACCAGATGGGCCAATGGTAGTGCAACCGCTCCTCGAATCGTCGTTCACTTGTCGTGTCCATGTCGTTATGTCCTCTGAAGACCTTCTCCGGGCTGTTATTGTGCATTCAGAGGAGCCATCGGCCCGGGAAGGCATCGACTTAACGCGGGGCCGCCGAGAAAAAGGCGGCCGATTCCACTGCGGGGGACGATCCGCTCATTTCGAGCGGAAAAACGCGAGATGCGAGGAGAGGTTTTTTGCGGCGGGATCAGCGGCCGGCCGGGAGATTCCTATAACTCGGCGGCAAGCCCTCGCGCCAGCTCGGCGAACTGATGGCCGCGCTGCTGGTAATTCTCGAACATGTCGTAGCTGGCGCAGGCGGGACTGAGCAGCACGACGTCGCCGGGGCAGGCCAGCTCGTGGGCGGTCTGAACCGCCTCGGCCAGCGACCTGGCGAACTCGACGCGGGCCTGCGAGCGGCTGTTCGCTCCGGCCTCGATCGCCCTGGCGATCTGCGGCGCCGTCTGCCCGATCAGGATGGCGGCTTTGGCCTTCTGAGCGATCTTGCGTCCGAGATCGTCGAACGGCAGGTGCTTGTCATAGCCGCCGGCGATGAGGATCTCGGGCCGGTCGAAGGCCTCCAGGGCGACGATGCTGCTCAGAGGCGTGGTCGCCTTGGAATCGTTGTACCAGCTCACGCCGTGGCCCTCGGCCACCAGCTCCAGGCGGTGCGGCAGGGACTGGAACTGCGGCAGCGACGCTTCGATCGAATCGTCGCGGACGCCCAGATTCCGGGCGATCGCCACCGCGCCGGCGAGGTTCGACAGATAGGCCCGGCCGGGCAGCCGGTAGACGCGGCGGAATTTATCGGGCACATCCTCGGCGGAGAACTCCATGCAGACCCGACCGCTCTGTCCGCGGTAGCGGTCGAACCAGCTTGCCGAGACTTCGTCCTCGGCGTTGAACAGGGAGACCGCCGCAGTCCTGCCGTCGAGCCGCTGATGTTTGAACAGACCTTCCTTCGCGGCGCAGTAGGCCTCGAACGTACCGTAGCGGTCCAGGTGGTTCGGCGTCAGGTTCGTCAGCAGGGCAATCTGCGGGGCCTCGCCCAGCTCCGCCAGTTGCTCGATCTGAAAGCTCGACAACTCCAGGACCACCACATCGTTCGGCCCGACGCGATCGACGATGGTCAGCAGAGGCTGATCGCCGATGTTGCCGCTGAGCCAGACGTTGCCGTAAGGCCGGTCGCTTTGGGCCTGGCGAAGCAGATGCGCGGTCAGCGTGGTCGTGGTGCTCTTGCCGTTGGCGCCCGTGATCCCGACGATGCGCGCCCGACACAACTGAAAGAACAGGCCCACCTGCGACGTGACGATCTTGCCATGCCGGCGAGCCACTTCGAGAAAGCGGTTGTCAGGCTTGACGGCGGGATTGGCGACCACCATGTCGGCGGACGCGAAGTCGTCCGGATCGTGCAGGCCCAGCCGGAAGGCGACGCCGGAGCACGAGTCCAGTTGCCGAATGGAATCGGCCAATTGGGCCTCGGATGCCAGGTCGGTAACGGTGACATGCGCGCCGGCGCCGGCCGCGTACCGGACCACGTCCACTCCTCCGCCGAAGCGACCCAGGCCCATCACCAGAATCTTCCTGCCCGCCAGATCCGATGCCTTCATATGTCACCCGTTGCCCGCAGCCTTGGAACCTCTATAGATCGAAGCGACGCCCGCGGTCAGAGGCTGGGCCGAGACGTCGTGAAAGCCGGCCTGCTCCATCATCGTGCAGAACGCGGCCGGACCGTGAAAGGACTCAATCGATTGGTTGAGATATCGATAGGCGCGACGATCTCCGGACACCAGCGCGCCGATCAGAGGCACGACGAGGCGCAGATGCGCGAGATACCCCCACCGCATGACGGCGTTGGCAGGCAGGGAGAATTCGAGGATCACGGCGGCGCCGCCGGGCGCGAGCAACCGATAGATCTCATCGAGGCTCGCCCGTGGGTCCGGCGTGTTGCGAATCCCGAACGCCATCGTCACCACGTCGAAGCTCTCCTCCGCAAACGACGTCTGCGTCGCATCGCCGGCCACCAGCCGCCCCCGTGCGGCCAGGCCATGCCGACGCAGCTTGTCCCGCCCCACCGCCAGCATTTCCTCGGAGCAATCCAGCCCGACGGCATCGACAATCTCGGGATGCTCCCGCAGCAGGGCGATCAGCAGGTCGGCCGTGCCCGTCGCCAGATCGATCACTCGCAGCGGCCCGCCGGCGGCAATGCATCGAGCGGCCTTGCGACGCCAGGAGAAGTCCCGCCCGAACGACAGAAGGTGGTTCAGCAGGTCATAGGTCGGCGCGATGCGGTCGAACATCGGTCCGGCGCACCACGCCGCCGGGCACGATGCCTCGCTCGTCGTGGAAACACCCTTTTGCATGCGCCGCACCCGAGAACGACCCGGTCCCTGGTCCGCTATCGCGGACGACGAAGAACGCCTACAGCTTGCTCTGCATGGCGGTGGCCAGCTCGACCTTCGCGTCGATCACCGCCTGCTCGATGCACTTCTTCCAGTCGTCGCCGAACTGGTCGCGATACTTCGGCTTCTCGTAGGCGTAGATGATCGAGCGCGACGCGTTGATCAGGGCCCCGGTCCCGTTGGGCTTGCAGAACCGCAGGCATTCGGCGGCGCTGGCCCCCTGTGAGCCGTACCCGGGCACCAGGAACCAGATCTTGTCGTATTTCGTGCGCAGCGCCGCGGTCACCTCGGGCGCGGTCCCGCCGACGACCATGCCGATGTTGCTGTATCCGCTGCTGCCGACGCGACCGGGCTGGGTCGCGATCTCGTTGACGATCTGGGCCATCCTCTCGTAGAGGGCCACTCCCTGGGCGTCGGTGAAGTCCTGGACCGTCGCGGCCGAGGCGTTGCTCGTGCGCACCAGCACGAAAACGCCCTTGCCCTGCGAATCGGCCATCTGGGCGAACGGCTCGATGCCGTCGAGGCCGGGATAGCCGTTGATGGTGATCGCGTCGGGCGCCAGCGTGTCTTCCAGACCGGCCAGCTCGGGATTCTGAAGATGGGTCGAGGCGTAAATCTCCGCCGTATGGCCCACGTCCCCGCGCTTGATGTCGCCGATGATCTCCAGGCCCAGATCGTTGGCCTCGTTGATCAGGGCGTAGTACGTCTCCAGACCTTCCCAGAGGTACTTCTCGAAGAATGCGATGTTGATCTTGATCGCCGGCACCATCGGCGCGACGATCCGCATCGTCTGCGTGCAGAAGTCGAAAATCGCATCCACGGCCGCGGCCGCGTCGAATTCGTCGTTCATCTGGCGGTGGCTGGTGATCGCGGCCGGCAGACGGCTGTACACGGGATCCAACCCGACAATCAGGGATGTCTTCTTCGCCTGCACAGCGTCGCACAACCGGTCCGCAAAATGGCTCGCCATAGCTTAAGAGACCTTTCTTTCCAAATGCCTCGGATCACATCACTCGTCCGGACTTGCGCCCCCCTCGCTCGATCCCAACCGCTCTGCGGCGACGAACCTGACGCGAACCCGGCAACAAAACTCTTTCCTTAAACGTGCGAACCACTATAATCACGCCGACACGATCGGGCAAGACAGAATTCGGCTTCCGGGCCCATTTGCGGGAAAGTATTTCCGCCGGCCCGGAGGACGCGGACGGAACGGGATTGGATTCTCGGGTCGGCAGGCGGCTGGTGCGCGGCCCACAGGATTGTCACCCTCCGATGGTTTCACAGGATCGCACCGACATGACGCTGGCCAACAACACGACGGGACCGCAGACGCACAACCCGGCGCCGGCCCCGGAAAAGAGGCCAAAGAAGAGACCGAAACACAGGAAGCTCTTCTACTGGCTGCTGATCGACCTGACCGTCGCGGTGGTCGTTCTGGCGCTGCTGCTGTACAAGCCGGCCCGGTATCGTCCGGCGATGCGCGCGATCTCCGGGACCGACAGCGAGCGCGTTCACCCCTATCTGTCCCATGAATTGGGCCCGCAGCTCTACAACGGGGCCCAGAGTCAGCGCCCGTTCACCCTCACGGTGCTCGATCAGGCGCTCAACGAGGCGATTGGGCGGCTGCGATGGCCGCGCGAGACGGGCGGCGTGGTGTTCTCGGCACCCGAGGTGCTCTTCCATCCCGGCCGCATCGTCCTGATGGGCACTGCCGACATCGAAAAGGCCGATCTCGTGCTCACCGTGGAGCTGGAGCCGCAGCTTGACGACGCCGGGCTGCTGAACCTGAACGTCGCGAAGGTCAAAGTCGGGGCCGTGAACATCACGCTGATTGCCAAAATGCTGGCGAAGAAGATGTACCAGGAGCGTCTCGAAACCGTGCCCGTCGACACCGACGACATCCGGGCCAAGATCGCCGCGTCTCTGTTGGCAGGAGAGTCGTTCGAGCCGGTCTTCGAGGTGGAGGACAAACGCGTTCGCCTGAAGGACTTCCGCCTCTCGAAGGGCACGCTGCAAGCCGATCTGATTCCGGCCAAGTAGAACGACGAACGCTCGGCGCCGCCCGAAAACAAGACGAGCCCGGAGATTCGCCTCCAGGCTCGTCGCCGAATCGATGGACGTCTTCTATACCCCTGCGCCGGCCTTGGCCTTTCCCATGCGGATCACATGGACGATCAGGCTCAGCGCGATGAACGCGCCGATCAGGACGAGACTCCACCAGCCGATTCTCGGCCAGAGGCTCCAGAGGCTGACGAAGGTGCCCGCCGCGGTGGCGAACACCATCAGGACATTCCAGAGCACGCGGCGTCCGCCAGTCGGCATGTTGTCGCCCAGAAGACTGCGACTATTCATCATGAGCAGGAACGTGAAGTAGGCAATCGGCAGCAGCACCGAGCAGAAGGCCGAGGTCGCAATCGCCAGCCAGGGCGCCGGCTGTTTCCAGAAGATGGCCCCGATCGCGCCGACGGAGACCATGAGCATGCCGATCCGCTGGATCCATCCGCCCGGCGCCTTGCCCAGCATCTCGCAGAAGCACAGGCCGTTGATGGACATCAGGATCGTCGCGGCGCTCAGTCCCAGGCCCATGACGCCGAGACCGAAAACGTACTGCGCGATGCCCTTGCCGGTCAGAGGGGCGAGGGCGTCGGCCAGATTGAAGTTGTCCCGTTTGACCAGCATGGCCGCCATGCGTTTGTCGGCGTACGGTAGCGCATCGACCGCCTGCTTCCGCGCTTCGGGCGAGAGCTTGTCATAGGCGTCGGCGCCGATCTCGAAGGCCAGGCGCTTTTCCAGCAGCGCGTTGTAGGGACCGACCAGGTTCGCCGCCGGCGCCACCGTCACGACTTCGCCTTCCACCTCCGGCACGAAACCGGGCGCCGGTCGGGTGTGAAACTGGGAGGCGGCCGCCATGACGACGAAACCGGTCGCCAGGACGAACGGAATGAACAGGCCGGTGGACAGATCGAAGATGGCCAGGCTGCGGAAGTCCTTGTCCCAGCCTCGCCGCATCATCGAGTACGGGAACATGAAGGTCATGTTGATGCCCACCGTCGCGGCAATCGCGCTGATGATGACGCCGCGCTGCTGGCTCGTGATCAGCTCGGTCCAGTAGGGCCGGCCGCTGTCGACCACCGCCTGGAGATAGGGCGTCAGACTGTCGACGGGACGGAACAGCATCCGCAGCCTCGGCACCAGCCCCTCGGCCGCATCGCCCCAGTTCATGGCCCCTTCGACCGCCAGCTTCACCACCACCGCCAGAAAGCACAGCACGATCATGCTGACGATGATGCGGATCAGGTTCTCGAAGATGCGTACGCCGCGGCCGCCCAGGCTGTAAAACATCGAGACCATGATGCACACGCCGAGGAACAGCAGCACCGCCACCACGCGGGCGGTGTCGCCCTGAAGCAGGCTGCCTTCGCCGCCGCCGAAGATGCCGGGCAGGAGATTCTGCTGGATCGCCGCCGTGCCCAGGCTGAACTGCGGCATGGACCACACGAGGTTGGCCGCCATCGAGGCCAGCAGCCAGCTCCAGCCGAGCACCGGACTGACGTGCTGATTGATCGCCCGCAGCGGACGCTCTCCGCTGGACAACGTCACGTAGGCGATGGCCGCCAGCATGACGATGCCCCACATCATCGCGACCGGCTGGAGCCACAGGAAGGTGAAGCCGCTGAGCACCCCGAGATACAGGCTGGAGGCGAAGGACACGCCGCCGACCGTGATGCCGCTCTGAAGCCAGCCGGGTCCCGACAAGCGGACGAACGTCTTGAACAGCGCTCCGCGCCCCTGCGCCCGGGACGTCAGGATCATCTCGCGGTCCCGCTCGATCCGCGTGTTCTCGCGTGCCGTCTGCCTGTTGCCCGACGCCGGGCCCTGTTGACCGGTGCTTGCTGCCATCGCAGGTCTCCTATTCGATCGTTCCATCAGCGGTTCGAGACGAGGGGTCTCGTCTCCCGAAAGGCCCGCGTCCCGCCTCGCCAGGCGGAAAGCCCGTCCCGAAACCAACGTGGGGCTCATTCTGGGCCTGCCGCCCCCGGGTGTCAACCTCGTTTTGGAGGCCCGCCGGACTTTGTCCGCGTCCGGGCCGGCACCCCGGCGTTCGCTGAAATATCGGACAAAAACAGTTGACAGCTCCGCCCCCGCTGGTATGCTGCTTTGGTTCGCGTGGTCCGTGGTTGAGTACTGCGCCTACGGCGGAACGAACGCGCCGCCGCGACGGTCGCAGGGGCATCCGCCGGAACCACAAACGTGTCGGCCGGATGGGTTTGCGTCCCGTTTGTCTGCGTGTGGAATATCGAAGCCGTGGCCCAAGATGTATCTTGAGACTGCGGCTTTTTTTGAACCGTAGAAGGAGAATCGATGGACATACAGTCAGTCTTGAAAGGCAAGATGGACAAGGCCAGCCTGCAAAAGCTCAACGCCTTGAAGAACCAGGACGTCAACGCCTTCGTCGCCCGGGCCATCGAGCTGTGCACCCCGGACAGGGTCTGGGTGGGCACCGACGACGAGGAAGACGCCGCCTATTGCCGCCAACTGGCGATCGACAACAAGGAAGAGATTCCCCTGCCGACCGCCGGCCATACCCTCCACTTTGACGGCTACTACGACCAGGGACGCAACCCCGAGGTCACCAAGTACTTAGTGCCCAAGGGCGAAACGCTGGACCCCAAACTCAAGCAGCTCGAGCGCCAACAGGGCCTGAGCGAGATGGAAACGCTCCAGCGCGGCGCCTACAAGGGCCGGACCATGCTCGTGCGGTTCTTCTGCCTGGGCCCGGTCAACTCGGTCTTCGCGATTCCGTGTCTGCAAATCACCGACTCGGCTTACGTCGTCCACAGCGAGGACATGCTGTATCGCAAGGGCTACGAGGAATTCAAACGCCAGAGCGCCTGCGGCCGCTTCGAGTTCTTCAAGTTCCGTCACTGCACCGGCGAGGTCACCGAGCGCATGACCTGCAAGGACCACGAGCACAACCGCGTCTACATCGACTACATCGACAACACGGTCTACTCCGTCAACACGCAGTACGCCGGCAACACGGTGGGGCTCAAGAAGCTCTCCCTGCGTCTGGCGATTCGCAAGGCCGACCGCGAAGGCTGGCTGGCCGAGCACATGTTCATCATGCGGGCCAACGGCCCGGAGGGACGCAAGACGTATCTCTGCGGGGCCTACCCGTCGGCGTGCGGCAAGACCTCGACCGCGATGATCCCCGGCGAGAACATCGTCGGCGACGACCTGGCGTACTTCCGCGTCATCAACGGCGAGTTCCGCACCGCCAACGTGGAATCGGGCATCTTCGGCATCATCCAGGACGTCACCGGCCACAGCGATCCGGTCATCTGGAACGTCCTGCACAACGAAGGCGAGGTGATCTTCGGCAACGTGCTGGTCCACGACGGCCGGCCCTACTGGCTCGGCATGGGCGAAGACATCCCCGACACGGGCATGAACCACGTCAGCACCACGTGGACCAGGGGCATGATCGGCCCGGACGGCGAAGAGACCACGCCCAGTCACAAGAACGCACGCTACACCGTCCGGATGAGCAACCTGGACAACAAAGACCCCGATTGGGACAACCCTGACGGCCTGCCGGTCGGCGGGATCATCTACGGCGGACGCGACAGCGACACCGACGTCCCGGTGCGCGAAGCCTACAGTTGGGAGCACGGCATCTGCACGATGGGCGCCATGCTCGAATCGGAGACGACCGCCGCGACCACCGGCGCCCAGGGCGTCCGCAAGTGGAACGTGATGAGCAACATGGACTTCCTGTCCATGTCCGTCGGCAAGTACCTCCGGAACAACCTCGATTTCGCCAGACAACTGAAGCGGCCCAAGGTCTTCGGCACCAACTACTTCCTGAAGAAGGACGGCAAGTACCTCAACGGCATGCTCGACAAGGCCGTGTGGGTCAAGTGGATGGAGCTGCGGATTCATGGCGAAGCGGAGGCATTGGACGCCGCCTGCGGCCTGATCCCCAGGTACGACGACCTCCAGCGGCTCTTCCAGCAGGTCCTGGGCATGGACTACACCGAGCGGAACTACGTCGAGCAGTTCACCATCCGCATCCCCGAACTGCTGGCCAAGCTCGATCGCATGGAGAAGATCTACGCCACCGTCGGCGACACGCCGAAGGTGATGAAGGACGAAATGGCCGCCCAGCGCCAACGCCTCGAAGCGCTCCGCGCCGCCAAAGGCGACCACATCTCCCCCTTCAATCTGTAGAATCGGATCGCAGACCGACAAGACCAGCCGGACCTCTTCCGAGGTCCGGCTTTTTCATTCGGGAATTGACCCGTCACCTGAGGGTGAAGGCATACTCGTGGACGGTGTCCTTGTCCAGGTCCTCGGCCCAGCCGCGGAGGATAAAGCCTTTGTCGGTCCGCTTATACTTGAACTCCTGGCCGCTGAACGGGTCCTTTGCCAGGGCGGTCCGGCGGAGACGGGGACAGGACCTTTCGACGGCCGTCGTCCTCTACGGCGCCGGCGCGAGGGGTCCATAGGCTTCCCACCAGTAGCCGGCGGCGACGCGCCGGGCGGCGTACAACTGCGATCCGTCCGTACGCACGTTGATGATCCCAGGCAATCGCTGTTTGAACAGACGCCTCGCCGTCGCGTTGGCGGTCGCGGTGGAGAAGTCGATGGCGTCCAGCGTCAGGCCGGACTCTCCTTCGGGGATGGTCTCTCCGCTATCGATGAACGTCGACGCAATCTCCGTCGAGAACAGCAACGGCTGCGTCGACCGCGAGACGCCCCCGACGGCTCCGACGAAGACGGCACGCGGGTGACCATGATCCGGCTCGTCGCCCGACGAGATCACCGAAATCTGGGGGCGCACGGCTTCGAGAAACGGCCGATGAAACTCGTGGCTGCCATGATGAGGACACTTCAGCACCTGCGCGCTCAGGTTGTTGGCCAGAGCGGGATCCTCCAGCAGGTGCGCGGAACCCGGGATGTTCAGATCGCCTGGGAAGAGAGCGCGGATGCCGCCATAGGTCAGGCGCAGGACGACCGAATGACCGTTGATGGTCTGAGCCGGGTCGCCAAACCAGCGGAATCCCTGTGCGCCGACGTCGAAACGCGGACCGAGAACCTCCAGCGAGATGTCGGGAAAGAGACTACCGATGAAGTCGATGTCGGTTTCCGTGTCCACGCGCCGGTAATCGGTTCCTTCGTTCTCGACCACCGCCTTCCAGACGCCGAAGCCACCCGACAGATTGAGTCCGTCCAGCTCGTGGATCCGGTCATGCCAGGTCGTGAGGAATTCGCCTGTGGCGTTCAGGTCGCCCAGCATCGTGCGGAAGGCGCCCCCGGCAAACGTGGCAATCCCGCTGTGAACGATGTGCTGCACGTGGATCTGATTGTGTTCGACGAGCGGAACCAATCCGTCGAGATGGTCGCTGTCGGCATGGCTGAGCACCAGCAGATCCACGTCGACCGAATTCTGCGGCTGATCGAGACGGTACTTCCAGATCAGGAATCCCAAGGCGCGCCGGTTCAATCCGCCGTCGATGAGGATCTTTCTCCTGCCTGGAGTGACGATGAACGTCGCGTCGCCCTGTCCGACATCGATGAAGTAGATTTCCAGCGGCGCCTGCGTGCCGATCTGATCTTGTCGGACGAATCCCTGCTGGCTGCGAAAGGCGGCAGGCACTCGGCCGTTGACCGGCGCTGCGCCGGTGGCGACATCGATCTCATCGCCGAAGATCATCACCATGTGGAACTTCTCTCCGCTGACGCCTTCGTAGAGTCTCGCTGTCTTCCGACTGACGTACCGAGTGGTCATATCAGCCTCCTTTGGGTGGCCTGCGGTGGGACCTTTCCACGTTTGGGCATGTCCGTGAGACATCCGGTCGCCACGAATCTGCCGCACGAACGCGCCCGCCATCCGGCACTCATGCTACCATACATGTGTCAGACTCGGAAGCCCGTTCTCTCCAATACCGAAGGCATGCGAAGAAGCCGGACCTCTCGCGAGGTCCGGCTTCTTCATTCTGACGAGGGAAATGCTCACTTGAGGGTAAAGGCGTATTCGTGGATGAGGTCTTTGTCCAGGTCCCTGGCTCGGCAGCGGAGGATGAAGCCCTGGTCCGTCGGCTCGTACTCAAAGTCCTCGCCGCTGTAGGGGTCTTTCGGCAGGCCGGGCGGCAGCGACGCCGGCAGCTTGCCCGCCGCGCCGCGATGCAGGCAGATCTCGATGCCTGCTCGGACCGCGTTAGCGTGCGCCTCGGTCCGGATCTTCGAGCCATACACGCGGCTCATCTCCGGGGCGAACGTCCCGACGAGCACGGAAGCCGGATCGGCAGGATCGGAATCGTCCTTCAGTTGCCTCAGCCGCAAATAAGCCTCGCTGTAGGATAGGGGGCCATTCAGGACATCCAGCATCTCCTGAACGCGCTCCGCATACATCCGTCGGGCCCGCCCGAGGACCTCCTCATTCGCACGCGCCGCGATCTGCCCGGCCTCCTTCTGTTCCAGTTCGGCGCCCAACGCGCTCGCCAACTCGCGGACACGTTCCATCCGCATCAGGTCCACCACGATCTCCCTCTCGATCTGGAACGGCCGGACCGGCGAAATCTCGCGTGCCGGCGGCTTCGCCAGTTCGCTTCGCAACCATCGCAGCAGCGTCGCGTCGTTCCAGGCCCGGCCGATCACGTCTTCCATGCACGTGTAGCTCTGGTCGCGGACCGCCAGCCCCACCAGGTACGACACCAGCGTGTCGTCGCCCAGGTGGTCGGCCATCCGCTGGAGCAGGAAGCAGCGGTCCAGCGCTGTCTCGTGGCGGCCCTGGTGGGCCGCCAGTCGCGCATCCGCGACGATCAGCCGGGCGAGCGACCGATAGTGGGACAGGTGCGAAAGGAGCAGCGAGAAGCCCTTCGAATAGGGCAATCCCCAATCGCAATCCTGCACTTTGCTCGCCAGCGTCGCGTAATCCAGCGCCGCGTGAGAACTCTGCACGTACTTCCTGATTTCATCTGTAGGCCCGGTCTTTCCCGCCACAAAGTCCTGATACGCCGAGGCGATCGCATCATTGGGCTCGTGGTGAATCAACAGCGCCTGGTAGTACAGCAGCGCCGCATTGTCGGGGTCCGGCGGGATCGCCCGCGCGCCGCAGGTCCACGCCAGCAGCAAGAGCGCCACTGCAACACCCGTCATTCTTATGCCGTTCCTCGTTCGCATCGTTCTATCCTTTCCGCTCTGAGGTCGTCACAGTCGTCCCAACAGTAACGGCGTCGAGGAGGCATCAGGCCGCGGTCCCAACGTCTTCATCGCCGCATCGAGCTGTTCATACAGGGCTTCCTCCCCTCCCTGCCGGTACGCGGTTCGCAACGAGATCATGCTGACGATATGCGCCGCCGACGGCGCCTTCGCCGTCTCGCCCCCGACCGGTTCGTCGCGAACCTGCGGCGGCGTTCGCGTCGAGAGAATCGCCACGCCGATGAGAATCACCGCCGCAGCCGCCGCCGCGCCAACCGCCCAAAACACCCTTCGCACCTTCACACCCTTCTCACCCTTCGCACCCTGCCCTCCTGAGATCAGGGCCTGGTACGCTGCGGCGTGATCGCGTTTCCACATCTCGGCGTCGAATTCGGGGGCCGTCGTGTTGATCGCCCGTCGCAGTTGCTCATCGAGCCAGCGTTCGTCTTTGCGTTCGTTCATATCTGCACCTCGCCGAACCCTTCGCGACGTAAGTGTTTGGCCAGTTCTCTCTTGGCCCTTCGCAGCCGCCCATTGATCGCCTGCTCGGAAATCCCCAAAACCTCGCCGATCCGCTCGTAGCTCAGGCCGTCGTAGAATCGCAGGTAGATCACTTCGCGGGCCTGCGGTTCGAGCCGGTCCAGCGCCGCCCGCACCGCCGGACCGGCGTCGTCCTGTTGAGGCTCGATGACTTCGGCCACAGGCCCCTGGCGGTCCGGCAGCCGCCGGTTGGCCCGCACCACATCGCGGGCCGCATTGCGACAGATCGCCGCCAGCCACGAGCCGAACTGCCCCGCCTCCCGCAGGCGGTGCAGATTCATCGCCGCCCTGGCAAACGCCTGCTGCGCCGCATCCTCCGCCAGGTGCCGGTCGCCCACAATCGCGTGGGCAATCGCCACCATCGCAGGGTAATACCGCCGGCACAGCTCCGTGAAGCTGTCCCCATTCCCGGCCTTGGCCCTCTCGACCAACACGTTGTCAGGCGTCTCGTGCGTCAAATCGCTGCATTCCAAAGAACCCGCGTTGCTGGATGGAATCAGTCTTCACCCCAAAGACGTACCCCGCCGCAGGAAATGGGCGCAGAAGAACAGAATGTCCGTTGCGGAATTGTACCGGCGCC
This sequence comes from uncultured Pirellulales bacterium, assembly GCA_964579055.1. GTDB lineage: Bacteria > Planctomycetota > Phycisphaerae > Sedimentisphaerales > Anaerobacaceae > Anaerobaca. The sequence goes on from CAZOFX010000080.1 coordinate 17,480, forward strand.
CGGAAATCACTGCATCGAAAAGCCCGCCGCGGGTACACCGGATGCTCCCAAGTGCACGGACCAAGAAACGAGGTGATGCGAATGCGCGTGGCACAGGTCACAGTAACGGTTCGCAATCCGTCTCAGCCCGAGAAGAGCTGGGACGGGCTGTTCCTCGTGGACACCGGGGCGGTCGACTGCCTGGCGCCCGCCAGGCATCTGCGGGCGATCGGCATCCAGCCGCGATCGCAACGCACCTATGAACTCGCCGACGGGTCCGAGGTCCGGATGGACATCGCCGGAGCCCAAGTGGAGTTCATGGGCCAGACGGTGTGGACAACAGTCATCTTCGGCGGCGACGAGGCCGAGCCCATCCTGGGCGTGACCGCACTCGAATCCGTGGGAATCGAGGTCGACCCGCGCAGCCAGCGGCTCAAACGCCTGCCCGCCCCGGGCCTGGAGTAGCCGGCCTCTTCGCCTCGCGGCGACCGCCCTTGCGGCTCCGCCAAGAGTTCCTGCTGTCAAGGTGTCCGGAGGGCTTGCACCTCCAAGTCCTCATGCCCTGCCGCGCACACCAAAAAGAAAACCGGCGGCTCCATAATCGGATCCGCCGGTCTATATATCTTCTCTGTTGTCCGGCCCAAGCCGGTACTCAAACGCGTCTGGGCTTGCGCCCTGCGGCCCGGACCTTACAGGGTCCTGCGACGCCGCAGCCAGCCAACCAGACCCGCACCCAGGCTGCCCAGCAGCACGGCACCAGGAGCAGGGATCGCCGAAACCATCACAAACTGATCCTGCTGGTGGTACTGCGGGTCACCGGCGTGTCCCGGCGTGTAGGCGTTGAGCACGCGCACGCCACCGATGTCGGTCCAGCCGCAGTTCAGCGCCGCCGTGTAGAACTGATCCTGAAGCGAGCTGTCGCCATCCGTCCACGTCTTTGCGATCTCGTCCTCGATGAACCAGATCACGTCCTGAAGCGCTCCGGCCGATGCGGCCCGTGTGCCTGCCGGATTGTAGTCATATCCAGCCAGCGTGCCGGCGCGGAACTCCGTGTACAGATAGGCGGTCATCGGGTCCAGCGGATCGCCGCCCTGCAGACCGGCCGCTCCATAGTTCGTCCCGCCAAGCAGCGCCTCGGTGTTCACGATCACATCGTACTTCTGTCCGATCCCCACGGGCTCGTTCTCCTCCAGGCAGAACGAAGAGTACGGGTCGACTTCCACCGAGATGCCCTGGAGGTCCGCATTCGGGTACAGCAGGAATTCGCCGCCGCTGCCGCTCCAGTATCCGTCGATGCGCGTCAAGTGAACTCCAGGAACTGCGAAAGCCGCGCCTGCCGTCAGCAGACAAATGATCGATGCCGATAGAAACCTGTTCATGTTGTCACCCTCTCTCAAACTACGTTGGTTCCGGGTACTCCCCGTTGATGGGTCATTGTGCGACGAGGCGGGTGTTCGGATGAGCTTTGTACATCCTTCGGATTGGATACTGCTATCGAAGGCAGAGCCAAATCCTTCATCACCCACCTACACATTCCCCAGACCATTCCATTTACTTCTGCCCAAAATACCCTATTCCCCCCTGAATGTCAAGAAGAAAATGCGAGTCTCTGTGCAATTCCTCGGCGAAGGCCTATATCGAAGCCGCGATGCCCAGGAATATGAGACCGCGGTCCGAATTTGGCAGCCGATCCTTGGGCCAATCGCTGCAACAGCCCCTCATCAATTGAGACTTAAGTGCTTTCTCTGCAATAGGATAGAGCACGAGTACCGCCACTGCGACGACGTCGGATCGCAACAGGCTGCGGCAGTTGTCAGGTCGAGTGAGGCAGTTCCTTCCTGGAACTGGGCCCTCAATCGATGCTTCATGGTCTTGAGCCGGCTTTCGGGGAACGGATTGCTGTTGGAGACGGGCGGGCGGCTGTGGGTCTTGGTCACGCCGAGGTCGGCCGGCAACTGGGCGGCGACCTTGGATTTCATGGACGAGCCCCGGGCGGCGATCATCCAGCCGACGAGGTAGCGGCTGAAGATGTCCAGAATCACATACAGGTAATAGCAGGTCCACTTGGCGGGTCCCTTGAGCTTGGTGATGTCCCACGACCAAACCTCATTGGGCCAGGTGGCCAACAGCTCGGGCTCGGTAAAGACGACCCGCGACGCCACGGTGGATGTCCTGTGGTTCCGTTGGCGATAGAGCGACGCCCGAGAACGCTGACGGCGGCGTTGGTCGTCCCGGAGGGCCTTCCAGGCGCCGGCCTGGTATTGTCGCCGCCACTGGGTCAGGGCGGAGGAGTAGAGGCCCCTCGCGTCGCAACCGGGCCCCGATCTGTCCGGATTCGGTACGCTTGTTGGGCCTCTTCGACGATCCGGGCCTTGTAGGCGGCGGTGAAGCGTCGTCGCTTGGGCTGGGCCAGAACCTCCGAGTCGGAGACGGGCGCGTGGGTGGGCAGGTTGCTGGCCCCTCCGTTCGGCTCGCCTCCGCTGCGCTGCGGCTCCCCTCTGGGTGGGTTACACCACGGAAGAACAGGCACGCATGGAGGTGTTTAAGTACGTCGAGATGTTCTATAGTCCGCCCCGACGCCACAGTGCCCTGGGCTGTCTCAATCCGGCCGAATGCGAGCATCGTTATGAAGCAGGACGGTCGGCCCCATAGACGAGGTAGTATAGCCGTGAGCGGTTCGCGGGCCCGCCATCCGTGGGACATGTCAATGCGTCCCCGGAGGTCAAACGCAGAAGTGCGGCCGATGAGCTTGTGACTGGCACCACCTGCGGGGTTGCACTTCGCATGTTAGTGCGCCCACTCGGATAACGGAGGACGAGGATCTCGCGCATCGACGCCGCACATGGAATTGCCTTGCGGTGAAGTCAAAGCCCCCTTCTCGTCCCGCCCGCAGAGCATGGGCGAAAAGACGAAACAAAGCGGGTGGCGGGAATCGAACCCGCGTGGCCAGCTTGGAAGGCTGGAGCTTTACCTCTAAGCTACACCCGCGATGGCGGCGTGTTGATTGCCGGGCGCCGATCTCGTATAATCGGCGGTCTATCGTACGAGACCGAGGTTAAATGGTAAAGGGCAAAATGTCAAACAAGACGACAATTCGCGAGCGTGCGACGGAAGCCAAGGCGGCGTCGCTGCGTCTGGCCGCGATCAAGAGCGAGGCCAAGAACGCGGCACTGACCGAAATCGCCAAGGCCCTCGACCTGCGTCGCAGCGAGATCGTCGCGGCCAACGAGCGCGACCTGGCCGCGGCCGAGCGCAGCCACCTGGCCGCCCCGCTGCTCAAGCGGCTCAAGTTCGACGAAGCCAAGCTCGCCGACGTCTGCGCCGGCATCCACAGCCTGATCAAACTCGACGACCCCGTCGGCCGCACGCTGGCCGCCACCGAACTCGACACCGGCCTCGAACTCTACAAAGTCAGTTGCCCCATCGGCGTCATCGGCGTCGTCTTCGAGTCCCGCCCCGACGCCCTCGTCCAGATCTCGACCCTCTGCCTCAAGAGCGGCAACGCCGTCCTGCTCAAAGGCGGCAGCGAAGCGGCCCACACCAACCGCATCCTCGCCGAGACCATCGCCGCCGCAGGCGACGCCGCCGACCTGCCCTCCGGCTGGATCCAACTGCTCGAAACCCGCCAGGACGTCGCCGCCATGCTCGAACTCGACGAGCACATCGACCTGATCGTCCCGCGCGGCAGCAACGAATTCGTCCGCCACATCATGACCCACACCAACATCCCGGTCCTCGGCCACGCCGACGGCATCTGCCACGTCTACATCGACGCCGACGCCGACCCCGAGATGGCCGTCGCCATCGCCGTCGACTCCAAGTGCCAATATGTCGCGGTCTGCAACGCCGCCGAGACGCTGCTGGTCGACGCCGCGATCGCCGAGAGCATCCTGCCCGCGCTCCAGGGCGCGCTGGAGGCCAGGGACGTGCGCCTTCGCGGCTGCGAGCGCACCCGCGCGGTCATCGCCTGCGAGCCGGCCACCGACGACGATTGGGGTGCCGAGTACCTCGACCTCGTCCTGGCGATCAAGGTCGTCGACGGCCTCGACGCCGCCATCGACCACATCAACCGCTACAGCTCCGGCCACACCGACGCCATCGTCACCGCCGACAAGGACAAGGCCGAACGCTTCATGGCCCTGGTCGACTCCGCCAACGTCTTCTGGAACTGCTCGACCCGCTTCTCCGACGGATACCGCTACGGCCTCGGCGCCGAGGTCGGCATCAGCACCAACAAGATCCACGCCCGCGGCCCCGTCGGCCTAGAGGGTTTGGTAATCTACAAGTGGAAACTGTACGGAAAGGGACAGGTTGTCGCAGACTATACAGGCGAAGACGCCCGCAAGTTTACGCATAAGAAACTGAGGTGATTGAGCCTGTTGGCTGCGCCGTGAGAGGGAGAGACCATGGCAGAGTTTCGAGTCTTCTATTCATGGCAATCCGATCTGCCAAACAGCACGAACCGCGCTTTCATTGAAAAGGCCCTGGAAAAGGCGGCCAAGTCAATCGGTACCGACGCATCAGTAGAAGTCGAACCCGTCATAGATCGCGACACCGCCGGTGTGCCGGGCACGCCGGACATAGCACACGCGATACTTGAGAAGATCGACGCGAGCGATGTTTTCGCATGTGACGTCAGCATAATCAATGCCGGGCAAGAGTCGCGGCCGACTCCGAACCCCAACGTCCTCATCGAACTCGGTTACGCGTTCAAATCATTGGGACCATCGCGAATCCTGTTGATCATGAATACGGCGTTCGGCGGGCCCGAACTGCTTCCGTTTGATTTGCGGATGAAACGCGTTGCCCGTTACGACGCGACGGAGCAAGATCCCGACAAATCAAAAGAGCGACAGCGCCTATCCGGCGAGTTGGAAACCGCCCTCAAAACGATCATCACAAATGCAGGACAGACCGCTACGAGGACAATCCCCAGTGGCGACAAGAAGTCGCTGAAAGCAGAGTGTGAACAAGTCCTGCAGAGGGGAGATCCGCAAGAGTGGCGAGACCTTGCCAACACACTCTCGGCGGATGTCCCTCAACGGCTGGAGGAGTGGATCAAAGAAAGAGCACAAACATGGGACAAGATCGAGTCCGACGAGCGACAGAAAGCCAGGTTCGAGGCCGTGGAAACGTGTTTGCCGGGTTTCGTTCCCGTCTTCGTCGCCGCTGAGAAGGGTCGAAAAGACGCATGGAAAGAATCGATCTCCCTATTGCGCGAACTCGCCCTGTTGCGAGATCGCGTGCGTGCTGGATTCACTGACGTACTCGAAATCGGATCACATATGCTCTACTTTGCGGGCAACATCGGTATGGCGATAGCCGCACGCGGTAAACAGCTTGCACTGATACGCGAGTGGTTGTCTCTGCCGATGCCAACCACGGAGCACGGCGAACCAGCAGAGGTGCCATGGCTTCAGGTCCGTGATGCACATCGCCTCTGGGGGAAGTACCTGCCGGGAAACCGCGCGCCGTTCGGAGTCATCGTCAAGGCTTGCGAGTCGGATTATCTCCGGCCATTTGCCCTTGACGGCGAGAGCGCACACAGGCACCTCTTCACGGGCAACCTCGTACAGTCCCTCTTTGAACTGGGCCGATGGACAGAAGATAGGCACCATCTGAAAGCCCTGGAATCCAATGACGCAGGTATTCTGGGGCCCGGTCTGAATGTGTGGTCAGCATGGGGACTGATGGACCCCAACGAGTTCCGAAGTGCCACATACGCATTGTTTGGATCCGCTGAGGGCGTCCGCCAATTCGTGTTCTCAGGCAACGGCGTATCTCTCGACAGACTGTGGGAATACTGGAAGAAATGGAAAGAGATATGCGTCAGTGCCCTTTCGGAGGCTGAACTCCACCTCCCAGCATCACGAATACTCAGCGCTGGATCCCTTCGCTTGCCGGGCGAACCTTACAGGTGACCATACAGTGACTTCTTCCGCAACAGCGAGTAGTGGGGCTGTGGAGAAATAGACACATCACGAGGAAGAGCATGGGTAAGGGCAAGAGAACGACAGACGCCGTCGGGATTCTGCACCGGCGATACATCAAGGGCCGCGAGGAGCGCCTGGCCTCGCTGGAGCGGGAGCGCGAGAACCTCAGGATCGCCGAACAGATCCACGCGCTGCGAACCTCGGCGGACCTGAGCCAGAAGGAGTTGGCGCAGAGGGTCGGAACGACGCAGTCGGTCATCAGCCGGCTGGAGGACGCCGACTACGACGGCCACAGCCTCGCCATGCTCGAACGAATCGCCCACGCCCTCGGCCATCGCGTCTGCATCCACTTCGTCCCCCAGAACGCTCCCTGCCCCGCCGCAGCGGGTCAATAGCTTTCCCCGTCGGAGCGAAGCAAGGTGCTGTTCGTGCCCAATCGTCAATCATCGATAATCAATTCCAGGGGATACGAGATTCGAGCTCCGCACAATACCCGCCTTAACTTGTATTTTAAGGGCTGGGTCTGCCCGCTCAGCAAGGCTCCTCGTACTCAATGTAGCTCAAATGCTGCGGCCAGTCGCTCGGGCTGATCACATCCAACTCGCCGTCCGCTGTCCGCAGCTTCCTCGATAAGTCGAGGTAATGAAAGAAGAAGGCCCAGCGCTTGCCGCAATCGTCCAGGGGCCGTTCATCCCACGGCACTTGCCAATTCTCTCGCGGCTGCCCCGGCAGTTCCTGCGTCACTTCTTCCCACGGGTAGTCGCCTACAGGTGTATCGAACTCGATCTCAAACAAGAAGCAGGGCTCAGGCGCCTGCTCGACTGGATAGATGCCAAGAATTCTGAACGCCATGGAACTCTCCCTCCTGAACCCACAGCATTACGAGCGGTGCAAAATCAAAGGCCTCAGAATCAACCGGCCAGCCCTTTGGCGAACTCCTGCCGGACCTGGTCATGGGAGATGCCCTGGCCCTCGTCCAACTCACGAAGGCCCTTGCGGACGCCAACGATGAAGTTGATCCGCTCTTGAATCTCCTCCCACGAGGCGCTTTCCGGGAGTTGCTCAATGGTCTTCAATTCGATTTCTTTGCTCGTCATGCCCGTATCATACCAAAGCGCGGCCCCATCCGCAAGAGCGATCCCCCCCGCCGAGCCCACCCCGCCCCCTCCAGCCGTACAATCATCAATCATCAGTAGTCAATCCCAAGGGATTCGAGATACGAGCAACGAGATACGCGGCCCCTGGCCTCCGGCCTGCCGCCTGCCGTGCTCCGAGATACGCGGAAGATGGGGTCTGTCCCCAGGTATCCTTTTGCAGAGCCTTTATCGCACCGGACATCAGCAGTTTCATCTCGGTCACTCCCGTGGAGATGGCCTCCTCGCTGCCCTTCTTATCTTCCTCCGTTGCAGCCGGAGCCAGCATTTTCTGCAGGTTCGTCTCCACTTGGTCCACTGTCATGCTCAGGGTGTTGAAGTCCTCTATTGCGGTGTCAATTTTATGTTGTGCATCTCCAACTATTGTTCGATACGTCTGCGCCAAGAGAACTGAACTAAGACGATGGGTGAGTTCTGTGCATGCTTCGAATATGGCATCTTGGCATGTATCGCTGACTCCTGGGAATCGTTCCGAGCGCAAGTTGCTCAAAGTTGCATCCATGCGCCCTGCGAAGATGTATATGTATATGTCGCCCAGATCAGGAACGCAGACAAGGAAACGACGGGCTCTTGGGTCTTCCGACGGATCGATCTGATCCGCAACCTGCCGAAAGGCAGACAAGAACGGAGATAACCACAGATCTTTGACTATGTCGTCCTTTCTCCGGTAGAAATACGGGCATACATGTAGTGTGCCAACTTCTGGCAAAGCGTCTACCGCTGCGGAAACAGTGGGCCCGCTCAAGGTATTGTTGAGGTCATGGCACTTAGCGCTTGTTGAAATGACTCCCAGGCACGACAGTCTACTGCCCTGCGCGCGAGGGCGCAGCCGCAGCAAACACACAGCATTAAAGCCCCAGAAACCACCCATTCTGGTCAGAACATGCGGGAGGTGTTTAGAAACGAAATCATCGCGTGCACCTTGTCTAGTGACATATCCGAGTAGTTCAGACCTGAAAGCAGTCTCCAACTTAGCTCTGTAATTGCCGTAGCGCAACTCGGCAGCCTGGCGCAGGCGTTCAATGTTTGGACGCAGATCCCTAATGCGTTGCTCCAGTTGCTTCGGTTCTAGTAAGAACACGGTCTGGACGCTGTCTTCCTTTGCTACGAGCTCAGTGCCCAGCAACATACAACGAGCCTCGTCGATATCGCGGCTCTTGCCTGCAAGAGCCGCCCATTCACTCTTGATCGAGCCTATTTGACAGCTCTTGACCAGTTCAGACGTGGATAATAGGTCGCCCGGGCTGAAGATGACTTGACCTGTCATTACCACAGCCAGAAGGTGCCCATGTACTTCAACTGGAAACGCGATCTCCGTGAAGCCTGCATGGCATCGGCAACTGACCTGCCCTACGGACGGTGGGCGCGGGAACCGCTAACGGCTAGGCTGCCTCGTCCATAGGGGTCAACTGTCCGGCTTCATAACGACGCTCGTATTCGGCCGGACTGAGATAGCCCAACGCACTGTGGCGTCGGGTCGGATTATAGAACATCTCGATGTACTTGAACACCTCCATGCGGGCTTGTTCTTCCGTGGCGTAATCGGTGTCGATCCACTCGGTCTTGAGCGATCCGAAGAAGCT
>CAZOFX010000081.1:0-1384 GCA_964579055.1 uncultured Pirellulales bacterium
GACGCGACCGCCCCCGCGAAGTCCGGCGCGTTGGCCATGTCCATCAGCACCGCGCGGGAGAGCAACTGCATCTCCATCGCCCGGACCTGGGCACACTGCGAGGTGTACCGCCAGTCCTCCGGGCCCACCTGCGGATACGTCAGGAATTCAAACATCGTTGCTTCAGATCGCACGTTCGGCATCTCTTTCGGTGTGCTCGATTATCCCGGAAGCCACTCAGGCAAACAGCTCCTTGGCCAGCTCGATCTCCAGGGCGGTGCGGGCCTGGTCGACCAGCGGCCCAAGCGAGACGTTGGTCTTGATCTTGCCGCGACGCAGGACAAACCCGCCGGCCAGATGATGCCGGTCGGAAGCCAGTCTCAGGTTGCCCTTCTTGCTCTGACCGGCCAGCCGGCCGTTGACATCGTTGATCAGGTTCTGGTCGATGCGATGTTCATTGGCGCCGATGACAACCTCTTCGTCCCCGGTCTCGGCGGCCTCGGCCATCAGGCGGGCCATCAGCTCCCGGTACTCGTTGTCGGGCAGCTCCGCGAGGCGCTGTTTGGCCCGCGCGAACACCTCCTCGAGGATCGACGCCTTCTCGGCCAGATACGCCTTGGCGACTTCCATGCGGGCCTGGGCCAGGATGTGCGCCTTCTCGTCCTCGGCGGCCTTGGCCACGAGGGTCTCGGTCTGCTTGCGGTAGTCGGCCAGTTGGGCGTCGAGCGTGGCGCGCTCGGCAGCGGCCTTGTCCGCAGCCTCTTTGGCGATCTTGGCGGCCTCGGCCCGGGCGTCCGACAGTATCTTCTCTATGACCTGTTCTGCTTGCATCTGCATCATCCGTTTACAAAGGATTTGCGTTTGTCGAGCCGAGACGCTCAGGCGGCAGCCGCGGCTGGTGACTTGATCGCCAGGAGGATCAGCAGAGAGATCAAGAAGCCGAGCACCGCGTAGACCTCGACCATGGCGGCGTAGAGCACGCCGGCCTTGACCGCGAGTTCCGGCCGCTTGGCGGTCAGCAGGATGCCCGCCGCACAGGTCTTGCCCTGGTGAATGGCGCTGAGCATGCCGGCAAAGGCCACCGGCAGACACGCCGCGAGAACCGCCAGAGAATTCGCCAGATTCAGGCTGTCAGCCGTGAGGAACTCCTGGACCTTGCTCAGGGCGAAGAAGGCGATCACGAAGCCGTAGAAACCCTGGGTTCCCGGCAGCACGACCTGGAGGAACAACTGCCCGTACCGTTCCGGCTTCTCACTGAGCACCCCCGTGGCGCTGCGGCCGGCGATGCCGATGCCAATCGCCGAACCAATCCCCGCCAGGCCGGCCGCCAACGCTACACCCAAAAAAGCGATTCCCATTGTGATCTGACTCATCGTACGTTCCCTTTCTTTCGCTCTCGTGAGGA
>CAZOFX010000081.1:1484-26060 GCA_964579055.1 uncultured Pirellulales bacterium
ACGTTGTAGCAGCCCATGCCGATGCGGGCGCCCCAACTGCCCTCCCGCTCGCTGAACAGCACGATGCCCAGGGCCGGCACGAGCGCCACATAGCCGAAAATCGTGCCGATAAACGCCGGCAGCAGCCCCGCCTTCGCCAGTCCGAAGAGCGTCAGGCTGTTGAGCCAGACGAACCACGTCCCGTGGTCGAACACCGCCTCTTTCCGCTGGCCGCTGCGCCACTTGTGCCAGAAGGCCAAGCCGATCGCGAAGATGATTTGCAGATAGCCCAAGGCCAGCGAGATGTAGAAGAAGTGCATCGGCTTTTCGAGCGGATCGAACCACATCACCGCGTTGCGAAAGCCGTTGAGCTGCGGCAGAAAGACCTGGATCGCGTCGCCGCACCAGCCCCCGGTCAGCGCCCCGGCGATCACCGTCGTAACCGAGCAGACGATCATCATTTTGATGAACTTCGCGTCGCCCTTGATCTTCTTGAGGACCCACCACAGCACGGCGATCATGACGATCCCGTAGGCGGCATCCGTCAGACAGATGCCGAAGAACAACGCGAAGAACGGCGCCAGGAACGGTGTCGGGTCGAGGTCCGTCGCCGCCGGCATGCCGTACAGGCGGGTAATCACTTCGAACGGACGCGACCGATGCGTGTTCTCGATCTCGACCGGTTTCTCTTCCCCCTCGGCCACCTCGATCTTCCCGACGCTGGCGGCGTCGAAGCGGCCCACGATCCGCTCGAGTTTCGCATAGTCCTCGGCGCGCACCCAGCCTTCGAGCAGCACCGTCTGTTCGGTCCCCGGCGCGCTGCCTCGAATGGTCTCGCGACTGAGGACGTTGCGATAGTGATCGTCGAGGATCTCCAGTTTCAGCAGGTCGCCCGACAACTGCGCGGCCCGCGTCTTCTGTTGCTCCAGCTCGCGGCGGGACTGGTCCAATCTCTGACGGTGATGCGCGATCAGCTCGGCGACCGTCCCCTGCATGCCTTCGAAACTGACGGCTTCGTATTCCACGGAGCGCAGCGCCTTCTGCACCTCTTCCGCTCGCTCGTTGAGCGCCACGATCAGACAGGCCTGGCGGTTGCCCGCCGTGCCGACCTGTTGCAGCGTCGCGCCCAACTCGGTGAGCTTCGCGGACGCCTGCGCGACGTGCTGCGAGGGAATCAACCCAGTCCAGCAGGTGACGCGATGGAGCCGGCCGATCTCCTCGACGGGCGTATCGAGTCCCTGCCACGGGCCGAGCGTATCCAGCGTCGCCTGCGTGGCGTCGCACTCGTTGGCGAGCCGGTCCATGCGGCTCGAAACCTGCTCCGTCTCGTCGAGGACATCCAGCGCGTTCTCGCCTAAAACCACCTCGGCGTAGCGATCGCGTTCGATCTTCTCAAGCGGCGCGAAAAGGCCGCGTTTCTCTTTGCGATAGGGACGCAGAAAACCCACGGCGCGCTCCAGCCGCGCGTGCGTCTCTTCCATGTCACGCGGTCGGCGGCTCTCCGTCTGCAGCTCGGGCGATTGCTTGCTAATCATTGCCCGCTGGGCGTCGAGGATCTCGACGATGCCCGCCTGCTGCACGCCTTCGAGCAGGTCGGCCGCCTGCGAGCGGTGGCAGACGATCAGCACTTTCGCCATCTTGACAAGGGCCATACTCAGCCTCTCAGGTAACTGACGACCCGGTTCACCGCCGCGTCGATCTTCGCTTGGGTATCCCTGCGGAGCGTCTGGCGCCGCGTATCGGCCTCGGCCTTCAATGCGTCCGCTTCGGCGCGGCCTTGCGACGCCGCCTTGGCGATCGCCGCATCGATCGCCTGGCGCCGCTGCTGCTCCGCCTCGGCCTGGGCGTTCGCGCGGCTCTTGCGCGCCTCTTCGGCGGCTTTGACCGCGTCGGCCTTCGCCTGCTCGATGATCTCCTGCGCCTGTGCTTCGGCCTGCTTGATTTTCTTGATCAGTTCCATGTGCCGGTACACCCCTACTGTCACTGCGACTCGAAAAGAACCGGGAGTCTATAGCACTCACATACGGGCGGCAAGCAAAAACCCCATCGGGACGGGCGATCACAGCATCCGGTCTACGTCCGCGACCAGCTCCTTGACGTGCGCCAAAGATTCGCCGAACTGCTGCTTCTCCGAATCATCGAGGTCCAGCTCGATAATCCGTTCCACCCCCCGCCGGCCCAACACCGCCGGAACACCGACAAAGTATCCACCCACCCCATATTCGTCACGACAATACGCTGAACATGAAAAAACACCTCTGGTATCTCGGAGAATGGCCTCGGCCATCTTCACCGCGCCGGCGGCCGGCGCATAGTAGGCGCTGTAGCCCAGAAGGTTCACCACCTCGATGCCGCCCTTGCGCGTTCGCTCGACCAGCTCGGCGATTTTCGCCTCGCTGAGAAACTGCGCAATGGGCACACCGCTGACCGTTGTGAATCTGGGCAAGGGAACCATGTCGTCGCCGTGGCCGCCCATCAGCACGCAGTGGATGTCGTCGACGCACACGTCCAGCTCAGCCGCAAGGAAGTAACAGAAGCGCGCCGAGTCCAGCGCGCCGGCCATGCCGATGATGCGTCGCTGCGGAAAGCCCGTCGTCTTGGCGACCGCATGAACCATCGCGTCGAGCGGATTGCACACGACGATGACGAAGGCGTCGGGGCAGTGCGCCGCGATCTGCTGGCTGACGGACTTGACGATGTTGGCGTTGGTGGCGAGCAGGTCGTCGCGGCTCATGCCGGGCTTTCGCGGCACGCCGCTGGTGACGATCACCACGTCGCTGCCGGCGGCGGCCGACCAGTCGGTCGTCCCGACGATGCGCTGCTCCGAGCCGTACAGGCCGCTGGCCTCGGCCATGTCGAGGGCCTTGCCCTGGGCCAGTCCCTTGACGATGTCCAGCAGAACGATCTCGCCCAGCCGCCTCGTCGCGGCGATATGGGCCGTCGTCGCCCCGACGTTGCCGGCTCCGACGACCGTGATCTTGTCTTTTGCCATCGCAAATGCCCCTACCAAGCTCGTTTGAGATTATGACCGGGCGAGATGCTACAGGGACGCTACAGGGTTGTCAATCCAACAGGGAAATAATGTGATTTTTTTCACAGAGACCGTCAGAGGCATTCCGTTCGAAGCTGCTGCCAGCGGGCCCTCATGGCGTCCAGGAGGCCCCGGCACTCGGGTTCGGCGGCGAGATTGCGCTGCTCGTGGGGGTCATTCTCGAGGTCGAAAAGCTGCTCATAGACCGGCTGTTGCTCGATGTACCGCAGGTACTTATATCGCAGCGAGACCACACCTTCGCTCTGGGGTATGAGGTTGGGGCCTTTGCCGCCGGGGCGATTGACGAACAGGTGCTCGTAGAAGAAGTCGCTGCGACCCAGGCCCGTCCGGCCGCGCAGCAGAGGGCAGAGGTCCACGCCCTGCATCGCCGACGGCGCCTCCACGCCCGCCAGCGACAGGATCGTCGGGGCGATGTCGATGTTCAGCGCGATCTGCGGAGCGACGTGGCCGCGATGGAAGGCGGGCAGGCGCGGGTCGTACACCAGCAGCGGCACGCGGATCGACTCTTCGTAGCCGTACCACTTGCCCGCCAGGCCGTGCTCGCCCAGGAAGAAGCCGTTGTCGCCGGTGAACACGATGATGGTGTTGTCCGCCTGGCCGAGGCGCGCCAGCTCGGCGCGGATCCGCCCGAGCACGGTGTCGACGCCCGTGATCAGGCGGTAGTAGCCCTTGACCGACTCCTGGAATTTGGCGGGCGTGTCGAACCGCATCTTCCATCGCACGCGGGCGGTCGTCGCGTCGTCACGCAGGAACGCCGGCAGCGCCGCGAGGTGCTCCGGCGAGGCCGTCTGCGGCACGAGGATGGCGACGTCTTTATACAGGTCTTTGTAGATCGGATCATAGATGAATTGGCGCGGGTCGCTGTCCTGCACGTGCGGGGCCTTGAAGCTGATCGACAGGCAGAAGGGCCGGTCGTCGCTGCCCCGGAGGAACTCGATCGCCTGCTCGCCCAGGAGTTGCGTGAGGTGCTTGTAGTGGCCGCGCTCGTCGGTCTGCTCGTAGACGGGCTGGCCGGGGATGCCCTTCCAGTAGTCGAATGTCCCTTTGTGGAAGTCGCGGTCGGCGCCGACGCCGTACTTGCCGATCAGGCCGAGGCGATAGCCCGCCTGCTTGAGCCGCGCGGGGTAGGTGTCGGCCCAGGCGGCGTCGGAGAACGGCGTCGCGAAGTCGTGGATGCCGTGGCGGCGGCTGTACTGGCCCGAGAAGATGCTGGCCCGGCTCGAACAGCAGATCGACGTCGTGACGAAGGCATTGGTGAACCGCACGCCCTCGGCGGCCATCGCGTCGAGGTGCGGCGTCCGAACGATCGCGTTGCCCGCGCAGCCCAGCGTGTCCCACCGCTGGTCGTCGGTCAGCAAAAACAGGATGTTGGGCGGCCCGCTCGTCGTCGCCCGCGCCGTCGGCCGCGAGCACGCCAGCGCGCCCAGCCCGACCGCCGCCGCCCGCAGAAACGCCCGTCGACTTGTCCTGTGCTTCACCATCGCGGCTCCTTCCATTCCACGCGCCACCGACCTGGCGCCTCATCATAAACGCCTCGCTCCCTCGTCGCCACAAAAACCCCGCGCGTCTCCCGTCACGCGCGACAAATCGTGAACGCCGCCGGCTTTTCGGTTGCCTTTCCCTGGCGCCTGTGTTTACAGTCGAGTCGGCAAGACAGGAATCGATTCGCCGGATCGGCGGCTCTTGGGGAAGGATTTGCGGCGGCGAAGTGAGATTGCGGCGGTTGGGGAAGCACACGATGAGAGCAGGGTTCTTCAAGTCTTTGTCGAGCTTGCGGCGTGGCAGGCGGCGCTCGGCCTTCAAGGGCTGCAAGTGCGTTTTCACCTGGCCGGCAGGAGTCTCGAGCAATCTTCTGATCGACGAGGGCAGGGTCCTGTTCACGCAGTCGGCAACGCTGACGGCGCTCGACGTGGCTACCGGCGCGGTCCTGGCGCGCAAAGGGAATCTCCATTATCGCTGGGGACTCGAATCGGTCGACCAGGGGATTCTTGCGGAAACCGACGGCGGAGTGGCCCTGTTGGACCGCACCTCGCTGGACGTGCTCTGGCAGGTCCGCGATCGCCGCTACGGCGTCGTCTCAGCAGGACGCATGGTCTGCTCGGACGACGACGGCCTGGTGACCTGCCTCTCGCTCGATACAGGCCAGCCTCTGTGGTCTTACCGTCTGTCCGGCGGGACTTGCATCGCGGCGGCGAAGGGCAAAGCCCTCCTGTTCAATTCGGCCGTCCGCGCGGGGCCCAAAGAGACGCCGGCGGTCGTACTGCTCGACATGGAGACCGGACGCGAGCTGCTGCACAAGAGCCCGCCGCCGGGCATTCACTACTTGACCGCCTATTTCGACGGCGAACACATCTACCTGCCGTCGGGCTCCTATACAGGCGAGCATATACCCGATACGAGTTGCAGCGATCAAGGCCGGCCCTCGGCCCGCTTCGAGCGGATGCTCGTATGGGACCTGGCCGGCAGAGAGGTCGACTCGATTCCCGCGCCCGCCGAACTGAGCAAACAGAGTTTCGAACTCGCCGAAGGGTTCGTCCTGGCCGGCAAGGCGTTCGCTTGCCATCGAGTCTGGAAGCGCCTGGGGGACAAGCCCGGTGGATACCGCCCGGGGGGCTGGACGATGGTCCTGGAGGATGCGGACAAGACCGGACAGATGCAGTGCTATCCGGCGGGCCGGTATGATCCGGGCATGATGCTGCTCGCCATGAAAGACGGACGGGCTTGCTCGTACCGCCAGGAGACGCGGTTCAATCTGGGAGACGACTGCCTGATCGTCGCCAATGTGACGGAGTATGGCAGGTCGGATGTCCCCCTGCCTGCGAAGTACGTCGCCGTCGAACTGCGATCGTCGCGCGGGAGCTGGACGGGACGTCTGCCTCCCGCGAAGGACCCCCTGCTGGCGGTAATCTCCGTCGCGGCGATGGAGGATCGGCTCCTCCTGGCGACGGTGTATGGTCAGGTCGAGGCCGTCGACCGCGTGAGCGGCGAACCCCTCTGGATGTACGTCTGTGGGGACGCGCAACGTGGCCGGCCGGAATCGGGCCTGAGACCGGAGGGCCGCGCCGAACCGCCGCATCCTGTGATCATCGCCGACCCCGACCCCGATCTCCGCTCTCCTGCCGCGCGCAGGCCGAGGCGCAGGGTGCGCCCTCTGCTGGCCGCCTACGACCGGATTGCGGAGGCGGTGCAGTGTCTGACTCAGGCCCTTCGGCGTAAGACCGGCCGGAACTGACTGACGACCGTCGCTCGTCGCTCGTATCTCGTATCTCGTTGCTCGTATCTCGCGAACTGAGAACTGCAAACTGAGAACTGCCAACTGCCGCCGCAGGCCGCAAACTCAAGACTCAACACTCCCCCTCCCCGCCCTCCAGCCTATGGCCTACAGCCTCCGGCCTGCATCCCGCCATCCGAAATCCCCAACCCGAAATCGCTCGCCGATTCCACCTTTTTTCGTTATCCCCCGCCCGATTCCGGCCGATAATAGAACAAGCTGGAAGCAGCCTTGATGGGACAACGCGTAAGCGATTGCGGATGATCCGTTTCCTCGCCATGCTTCCGCTCGACCGAGAGTACCGAGATGGCAAGAACTCCAAAGGTAGACCGCGTCAAGGATGACTTGGTCGCGAAGCTGGACAGTAACCTGAACCTGTTCGGCGCGGTATACCAATACGCACGCTACACGAACGACAACATCAATTGGACCGAATTCCTGCATCCAAGCCAGGCGAACAAAGTTATCGGCCTCTGTTTCATGAGCAATGTGAGCGCTTGGGAGGAGTTTGTACATGCTTCCTTCCTACGTTACCTCGCCGGAGCGACATCCGGTTCTGGGTACGCGCCTTCACCTATCATGGGCAAGTGCAGGAACCTACAACACGCGGGGGCAGTCTTGACCGGAGACGTGGATTTCGATCCCTCAGAGCGGTTCCTGAGTTGGAGTTCGTGGGGGGCCGTCGTTGACAAGGCTAAGATATTCTTCGATAGGGGAGAACCCTATTCGAAGGTCATTCAAGCTTTCCGTGAACGCGTGAATGACGCTTTCGCTATCCGAAATCGCATGGCTCATTCGTCTCAGAAATGCATTCGTGATTTCACGCAGGTCGCTAGACGCTTCCTGGGCAAGAGGATGACAGACCCCTTGCCACAAGGCTTCTCCGTTGGGAAGTTGCTCATGGGCAACCCTGTGCGACATTTCTCCCGTTTCAATGGGGACGACAACTACTACATCGCATATGACTCCTTGTTCCGACATCTCAGTGCCTTGATAGTCCCGTGACTGAACCTCGCGTGAAAGTGTCATATACGAAATTGGGTGTTTGCAGGGGAACCGGAGAGAAGGCAAGTATGAAAGCGTTTACAGCAATTGTATCCGTCGTAGGCCTTATTGTCGTTCCAGTCGCAATCTACTTGTTGAGTCGAGAGGTCCCGGAGATTCGGTATACCCTCTCAGATCCTATACGCGTGCGTGGAGAGGGGGAGACAACGAGAATATGGCAGCAAATCGAAGTCAGGAACGGAGGGACAATCGCAGCCGAGAAGGTTCAAGTGAAGGTGAGTGGCGAGGTAACCGACCACGAACTAACGAAGAACTCTGAAGCTGACGAACCAGAGGTTTTCTCGAAGAGCAACGGTTTCGAGGTGATCTATCCATCACTTCCACCGGGAGGGGTCTTTGTCCTCACCCTGGCAACTTCTGCCGACACTATCACACTCGGAGATATCTCGGTCGCTCACAGCCGGGGCGTAGGGGTAGAAGCATTCTCGAGAGTCGGGAAACCCATCGCTCTCTTTGTCGCGATGAGTCTCCTGGGACTGGGCATAGTCTTCTTCTATGGGTATCTCTTCCTTAGCTTGGCAGTCGATCGAATCGATTATGCTGCGTGTTACTCCGACCCGAAGGGAGTCCTCGGAAGAGAAAAGCCTTGGTATGTCTCCCAAGGGAGATGGGCAACCCTGCGAGAGACTGCCACCAAACACCTTCTGCCATCGTGGAGGCACAAAGGCGATTTTTCTGCAAATGAGGCTTATCAGTTTCTTCAGGGAGACACTCCGACATTTTTGACCGAATCAGAGTGGTACGAAGCGCGAATACGTGCCGTAAGGGCTTTGGAGGAAGACCTAGCGGGAGCAATTGTGGCATCGTATTCAGCAGATAGACTCCTTCCACTTTTGCGGCTCGAACGTCCAACCCACATGGACCAGAATGATTGGACAGATCTGAGGCGTAAGGCGCATACCGAGTTATTTAGACTAAGGCGATCCGCTTTTTGCGAAACACCCGAGAGTTGTGTTAGTGCCCTTCGAGAACACATGCCGCCGGGAGTGGACCCAATCCCCTGGGGCCAACATGTCGCAAGGGTGCGCTCAGTGTACTGTGACTACATCATCCACGAACTCAACTTCGCACAAAACCCGCTCAAGGCTCTCGATCAACACGATGTGTCAGTCTTGACTGAGGATCAAAGAGATCGTCTGCGGGAAGTGGCCTACAGACGACAACTCCTGCTTTTGCCCGACCTTTTGGAGAGCGAGGAAGCCCAGCGGTTCCTGGATCAGGAGAGACCCGCATGGCTTATGGAGAGTGACTACCAGAAGCGCGTGAAACTGGCCACTCGAATCACTGAGATCACAACCAGGGAAATAGAATCTTCGAAACGAGAAAAGGAGCAAAGGCAACGTGAGGAACAACTCACCGCCAAAGAACAGAACACTTCAAAAGCGGCGACCCATGTTGCGGCCCAACTCCGAATTCTTAACGACATCCTCTCCGATCCAAATGCCATCGATAGAATCGAGAGCCACGACAACCCTTTCGCGACAGGCAACTTCGCGAATCTCCAGCGAATCGCGTCACTGCTGAGGCAAACAATGAGCTAGGCGCACGTTGATTGTCGGAAATTGGCGAAGAGCAGGACTGCGGGGGCCGAAGGTGCCGGATCGGGAATTGTGGCGAATCGAAGGACGTGAGATGCGCGCACACCCCGTTCTTGTCGTGCTGTTGGCGGGCGCGGAGGGGAGATCGCAATCCGGTGGCGGCATGGCGGTGCGGCGGGATGCGGTCTTCGCGCGGGCTGCGAGCGGTAGCTGCGAATCGCAGGTAGCGCGTTGGTCGGGCCGACATGGGACGGCCGCGGCACGAGCGACGGGTCACCGGTCACGTGCGACGGCCCCCCCGCTTCACGCTTCACGCATCCCGCGGGCGCAGACCATAGGCCGCAGGCCGGAGGCGGCGAGATTGTGAGCAACCGGTCTGGATCGGTGGTGGACTCTGGAGGCGGCGACGGGTATACTGGCCGGGTCGATGCAATCGCGAAGAAGGAGTGAACGGGCCATGGCCGCACAAGAACAATACGTCGTGGACGCCGAGGGGAACAAGACCGCGGTGATTCTGTCCCTGAAGCGTTACCAGGAACTGATGGAAGACCTGCACGATCTGGCGACGATCGCCGAACGCCGGAAGGAACGGGGGATCAGCCTGGAAACGATGAAACGCCGGCTGGAGAAAGATGGCATCTTATAAGGTCATCCTCAAGCCATCGGTGGAGAAGGACCTGCGTGCGCTGCCGCAGTCGCTCGTTGCGCGCGTCTTCAGGCATATCCAAGCCTTGCAGGACCAGCCCCTTCCACGCGGCGTACGCAAGCTGAGCGCGACCGACGAACTGTACCGGGTCAGAGTAGGCGACTACAGGATCGTGTACGGCGTTGATAACGATGCCAAGCGAGTCATCGTGTACTATGTACGGCACCGGCGCGACGTGTACCGCCATCTTTAGACCCTTGCCATCCGGGGATGCCCGGAGACAGACCCCGTTTTCTTCTGTGCTGTTGGCGAGGGCGGAGGGCGGCAGGAGGAGTTTTGAGTCCTGAGTGTTGAGTTCTGAGCTTGCGGCCTGCGGCGGCAGTTGGCAGTTCTCAGTTTGCAGTTCCCAGTTCACGAGATACCAGATACGAGATACGAAACGCCAGCCCCGGGCCCCGGGTCACGGGCGACGGCCCCCCGCTTCACGCATCCCGTTGGTGCAGGCCGGAGGCGGTAGGCCGCAGGCCGGAGAAGGTGCGGTTGACGCAATACGCACGACGAAAGGCCGGGGACGCGCAGCGCAGGGGCGAGGCATGCCTCGCCCCTGCCGATTCACGAGATACGAGCGACGAGCGACGAGATACGCACGACGCAGGCCGGAGGGACCATGGTCGGCGCCCGACGCACGACGCAACACGCATCGACGCACTTACGCTTCTACGCTTTTACGCTTCTACCGCTCATTCGACCATGAACCAGTCGTCGGTCAGGGCGCTGTCTTCGAGCCAGTGCTCTTCGAGCAGAGCCCTGTCCAGCTCATCGACGCGGCAGTCGCCGTTGAGGTCGCCGACGGGAGGCACGTAGTCGGGCAGCGACTGGGCGGCCTCGCACGGGCTGTTGTAGACGTCGATCGTGACCGCGTCGGTGCCGATGTATTCGCCGTCGAAGGCGGCCAGCTCCAAAACGTACCGGCCCGTCGCGGCCAGGGTGACGTTCGTGTCCTCGGCGGTCGGCGTCTCGATCACCGCGTCGCCCTTGGCCGGCTCGCTCTTGACCGTCCAGAGCGCTGTGTAGGGGCGGACCGTGCCATCGTCGGTAACGGTCGCATCGAGCAGGCCGGTCCGGGGCCCGCCCTCCAGCCAGGTCACGATGTCGGGGCCGGCGTCCACCTGGGGCACCAGATTGTCGGACAGGAACGTGAAGATCGGGCCATAGAGCGGATCGTTCTCGCTGCCGACGTAGACGTCGACGGCCCAGTAGTACCGCGTCTTGCGTTCGGCCTGCACCGTCACGGAGGTGACGCTCTGGGCGCTGACGATGCGCATGGCGTCGGGATCGATGAAATCCACCAGCGCCTGATAGTCGTCGGTGAAGTAGACGTCGACGAGGACCGGCTCGCCCGGCACGCAGGGATCGGGCAGGGTCCAGCTCAGCGTCACCTGGCCCGGCGAGACGAGGGCGCCGTCGGCGGGCTGCGGGTCGAGCAGCGCGGTGGCGGTCAGCGTGGTTTGGCCGGGGTTGGTGACATCGTAGTCCAGGTGCAGCGTGCCCTGGCCGCGATAAGCGATGATCCAGCCGTTGTCGATGTAGGTCTGCACGGTCGCGGTGTCGTCGCCTTCGAGGATCAGCGTGCCGGCGCCGACGTCCATCAGCGCCTTGGCGCTGGTCATGCGCAGATCGGCGGCGTGGATCGTGCCGCCCCGCAGGTTCGCGGTGCCGGTGCCGGCCAGACCGGGGATGACCAGCTCATCCTCCAGCTCGATGGCGCCGCCGGTCATGTTGAGCGTGCCGAAGCCGTCCCAGCCGAGCTGGAGCGATCCGGTCGCGAAGAGGCCCCCGCTGACATTCAGGACGCCGTGGCCGGAGGGGCTGTCGACGCCGACGTAGGCGCCGGAGGCGGTGAGCGAGCCGCCGGTGATGTCGAGGTTGGTCAGGACGCCGCCATTGCCGACCCGCAAGGTCTCGCATATGGCTTCGATGCCCTCCTGGACCACGCAGTGGGTGTTCTCCGGCATATCGATGGACGCCGGGTCGGTCACCGTCGGGACGGTGTCCGTGTTCCAGTTCTGCGGCGTGCTCCAGAGCGAGTCGGGCCCGCCGTCGTCCCAGGAGATCAACGCCGAGACGCTGCCGCCCAGCGCCAGCAACAAGACAAGGGAAACCAAGCACGTCATTCTGCTGAACATGGCAATCCTCCTTCAGAACCGTCGTTCATTTATATGATAGACGTTGTCCGGAATTCCGCGTCTGCCTTCGTACCTGGCGTGTCCGCACGCTCTACAGGGCATCATACCACCGGGAGCGGAGGGTTTCAACCGTCGGGGCGGCCGACCGGGGCTTTTTTCCGCCCGCAGGCGGGGTCGGGCGGGGGAAATAAAAAAGGTCCAGCGTCCTCCGGGGGGTAGAGACACCGGACCTCTCATCATATTACATTGCCTGCCACGGCTGGGATGTCCATCGGCCGGAGAAGGCCCCGACTTGCGGAAAATCCCCCTATACCGGTCGGACACCGCGAAAATACGTACTTGCCACAATGGGCGGGGCTCCTCCGCCCCCTGTTTGGCAGGCCCCCCCCCTGCGGCCGCGTCGCAGGGTCCGATAGGCATCGGCCGCTTTTTGTAATGCTTCAGGCCGCCGGTGGCCGATAAAGTGACCGTGGGAAAGAGCGGCGGGCGGAGGTCTTGACCCGCCGATGTACTCTTTCGTAAGCAGTCAGGCGTCCGGCCGGTGGCATCGCTCGAGGCGTCGGAATCTCGCGGGAGCTTATGGGCTCATGAAAGCCAGCGTCCTGATCACGACGTACAATCAGGAAGAGGTTATCGGCCAGGCCATCGAGGGGGCGCTGTCGCAGGTTACGGATTTCGACTTCGAGATCGTCGTCGGAGAGGACCATTCCACGGATTCCACGCGATCGGTGATCTGCGCGTACCGCGACCGGTTTGGCGATCGCATCCGCCCGCTGTTCCGCGAACAGAACCTGGGGCTGATGCGAAACCTGCCCGAGTCGTTTCTGGCCTGCCGGGGCGAGTATGTCGCCTTACTGGACGGCGACGACTACTGGACGGATCCGCACAAGCTTCAGCGCCAGGTCGAGTTTCTCGACGCGCATCCCGACTACAGCGTCTGCTTCCACAACGCGCTGATGGTCTGGGACGACGGCTCGCAGGGTCCGACCCTTCATTCGCCTCCGGGTCGGCGGCCCACGTACGGCCTCGGTGAGCTGCTGGCGCACGACTTCATCAGCACGTCGTCGGCGATGGTCCGCAACCACCTCGTGCGGGAGTTTCCGAGCTGGTTCGGGACACTTCCGGTGCCCGACTGGCCCTTCTTCGTGCTTCACGCGATGCACGGCAAGATCGGCTATCTCGACGCGGACTGGGCAGCATCCGGCGGGGATGTATTGCCGACTCGGGCAGGAGAAACGCATGGAACAGAACGTCGGCATCGTCCGCACGTTCCGGGACGTGCTGGGCCCCGAGTGGCGAGGTCCGCTGACGCAGGCGATCCACAGCCGGTGCCTGCACCTCGCGCTGCACTACCAGCGGCACGGCAACAAGAGCAAGGCCAGGCAATTCGCTCGGATGGCGGTCCGCGAGAGCGCCCCGGGCCTGCTTCGGTCATATCGCACGGCCGTGAAGGTGTTCGCGTATATGCACGTGCCGGCCCTTCCGCGTCTGGTCAAACGCTATCGGGGAGCCGTGAAGGCCCGCCCGCACGCCGAGCCTGCACACCAGGACAATGAGAACCTGGTTCCCAGTCACAGGTAAAGCCGATCATCGCAGGAGGCCGTACGCGCGGGCCAGCAGTTGGATCGGGTGGGTGACAACCACCTCGCCGATGTGCTCGATCTGCATCTTGCACGCGGCGCATTCGGTGAGCACGTTGCGGCTCGACGCCGTCGCGATGGCGTTCCGGAGACTCTCGGAGATCCGGTCGGCCAGGTCGTAATTCTTCCTCTGCATGCCGAACGTGCCCGACAGACCGCAGCAGCCGGCGCGAAGATCGGTGACTTTCACCCCGAAATGCTCGCCGAGCAGCCTCAGCGTCACGGTCTCGTCGCCCACTGCGCACAGGTGGCAAGGCAGGTGATAGACGAACTCGTCGGGCACCGGTTCGGTCGGGACCTTGAGGCGGCCGCGCCGGCGCAGGTCGGCCAGGAAGTTCATCAGCTCCCAGGCGTTCTCCGAGACCCGCCGGGCGTCGTCGCCGGAAACGTAGTGACGCATCTCCTGCTGAAGACACAGCGCGGCGCTCGGCTCGGAGCAGACGATCTTGTAGCCGTCGCGAGCCGCCGCAGCGAAGTGCGCGACGTTGAAGGCCAGATCGCGGCGGGCCGTCTTGACGTCGCCGTACACGATGGCGGGCAGCGGCGCTGGACGCTGAGCGGGCACGATCATCTCCACGTCGTTGTGCCGCAACACGTCAAGAACGGCAAACCCCAGGGCGTGATCGTTCGAATTGGCGTAGGAATCCACGAAGTAGGCGACCTTGTCGACCGGCGCAACCAGCGGGCCGGCGGCGGCCAGGCGCTTCTGCGCCGCTTTGACGAACGATCCGCGCTGGAAGGTCGGCATGCGGCGTCGGCGGTCGAGGCCGACCGTCTTGTCCATCGCCCATTGAAACGGCGGCAGTCTCAGAAACGCGTTCGAGAGGGGCGCAAAGGCGCTGCCCAGCCCGCTCAGGTAGCGGTTGCGGCTCAGGGCGAACTCCGTGCGGCGCAGGCCCTTGCGGCGAACGTACTCGGCGCGGGCGGCGGCCATCAGCGTCGAGACGCGAACGCCCGAGGGACACTGTTTCTCGCACATCTTGCAGTTGACGCACAGGTCGAGGAACCGGCGGAATTCGGGCGATTCGAAGTCCTTTTCATCCAGTTGACCGGTGGCCCAGTAGTGCAGCAGGTTGGCCTTGGCGCGGGAGCTGCCCAGCTCCTCGCCGAGGGCGCGGTAGACCGGGCACATGCGAAGAGACGGATCGCGCGTCAGACAGAGCCCGCAGCCGTAGCACTGTTCGAACTCCAGCTCCAGCTCCTGGTCGGCAAAGTGCATCTCGGAGCGGGCCTTCTCGGGCAGAAGGCGATGCGCGCGTCGGAGGTTCTTGACCATCACATCGGGGTCGTCGTTGAGGATCTTGCCCGGGTTCATCAGGCCCGTCGGATCGAAGATCGCCTTGACCCTGCGGAGAATCTCGTAGAACGCGTCGCCGTACTGCCGGCGGACGAAACCGGCCCGCAGAAGCCCGTCGGCATGCTCTCCGCTGATCGAGCCGCCGAGCGACCAGACCAGCGAGAAGACCTCATCGGCCATCGCCCGCATCTTCTGGACGTCGCGCGGATTGCCCAGGTCGAGGTAGGGCCTCAGGTGCAGCTCGCCGTCTCCGGCGTGACCGAAGAACGACATGGTCGTGCCGTACTTCCGCTCGATCTTCGCCAGTCCGTCGATGTACTCGGCCAGGCGCGTGTGGTCGACGCTGGCGTCTTCCATGAACTCGGCCGGATGCTCGCGACGCCGCTTGCGATAGAGCAAGGGGCCCGCGTCCTTGCGCGACTTCCACACGCGGGCCTGATCGGCGGCCGAGGTGATGAGGGTCCGTCCGGTCGCCCGCTTCCCGACGGCCAGATCCGTCACCTCGATCTGCTCTCGGACCTGGGCCTCCGTGTCACCCACGTGTTCGATCAGGAGCACGGCAGCGGCGCCGCCCGGTAGAATGTCGCGATACTGGGGCAACTGGTCGATGGCCAGATGGATCAGCGTCCTGTCCATCAGCTCGCACGCGGCCGGAGCGGTCTTGACGATGGTCGGGACCGCCCGCGCCATGGCGTCGAGCGAGTCGAACTCCAGTTGGAGCAGCCCCTTGACCTTCGGCAGCGGCACCGTCCGCAGCGTGATGCGCGTGAAGACCGCCAGCGTTCCCTCCGAGCCGGCCAGCAGGCGGGCCAGATCGATCCGATGATCGTGACAGACCGACGCGATGTTGTACCCGCTGCGGTTGCGTTTCGTGGCGGGAACCGCCCGGTCGATCACGGTCTGGTTGGCGGTCAGCAGCGACCAGCACTCCCTGGCGATGGCGTCGGCCCGGCGGCCGCCGGCCTTCTCCACGTCGAAGGCGTTGGTGAACGAGGCCGGCGTCCCGTCGGGCAGCACCGCCTCGATCGACTCGACGTGCTCGCTCATGTGCCCGTACTGGAGGGAGTGCGCGCCGGTGGCGTTGTTGGCCAGGCAGCCGCCGACGGTCGCGCGGTTGGCGCTGGAAGGGTCGGGCCCGATCTTGCGGCCGTACCGGGCGAGGTGCTTGTTGAGGTCGTCGAGCACGACGCCGGGTTCGCACGTCACCGTGCCGCCGTCGTCGGCGGTGTGGAGGATTTGCGTCATGTGACGCGTCATGTCGAGCACGAGGCCCGCGCACAGCGACTCGCCGGCGACGCCGCTGCCGGCGCCGCGCGGTGCGACGGGCAGGCCTTCGCGGGCCGCATACTTGACGACGGCCTCGACGTCACGCGCATCGCGAGGGGCGACCACGCACTGCGGGACAATCCGATAACTGCTCGCATCCGTGCTGAAGGCGACGCGGTGAAGGATGTCGGCGAACGCCTCGCCTCGAATGCGATCCCGCAGGTCGGCAGCGATTTGATTCGGGTCTTTGGCCATGTCGGATCGGCAGATGTCCCTCGCGGAGCCGGATCGGCGGCGCGCCCGGCCTATTGTTGGAAGTCACGCGGCAGGAACTGAGACGTGCCGACCGCCCCGCTCATCCGCAGCACCGCCAGGTCGTCTTCGCCGACCTGCCCGTTGATGAACTGCTGCACGGTGGGATGGGGATGGCCGCGAATGTGGTCGGCGTCTCCGTCGGCGATAATCCGCCCGTTGTGCAGCATGATGATGCGGTCCGCGACCTTGTAGGCGCTCTTCATGTCGTGCGTCACCACGATGCTGGTCACGCTCAGGTCCCGTTCGAGCTTGAGGATCAGCTCGTTGATGATGTCGGAGCGGATCGGATCGAGTCCCGTCGTCGGCTCGTCGTACAGAATCACCTCCGGATTCAGGGCGATCGCCCGCGCCAGGGCGACGCGTTTGCGCTGCCCGCCGGAAAGGCTGGCCGGATAGTAGTTCTGAAACCCGTCCAGGCCCACCATCGCCAGCTTGGCCTTGACCACCTCCTGCATCTGGCTCCACTTGGCGTTCTTGAAGTGCTGGCGGATCGGAAACATGATGTTCTCGGCCACGCTCATGCTGTCGAAGAGCGCCCCTTCCTGGAACAGGTACCCGAAGCGCGTGCGGACGCTGTGCAGCTCGCGTTCACTGAGGTGGTCGATCCGCTGGCCGTCCAGAAGGACCTCGCCGGTGGTGGGCCTTTGCAGCACGATGAAGTGCTTCATCAGGACCGTCTTGCCGCAGCCGCTGGGGCCGATGATCACCGTGGTCTTGCCCTTCTCGATGGAGACCGAGATGTTGTCGAGCACCAGCTTCTTGCCGAACTTCTTGATCAGACTCCTGACCTCGATTACGGCGTCGGCCGTTCCGTCCCCGTTGCCCGGTCTGTTGTGATCGTCCTGTTGTTCCAAACTAAGCACTCCTGAGTCGGCACGTCATTCGGCCGCTGCGGGCCCCGGCGTCAGACGAGGCTCTTGATCGGCCAGAAGGTCAGATAGACGCTCTTGAAGACCACCGCCAGGGCAAAATCCAGCGCCAGGATCGAGATGAAACTGGCCACGAAGGCGTCGGTACAGGCTTGGCCCACACCGTGCGCGCCTTCCTTACAGTTGAATCCCTTGTAGCAACTGATCGTGGCCATGGCGCCGCCAAAAAAGAAGCCCTTGACGATCCCAATGGATACGTCCCACAGCTCGACGCCGGAGGCGCTGAAGTTCCAGTAGGCCCGGCTGTTGATCCCTAATTGCAGGAAGCTCACCAGAGCGCCGCCGATGACACCCATCAGGTCGGCGTAAATGATCAGCACGGGCGTCAGCACCAGGCACGCCAGCAGCCGCGGCGCCACCAGATAGCGAATCGGGTCGGTCCCCATGCTGCGGATGGCGTCGATCTGTTCGGTGACGTTCATCGTGCCCAGCTCGGCCGTCAGGGCCCCGCCGACGCGTCCGGCCAGCATCACCGCCGCCAGCACCGGCCCGAGTTCTTTCACCACCGAGATGTTGATCAGTACGCCCAGGTGCTCTTCGAGCCCCATTCCCGCCAACTGATCGTACGCCTGGACCGCCAGGGTCATTCCCACGAAGGCCCCGGTGATCATGATCACCGGCACGCTCCGGACACCGATGATGTTCATCTGGGTCCAGACCAGAGGATACGTCCGGCGGGCACCGCAGCTCCGAAGCGCAGTGGTGATCGACCGCCAGGCAAATCGTCCAAAGCGACCGGCGTCGACCACGTCCTGGATGGCTTTGGCCCCAAGCGCTGCTATCATCAAGGCATTTCCTTATGCGAGGAACGAAGGTTTCACGGCCTCGTTCAATGCGAGCCGCCATGCTCCGGGTGTCTTTTAACCGGCCCGGCGCTCTTTGTCAAGCAAGACCGCCGCACCGGGAGCGGGCGGCTACAGCATCTCTTCGAGGATTTCGGCGGCGTCCTTGACGAGATTGGGGCAGATGGTCCGAAAGAGCCCCTCGCGGGTGGCCTTCTGCGCCCCCTCGGCGGTGCTGATGTCGCAGCCGAGCAGTTGCTTGCAGACCACGGTTCGGTTGCGCTGCTGGAACTTCGCGACGAAGTCGGCCAGGGCCGCATAGACGTCGCCGCGCCCATCCCGCTGGTCGCAGTGGGGTCCGGCGAACTTCAGCCCGAGGACCATGAAGGCCCCGGTGACGGCGCCGCAGGTCTCGCCCAGGCGCATCCCGCCGGCAAAACCCGACGCCAGCTTCATCGCCTGCTGGCGTGGCAGTCCGAAGTCCGGACCGTAGATCGCCGCAATCGCCTGCGAGCAGGCCGCCCCGCCGCAGAAGCACTCCACCGCCTGATCCACCTTGCTCATATTCCCACTCCATGGGTCCAAATTCGTCCGTCCGTTGACGACATGGACCGGTATTGTAGAGTCTCGACAGCCAAACCGCAATCCCCAGACCCCACGGTATCTGCACAGGTTCTCCGGGGTTCGTATGCCCTTACGGGCACACTACGAGCGCCGTTCGTAGTGGCGTCGTAAGACGCTACTGGCTCTGTGGCGCAATTGACACGGGGTGCGCGTCAGGCTAAGATCGCATGTCTATGGCACTCAGGCAAAGTCACATCACGATTCTCGGGATCGAGACGAGCTGCGACGAGACGGCGGCGGCGGTCGTCACCGATGGACGCGAGGTCCGTTCGTCCGTGGTCGCCTCGCAGACGGCGCTGCATCAAAAGTACGGGGGCGTGGTGCCCGAGATCGCCTCGCGAGCGCACATCGAGAATCTCCTGCCGGTGCTCACGGAGGCGATGAATCAGGCGGGCGTCGGCCAGGACGACATCGACGCGGTCGCGATCGCCAACCAGCCGGGATTAGCCATCGCCCTGATCGTGGGGGTGACCGCCGCCAAGACGCTGAGCATGATGTGGGGCAAGCCGCTGGTCGCGATCAACCACCTTCACGCGCATCTGCAATCGGCGATGCTCAACGACGAGCGGATCGAGCTGCCGGCGATAGCGTTGGTCGTCTCGGGAGGACACACGTCGCTCTACGATTGCGAATCGGCGCTGGACCTGACGCTGCTGGGCTCGACGATCGACGATGCGGCCGGCGAAGCGTTCGACAAGGTCGCCACGATCCTGAAGCTGCCCTACCCCGGCGGGCCCAGCATCGAGAAGGCCGCGCGTAACGGCGACCCCAAGGCGATTCGGTTTCCGCGCTCGATGCTCGGACGCGACTCGCTGGACTTTTCCTTCAGCGGGCTAAAAACCGCCGTGCTGTACCATTGCCGGGGCCAGGACATGAAGGGCGCCGATTGCGTGGACCGGATGAGCGAGCAGCAGATCGCCGACATCGCCGCCTCGTTTCAGGCGGCGGTCATCGACGTGCTGGTTCGCAAGACCAAACGCGCCGCCGACCGCATCGGCGCCAGGACGGTCCTGCTGGGCGGGGGCGTCGCCGCCAACGGCGCGCTTCGCGAAGCGATGGAACGAACGTGCCTTCGCCACAAACCCCCGCGAAGGCTGCTGGTGGCTCCGAAAGCATATTGCACGGACAATGCGGTCATGGTAGCTTCGCTGGCGTATCACAAGTACCGGGCCGGCCTGTTCGCGGACCTGACGCTGGAACCGAACTCGACCGGCTGAAAAAGAAACACGAAATTCGAAATCCAAAATCCGAAACAAGCACGAATGACAGAAATCCCAAATCTGAAACGAGTCATCCGGCAGGCCATAGCGTTTCGGTCATTGGGATCTGGTGCTTTGGATTTGTTTCGGATTTCGATATCCGGATTTCGAATTTCTTGAAAGGAATCAAGCCATTCAGCCGGAACTCTTGAGACAACTGTTGGAGCAGGTCAAAGACGGCCAGGTCGACGTCGATGACGCCATAGACCGGCTGCGGCACCTGCCGTTCGAGGACCTCGGCTTCGCCCGCGTCGATCACCATCGGCAGCTCCGCCAGGGGTTCCCCGAGGTCATCCTCTGTTCGGGTAAGACGACCGAGCAGGTTCTCGCAATCTTCGAATCGCTGGCGGCGCGAGGCAACAACGTCCTGGCAACCCGCGCGGCCGCCGAAACGTTCGAGGCGCTGGTCGCGACGGGCAAGTTCCCGCTAGCGCGTTACGAGGCGCTGGCCCGCGCGATCGTGCTGGAGCAGAAGCCGCCGGCGGCATCGAAGAGCATTCTGCCGATCCTTACGGCGGGAACCGCCGACCTGCCGGTGGCGATGGAAGCCAAGGTCACCGCCGAGATCATGGGCCAGCGTACGGAACTGATCTGCGACGTGGGCGTCGCGGGTCTGCATCGTCTGCTCGGACACCTGCCGAAACTGAACGAAGCCAATGTGGTGATCGTGGTGGCCGGCATGGAGGGGGCGCTGGCGAGCGTCGTGGGCGGGCTGGTGAGCTGCCCGGTGATCGCGGTGCCGACCAGCGTCGGCTACGGAGCGAGCTTCGGCGGGCTGTCGGCGTTGCTGACGATGCTCAACAGTTGCGCCTCCGGCGTGACGACGGTGAATATCGACAACGGGTTCTCCGCGGCGGTCACCGCGACGCTGATCAACCGGAAAATCGACGGGGTCTCATAGACTATGGAGATCGTACGAGAGGCGCCGAGGCTCGCACCCCGGCCTATCGACGGGCACAAGGGGACATTCGGCAAGGTCTGCATCGTCGCCGGCAGCGTGGGGATGACCGGCGCGGCGGCGCTGGCCGGCCGGGCGGCGCTGCGTTCCGGCGCGGGACTGGTCCGCGTGGCCACCGCGCGAAGCGCCCTTGCGACCGTTGCCGCCCTCGAACCCTGCTACACCACCATCGCCCTGGCCGAGGACGCCGCCGGACGCATCAGCGCCAAGGCGATCGGCGCGATCCTCCAAGCCGCAGCCGACAACGACGTGACCGCCATCGGTCCGGGTCTGGGCACGAGTGCCGGCCTTCGCTCGGTGATCGAGACGCTCGTGCAGCAGGAGGGTCTGCGGCTGCTCATCGATGGGGACGGCCTGAACAACCTGAGCCGGCTGCCCGACTGGCCGAAGAGACGCAAGGCCCAACTGGTCCTGACGCCGCACCCCGGAGAGATGGCCCGGCTGTGGTCGGGCCTGTTTCGCGACGAGCTTCCATCCGACCGGCAGGAAGCGGCGGCACGCATGGCCCAGGCCACCGGCAGCGTGGTCGCCCTCAAAGGCGCCGGCACCGTCGTCACGGACGGGCAGCGTCTCTACGTCAATGACACGGGCAATCCCGGCATGGCTACCGCCGGCTCGGGCGACGTCCTGACCGGCGTGGTCGCCGCGCTGATGGGTCAGGGACTCGACAACTTCGAGGCCACGGCGCTGGGCGTCCACGTTCACGGCGCCGCCGGTGACATCGCGGCGGCCGCGTACGGCCAGATCAGCCTCATGGCAACTGACATCCTCGAAGTGCTGCCCAGGGCGTTTGCCACAGTCGCACTATCCTGAGGCGCTCAACAGCGATCCGCCGATTCTCACGCGAAAAACACCGCTTCGATAAGAGAGGAATCTGTTGCAGCCCCTCCGAGACCGGCTATAATGCGACGCCATGTGTCGAACCAGGTTGGGACCGCCACGCAAGGAAAGGACACTCTATGCCGTCGGTAAGCGTGCTTGACATTGTCGTATTCGTCGCCTTTGTGGTCTCTGTCGTGACCATCGGCCTGCTCAAGAGCCGCAGGGAAAAAACCGGCGAAGACTACTTCCTTGCCGGCCGTGGCCTGTCCTGGTGGCTGATCGGGTTCTCCCTGATCGCTGCCAACATCTCGACCGAGCAGTTCGTAGGCATGAGCGGCCAGGCGGCCGACTGGCTGGGCATGGCCATCGCCAGCTACGAGTGGATGGCCGCCATCACGCTGGTCGTCGTCGCCTTCCTGTTCCTGCCCTCCTTCCTCAAGAGCGGCATCTACACCATCCCCGAGTTCCTCGAATACCGCTACAACACCTTCGCGCGGACGATCATGGCGATCAGCACGATGATCATCCTCGTCGGCGTGCCGACCGCCTCGGTGATCTACTCTGGCGCCAAGGTGATCTGCGTCTACTTCCAGGGCCAGAGCCTGCTCGGGCTGGACCTGGGCAACATCGTCGTCGGCTGCTGGATCATTGGTATCGCGGCAGCCATCTACGTGTTCGCCGGCGGATTGAAGGCCTGTGCCTGGGCCGACCTGATCCAGGGCTCTGCGCTGATCCTCGGGGGCGCCTTCGTGATGTACTTCGCGATGCGTGCCCTCGGCCAGGCGGACCCGGCGGCGCTGGCCGCCACGGCGGCAGACCCGAACGTCACGGCCGACCAGCTCACCAATACCGGAGCCTGGGGACGTTTCATCGCAATCAACCAGGGCGCCCTGCCGGCCGGCAAACTCCACATGGTCCGCCAGATCAGCGATTCCACCATCCCTTGGACGGCGCTGGTGGTCGGCCTGTGGATCCCCAACTTCTTCTACTGGGGACTGAATCAATACATCACCCAGCGGACGCTCGGCTCCAAGTCGTTGGCCCAGGGGCAGCGAGGCATCGTGTTCGCCGCATTCCTCAAGCTGCTCATCCCGTTCCTCGTGGTCATTCCCGGCATTCTCGCCTTCAACCTGTTCCACGAGGATTTGCAGGCTCAGGCCGCCCGCAAGAACGGTGGCGTTCTGGCAGCCTTCGAACAGAAAGAGCAGATGGTTTTCGAGTTCACGCCTGCCTTTGCGAAGCTGAATGCCCCGACCGCCACAGAGATGTTCGCTCGCAACGCCGCGATGGTCCAGGCCCAGATCACGGCGACTGCGGTTCTCTCGCCGGACGAAATGGTCGCCAAGAACACCGAATTCATCGCGACGGCCAAGTCCAAGGGCATGAAGATATCCCAGAAGCTTGTCGGTCACGATTTCGATGCGGCCTTCCCGACGTTGATCCGCAATCTCGTCTCCGAGCACAGGGGCATCCTCGGTTTCGTCCTGGCGGCCCTGTTCGGCGCTGTCGTCAGCTCGATTGCGGCCATGCTCAATGCCGCCTCGACCATCTTCACCATGGACATCTTCCGCAAGGTCAAGAAGGACGCTTCGCAGAAGGCGCTGATCACGTGCGGGCGGGTCTGTATCGTGGTCTTCGTGCTGATCGCGATCTTCATCGCGCCGAAGCTCGACAGTCCGGCGTTCGGCGGCATCTTCACCTTCATCCAGGAGTTCCAGGGCTTCATCTCGCCGGGCATTCTGGCGATCTTCCTGTTCGGGTTGCTCGTGCACCGCGCTCCGCGCCACGCGGGCACCGTCGGACTGGTGCTCAACCCGATCCTGTATGGGACGCTGAAGTGGGCCGACCGGATTCCCGGGTTCGGGCAGACCGAACTGGCGGGCAAGCTCGTCCAGATCGCGTTCCTGAACCGCATGGCCATCTGCTTCGGCATCATCCTGGCGGTGCTGGCGGTGATGACGGTCGTCAAGCCGCTGCCTCAGCCGGTCGTGCTGCCGACGAACCCGAAGATGGACATGACCAGCTCGCGCGGCGCCAAGCTCGCCGGTGTGGGCGTCGTGATCCTGACGCTGGCTCTCTACGCGATCTTCTGGTAGTCGGCCCCGAGCCCGCGGCTGGCACCGCGTCAGTCGAGTCGAACACCCCAGCGGCCCCTCAGAACCACCTGACGGGCCGCTTTCCTTTTTGCCTCCGTACGACTGTGACCGCCTTGGGGCCACTATACAAACGGGATTGTGCGGAAGGGGCAACTCTGGTATAAATGATGAGAGGAGCCGGGGGGCCAAGCGGATCGGGGCTCCTGAAAGTGGCGCAGGCGGACACGGCTCCGGCGTGCGGCCGGAGCGGGACGAGGACGGTCGGATGCGAAACAGACACATCACGAGTGGAGGATTCACCTTTTCTGAGGCTGTATCTGCCGGTGCCGGTACCCGCCGCTGAGCGACCCGCTCGACGACGCCCGGTTTGACGGACCGGAATCCGACAGCGAACCCAACCGGGTCTTGACCTTCAACCACATGGCAAAAGGAGGACGAGAAATGGTTTCCAAGAGATTCGCGGCATTCGGAATGCTTCTGGCCCTGGTTCTGGTTTTCCTGTGCGCGTCGCCGGCCGGCGCACAGATATACTTCTCCGACGACTTCGACGACCCGGCCGAGTCCGCGACCAAGTGGGAAGTCATCAGCGGCGACTGGCAGATCGCCGACGGCCTGTACCAGCAGCTCAGCACCGCCAGTCCGTGGCAGGCGTCGATGGTGGCCCCGGATCGCTGGAAGGATGAATGGGTCGAGTACACCATCGAGTTCAAGGTCCGCTCCCTGACGCCGGGCGATGCGCCGGTCAACGTGCTGTTCCGCGTCCAGAACCCCGCGCCGGTGACGTGGGACGACCGCAACGGACCGAACACCCACATGTACCGCTGGATCATCAACGGATGGACGAACACGGA
>CAZOFX010000082.1:0-25911 GCA_964579055.1 uncultured Pirellulales bacterium
TGTTCTTCCTGGTCGCGACGACCGGCGACCCCGACGGCCAGTGGGTCTTCGGCGTTTTTGTGGCGGAAGGCACCGGGCGGCCCAAGGACCTGATCGAGGGCTGCGCCTGGTTGCTGATGGCCGCCAGTCAGGGGCATGAGAAGGCCAAGAAGGAACTCCAGACGTATCGGGAGCAGTTGACCGATCAGCAGAGGAGCGACGCCGAGGCGGTGGCCGATACGCTCAGCGAGTTGGTCCGGACCGACGGCTTCGCGCCGGAGAAGATGCCGGAAGTTCCGGTGCCGCCTTTCATGGCAGGCGACGAGGACGCTGTGGCTCCGACGGACCAGGGCCCGACGCAGAATCAGGCGGCGGAAGGACAGGAGCAGGAGGTGGTCGCCCGGGTGGACCTGAGCGGCCGCATCACGCCCACCGGCGATCTGGTAGGCCGGGGAGTCTTCACGTTCGACCCGCAGGTCTATGCGACGATCAAGAGCGTCGTCCAGGACCCGGTGTATTTCCTTCGCGAGCTTTCTTCGAACCGCGCGGACACAGAGTCGGCCCCGGATGCAGCGGCCGCATACGACGACGCCAGTTCGTCGGTCGTTCTCGACGTCCACATGCTTGGCGTGGTGCACAATCGCGGCAACGGGCGATGGGAATGGCAGGCGGAAGACCAGGAATTCGTCGAGACGACCACGAACGACAACGGCGAGACGGTTGCGACCTTCCACTACAAGGGTTCGCCGGAGGAAGCGGTCAAGTTCGAGGGGCGTGCGTCGTATACACTTCCGCCCGGCGCGACCCGCGTTGCGTTCGACAAGGGCAAGAAGCTGCTGAGCTATTCGCTGGCGTATAAGGACACCCCAGGCAAGGGACAGCTCGACGTAGAGTTCAAGGCGCGCGACCGGATCATGAGCTGCCTGTACAAGGTCTACGGCATGGAGACCGACTTTCCCGCCCAGTGGGTGGCCAAGGCCCGCGTGACGAACGTCGGGACCGGCCGCATCACGGACCTGCGCCTCCGCTACCGCGTGGAGGGCTACTCGGAGTGGAGCATCTGGCAGAAGTATCCGGAGGTTCTGCCGGGCCAGACGGTGGTGGGAGTGTACAAGCCCGTGCTGGACAGGAGCATCGCCTCGCTGACGAGCACGACGCCGGCCAACGTGCTCGTCGAATGGCGCTACGTCGACAGCGATGGGCAGCGGCAGGATGACAGCGACGGCAAACGCGTGTCCATCCTCGGCCGCCATGAGTTCATCTTCTCCAACTACACCAAAGAAGAGAGCATGGGCAGTTGGTACGATCTGTTCAGCAACTCGGAAATGATCGCCGCCTGGGTGACGCGTGACGATCCGGCGGTCAAGCAGTTCGCGGCGATGGCGAACAAGGCCGCCGGAGGCAAGGGCGCTCCGTACAGCGACGAGGCCGCCTACGCCGTGCTCAAGGCCTGCTACGAGCTCTGGCAGGGTAACGACTTCACGTATCAGGGGCCCGTCGGGCTGTTGGACCCGACGCTGAGTTTCGACAACACGATCGTCCAGAACATCAAGTTCCCGCGCGACGTCATCCGCGACAAATCGGGCACCTGCATCGAACTGGCGGCGCTCTACTGCTCGATGGCGCATTCGGTGGGGCTCAAGCCCTACATGGTGCTCATCCCGGGCCACGCGTTCGCACTGATTCGCCTGCCCTCGGGGAACCTCCTGCCCGTCGAGACCACCGGCGTGGGCGGCGGCAAGACGCACGGCTCGACGCCGTTCGATGGCGTCGTCGAGAGCGCCGGCGAGACGTACAAGAAAGCCGCGGCGGAGGGACGCGTTCTGGAGATCGATATCGAAGACTGCTGGACGCGGGGCGTTTCGTCCCCGGAACTGGAGGCCCTTCCGGCCGACATCCTGCAACGCTGGAACATCGTCGCTGTCGCCAGCAGCCCCGCTCCTCCTACCGCCCCCGGTCCGACGCAGCCAACTCAGCCCAGGCAACCGAGCCAGCCGCAGCCGCAGCCACAGCCCATGCCGCAGCCACAGCCGCAGGCCCAGTGGTCGCCCGTGGGACTATGGGCGGGAACGGCCACGAACGATTATCCCGCGCTGAGCTACCCCATGCAGGTGCAGGTGGCGATGGGGCAGAACGGGCAGTTCACCGCTCAATGGTACGGCGAAGCGATGGTCTCCGACATGTACGGCCAGCAGATGTTCTACAAGATCACCGAAATCTTCGTCGGACAGATGCAGGGCAACCAGCTCATCATGCAAGGCCAGAGCAAGACCGTCGTCGTCAACGGGATGCCGCAACAGGCGCCGACCGACACCATGACTGTTCGCCTGGAAGGGGCCGAGCTTGTCGGCGACGTCAGCGTCGCCACCGGCGGCCGCTGTGTCTGGCGCGCCCGACGCCAGCAGTAGGCCCGCGGTCAGACGGTGACGGTGGTCTGGCCCTTGGGCAGGTCGAAGCAGAGGGTCGCGGCGGTGCCAGCCTGGTGCCAGGCGCCGCCCTGGAGCCAGAGGGGCTGGGCGACCTCCTCCAGGGTGGTCGCGATGCCGCCGGTTTCGACATGCGGCGGCTGTGACAGTCTGCCCTTGACTTGCAGGGTGAATCGCGGCGTCGCGAAGGGCGCTCGCAGTGTGATCTGTCGACCCTGCCTGCGAACCTCGGTCAGCTCCCGGGCGGCCCAGTAGCGGGCAATCTCGCTGAGCTTCATCCAGATGAGGTGGTCGTAGCGGGCGTGCACCCGCCGGACGACCTCTTTGAAGATGTTGAAGCCGATCTCCTCGCCGTTGTAGTAGATTCCGGGCCAGTGGCACACGAGGATCGCCGGCTCGCCCCGCTCGATCACTTCCGGCAGCCTGCCGCGTTGCAGGTCCTCCGTGATGAACTGGTCGGCCGAGCCCGCCTCCAGACCGTCCCAGCCGCCAAGCCAGTCGCCCGTGCAGCCGATGATCGAGACGACGCATTTCGGGTCGGGCCCCTCCAGCCCGCAGGCGTATTCCACGCGCGGCGCGACGCTGCGCTCGTCGGTGAACAGATGCCGGAAGTAGTGCGGGATCTCCGCGCCGAACACGTCCCGGCAGGATTCCAGCGTCGCCTGCGACAGCTCGGGCAATACGCGATTGCCGAACCCGCCGGGCGTCGTGATGCCCTCGCAGGTCAGCCCGACGTTCTTGAGGATGCGCAGGGCGTAGCTCATGTAATCGGCCAACTGATCGACCGACTTGCCGTTCGTCCACCGCCAGTTCTCCATGAAGTGCTCCGTCGGCTCGGGGAAGGGCCGACCCGTCTTCGTGTCGATCACCCGCGTATGGCTGACCATCTCGGGGTGGATGTCCCAGTTGGGCATCATCAGTTCGCGAACCAGGGCGATGCTCTCATCCAACTCCCGCTTGGACCAGCCGGGCAGCCCGCGATCCAGCCAACCGACGCAGGCGGGATACGGGACGATGCTGTATTTGCCCTTGACGCCGTGCTCGTGACACCACTGGCCGAACTTGCGCACGAAAGCGTCGGGGATCTCGCGAGGCAGCTTGCGCCAATCCTGCGTGTAATCGTCCGGGAAGACCTCGGCAAACTGCGGAATCCCGAAGTGGGCCATGTTCACCAGACACGTCGAGTCGTCGATGATGAGACTCACAGGCACGCGCCCGCACGGATTGAGAATCTTCACGTCGCTGTCCCGTTCGGGTCGCGCGCCGGAGTCCTGGCCCATCGCCAGGCCGCCTGTATGGAGCATCGCCGCGCCGCCCGCCATCGCGGCCGCCTTCAGGAAGTCGCGCCGGCCCAGAGAGGATGAGGTGAGAGCTTGTCGAGTACGCAGAGGACAGTCTCCGTTAGTTTGGCGAGATTCCGGCAACATGTCTGTGCCTCCCAATCAAACCGCAAGGATGGTGTTCGTGTGCACCTGCTCCACCATACCCGAACATGCCGTCGAATTCCACCGCTTCGTGTGTGGAGAACGTCTTGGTCCACCTGTGGTGTGTGGCAGCCTCATCCGCCACAGGCAGATGGGGATGGAATCTGCGCAGACACGACACTTCCGCAGAATGGCGCATCTCGTATCCCGGCGAGGGGCAGGACGCTATAATGGAGCCGTGCCGAGGGCGGGGACTGACTCGATCAGGATAGAAGGGCGGTGCGATGGTGAACGAGGTTCTGAGACGACGGGATTTTCTGAAGGCGGCGGGGTTGGCGGCGCTGGGCCGCGTGGCGGTGGCGCAAGGGTCGCCCGAGCGTCCGGCGTCGGACAGGCCCAACATCATCTTCATCATGGCCGACGACCTGGGCTACGCGGAGCTGGGTTGCTACGGTCAGAAGAAGATCGAGACACCCCACATCGACCGGCTCGCGGCCGAAGGGATGCGCTTCACCGACTACTACAGCGGCTCGGCCGTCTGCGCGCCGGCGCGGTGCACGCTGATGACGGGCCTGCACGGCGGGCACGCCTACGTCCGCAACAACAGCGAGGTCGGCACGTGGGATAGCTTCGAGGGGCAGTTGCCGCTGCCGGCCGGAACCGTCACCGTCGCGACGCTGCTCAAGCGCCGGGGCTATGTCACCGGCGCGTTCGGCAAGTGGGGTCTGGGCGGAGTCGGCTCGACCGGCGACCCGTTGAACCTCGGCTTCGACCGTTTCTTCGGCTACAACTGCCAGCGCCACGCGCACAACCTATATCCGAAATACCTGATCCGCGATCGCGAGCAGGCGCCGCTCGAGGGCAACACGCGCGGGCTCACCGGGCCGCATTACGCGCCGCAGCGAATCGCCGACGAGCTGCTGGCGTTTATCCGCCAGAACAAGGACAGGCCGTTCTTCGCGTACTACCCGACGGTCATCCCGCACCTGGCGCTGCAAGTGCCCGAGCGGGACCTGGCGCAGTACAAGGGCCGCTGGCCCGAGACGCCGTACACGGGTAAGTCGTACCTGCCTCATCCGACGCCGCGGGCGTGCTACGCCGCGATGATCAGTTTCCTCGACCGGCAGGTTGGGCGCGTGATGGAATTGCTCCGGCAGGAAGGGCTGGACCGCAACACCGTCGTGTTCTTCACGTCGGACAACGGGACCACCACGGCGAGGGAGCAGGTCGATTCCGGGTTCTTCGAGAGCGTCGGCCCGTTGCGGGGTCTCAAAGGCTCGCTGTACGAAGGGGGGATTCGCATACCGATGATCGCGTGCTGGCCGGGCCGGATTCGGCCGGGCTCGGTAAGCGACTATCCGGCAGCGCACTATGACATGCCGGCGACGCTGGCCGAGGTCGCCGGCGCCGAGTCGCCCTCCGAGACCGATGGCGTGAGTCTGCTGCCGGTCCTGCTATCGAAGCCCGACGAGCAGAAGAGTCGCGAGTACCTGTTCTGGGATTTCGCCGGCTACGGAGGCCAGCTCGCGGTGCGCATGGGCCGGTGGAAGGGCGTCAAGCAGGGTCTGGTGAAGAACCCGGAGGCGCCCCTGGAGCTGTATGACCTGGAAACCGACATCTCCGAGCGGCGAAACGTCGCGGCCGAACAGCCGGAGATCGCCGCCCGGATCGAGCGGATCATGATCGAGGCGCGAACCCCTCCGGCGATCGAGACGTTCCGCTTCGGCCGCTATGGCTCATGACGCGGGAATCTCTGCGCGTCTGGATGAGAAAAACTGCCTGCGAACCGTTTTCTGATGTGCAGCGTGGTATAATAGAGATGGTTGGCCATCTTTGGCATTTCCAATCGCATCTTTCGTCCTGCACCTTGAGAAGCCGTCGTTGTCCTGCATTGGGAGGATGAGAGTATGGCTGGGGTATGGG
Source organism: uncultured Pirellulales bacterium (assembly GCA_964579055.1). GTDB lineage: Bacteria > Planctomycetota > Phycisphaerae > Sedimentisphaerales > Anaerobacaceae > Anaerobaca. Next base: position 5,753 of record CAZOFX010000082.1, read on the forward strand.
TGCTGTTGTGGGTTCTTTCGGCCGTGCTGGCGTACTTTTGCACGGAAGGCGCGGCGCTGTGCTGCGCCAAAGGCTCGTGGGACCGGCCGACGCGGGAGTTTGCCATCGTGTGCAGCCTGCTGCTCGGGCCGATCTACCTGCTGATCGCGGCGGAATTGCTGCTGCTGTCCGCCATGGGCAAAGGGCTCAGTTCGGACATCCCACAGCGCTACAAACACTGACAGGCCTGCCATGTAGGCCCGTGGGCTTGTGCAGAACTGTCTGAGCGGCACGACAGACAGAAGGGTCACTCCAAACTCTTCTTGCTCCCCTCGTGCTCCGTGCGCAAGACCGATCCTCGCGCATAAGAAAACGGGGCCCGTATCTTGGTTGATACGGACCCCGCGATGAACCAGGTGAGTCAGACCGCCTGGGCGGCCTTTCTCGATCTTACTCTACAACCACCGGCTCCGGTTCGGGCTCAGGAGCGGGTTCGGGCTCCGGCTCGGGTTCCGGCTCGGGCTCGGGCTCCGGTACCGGAGCGGCCGTCGGGCCTTCCAGACGCAGGTTCTCGATCTTGAGCACCGCGCCGGCGTAGTTGCTGGTGTTCTGCAACTCGATGCCGATCGTCTTGCCGACCGCCTCGGGAACCTCGTACGCGTTGAGTTCCAGAGTGTATTCCTGTGCATCGGTGTCCAGCGCCACGTCGGCGCTCGCGACCGAAACGCGCACGTCATTGACGTCGTTGTAGTACAGGCTCATGTGCAACGTCGTGGCTGTCCAGGTGGTCTTGGCCGCGTCCAGCTTCAGAGTGAACAGATCTCCTTCGCCGAGAACTATGGGCGTCATCTGAAGGACCGCCGGGTCACCACCCATCAATTCGAGGCTGGCGCTCTCGATCACCGGCACGGGCAACAGCACGGCGTCAACGACATGGACGACGCCGTTGGCCGCGATCACGTCGGTCGCAACGAGCGCCACCTGCTGTCCGGCGGCGTCGATCAGGACGCCTCCCGCCTGCTTCAACACGCCGCCGTTGAGCATCGTAAGCTCTTCGGCCGCGAGCACGTCCGCCGCCAGCAGCGAGCCGGCCGCGATGTGGTACTGCAGCAGGTTCTCATCGGCGGCCATGCGCAACACGGCGATCGCCGCATCCGTCGGCGCGAAGACGGTGTATTCGTCTGCGCCGGTCAGAAGCGCCAGTAACGACGGATTGGCCTGCACAACGCCGATGATTTCATCGAGTTCTCCGGCCAAGTCGCCTTCGGCGTTCATCGCGCCCAGCATTTGGACGATGTTGCGAATCTCAAACGGCAGCATCACCGCATCCACGACGTGCATCAGACCGTTCGAAGCGACGCCGTCCACAGCCAGGAGATTGGCCTGACGTCCGATGCCGTCGGTCAGTACGCCGTCCGCCTGCCCGATCGCCGTGCCCTGGACCGTGGCAATCTGGCTCGCAGCCAGAACGTCCGCAGACGCCAGTTTGCCGGCGACCACGTGATACAGCAGGACCTCGTTCAGGATCCCCGCATCCAGGCCGGCGACGTTGCCGGCGGTGCTTTCCAGCGCGGCGAACGCGTCATCGGTCGGCGCGAACACGGTGTAGTCTTCTGCGCTCGACAGGGCCTCCAGAAGGGCCGGATCGGCCTTGCCCAGCGCCGCCAGGAGCGTGTCGAACTGGCCGGCGAAGTCACCCGCACTGTTGACGGCGAGGGCAGCGTCCACGATGGTCGGCAGGGCCGGCGCCGTCCGATACAAGCGGATGTCGTCAATCCAGATCTTCCCCTTCTTTCCGGCAGGCAGCGGCATGTCGCCAACCGCGAAGGCGATGCCTTTGACGTCCGCCAGATTGATGCCCAGCGAGTTCAGGTCAATGCTCCAGTTCCTCCACCACGGCTTCGACAGGTCGCCGCCGTAGACGACGGTCTTGTTGTTGACCGGTCCGCCGGTGGGCGTCTTGGTGACGATCGTAACGGAGAGCTTGTCGCCGGAGTAGTTGCCCGGGTCGCCATGGACGAACAGGACGAGCTTCTGGACGCCGTTCTTCTTCCAGTTGGTCCGACCAATGGTACGCCAGAACGCGGCGTGATAGGGCGACTTCGCATTGTCGTAGGCCAGGAAGGCCGACTGATTGCCACTATTGGCGATCTCCTGGTCGATCACGGGACTGCCGGTCGAGGGGAATTGGCTCGTAATGCCGACGGTCGCCTTCCAGTAGTCGCGCCACGTCCCTGTCAGGTTGTCAACGGTGTAGCCTTCGAAGTCGTCCAGGACGAGGTATTCCTGTGTCGTGAAACTCCAGATATCGCCATCGAGCGCTGCGGGATCATTGGGGCCGTGAATGTCGTTGACCTTCCAGTAGTACGTGGTCCCGACGCTCAGGTCCAGTGACGCCAGATTGAAGCTGTTGTTGTCCAGCGCGGCGACCAACGCCGTTCCATTCTCGACAGCGGCTTTATCGGCACTGAGATACAGCTCATGGGAGATGGCATAGAGACCGGGACGCCAACTCAAGGTGGCATCCACGGGCACCTCAACCGCTCCCGAAGCCGGCTGCGGCTCTGCGGCGACCACCGGGATGGTGATCGCGACGAAGCGCACTTCGCTCAGTCCAAAGCGAGGGCCGCCGCCCCAGTTGCTGTTGGCCACGAATCGCACGTACTGTGCCGCGGCGCGCGCCATATCCACAGTGTCCGGGGCATAGCCATAGGCGCCGGGGGCCTGGGCGAATTCGACGTCGCCGAGCGTCGTCCAGGTAGCGCCGTCCATCGAGGTCTCGATGGTCACGTCTTTGAGGCCGTAGCCATACATCGCTTCGATGCCGGTGTTGGAATTCCAGACCAAGGCTTTTTCGAGACGGTAGGGCTTATCGAATGCGTATTCGATGTAGACTACCTCGTCTGCGGCGCCGGAGCTGAGCCACATGGTGGTTCCGTCGGCCGAATGCAGATCGCTCTCATCCAGGCCGGACCCATCGACGGTCTTCTCCGGTCCGAAGAGGTCGCCCTCTGAACTGGAAGCCGTGGCGGTGACATTCGTGATCACCGCGCTGTACGACTCGATAGTGAAGCTCCAGACCTCTCCCGTCATCAGGGCGAAGTTGGGATCGGCGCTGACTTCATCCACGCGCCAATAATAGGTCTGACCGATCTCCAGGAGACCGGCGTCGTACGTGGCCGCCTCCAGGGTTACGGCGATGACAGACTCGGGGATGTTGTTGGGGTCGTCGATATCCGCCGCCGCGACATCGTCGGGGGAGGTGCCCAGATAGAGATTGTGCAGCCCGGCATAGGTGCCGGCGGTCCATTCCAGTACGACGGCTTCGTCGTAACGCAGACCGGTTGCGCCATCGGCCGGACTCGGTGCCGAGGCGTAGCGAGCCGGAATGCTCAACATATAGTTGACCGCGTTGCCGAACAGGATTTCGCCTTCGGCCGTGAAGTTCCAGGCGCCCTGGGGGGTGGCGCCGGATTCTTGCGTTCCGGCCGCGAAGAACATACGCGGTCCGCCGGCAAACTGCCCGGCACCGCTGTAATATTCCACGCCCTTGGTCCACTCGACGATCCAGGCCATGCCGGAAACCGGCGCGACGGCCAGGAGGGTGCCGTTGCCCGGGTCGAGGGTGCCCATGAAGGAGGTAATGCCGGTGCCCACGTTGGGGTCGATGACCGTGACCAGGTTCGCCACCACGTTCGGGTCGTTGGGATCCGCAGCGCTGAGCGTCACGCCGGCAAACAGCTCGTGGGTCGGGTCCAGCACCTCCATTACGGTGTCGGTCGTGGTGTTGCTGGCGGTGCCGGAATCCATCCATTTCCAGCGGCTGTTGCGGACGAGATAGGCGCTCAACTGGAGCATCGGCGCCTTGATCGAGTTCCACTGCGTCACCTCGTCGCCGTCATCGTAGTTGCCGCTGTTGGACAGGCGGCCGATGATGACCAGATCGGCGGCGTTCAGCGCCGCGATCTTGGCGTCGTCGAGGGTCCACCAGTAATCGCGTTGTACGTCGACCGTGTGCCCCTGGGCCACGAGCCAGTCGATCAGTCCCTGGTCGTCGACGAGTCCATCCGGCTCGCGGTCCACATTCTCTGTGACGACCGTGATGTTGGCGGCTTGGACCGCCGAGCTCAGCACGAGCCCCAACACGGCCAGAAGTAACAACGTTTTCTTACACATGACGGTCCTCCTTCAACTGAACAGAATTTCATCGTGCCGGGGCAACGCGCCCGTTCGTTCCCCCCCTGGTGGCACGCCGGAATCTTCCCATTGCTGTATGCTGTGGTCTCACGAGTAGATTTGTATCGTTGCTTCTCGCCGGAGAGACTGTCGCAATGCCCGCTCACTCACCTCCTTCCTTTCTCTCTCTCAGCGCAACCCTGACATCCTGACGAAATCGGTCGTCCCGGAACAGACGGAACGCACCGTTCCAGGGTCCTGCAGCATCTGTACCTGCCATCTCCTTCTCCAGCACCGGCGGATCCCAATGGAATCGCCGTAGGCTGCTTAGGAGTCTAATTTATCATTTCCAATGAGGTGACGTCAAGCGTAAAACTCCTATAATATCCATATTAACCTTTGGCTGGCCGTGATAGGGGTTTAGAGGCCCAGGAAATGACCATGCCGGCCGGACTGGAGGAGCCCAATGTGCCTCGGCAGGCATTGGGGCATGGGCTGGCAGCAGTCGAGTCGGAGGCGGTTGACCGCCCGCTGATTCGGCGCGCCAGAACCGCCACGGCCTGTATTTCCGCACCCTGCATCGGCTGCTTCCTGCGAGACAGCACCGATTTGAGTTCAAGACCTCGCTGGCGGGCTATCATGCCGTTTTTGTCGTCGCCGTCAAGTGAAATCACCTCAGGCCCAGGCCGGATGGAGCCTCTCGGACCGATTATGGGACCCAGCGAAAGGCCATGCGGCCGCAACTTGAGCCGAATGGGGAAAGCGAAGGTCGCTTGTCCTGCGAATGCGATGGAAATGGGGAGGCTGGGAAAGGGGTTTTTTATTGACAGAGGCCCCATTTCGGTTTAGAATCAACCGGTTGAGGCCGATCATTACAGCGGCTTGTTGCTGTAACCGCCTTCGAAAGGGACGGACCGCCCGACTGTGGAGACCGCGAGGTAAGGGTACATGACACTGTTTCACGTTCTCCGCAGCCGGTGGCGGTCCTATAACTGGACACAAGGGGTATTGGAGACATCTCGATGTTGAACGGACGAACCGTTGCCGTGGTTCTTTGTCTCGCAGTCTTGGTCGTCGGGAGCGGTCTGTCGCAGCAGCGTACGCTCGCCAACGATTGGAACGACTTTCTGCATTTTACCAAGATCGGGCGGTTCGATCTGGCCAAGGGCTACGGCCAGGCCATCCTTCAGAGCAATCCCGACCCTGTGGCGCTGCTGGAGCTGACGCAGGCCAATCCGCAAGGCTACGAGCTGGCGATGAAGGTGGTCGACACCTCGAAGGATGCGGAGCTGGCGTCCGTGGCCAAGCAGCTTCTGGCGGTGATCGAGCAGGGGCGGTTCGAGCTGCGGTCCGACCCTCAGGTCATCGTCGACGAGATCAAGCGGCTCAGCACCACGATCCGCGGCAAGATCAACGCGATCGCGCGTCTGAAGAACTCAGGCGAGTACGCGATTCCGTTTATGCTCGATGCGATCGCCGACCCCTCGCGGCGCAGCGAACTGGACAACCTCCTCGAAGCGCTTCCGCAAATCGGCCGCAACGCGATTCGTCCTCTGACGGCTTCCCTTCAGATGAACAACGACGCGGTCAAGGCCGAGGTCATCCGCGCGTTGGGGCAGATCGGCTATCCGCAGTCGCTGCCGTATCTGAAGTACGTCGCGGAGAAGGACGCCTCGACCGAGCTTCGCAGCCTCGCTGCCCAGAGCATCCAGAAGATCGACCCGCAGATGAGCAACGCGCCGGCAGCGGCGATGTTCTTCCAACTGGCGGAGAAGTACTACTACCATGACGAGTCACTGGCCGCCCAGGAAGGCCCATCGTTCGCCAACGTGTGGTTCTGGGACGCCGACGCCAATCGCCTGGTCCGCGAGGAAGTGGACCGCGCGTACTTCAACGAGCTGATGGCGATGCGATGCTGCGAGTGGTCGCTCAAGGCCGACGATCAGTTCGGTCTGTCGATCGGACTGTGGCTGGCGGCGTTCTTCAAGGCGGAGGCGACCGGCGTCGCCATGCCGGAATACTTCGGCGCCCAGCACGCCGCGGCGCTGACCTATGCCAAGACCGCCGGCCCCGAGTATCTCCAGCAGGCGCTGCTTCGCGGGCTCAACGACAAGAACGCGGCGGTCGCTCTCGGTGCGGCCGAGGCGCTGGCGACCAACGCCGGCGAGAACTCGCTGCTCTACACCGTCGGACCCGCCCAGCCCATGCTCCAGGCCCTGTCTTTCTCGGATCGCGCGGTGCGCTACACCGCCGCCATCGCCATTGCCAACGCCGGACCCCGGCAGGCTTTCAATGAGAGCCGCCTGGTCGTTCAGAATCTGGCCGAGGCGCTGGCCCTGAACCCCGACGCCATCAGTGGTGACTGGACCGCCGAACTGGCAGAAGCTTACGCCCTGCGGGCCGTGCAGGCCCTGCTGAAGGTGGGCGTCAGCCGCAATCCGGTCATCGACCTTTCCCTGGCCCAGGCGGCCCTGGTCGGTGCGACTCGGGCCGAGCAGCAGGACCTCCAGGTCCTCGCCGGCCAGACGCTGGCCTACCTCAGCAGCCCCGATGCACAGCGGGCCATTGCCGAGATGGCGTTGAGCGACGGCTATGAGATGGACGTGCGGATCGAGGCGTTTGCGTCCCTGGCCAACTCGGCCAAGCTCAACGGCAACCTTCTGCCCGATGCGACCGTCGATCAGATCTACAGCCTGACCGGTTCCGACGAGACCGAGCCTGACCTGCGGGCCGCCGCGGCCGCCGCCTACGGCGCACTCAACCTGCCCAGCCAGAAGGTCAAGGAACTCATCCTCGACCAGTCCAGGAGCTGAGCCCGTTCGTAGTGTGCTCGTAAGAGCCTGCCCTGCTCGAAGTCCGAAGCACGAAACCCGAAGCACGAAACAGATTCGAATGACCGAAATCCCAAGGTCCGGGGTCGAGCCACCACAAAGGCTGTTTCGAGTTTGGGGAATTTGGACCTTTCTGCTTGTGTCGGATTTCGAGATCCGGATTTCGAAATTGACGCTGCGAACCCTTGCCGCAAACGCCAGTCACCGCCTTCCTGCCATACGCGTACGGACATAGTGGCGCACGCGCTGCATGGCGTGCTTAGCGGCTGAAATCCTCCGGGAAGTTCAGATAGGCGTACTCGCCATGAAGTTCGTAGGCCTTGCGGTCGCGCGCCTTGGCCGCCTCCACTTCATCATCGAAAATCCCGATGTAGTAGTACTTCCCGCGACGCGTGACATGCGCCACCCATTTGTCCCTCCTGCGGTAGACGCCCACGAACTGCGACGAGCCGCCGCGAGGCGACCTGTTGGCCATGTTCTGGGCGTGTGTGCACACCCGCAGATTGCAGCGCCGGTTGTTCAGACCGTTGCCATCGATGTGGTCGACGACATAGCCTTTGCGGGGCTGCATGAGCAGCCGGTGCATGTGGACCGTTTTGCCGTCTTTGGTGGTGGTGGCGGCATAGACGTTCTTGCCGCCGTTGTTTGTGGCATACCAGTGATACTGGCTGACCTTCTCATAGTCGGCGGCATCGACGATAGCGAACAGCCCGTTTCCGAGCGGGATGCGGCGGACCTCGGGGTCATGCTCATCGGTCGTCGCGGCGGCGCGGCGCTTTGGAGGGTGGAGAGAGGGACGCCGCCAGCGTTTCGGCTTGAAACGGCGGCACGTGTCGATGGGCAGGACCTCGCGCAGCTCGCCGGGGCTGTCCGGATGGTTCGTGCACAGCAGCAGGCGGGACTCGCCGTGGTATTTGTCCAGCAACTGGCGCCACCTCGACTGGGGACAGGAGTACGCGCACAACTGGCAGCGTCCCGCGAACAGGATCGCGTAGACGGGCTTCCAGTTCTTGCCGCGATACTGCGGCGGCCAGATGGTGCTGTCCGGCGGCGGCACCCGCGGCGGCTTCCACTTGCGAACCCGCCGGCTCCTGCCTCGCTTGCCCTTCGCCGCCTTGCTGCTCTTCTGCTCCCTTGCGGCCTTGTCCCGCTCTTTCCGCTTGGCCATCCTGCTCTCCTTCCGCACGCACGTCTCTCGTGGCCCGTGACCGGTGACCCGTGCCTCGTGAATCGGACGCCCTGCGGCGTCGCCACCTTCTCTTCGCTTCCCGCTTCCCGCACGACGCTTCACGAGAAGCCCGACGGGTTTCTGTATGGTACTACGACCATACATCCGCGTCAAGTACAAAATCCAACAAAATATTCATGTTCTTCGCTTCCTAAACTCCTGGCCCTCCATGTCCAGGCGGCAGGGTGGGTCCTCCACCCACGCGTCAAGTCTGCCGAGATACGAACCACGAGGGGCAAGATACGCGGCCTCCGGCCGCAACGCTTCACGCTTCACGTACGACGCTTCACGCACGAATCGCCTGCGTTTTCCCTGTTCTTGACCCTTCGTCCGCTGTAGAATGGCAGTGGTCCTGAAGCCCGGAGGTGTGCGTGAGCTTCGAGGGGCGGAAAAAAATGCGGGAGAAAGCGAAAAGAGACTTGCCCAATGGGCAAGTAGCGGGTAGACTTTAGGAAGCGATCAAATTGGCAAGGCAAGATCGAAGCGGTCATGGTTTTGGCTTTGAGGCCCACAAGGGGCATTTCATCGCCATGAGCCGCCAGTTCCTCGTGCGCCTCAGATCGTGCGAGTTTCCCGGCCGCGAGGAATATGAGCGTCAGATCGAGCGAGATTTATTGGAAGTGCGCCGTTGCCAGACGAACGAAGAGCTGGAGCACTTGGTGAATGGCGTTTGCCTGAAAGTGGCCATTGCCTGCTACGCACTCAAGGCTCACGAACGCGCGAGCCGACGTGAGAAGCCGGACAGCAGTGACCGGTAGAGGACGGGCCGGCCGTCGGCCCACGAGAATCCGTTCAGGAGCGATCCGTTGGACGAACAGAGGAAACAGGTTGAAGCGAATCTGTCGGCCGATCTGGTCAGGCACCTGCAATCGCAGGGCATGACGCTCCGGCAGATCGGCGAGAGCATGGGATTGAGCGAGTCGTTCATCAGCCGGGTCGCGCACCGCAAGCGCAGTCTGACCATCGAGCATCTGCTTCGACTCCAGGAGGCGACGGGCACGCCGCTGCCCCTGTTGCTGCTGGAGGCCGTCACGCAGGACTCGGTCCCCGAGTCTCTGGCCCCCTTGTACGAAGAAGCCCGCGAGGTCCTTGCCGCCGGCGCCCAGGCCCAGCGCTCCGCCCGAAAGCGACACCGAAAGACGGCATGAATTCCAGGGACGGCTCCACCCACCCGTTGACCCGTCGGGTGGCCAACGCTTCACGTATCACGCTTCACGCATGCAATCGCCGCCGTTTTTCCTTGTTTTCTGGTCATGTCCGCCCTATAATAGAAACACGATTGTAAGGCGCGGAGGCGTGTGTGAATTCCGAGGCGGAGAAGAGTAGCGGTGCGCCGTCGAGACTTTACGAAAATGTCCGGCCACGGTGTGGAGACTATGAGGAGGAGAATGAGGACGCGACTGTCTCATGCAAGAATCGCTGTAGTTGTGCTTGCGTTTGCGGTATGCCAAACCGCTATGGGTGACCTCTCTGCCAATTTGGCGGCCCGCTACACCTTTACCGGCAATGCAGACGATTCATCGGGCTATGGCAACCAGGGGATTGTCTATGGCGCAAGCTTGACAATGGACCGCTTTGGCAATCCAGATAGTGCCTACAGTTTCGACGGTGTCAACGACTATATTGACTGTGGAAACGGGCCTTCGACTCTGTTTGACTTCAGAGACAGCTTCACGCTGGAGGCTTGGGTGAAGTATTCTGGTCTGCCTACCCTTGGAGCCATCGTAGCTCGAAGCGATGATCGATATGCCACGTTCAACTACCACATGGGTGTGGCACACGGCAAGTTCGTTGCGATGGCTGACCAGGCCCATATCGGAAGCTACTGGCTTCTGAGTGATAGCGAACTCGTCGAGGACGTGTGGTATCACCTGGCGTACGTCTATGACAATAAGAGCATGACCCTCTACATCAACGGGCAAGAAGAAGGACACGCTGTTTTTCGGGACGCGGGAAGTGGCGATCCGATTGCACATTTCTACATCGGCAACACGGGGCAGTGGCCAGGGTACGCTGACAATCGCTACTTCAACGGCGTGATAGACGAAGTGGCAGTATACAATCGAGCTTTGACCGCAGGTGAAGTGCATGGTTTGTCTGTGGTGCCTGTTCCCGGTACCACGATTCTCGGTAGCATCGGATTGGCGGTGTCCGGATGGATGTGTAGGCGCAAACAAACGTAGCTAACATTCAACGTGAATCTGGAATGACCCAGGAACAACGTACCCATACACGAGTGGTTGACATCACAGTTGTTGCCGGAAAACCGGAGAAAGAAAGACTAAATATAAACCTGGAGAATCGAAGCGGAGACATGTGATGTGGCCTTATCTTTTTGTTCTGGCCATTGGCGTAGTGTTGGGGGCTGTTGGCTACATGCCACACGTCAAACGGCACAAAGAAGAAATAGCGACACTAAAATCACTTCTTGCTGAGGCAGACAGTGACCGCGAAGACGCATGTGCAGCAGCCTACGATACCGGTCTTAAGGAAGGTTCTGACAGCTGCAAAGAACTCTACAACAAAGGATTCGGCATCGGTGTGCAGCAGGGGTCAAGACAAGGCTACACCAAAGGCTACAAGGAAGGATATCAGGCGGGCATTCGTGACGGATTTCAGGAAGGACACCAAGGGATGAAAGGGGGAGTATAAAAGCGAAGCAGCAAATGTCAGAAATAGCACGGGGGGGGGGAATTTCGCGGACGCCTTACTCGATTCGCGATGGCTTCTGGTGGTGTGAGGATCGCCGGGGGGCGTCTGGGTTTGTAGTCGCCGTGATGGGGAGTGGTGGCGATGCGAGGGGGGGGGAGGGCCTCGCAACGCGCGGCCATCCTGGCCGCGGCGCGGGGAGGAACGCCGGGGCGGATCGAATAGACACCGTTACGTTCGGTGGTCCATTGACGCTCCCGGCATTGCGCCGTACAATGTTCGTTGGTTGCTTTGCGCTGTGTGCCTATAGCCGGCAGGAAGAGATGCGATGATAACCGAGGCCCAGAGACAGGTCATTCTGCACTATGCCCGGGAATACCAGGTCGACGAGGTTGTCCTGTTTGGCTCGTCTCTGGACCCCGCTCAGACTCCTCGCGATGTGGATCTGGCGGTCAAAGGGATCGAGCCGGCGCGATTCTTCCGATTCTATGCCGACCTGGTGAAGCACCTGTCACAGCCGGTCGACCTTGTCGATTTGTCCCGCAAGTCGCTGTTCAATGATCTCGTCGAAGAGACCGGATTGAGGATCTATGGCGGGTGACATCCGGGAGACTCTGCGAGGCTTCCTTAGGCGGACGGTTTTGTCTGGTCCACGCTGAGTTCGCGCATTTGTCATGTTGAGTCCCGATACACATCGGGATCGAAACATCTGGCCAGAGACCGGGCACGCGCCTCATTCGCAGCCAGATTCCTCCGCTCCGCCTTGCTCCGGTCGGAATGACAAGGTCGGGTGCTGCACTCCGCGAGAATTTGCCCACAAGCGTGAATTGCAGACCCTTCGCATGCGTTGGTCGAAGGTGTTGTTGACGGCTGCGGCGGGGGGGCATAGAATGCCCGGATTGCGTGCGGGTATGGATGCTATCGGCGACTCGGTGAAAGGGTTCGGCAATGCCTATCGACCGCGATCAAATCTCGGGCTGTCTGGACGAGTGTAAGAAGCACTTCACGACGGAGCTGCTGCCGTTCTGGCTGGATCGGTGCAAGGACGACGTCAACGGCGGGTACATCACGCATTTCGACAAGGACGGCAAGGACGCCGGAACCGACGAGAAGTCGATGCTGGGCCAGATGCGGACGATCTACTCGATGTCGGCGGCCCATCGCGCCGGCTATGGCGAAGGCCGCTGCGCCGAGTACGCCAAACATGGCGTCGATTTCGTCATCGAGAAGATGTGGGACAGGCAGTACGGCGGGTTCTACTGGATGACCAACCGCAAGGGCGAGGTGACGATCGACAAGAAGATCCTCTACGGCCTGAGCTTCGCCATGTACGGGCTGGCGGAATACACGATGGCCACCGGCGACCCGCGCGGGCAGGAGTACGCTGAGAAGACGTTCGACCTCGTCAAGAAGCACTGCGCCGAGACGACGTACGGCGGGTACTGGGAGATGTTCGAGCGCAACTGGGACCTGTGCGGCCCCGGACCCAAAGGCGGCGACCGCAAGACCCTCGACGTGCACATGCACCTGATGGAAGCCTTCACGAACATGCTCGAATGCACCGGGCAGAGCATCCATCGCCGCACCCTGCTCGAAGACATCGACCTGCTGCGCAAGCGCATCCTGCACCCGAGGTACGCCACCGGGATTCCGCAATTCACCGCGGACTGGAAGGTCGCCCCGCAGATCAAGTTCGACATCGTGTGGGGCTGGGACCGCTTCGCCGAGGGCGGCAAGAAGGCCCACGCGGAGGACAACACGTCGGCCGGACATAACGTCGAGTTCGCCTGGCTGCTGGCCCACGCCACCGACGTTCTCGGCTCCGGCTGGGACGACTACGAGAAGATCATCAAGAAGGCGATGGACCACGGCCGAAAGAACGGCATCGACCCCGAATTCGGCGGCGTCTACACCGAAGGCCCGCACGCCGGCGGCGTCTACGACATGGAGAAGGAATTCTGGCAGCAGGCGGAGGTGATGATCGGCATGCTCGAGGGCTGCCTGCGGTTCGGGCCGAAGGTCTACTGGCCGGCGTACGTGAATGTCCACCGCTTCGTCTTCGACAAGATGATCCATCACCCGGTGGGGGAGTGGTGGCCGCTGACGACGCGCGAGGGCCAGCCCATCTGGACGCACATGAGCCATTCGTGGAAGGTCAACTACCATACCATTCGCTGCATGATCGAGTGCATCAAACGCCTGGAGAAGTTGCAGGCGAGTCTCTGAGCGGACGACGCGATGGAGTACGAAGGCAGATACAAGGCATTCGATTCGAGCCGGATCGCAACGTATCCGCTCGAAGGCCGCAGCAACAAGGTCACGCTCGACGATCTCGTCTTTCCGGGCGGGCTCGATGCGCTGAACCTCGACGTGCCCGAGCCGACGGCACGTGACATCGGTGTGGTGGCCGAGGCCATCGTCGCGGCCCGCCGGGCCAGGAAGCCGGTCATTCTCTTCACCGGCGCGCACCTGATCAAGAACGGTCTTGGGCCGCTGCTGGCCGATCTGGTCGAGCGGCGCTTCGTCACGCTTGTGGCGGGCAACGCGGCGACGACGATTCACGATTTCGAGCTGGCCCTGATCGGACAGACCAGCGAGAACGTTCCGGCCGCTCTGGGGCAGGGGCAGTTCGGCATGGCCTACGAATTCGCGTACATCAACATGGCGCTGAGCGTGGGCAACCAGCAGAAGCTGGGTTACGGCGAGACGCTCGGCCGGATGATCTGCGATGAGGCGTTTCAAAAGCAGATTATCGCGCTGGCGGCGACGGAGCAGTCGCCTCGACGTTTCACTCATCCGGAGACGAGCGTCCTGGCCGCCTGCTATCGGCACGAGGTTCCGTTCACCGTGCACGTCGGGATCGGGACCGACGTGATCGACCAGCACCCGAGCTTTGATGGACAGGCCAAAGGCGGTTGTTCCGGCCGCGACTTCCTGATTTACACCCACGAAATCACGAAGCTGACTGAAGGCGGCGTCGTGCTCAACATCGGCAGCGCCGTCACCGGACCTGAGGTGTTGCTCAAGGCCGTCTCGATGGCCGCCAACGCCGGCGCTGCGCCGCGTGACATCCTGACGGTCGATTTCGACCTGCGCCGCCACGACCCGGGCCAGATGGCCGACGAAGCGGCGCCGGGGTATTACTTCCGCGATCAGAAGAGCGTCGTGACACGGATTCCGCAGGCCTTTGGCGGCCGGGGGCTGTATGTGCAGGGCGACCAGCGGGCGACGTTTCCGCTGTTGTATCGGGCGATTCTCAAGGGACTCTGAGAGGGGCAGGATGAACGAGCAGCGCATCCGTGAGATTCTGGATCGTATCAGGAATGTCACCGTCGCCGTCTACGGCGATTTCTGTCTCGACGCGTATTGGATTCTCGATCCGAAAGGGTCCGAGGTCTCGGTCGAGACCGGCCTCCAGGCCCACGCGGTGGCCCGGCACTACTACTCGCTCGGCGGCGCCTCGAACGTCGTCGCCAATCTGGCGGCGTTGAAACCCCGGGCGATCCAGGTCATCGGGGCCGTCGGCGACGATGTGTACGGCCGCGAGCTGCGGCGGCAGTTGGACGCGCTGGGCGTGGATACGACAAGCTTGGTGATCCAGCGCGAGAACTACGACACGGTGACGTTCGCGAAGCCGTACCTGGACGACCGCGAGCAGCCTCGGATGGATTTCGGCTTCTTCAACCGGCGCAGTTCGGCAACCGATGAGGCCTTGCTGGCCGGCATCCGCCGCGCCCTGGAGACCGCCGACGCGCTGATCGTCAATCAGCAGGTCCCCGGCAGCATTCCCAACGAGAGCTTCATCGACAAGGCCAACGCGCTATTCGCCGAATTCGCCGAGAAGGCCGTCCTGCTCGATTCCCGCCACTACGGCGCGAAGTTCAAAGGGATCTATCGCAAAACCAACGACCGCGAGGCGGCTCTGCTCAACGGGGTCGAGGTCGGCCTGGACGAGGGTCTGCCGCTGGAGGATGTGCGGACGTATGCCCGTCGTCTATACGAGCAGTTCCACAGGCCCGTGTTCCTGACCCGAGGTCCTCGTGGCATCCTCGCCGTCGATCGCGACGGCCTTCACGAGGTCCCGGGAATCCAACTGCTCAAGAAGCTCGATCCGGTTGGGGCCGGCGACACCGTGACCAGCGCTCTGGCGTTGTGTCTCGGAGCGGGCGTATCTTGTGCGGAAGCGGCCGAGTTCGCCAATCTGGCGGCGGCAGTGACGGTCCAGAAGCTGTTTCAGACGGGCACGGCCTCGGGCGAGGAGATCCTCGTCGTCGGCAAATCGCCGGACTACATCTATCAGCCCGAACTGGCCGAAGACCCGCGACAGGCCCGTTATGTGGAAGGATGCGACATCGAGCTGTGCGAGGAGGCGATTCCGTTCGGCCGGATCAAGCACGCGGTCTTCGACGCCGACGGCACCGTGAGCACGCTTCGCCAGGGCTGGGAGCAGGTGATGGCCCCCGTGATGATCGAGGCGATTCTGGGCGAGCAGTACCGCACCGCCGACGTGTCGCTCTACGAGAAGGTGCGCCGCCGCGTGCTCGAGTACATCGACCAGTCGACCGGCATCCAGACGATTCTCCAGATGGAGGTCCTCGTCGAGATGGTCCGGGAGTTCGGCCTCGTCCCGGCCGACAAGGTCCTCGACAAGTTCGGCTACAAGGACATCTACAATCGGGCCCTGATGGAGGTGGTGAACCAACGCATCGCCCGGTTCGAACGCGGCCAGCTCGACGTCAGCGATTTCACGGTCAAGGGGGCTGTCGACTTCCTGGCCGCGTTGCGCAATCGAGGCGTCACGCTGTATCTGGCCAGCGGGACCGATCGGGAGGACGTGGTTCGCGAGTCGAACGCCCTGAACTACGCCGAATTCTTCAACGGCGGCATCTACGGCGCCGTCGGCGATGTCACCAAGTATTCCAAACGCATGGTCATCGATCGGATCATGACGGAGAACAAGCTGTCCGGCCCCGAGCTGGCGGTCGTCGGAGACGGTCCCGTCGAGATGCGCGAGTGCCGCAAGCGGGGCGGTATCGCCGTCGGCATCGCTTCGGATGAAGTTCGTCGTTATGGTCTGAACCCGGAGAAGCGCACGCGCCTGATCAAGGCCGGCGCCCAGGTCGTCGTACCCGACTTCTCCCAGTGGCACGATCTGCTCGATCTCCTCTTCGGTCGATAGATGGCCCGCGCAATGGTCTTTCCTCGTCCTGGCAACAGAAAAAAAAGGGGCCCGCACCGCGATGGTGCAGGCCCCTTGGCATACCTTCGGCCGCGACGAGGCGGCAGCAAAACCGGTTGTCACTCCACCGTGCCCAGCAGCTCGATCTCGGCGATCTGCATGCTATTGGCCGAGCCGGCAGCGCGGACGGCCGTGAACAACAGTTGATAGTGCGCGTAGGCCACGTCGTTTTCAATCACGATCGGCGTGGCATTCCTGGTGAAACGAGGCCAGGGGTCGGCCTGCGCAAAGTCCGGCACGTCGCCGCTGGTGATCAGCGTGTACGGCCCGTCGATCCCGTCGTTCGAGCCATACAGCTCGAACGCCACCGGGTCGCGCTCGACCGCGTCGTTGGCGGTCGTCAAGGTCAGTCCGGTCACGACCGTGGCGCCCACGGACGGAGTTATGCGGATGCCGGTCGGCTCGGTCTCACCTTTGAAGTGCAGGAACTTCGTGTTGACGTTGTCGTCGATGGCCAGGTCGGGTGTCTCCGCCGCAGGCCAATCGCCGTCGTTCGGAACGCCTACCACCGCATCGCCCGGCGCCGTCACGTCGGTCGCCGTGGGGGCGACGAACGGCTTGCCGAACCCGATGTCATCGACGTAGACGGTGCCGGTGCCGCCGGCCTTCGGATTGGTGGCGCTGCCGACGCCGATCACCATCTTCTCGACGCGGCTGAGGTTCACGCCGTTCAGATCGCTGTACGCGATCTTCCACTCCTGCCACGTCGGACGCACCGTAATGGACGCGTCGGCGTTCACGACCGTCTTGGTCTTGCCGGCGCTGTCCTCGAGTCGTACGTACATTGTGTCGCCGGCGTTGCCTTCGGGCTGCGCCACGCCGATCTCTGCCGTCTGCCAGGCGCCCGTCACGTTGCCGCTCGTCGAGATGTTGGAGAACTCGGCGGCGGTCGAGATGGCCCCATCGTGGCTGCACAGCGCCAAGCCGATGTACACATTGCTGGCCATCTGGATGTCCAGCGCCGGACTGACCACCACTTCGCTCCAGGTGGCTCCGTCCGCCGAGTGGTGAGCGGTGAAGACGTTCCCCGTGCGGGTCACGCGCACCCAGTGCGGAAGCGGGATGTTGGCCACATCCGTATTCGCGCTGGCCTGTCCGGCCACCGGACGACGCTGGAACGAAAGGCCGTGCGACGCCGTCGGCGTCAGCGCCGCGAAGGCGTGCTTCGAGCCGGGCTCCAGCGTCTCGCGAATCATCACGCCCGCCTTGGCCCACTCGTTGCTGAGGACCAGACTGTCGACCCGGACTGTGATCGAGCCGTTGCCGCTCAGGCTCTTGTAAGCGTAACGGAACTGGTCCGTCGTGTCCCAGATGTCGGTGCCGATGGCGCTCATGAGGATGTCGCCGTCGGCGGTCTCCACGAAGGACGGCGCATTGCCTCGCACGTAGAGCATGAGGGTGTCGGCCCCGTGGCCGGTCCAGTTCTGGGCGGTGTCCCAGGTCCGCTCGGCCTCGGAGTAGAACGGCGACGCCGAGTTGTCGTATTGCAGCGGCATGGCCTGCCGGCCGCTGCGGACGATGGTCCTCTCGGCGAACGGGGCATCGAAGTAGCCGACGGTCGAGCCGGTCTCGTTGACCCAGCCGTCGAGCCAGGTGTCGAAGATCGTCGTGCCGGCGTCGATGTCATCGTTGTAGTCTTCGAACCCTTCGATGGTCTCGTATTCCTGCGTGATGAAGCTCCAGACCGGTCCGGCCCAGGCGCTGATGGCCTCGGCGTCATTGACCTCGGCGACCTTCCAGTAATAGCGCGATCCGAACTCGACGTCGGCCGGGCTGTAACTGGCGGTATCGACCGTGGCGGCCAGCGCCGTGCCATTGGTGACGGCCGACTTGCTGGTGCTCAGATAGATCTCGTGCGCGGCAGCCTCGCGTCCGGCTCGCCAGCTCAACGTGGTCGTCGGGCTCACGCCGATCGTGCCGTCGGCCGGCTGCGGCTCACGCGGGTGCGCGGGAATGTACAGGAAACGGACTTCGCTCAGCCCGTACTGCGGCATCATGCCGTAACCGCTGTTGACGGTCATGCGGACGAACCTGGCGGGCACGCCCTGGAGGTCCACCGTCGTGTTGGCGATGTAGGTCGATTTGGCGGTGGCTTGGGCCAGTTGCACGTCGCCCAGAGCGGTCCAGTCGGTGCCATTCTCGGAGTACTCGACGGTCACGTCTTTGATCCCGAAGCCCAGCAGCAGTTCGAACTGGACGTTGTAGTTCCAGACGCGCATCTCGTAGAGCTTGTAGACGCTGTCGAACTCGTATTGAATCCATACCGGCTCGGCGTCCGCCGGCCGGGCGAGCCACATATCGGTGCTGTCGACCGAGTGCTGATCGTTGGCGTTGAGGCCGGAACCGTTGATCGTGTTCTCGGGCCCCGCTCCCGGGTCCGAAGTCGCGTTGGTGGTGGCGATGATGTTGGCGATCGCGTACGCGAAAGGTTCCGCGGTGAAGCTCCACACTTCACCCTTGAAGACCGTGAAGTCGGGGGCGCCGTTGACCTCATCGATGCGCCAATAGTAGGTCGTCCCGAAGTCGAGAACGCCGGGCGGATCGAACGTGATGCCCGACTGGCTTTGACTGAGCAGCACGCCCAGCGGATTGCTCCGGCTGGCGGCGTTGACGTCGTCGAACGAGGCGCCGAAGTAGACGTCATGCGTGACGGCGGACTCGCCGGCGGCCCAGCTCAATACGACGTCGCGAGGGATGTCGGTCGCGCCGCCCTCGGGCACCGGCCCGGAGGCGGTGTTGATCGACTCGGCGTATTCGGCCACGGCGATCAGGTTCTGGATATTGGCCGGGGCGCCACTGTGGTCTTCGATGCGGACGAATCCGCGGAAGGTGTCGCCCGGCAGGTAATGCTTGACCCAGCCGGCGGCGTTGCCGTTGTTGTCCAGCGCCAGGACGGTCAGGTTTTCGGTCACCGTCGGCGACGTCGGGCGCGTCGACGACCACGGCGTGACCAGCCCCCATTGAATCCCCATCTCGGTGAACGTCACCTGCTGGTTCTGGTCGTTTGGCCCGGTGGAGGCGTTGAAACCCAGTACCTGAACGGCGCCGTTGCTTCCCGGGGAGTTGCTGGTTGTCCCCACGTAATAGAAGGGCCAGTCGGAATACCAGACGACCTTGCCGCCGGCATCGAGATACCGACGGATGGTGCAGTTCGCGTCGACCGACTCGACCACGGTGTCCGGGACGACGTCTCGACACATCACGACGACGCTGAGCCGCCGGTCGGCGATGCGGTCGTCCATCCAGGTCTTGAGTTCCGCCGCATTAACGACTTGATAGCCGACTGCGGCTAGCGCGTCGCGGACGGGGCCCCCGTCTCCCGCCCAAGCGGTGCCTTGACTTGCGTCCCAGTAGGCGACGCGAATGTACGGACTGCCCTGGGCCTGGCCCACGGCGACCCCCAACAGCAACATCACGACAATGAGATGATTCAATCCCCTGCACATGAATGTTCTCCTTCCACAAACCAAAGAAACGATCGCGATGAATTTGACGAATGTCAAAACTTCCGCCCCTCACAGCGCCGTGCCACGCAGTTGCCGCAGGGGGTGCTTCCAGATCCTTCCTTCAGACGTGAAATGCTGTCAGATTCGCACTCACCTCCTTCCTTCGGCCAACAGGTCGGCCACGAAGTCGAATTGACGAGCCGGAAATCCGGGATTTGAGGTCTCGCACTTCAGCCTCGGTTCGTGTGAAGTGGCAGACCCGACACCAGAACCTCCGACCGATAAAAGAACTGATCCGCCGGCTCGGCCTTCGGGGGCCGAAACCGCTCTGGCTGCAGTAGGTCCGAAAAAACGCCATCCTGAGCCTCTTTATTGATACCAAACCCGTGGCGGGCAGGCAACAATAATCCGTCAGGCACCAGCTTTCTCTATCGACACAAAGGAGCGCGGCCTTCAGGCATGGCTGCCGAGCGACGCGCCTGGGATGGCGGTCTCGCCGTGTCTGTGCAGGTTTTCGGGCATCGCCACTGGTGAGTCGTTGAAGCGTCTGTGTGGCAGCCTCAAGTCCGCAGGACTTGGGGATGGCGGAGGGCACCACCGCCTCTCGATAC
>CAZOFX010000083.1:0-25497 GCA_964579055.1 uncultured Pirellulales bacterium
CCGTAGAAGCCGCCCAGGCAGTTGATCGTGATGGCGTTGGCCCCGTGCTTCTTCAGCACCGATTTCATGCCCAGGTACATCGCCGCCGAGGTCTCCAGTGTCTCGCGTGAGACATCGATCACCTCGCTGGCGTTCTTCTGCCAGCGGTCGGCAACCGCGCGGGACTCGCCCTTGTCGGCCGCCTTCCACGCTTCATTGACCTCCGCGAAAGAGACCCGCTCCAGAGGAATGCCCGAGACCGGATCGGCCGATCCCGATTCCTGGTCGCGCACGGCCAGAATCTTCGAGGCCTTCATCGCCGCGATACACTCGGCGGGCGAGAGCGTCTGGAACGAGTCGCCCTTGCAGGCCAGGTCGCCCGCTTTTGGCATATGTGATGTGCGCACACGTGCCGTAGCGGCGACGAACTCGGCGGGCGACCCGCCCTTCCCGACGATGCCGAAGCATCTGACCGCCTCGATCAGGTCTTCCATGCGAGATGACGCCACGAAGCCCACATTGGGCGTGGCACTCCGCAGAAAGGCGGCGGTGTAGACGAGGAAGCCGCCGCTGCCGGCGTACTGGAAGTCGACGTACAGCGTGGGCTTTCCCGATGTCGCCATGGTCTGCACGACGCGGTTCCAGCAGTTCAACTGGCAGACGATGTAGCCGTCGATCGCGCCCTTGTCGTCATCGAGGATCTTCTGGGCCTGCTCCGGGCCGTTCGCCATCGACGCGACGAACTGGAGGTCGGGACACGCCGCTCCCAGCGTAGTCGTGATCCGCTGCATCACCGGGTTGAAATCGAATCCGACGTTGGGCCAGTCCGGGCCCGGCTGCACCGGCGCGTGCAGCGCGTAGACGATGCGAATCCGCATCTTGCCGCTGCCCTGGGCGGCTCGCGCGACGCCAGGGATCGTCAGGACGCCCGCCGCACCGAGGCAGGCTCCACAACCGGCCGCCAGGAACCGACGCCGACTCCATCCACAACACGCACATCCCGATGGTTGTCTCTGCATATCCATGGCAATCCTCCCGCTACAATGGCTGTCCCTTTTTCGCATTCAACCTGTAGTGATGGGCGAGATGCCCACAACACCCAAACTTGCTCCAATTGTACCCGCGCGACCGGCGCTTGCCAACTCCGTGAAATCACCCCCTGCAAATACCCCCTTATGGCCGTTCGTAATCCTACGGACATGGTTCGGTCGTACATCAGGCATTCATCGTGTTTCTGCGGGCCGAATGATCGTTCGCCCCTCCGCCTGACAGCGCCGGCAATCGATGCACCTTGCCCGGACGCAGAGGCCGCAGGGGATTTGGGCTGGCAGGATCAAGGTTTTCGGGTACAATGGCCGATAGGAATGGTGGCAGGCCCAGGCCAGTTTCGGATTGCAGATTGGCGGAAAGGGGATTTGCCTCAGAACGCCGACCCGTAGTCTGAAGTGCGCAATCCGCTTCGGGCACGGAGGGCAGAGAAGAAAGCCAAGGAGCACCGCAGCACTCGTGTACAACGCCGTCATCATGTCCGGGAGGAAGGGTCACCGCGACGCAGAGCGCGCTCGGCGCGCGGGTTTCAGCACATGGACCCGCATAGGGCCTGCGGCGCAAGTCCTGCTGCTGGTTGTCCTCGTATCGACCGTCGTAGCGGGTTGCCACGATGGGCCCGATGAACGAGCCACCGGCATGGAAACAGAGAAGATCCTGGACGAGGTGGGCAAGATCGAGATCGTCTCGGACGCCAACGTCCCCTGGCCGGCAACCGACGTGCAGCCTCCTGCGAAGATCCGGCAGACCGTCGGCGGCGCCGAAGAGTGGAAACTCGTCTACTCTTGTCGCTACCATACGGCCGATCAGTTGAAGAGCATCGTTCACGCTCAGTTCGCCACCGAACTGTTCGATCCGAAGGGCCAGTCCACGACGGTTCAGAACTATACCGTGACCACCAACCCCGCGACCAATCAACTGATCGTGCGGTCTCCCGCCGAACAGGACCTCGACGCGGTTCTGGAGATGCTCAACGAAATCGATATTCCGCCGGTCCAGGTGCGAGTCGACTGTATGGTCTCGGAACTGAACGCCAGTATGACCATGGACCGCCAGACCACTCTGCTGATCGAGAACCTCTTCGGCGAGGGAATCGCGCTCGGGGGCAAGGACGACGGAGCCGGAGGTGTGCTGCCTGCTTTTCCCGGGGCCTCTCTGCGGGAACCGGCCAGAGGCAAGTACGGTCTCAAAGTCGGTGTCAACCGGCCCGACGAGGGACACCGAGTCCAGGCGCTGGTCGATATTCTGGTGTCACGCGGCTATCTGAAGGTCCTGATGCAGCCGACGCTGGAGGTCCTGAATGGCCAGACGGCGAAGGTCCTGTCGAAACAGCGCGTGCCCCTTGAGCAGATTACCGTCCAGTCCGGAGGGTACGGCGACGACGTCATCCTCAGCACCCAGACGAAATACTATGAGGTCATCGACTCGCTCCAGATCACGCCGCACGTGTTCGCCGACGGGTCCATCAGCCTGACGACTCACGTTCAGATCGCCTCGTATCTCGCCCCGCAGGGCGCCACGCAGTCCCAGACCGTGACCGAACGGACCATCACCAGCGAAGACAACCGCATTCGGCCCGGTGAAAGCCTTGTCATCGGAGGCATGCGCAAGACGACAAAACGCGACGTGATCCGTGGCGTGCCCGTCCTGAAAGACATCCCCGTTCTCAACCTGTTGTTCTCCGGACGCGATTTCGAGGAGCAGGCCACGGAACTGCTCTTTGTCCTCACGCCCGCCATCTCCACGAAGGGCCGGCCCAATCAGGACATGCAGGACCTCCTCGAACAACGGCATTCTTCCCCGCTGTCCCAAGTCGGTGCGGAGTAATCGTCCCGTTGGGCATATCGATCCAGATCAACTGTCTTCGAGGTCCGAAGGGCGAAGCTGGACCCGTCCATGGCCCAGGAGCGTTCCGGTGGCGCGGGCCAGGCGAACCTGGGCGATCTCATATTCGGCGAACGCCCGAATCCGCCGGGACTGCGCATCGGCCAGTCGCGAGGCACTGAGCAGTACGTCCGTACTGGTTCGGCGACCCAAAGTGAACTGAGACTGCTGCACTTCGTAGTCGCGACGTGCCGTGACGACGCCCTGCTCGGCGGCAAGAATGCGCCGCCAGTTCTGCTGCAACTCGTCGACCGCGTTGTAGACTTCCTGGCGGATACTCAAACGCAATCGCTCATGGTCGATCTGGTTTCGGACTTTCTGGAGTCGGGCCCGGCGATAACGAGCTTCGGCTGCCCGGTTGCCCAAGGGGATAACTGCCGATACACCCACGGCGTGATCCTGCTCGGAGGCGTGGGTGATATCGCCGAAGGCGCTGCCCAGGCTGTCCGACTGGGCCCCTATCGCGTAGGTGTAGTCGAGAGTCACATCCGGCAGCTTGCGATTGCGCGCCAGCTCGATGTCCAGGTCGTCAACGGCCAGTTGGAATTCGAGTTCGGCCATGTCCATCCGGTTCTCCAGGGCCGCTGTGACAATCGCTTCGGGGTCCAGGTCCAGCCCCTTCGGGTCGGGTTCGCTCGTCGGGATGATGTCGATCTCGACGCTTAGCGGCAGGTCATCGCGATTGAGGATCCGTTTGAGCTCGCGCTCGCGGTCACGGACCGACGTCTCGGCGTTGATCACGTCCTCGAGCCGACCGGCCAGACCGGCCTCGGCGAGAACGATTTCGTTCTTGGGGGCGGCCCCGGCACCGACCTTTCGGCGGGCGTGGTCCAACTGATCCTCGGCGAGCTTGTACTGCTCGCGGCGCACCTCGAGCTCGCGCCGGGCAGCGTAGAGCTGCCAGTAGACAATGTCAACGTTGCCCAGAATACTGATGGCCAGTAGTTTCGTCTGGGCATCCACCATGTCCTTCTGGTAGGTCGCGATCCGGATCGAATTCGTGTTGATCCGCGTGCCGGCGCCCCGGAGCAACGACTGAATATAGGAGACACTGACGGCAGCTTCCGATACCCCCTCGGTGTCCTGAAGGCTGTAGTCGGCCCGGCTGAACGGAAGGCTGGCCCGGAGCAGGCCGCCCGTCTGAAGCGGCGCTTCCACGCCCGCCTCATAGGACTGCACGGAGACCGTATTGCCTTCGTCGTCCATCTCCCGCCGGCTGTATCCGGCCGAGCCGAAGAACGTCCACTCGAATTTGGCCTGTTCTTCGTCCACCGTCTGCTGGGCCATCGAGGGACTGACCAGATAGAACTTCAGGTCCAGGTTGTTCGTCAGTGCGGCCGCACGAGCTTCTTCGAGCGACAACTCCACCGCTTCGCGCGGCACCGCATTGGGATCGGCGGCCCTCGCGGCCTGCTCCTCGGTGGCCTGCTCGATCGTCACCGGCTCCGACCGGGAATGGTCCTTGAGCTGCACTTTTTCGATCTCGCCGGACCGCGCCGCCAACGCCTCCAATTTCGCCGTCCGCTGCACCTGCGTAGTGCCGCAGCCCGCCAGCAACACGCCCGCCAGCAGCCAACCGGCCCGGCGTGCATGAACAAGGACCGGTCCATTCTTCTCGACAAGCTTCTTCATCGTTCTTACCTCATTCATATCTCAGCGCTACCATTGGATCGACCCTCGCCGCACGGCGCGCGGGAAGGTAGCAGGCGAGCAGTGCCATGGCGGTCAGCAGCAGCGCCGTGGCGGCAAACGTCAGCGGATCGGTCGGGCTGACGTCGTACAACAGACTACGGATGATCCGCGTGGCCGCCAGGGCTCCGGCCCCGCCGATAGCCAATCCCACCGCCGCGAGCCTGAGTCCGTGTCGCAGAACCATCTTCATTATGTCGTCCCCCCGCGCACCCAGAGCCATACGAATGCCAATCTCATGCGTCCGGCGGGAGACCGCATAGGCGGTGACACCATAGATGCCTGTGGCGGCCAGTGCCAGGGCGACAGCGGCAAAAACGCTCAAGGAGAGCGTGTTGAAACGCTGCGGCGAAACGTACATGGCGATCTCGTCCTCCAGGGGAACAATGTCGCGAATCTGTACCCGATTATCCAAAGCCATCAGTTCGCTTCGCAGGACGTTCACTATGCTGCGCGGGTCGACGTGGGTGCGGACAATCAGCGGAATCCACCCGGACATCCGCCCACCATGTTGAAGATACGGAACATAGACTTCCGGATCGGGCGGACCCGCCTTGAACCCGGTGAAGTGCCTCGTATCCCCCACCACTCCCACGATCTCATATTGCAGGGAGATTGTGGCATCCTCTCCCGTTTCCGTGCGCGTCGGCCTGATTTCCGTGAGATACGTGCCTACCGGATTCTGATCCGGCCAGAAGCGCCTTGCCATTGAATCGTTAATAATGGTCACGCCAGCGGCTCCCGCGCGGTCTTGTTCCGTGAAGGATCGTCCCTTCAGCAGGGGAATCTGTAGGGTGGCGAAATAGTCGGGACCAACCTGCCGTTGCAGCATCGAAGGGAAGCGTTCCTTGTCGTCCGGGTTGAACTGGGCAGGCGAATACCCCTCAATCCGGAAACGAGGGAAGTTGCCGCCGCCCCAGGCCGGTGAGCTGCCGGCCGTCGCAACAGATTCGACCCCCGGCAGATTTCTCACACGCTCCATCGCCCGCTCGAAGAACGCCAGCCGTTGCTCGGGCTGAGAGTAGGGAGGCTGATCTTCATTCAGGCGGATTGTCGCGGCCAAGACATGGGCCGGCTGGTAGCCCAGGCCGGTGTTCAGGCGGGCATAGCTATTGACCAGCAGCCCCGCGCCGATGAGCAGCACGAACGCAACGGCAATATCGAGGACCACCAGGGCCGAGCGAATTGGCGCAAAGCCAAGGCCCTGTCCCGGCATCCTGCCGGTCGAGAGCGACCGGCTCAGATTCGTATGAGAAGCCAGAACCGCGGGTGAGACGCCGAAGAGCCCACACGTGCATAGCGAAACACCGGCGAGGTAGAGCAGGGTCCTCGCATCGACCCGGAACTCAATGAACCAAGGGATCAGCTCCTGAATGCGTTTCGCCAACTGCCAGGAACTCGGCGCAGACCTCAGGGCCGAGAGCAAGCCAAGGCCCCAGTACGCAAGGAGCAAGCCGAGCGCACCACCCAAAGCAGCCAGCAGGACGCCCTCCGTGAGCAATTGGCCGATCAGTCGCCAGCGTCTGGCTCCCAAGGCGGCACGCAGGGCGATTTCCCGTTCGCGATCCGCCGACCGGATCAAAAGCAGGCCGGCCACGTGGAAGCAGGCGATGAGCAGCACAAAGACAACGATGCCCTGTGCAATCAGCAACGTCCGGCGGCTTTGCCCGACCTGGGCACTGTACTCCTGTGTGATCGGAACGACACGGACGGTACTGCCAGCGTTCGTGTCCGGATACACTTCCGCCAACCGGCGGCCGATCAGCCTCATCTCAGCCCGGGCTTGAGCCAGTGTCACGCCGTTCTTCAGGCGCGCCATCGCCCACATGTACCCGCCAGCGCGATCTGTCAGGCTGCCCTGCCCCAGGAATGGCAGCAGAGGCAACCACACGTCACGCTCCCGCATGGGGTATCGAAAATCCGCTGCCAATACACCGATCACGGTGTACACCTTCTCATCCAGCACGACTGTCTTGCCGACGACATCCGGATCGCCACCATACCAGTCCTGCCAGAAGCGATGGCTGATGATGGCGACGGGCTCCCCGCCTAGTTCGGCCTCTTCCGGCAGGAAGACCCGCCCCAACACCGGCTTGATCCGCAGCAAGGAGAAGTACTCCGGAGCCACGGCGAGCCCAAAGAACCATTCTCGGCGTGTCTCCGTGGTTGCCGTCAATCGACCTGCAGTAGTGACGCCTGCGACCTGCTCGAAAACCGTGCTCTGATCCCCCCAATCGACGACGTTCAGGTAGGAGGTGCTGTCGCCTCCGGAGTGGCCCGTGGCATCGCCAGGGTACAGATGTACCAAGCTCTCGGGGTCCTCATAGGGCGCCGGTCGAAGCAGCATGGCGTCGATGACACTGATCATCGTCGTCGTCGCGCCGATCCCCACCGCCAGGATCACGGTCACCACCACGGTGAACCCCGGGCTCCTCGCCAGCATCCGCGCACCGAATCGAACATCCTGCCATAGCGTCGTCATTGCATGACTCCCGTTCACAGTTCCCGGTTGTCGGTTCTCAGTTGCCAGTTCCTGGTTCCCCGGCCGACAACTGCCAACCGTGAACCGTCAACTCATCCCTATTCATATCTCAGCGCTACCATTGGATCGACCCTCGCCGCACGGCGCGCGGGAAGGTAGCTGGCCAGCAGGACCACGGAGCCCAGGAAGATGGATACGGCAGCGAAGGTGGCCGCATCGAGCGGCTCGACGGCAAACAGGAACGTCCGGAGCACGCGCGTCAAGGCCACCGCCGCAATCAACCCGAGCCCAAGCCCGCCGGCGACCAGCCACAGGGCCCGCCGCACGACCAGCCGCAGGATGTCCGCGCGTTGTGCGCCCACAGCAATGCGAATCCCGAATTCACGCACGCGCTGTGCTACCGAGTAGCTGATCACGCCGTAGATCCCCACGGCGGCCAGAAGTAGTCCGATCGCGGAGAACAACGCAATCAGGAGGGTCTGAAACCGCTGTGGAACAATCGAACTGGCGAGGCGCCCTCGCATCGTTTCCATGGAGATAGGGTGGTCCTTCCCGATCGTCTCCTGGATTGCCTCGCGGACGGGAACCGTCAGGTGCCACGGATCGGGCCCGATCCGAAGAACCACGCTGTCCGCCCAGATCTCCGCCTGGCGATATGAGTAGTACGCTTCGGGCTCGGTCCTGTTGAGGAGTGTCTGATTCGCGATGTCCTGAACCACCCCAACGATCGTGTCGCGTCTTTGATAGGCAGGGTTCGGCGGGTGGGTCACGAGTTCCTTGCCAACGGGGTCGACTCCCCCGCAGACGCGTTTCACAAATGTCTCATTCACGACCACGACAGGAAGGGAGCCCTCGACATCCTGCTCGCTGATCCCGCGCCCTCTCACCAGAGGAATCCCCATGGCTCGGAAGTAGCCTGGCGTCACCTCCTGACGGCAGACCAGGTGCTCCACCGGATTGTCTCCGACGGTCATGTCCATCCGCGTCCCCGAATGGCGAGGCGGCAAGACGCTGGCGGCCCCCACCGCCTGCACGCCCGGCAGAGAAGACAACCGATCGAGCAATCCCGGCCCCTGCGGGCCAGACAACACTTCATTGATTCCCGCCACCTGGGCCACCAGTACGTTCCTCGGATCGAACCCCAGTCGAACGTGGTTGAGCAGGACGAAACTCTTGAGGAACAGCCCGGCGCCAATCAGGAGCACGAGCGATAACCCGATCTCCGCGATGACCAGCGCGTGTCGCGTCGCATTACGATGGGAGCCGACCAAGCCGCGTGCGGCCCCGTTCGGGTCCATCCCCATGGCGCGGACCGCCGGAGCCAGTCCCGAGAGCAGTCCGCTCATCACGGAGACCAGAGACGTGAATGCCAGCACGCGCCAGTCCAGATTCAC
The DNA here is from genome assembly GCA_964579055.1 of uncultured Pirellulales bacterium. Taxonomy (GTDB): domain Bacteria; phylum Planctomycetota; class Phycisphaerae; order Sedimentisphaerales; family Anaerobacaceae; genus Anaerobaca. Next base: position 8,476 of record CAZOFX010000083.1, read on the forward strand.
CTCCTCGGTTCGAGGCAAAAAGCTGGCGGCCGCTTTGCTCAGACCCGCCGAACCCCAAAAGGCAAGCAGCACTCCGAGGCTGCCACCCATCAAAGCCAGAAGCAAACTCTCCGTGAACAGTTGGCGGACGATGCGGGCCCTGCCGGCTCCCAGCGCGGCACGCAGCGACATTTCCCTGCTCCGCGTCTCCGAACGCACCAGCATCAGGTTTGCCACATTAGCTGCCGCCACCAGCAGCACCAACAGGGCCGCTGCCTGGAACACGTAGAGCAGCAACCTCGCATCCTTCACCATGTGGTCATGAAGCGACGTCAAGCGTACGCCCCGACCGGTTTCGAACACGGGATATCGGGCCCTGCGCTTTGCGATGATCTTCAGGCCGGCCTGCGCCCGCGACCGCATGACCTGGGGCTTGAGTCGGCCCACCACGTAGGCGCCGTGGGCGCCACGTCCCGTGCCCGGCCCGACAGGCGCAACGGAATCGATGTCCATGGGGAAAGGCATCCAAAGATCCGCGGGGCCGATGAATCGGAAGTCCGGTCCCATCACACCCACGACCGTACGAGGTTTCTGGTTCAACACGATGCTTTTCCCGACGATCTGGGGATCTCCGCCAAAGCGGCGCTTCCACATCCCGTGGCTGAGAATGACTGCCGGTGGACCATCCTCTCTGCCCTCTTCGGAGGTGAACGAACGGCCCAGCAGCGGAAGGACCCCGAGAACGGAGAAGAAATGCGGATCGACCCTCGCCCCGACGACTTGGGCGGCCTCCTCGACACCGGTCAGCGTCTCCTCCCAGGCCCCGCGCTCGAAGAACGCCATCGCCTCAAAATCCAGGCACTGGTCTCGCCAATCCAGAAACCGCAGCAGCATGACGGCCTCGAGACTGTCCGGCTTGTCTCTCTCCGTCTCCCAGACCATCACCAATCGATCGACGTTGGGAAAAGGCAAGGGGCGCAGCAACACGGCGCTGACCACAGAAAAGACGGTGGTAGTCACGCCGATCCCCAGTCCCAGAACCAGGATGATCACCGTCGTGAAGCCGGGATTCCTCGCCAGCATCCGTAAACCATATCGAATATCTTGCCAGAGCGTTCCCATGTGCCTCTCCTATTCACACCGCAGCGCTACCATTGGATCGACCCTCGCCGCACGGCGCGCGGGAAGCCAGCAGGCGATTGCCGCGGCCGACGCCAGAAGCAAGGCGGCCCCGGCATACGTCAGCGGGTCCCACATGGGCACCCCGTACAGGAAGTTGGCGTCCCACATCCGGATCTCGGGCAATAGCCGGCTGAGAATCCACATCGGGACAACGCTCAGAACAAAGCCGAGGACCAGACCGGCGCCCGTCAGAACCGCGCCCTTGCACAAGACCCACGCCATCACGTCGCGCCGGCCAGCCCCCAGCGCCACGCGCACGCCGATCTCGCGCGTCCGTCGGCTCACTTCGTAGGCGATCACCCCACAGATTCCCGTGACCACAAACAGCAAGCCCACAAGGCCGACCACGTTCAAGATGACGGCCATCGTTCGTTGGCCCGAGAGCTGGTCCGCGGCACGGTCGCGCAGCGTGCGAACATCACAGGCCACCGGGCCAAGACCCGCCGATTCCATCTCCCGGCGCACGAGTTGAATTAGGCTCTCAGGATCACCGTGGGCGCGAACAAGCATGACGGGCTTGATATCCGCGAACCATCCCGTCATCGGCTGGGCGAGCGGCCAGAACACCATGGGCACGGGCTGCTCCCGAATCGAGATGAGCTTGACGGCCTTGACCAGTCCAACCACCTCACGGGTCCCATCGGCTAAGGTCACCTGCTTGCCAATCGGGTCCTGCCCAGGCCAGTATCGCTGCGCGAAGGTTTCGTTGACGATCATCACCCGGGGCGCGCCGACGTTGTCCTGAATCGTGAAGTCGCGTCCGCGCAGCACAGGGATGCTCAGCGTGTGGAAGTACCCGGGACCGATCACCCCGAAGTCCATGGAGAGCCATTCCTGGTCGGGCGGTATTTCGAATTCGCTGCCCTTGATGCCCGTCTTGCTCCGGCCCGATGCCAATGGCACCTGTGCGGCCAGGCAGGCTGTCTCCACGATGGGAACAGCCGCCACTCGGTCCCTCACAGTCTCGAAGAACTGCCTCGCTTGCGGACCCTGGATCGACACCTCGTCGAAGTCCACGGACGCCCCCAGGATTCGCGCCGCGTCGAAGCCCGGATCGGCCACGCGCAGCTTGCCCAGGCTGCGTACGCACAGCGTGCCGAACACCATCACAATCATGGCAACGGCTACCTGGGTGACAACCGAAAGGTTGCGTAGACTCCACCACCGGATTCGCGCGGCAATAATGCCGGAACCTTCCTTCAGCGCCTGCGGCGCTCGGGCCTTGGTTGCCTGAAGAGCCGGGGCCAGGCCAAAAAGGAGAACCGAAGCCAACGCGCCCAGCAACGTGACAGCAAGAATGCGCCCGTCCACGCCCACCGGCGTGTTGAGAACCCGCGTCACTTCCAGCACGTTGCGCAGGCCGTAGCTCAGCCACTGGGCCAGAAGGACGGCACAGGCACCACTCAACAGGGCCAGGAGGACACTTTCACACAGCAACAGGCGAACCACGTCTCTGCGACTGGCGCCCAGAGCACGCCGGACCGCGATTTCTCTCTGGCGAGTCGCGCCACGCGCCAGCAACAGGTTGGCCACGTTGGCGCACGCCACCACGAGCACCAGCATCGTGGGAATCTGCAGAAGCGCCAGCGGCCACCAGAAACCTTCGTGACGCCAGAGGTTGTATCCCTGACTGCCATCGGCGACGAAGATTTGCGTCCAGGTGTTCGTCGGTTCGACGGTGTGAATCTGTTCGGCCAGCACCCGAAGATTGGCCTGTGCCTGCTCGCCTGTGACGCCTGCTTTGAGACGTCCGAGCAGATGCAGCCAGGTGTAGCTGCGATTCTCGAGAGAGAAACCTTTTATATAGGCCCATGTCCCGAGGGGCACATAGACCGAGGGCCCCATACCGGTGACCGTCCCGGTGAATTCGCGCGGGGTCACCCCGACAATGGTCAGCGGGCGTCCATCTACGTGAATCGTCCGGCCGAGGACGGCGGGGCTGCCGTCGAAATGTCGCTGCCAGAACTGGTGACTGATGACAGCCACCGGATGCGCGCCGGGGACCTGCTCTTCCTCCCTGCTGAAGGCCCGACCGAGGGCGGGCCGAACACCCAGTACGGTGAAGTAGTTTCCTGACACGGCCATCCCCATGACCTGACTCTTGACGTCGCCCGGCCCCACCTCCACGGCGTCGCCCCAGTAGGCGGTCAGCCCGGAGAACACTTCAGATTGGTCGCGGTAGCTGGCGTAGAGTGGATAGTTGAAACTGTCATCTTTACTACCGTGGTCGGTCTGAAACTCGACCATGACCAACTCGTCCGGCTTCTCTACCGGCAAGGGCCGGAACAGAACACGATCGAGAAAGCTGAACACCGCGGTGTTCGTACCGATCCCCAGCGCCAGCGTCAGCACGACGATCGCGGTGAACCCTGGACTCCTTGCCAGCATCCGCAGCCCGTATCGGATGTCCTGCCATACCATTCCCATATGCTTCTCCTATTCGTATCGCAGCGCCACCATCGGATCGACCTTCGCCGCACGCCGGGCTGGAAGGTAACAGGCCGCCAGCGTAACGATAGTGACGAGCACTGCCGCGCCCATGTAGGTCAGGGGGTCCCATACGTGGGTCCCGTGCAGGAAGAACTTGTCCCACTCGCGAATCTTCGAAAGGCCGAGAGTCAGGATGTGCGCGACGGCCAGGCTCAGCGTCAAACCCAGAACCAGGCCAACCATCAACAGCGCGGTCCCACGCCGCAGGACCGGCATCAGAACGCGGCGCTTCTGCGCTCCCAGCGCAATGCGAATGCCAATATCGCGTGTGCGCTGCCGGACGGCATAGGCCATCACGGCGTAGATACCCGTGGCCGACAGGAGCAACCCTACGAGCGCAAAAGCGATCAAGATCGCCGTCAGAATCCGCTGCGGCAGCAGCAATCCCCAGACGCGCTCAAGCACCGTGCGAACGTCACAATTCGGCGCCGGTGGGATGGCCGCTGCCTCCTTCCGGATCATGGGAGCAAGCGACTGGGGATCACCGTTCGTTCGAACCAGGAGCGCGGGAGTGAACTCCGGACGCCGGCTCAGTGGAACGTAGGCCCACGGTCGGGATTCTTCCAGGATGGAGCGGAGCCTGACGGCCTTGACCACGCCGACAACCTCTCTCACTGGGGCTTGCCCTGCCTTGGTGCTCAGCGTGATGCGCTTTCCGATCGGGTCCTGATCGGGCCAATAGCGCCGGGCAAAGGTCTCATCGACGATGATCACGGGACCGTCATGGTCGGTGAAATCGCGCCCCGCAAGCAATGTCTGTCCCAGTGTTTCGAAGCACCCTGGCCCTACCGCACCGAAGTGCAGCGTCAGAGTCCTGCCGGGAGGGAGGTCGTAGCCCTCGAGGTGTGTCATCCGTGTCATGCTGCCCCCCTCACTCAAAGGGACGCAGAGAGTCAGGGCGGCCACTCTCACGCCGGGCAACTGACTCACGCGTTGCTGGAGGTTCTCGAAGAAACGGCGCAAGTCGGGCCGGTTGTGATTGGGCCATACGTCGGGCGACAATGAGATAGCCACGATGCGTGCCGGATCGAAGCCTGGATCGACACCCTTGAGCCCGATCAGGTTGCGCAAGCATAGTCCGCTGCACACTGTAACCACGACGGCCACGGCGATCTGCCCGACAACCAGCAGGTTGTGCGGGTTCCAGCGGCGGGCCGTCAGCTCGACACAACCGGTCGATTCTCTCAGCGTGGGCACAACATCTCGCCGGACCAACTGCAACGCAGGGGCCAGACCGAAGGCAATTCCCGTACCCAGGGAGATCGCCATAGCAAAGAGCAGCACACGAGGGTGCAACCCAGGCATGATGTGGACTTGCATGGCCGCAGGCATTTCAGGGCAGACGAGTTGGGGTAAGAATGTGCAGATGATTCGATCGAGGCCCACCGCCAACACGACACCGCACACGCCGGCCATCAACGCCAGGAGCAGGCTTTCGACAAGCAATTGCCTCACGATCTGCCGGTGGCCTGCCCCCAACGCCTGCCGGATGGCGATCTCTTTCTGGCGAGTGACCGCCCGGCCCAACTGCAGGTTTGCGATGTTGGCACAGGCGATAACCAGCACCAAAGCCGCAATGCCCAGGAACAGAGCCAGAGGATACGATGCCACCCGCACGTCCCGAGGGACATAGCCCTGGCTGCCGTCGACGACCCGCGGCGTGATCTCAGGCTGGCCGGGTTTGGTGGGACTGATCTGGGCGTGCAAGACCTGCAAGGCCGCTTGGGCCTGTTCGCGGCCGATACCCCGTTTAAGCCGACCGAGTTGATAGACCCCTTGCAGATCGTGAACCTCTGTCCCCTGGATATGTGCGGCCGTACCCAAGGAAACAAAGACCTCCGCCGGATAGCCTACAATAGTTCCTTTGAATTCCGCCGGAACGACGCCAACAACGGTCAGCACCTGATCGTCAAGAACGATCTGTTTCCCGATGACATCCGGGCGACCATCGAAACGCCGACGCCACAGCCGGTGACTGATCACTGCGATGGGCTGATAGACCACTGGCGACTGTCCTTGCTCCGGCTCAAGCAGGCGACCCAAGGCCGGTCGCAGGCCGAGCGTGGAGAAATAGTTGGTGGAAACCGCTGCCCCTTCTATGGATTCCGCCACCTCGCCGATGCGCAGAGTCAGAGTCTGTTGCCTGAAACCCGTCAGCGCCGCGAACCCCTCCGAACGATCGCGGTACGCTTCATAAGTCGAGTAGCTGGTCTCCCCAATGACGTCCTCCCAATCGTCAAGCCGGAAACGAAACTGCACAGACACCAATTCATGTGGCCGCTTCCCCGGCAGTGGCCGCATGTACACCTGGTCCAGCGCATTGAACAGAGCGGTGTTTGCCGCAACACTGACACCGATGACCAGTACGACTACGGCGGTGAAGCCGGGACTCCTCGCCAGCATCCGCAGGCCATATCGAACATCTTGCCACAGCGTTCCCATATGTATGCCTCTTCTATTCGTATCGCAGCGCCACCATCGGATCGACCTTCGCCGCTCGGCGGGCGGGAAGATAGCACGCCAGGAACGAGACGCCCGTCAGGATCAGGGCCGCGCAGGCGAAGGTCAGGGGATCGGTGGGACGGACACCATACAGCAGACTGGCGATTACCCGCATCAGGCCCAGCGCGGCAATCAGACCCAGCACCAGCCCGATGACGGTAAGCCCAAGGCCCTCACGCAGGACCCCCTTCAGCACGTCGCGGTTCCGGGCGCCCAGGGCCATCCGGATGCCAATCTCATGGATGCGCCGCGACGCCGAATAAGCTACGGCGCCGTAGACGCCCATGCTGCTCAGCAGCAATGTCACCGCCGCAAATGCACCGAGGAAAAGCGTGTTGAACCGCTGCAACGAGAAAAGGCTGTCGATGTCGTCCTGGAGAGGCACGATGCCATACGGCACGGCGTCGTGGTCCACAGCAAACACCGCCTGTCGCACAGCGGAAATGACATCGGCCGGGTCCCCTGCCGTCCGAGCCATGAGTTCGCTGTCGTATCCCGGGACGTAGACAACGTCATCGGGAAATGCGCCAATGTGCTTCTTGCGGTGTTCCTCAGGTATCTTGGCGAGCGTGAAGTCGAAATAGTGCTTTACATCGGTGACGACCCCGACAATCTCGTGAGATACACCCTGCGATGTACCCGTCGTCCGCATGATGTGGCGTCCGATCGGATCCTGGCCGGGCCAGGAACGCGCGGCCAGCGACTCATTGATGATCGCCACGGCGGCGCCCGTCAGGGTCTCTTGTTCCGTGAACGTTCGGCCTTTCAGAACAGGGATCTCCAGCGTGTGGAAATACGCGGAAGAGACCGTGGTCCGGCGAATGATCTGCTCATCGCTGCCATCGCGATGTCCGTCCAGGCGAAAGACACTGTAGTTGTAGCCGGCCCATGCCGGCGTCGCGTTTGCGGCAGCCGCACACTGCACTCCAGGCAGGTGCCGGACTTGCTCCAGAACCTGCTGGAAGAACGCAGACCGACGCTCGGGGTCGGAATAGGGGCTCGCTTCGGTATCCAGCTCTATACTCATCGCCAGAACATTCTTCGCATTGATCCCCGGGTCGAAATCCAGAATGCGGACATAGGTGTTGATGACCAAGGCCGCGACGACAAGCAACACGAAAGCAACAGCTAAGTCGCCCGTCACAAGAGCCGCTCGCACACGAGTGAAGCGCGGTCCCCGTTCGGACGTCCTTCCCGCAGAAAGGAACCGGCTCAGGTTGATTCGAGATGTCCAGACGGCCGGCAACGCGCCGAACAGCCCGCACGTCGCCAGGGACAGAATCAGAGCATAGAGGAGAGATCGACTGTCGATTCGAGGGTCCACAAACCACGGAACCAAGCCAGCCGAATCACCTCCGACCGTCGCCAGCAGACGCACGCCGCAGTGTGCCAGCAGCAGTCCGAGCAGACCGCCCATACCTGCCAGCAGCGCACTCTCGGTGAGCAATTGCCTGACGAGGCGAAAACGATGAGCCCCCATGGCCGCGCGAACTGCGATTTCCCTTTCGCGAGCCGTGGACCGAGCCAACAGCAGCCCAGCGACGTGCAGACAGGCCATCAGAAGCACGCTGGCGACGATCCCGGACAGGATCACCAGGACCCTGACGTTGCCGGTCCATCCGGCCGCCATCCGATAGGCTTCGCTCATCGGAACGACCACGATCCCGACATCGGCCAGCGCTTTCGGGTGCGCGCGACTCAGCCGGTCCGCAATGACATCCATTTCTGCTTGAGCCTGGTCGATACTGGCGCCCGGCCTGAGCCTCCCGATGACATCGGTGCCACGCGACGTTCGGTGGGATTCATCTACCGGCTCCAGTGCCAGGGGCACCCACAAGCCGCAATGCTGGCGACGGAAGACCCAGCGGAATTCCTCGGGCAAAACGCCGACGACGGTGTACACGTCTCTATCAAGAAGCAGCGTCTTGCCGATGGCGTTGGGATCGCGTCCAAACCAGTGTTGCCACTGGCTTTCGCTGAGGATCACCACGCGCGGCCCCCCTGGCCTCTCTTCGCTTGGTAGAAACAGGCGACCCAATATCGGCTGGACGCCCAACACGGAAAAGAAGCCCTCAGAGACCGACATGGCATCGCTCCTCTCCGTCCTGCCGGCATCCCGCACCACGTACCCACGACCATTGGCGGCAACGAGCTTCTCCAACACCTGGGTTTGTTCTCGCCAGTCGTAGAAGTTGGGCAGCGAAACCATTTCTTTGTGCGTGCGTTCCGGGTCGGTCTCGGCGAGCCAGGCGAGACGCTCGGAATCCTTATACGGGCATGGCCGAAACAGCACGGCATCGAGTGCGCTGAGCATCGCGGTGGTCGCGCCGATGCCAATCCCCAGGATGATGACAGCCGTGCCCGTGAAGCCAGGGCTCTTTGCCAGCATCCGCAGGCCGTATCGAATGTCTTGCCATAGCGTTCCCATTTGTCTCTCCTATTCGTATCTCAGCGCTACCATCGGATCGACCTTCGCCGCCCGGCGCGCGGGGAGGTAGCAGGCGAGCAGTGCCACGGCGGTCAGCAGCAACGCCGTGAGGATGAATGTCAGCGGATCGGTCGGGCTGATTTGAAATAGCTGGCTGCGTAGCAATCGCATAGACGCAAATGCACCGGCCAAACCGGTCGCGACCCCGACAGCAGTCAGGGTCATCCCCTCGCGCAGGATCAGCGAAAGGACGCTGCGGCGCGGCGCGCCGAGAGCCATTCGAATGCCGATCTCCTGCACGCGTTGGGCGACGCTGTAAGCAGTAACGCCATAGAGTCCGACCATCACCAGGACCGTCGCCAGGGCCCCGAAAAGGCTCGACAGGAACCCGACCAGCCGTTCGTTCGTCAGAGAGCGATCCAACTGGTCTTCCATGGTCTGCATCTCGAAGAGCGGGATGCTCGCATTGAGATTGCGGACCTCTCGTCGAATCGCGTTGAACACTTGCTCGGAAGGCAGACTCGTTCGCGTGTAGACGGTCATCTGGTCGATACCGATCTGCGAGTACGGGAAGAAGATCTCGGGGTTGGCCGACCGGCGAAGATTGGCGTTCCTCGAATCGCACACCACGCCGACGATCTCCCGGTCGGGCTGGGCATCAACGCTCCATCGCAAACCCACGCGGCAGCCGATGGGATTGCGATCCGGCAGGAACCAGCGGACAAAGGCTTCGTTGACGAGGATCACCATCCTGGCGCCGGGCATTTCGTCGAGTTCGTTGAACTCGCGGCCCAGCCGCATGGCCATGCCCACCGTCTTGCAGTAGTCGGGTGAAATCGAATTGCAGTAGGACGCCACGTCCTCTTGCGGCTTGGGCTGATAGCCTTCGACAATGATCCCGTTGTACCAGGAGTCCCCTTCCAGCAGCGGCACCTTGGCAAACGCGCTGGAGGTAACGCCAGGAATCGATCGCAGTTGTGTTCGAACCTGTCGACAGAAGTCGAGTCGTCGCTGCCCATCGTAGCCACTGAGGGTCAGATCCAGCTTGAAGCAAACCAGGTTCGTGGTTCGAAAACCTCGATCGACCTGGTACAGCGCCACGAGGCTGCGCATGAGCAGACCCGAGCCGACGAGCAGGATCAGGGACAGGCAAATCTGCGTCACGACCATGCCCTGGCGCAATCGCGTCCCTCGGCCACCGGTGATGGAAGTCGCCTGCTGTTTGAGCGTCGAGGCCAAGTCCACCTGCGTCATTCGCCAGGCAGGCAGCAATCCACACAGTAGAGCCGCGATGGCCGAGATCATGACATTGAAAGCGAGCATGGTCCCGTTGATCTGGGGAGAGATGGTGAGACTCAACTGGCCTGGAGCGAACCGGAGAATCGCGCGAGTGGTGAGCGCCGTCACCAGCAGAGCCGCTGCCCCTCCGGCACAAGCCAGCAGCAAGCTCTCGACGAGCACTTGCCGCATGATACGCCAGCGGCCGGCACCGATGGCCAACCGAACGGTGATCTCCTTTTGGCGCCGGGCCGCACGCGCGAGGAGCAGATTGGAAACATTGGCGCAGGTCACCAGCAGGACCAAGCCGGCCAGTGCCATCAGCAGCAGCAACTGGCTGCCGAGCGCGGCGGACAGGAACGACAGCCCCCTGCGTCCAGGCAACAACACCATGCGCGATTGGAGAAACTGCTCGCGTTCCTCTGACGGGACGCCTTTGAAACTCGCCTCCTCGACTTCGCGCTGGATGATCTGTTTGTAGGGTGTCTGAATCGCCGCCCTGGCCTGCTCGCGAGACAAGCCGGGCTTGAGTCGACCGAAGACCTGGACCCACTGCGTCCGCCGGTCGTCCATACGACGTTCCCATCCATGACTGATCTGTGGTTTCATGGTGACAGGGATGAACAACCTGGGTCGGGAATCCAGGCTCAGACCGTGGAATTCGTGAGCCGCGACGCCGACGACCTCCATGGGAGTGTCGTTGATCCGCAACGTGCGCCCGACGACGTTGCGATCGGCGCCGAAACGGCTCCTCCAGAAATCACCACTGAGCACAACAACCGGATTGGCGCCCGGCACCGTTTCGTCATCGGCGCCGAATATGCGACCCAACGCAGGCGGCACGCCGAGCACGTCGAAGTAGTTGCCCGAGACCAGCTCGATCTCGATCCGCTCGGTTCCGCGTCCATCGTTCAGTGCGACGATCTCGGTCCGCCGGCATAGAACCCCTTCGAAGAGATCCTCGTTCTCTCGAAAGTCCTTGAACATTGGGTACGACAGTACACAGGGTCCCCACTGCGACCCGATGTATTTGCCCTCGGCCGCGACGATTGCCAGGGAGCCTGGATCCTTGACCGGCAGCGAGCGCAGCAGGACCTGCTCGAAGATGGTGAAGATTCCGGTGTTGGCCCCAATCCCGAATGCCAACATCAGGACGACCACCGTCGTGAAGCCGGGACTCTTGACCAGCGTCCGCGTGCCGTATCGAACATCGTGCCACAGCGTCGTCATAGCGTGACTCCAGTTCTCGGTGCTCAGTTCACAGTTGCCGGTTGTCGGTTCTCAGTTGGGAGCCGTCGGCGCACTTGCTGACAACTATCAACTGTGAACTGTCAACTCCTTCCTATTCGTATCGCAGCGCCACCATCGGATCGACCTTCGCCGCTCGCCGGGCGGGGATCAGGCTGGCCAGCAGAGACACCACGACCAGAATCGACACGACGACGATGTAGGTGAGCGGATCACCTGGGTCGAAGCCAAACCACTTGCTGCCCAGAAGCTGGGCGACCGCGATCGCGATCGGCAGACCCACCATCACGCCGATCGCCGCCAGCTTCAGTCCGCGCCGCAGGACCATCCAGAGGATGGCCTTGCGATCGGCGCCGACTGCGACACGAATCCCGATCTCCCGTGTGCGGCAGGCGACCGCGTGAGCGATGACCGCGTAGAGCCCGACCGTCGCCAGGATCAGGCCGAGTGCACCGATCGACCCGAACATCTGCGCCTGGAACTGCCGTCCGAACATGAAATGCGACGAGCGCAGGTGTTCGTGCAGCGTCTGGACGTTCACCGGGCGGACGCGTTCGTTGATGTGCCGCAGTTCCTGGCGCACAGGATCGATCATGGCCGCCAGCCGGCCGCCGGTGTCGAGCAGGAGCTTTGCCTCAGGCGCCCCCCATTGCGCCAACGGAAGAAACAGATAGGGTCGGGGTAGTCCCTCGTCGCGGCAGTAGGGACCATCCTCGACGACCCCCACAACCCGGCACGGGCGCCCATCGGCCTCGTCCAGATGAAGCCACTTACCCACAGGGTCCTCGCCCGCCCAGAGACTCTCGGCTGCATTCTGGTTGATCAGTGCCACCCGTTCGCTGGGTTGGTCGTCGGTGGGAGCGAAATCACGCCCGCGCAGAATGCGCAGGTCCATCATGGACAGGATCCGACCGCTCACGCGGTTCCAGCCGACCGCGTGCGTCTTCCATGCACCGGCCGAATCGCCCGACGGAACAACGACCTTGCGATGTCCGGCACTATGGTAGTCCAGAGGCAACGACGCCGCGATTCCGCATCGCTTCACGCCCGCCAGGGATGCCAGCCGCTCCTGCACCGCGCGAAGATAGCCGGGAATCTGGCCGATCGTCAGGCCGTATTGCATCGGATCGACCTCGACCAGCAGCATGTCGGGCAGTCGAAAGCCCGGTCCCATCCTCAAGCTGTGCAGCAGGCTGCGGACAAACAGGCCGGACACACTCAGCAGTACGAGCGAAACCGCCAACTGGCCGATCACCAGCACGTTCAGCGCGGAGCGACCGCCGCCGGAGTGATGCAGCCAGGAGTCCGTCTTCAAAAGAGGGGATAACTCCAGTCGCGACGCACGCATCGCAGGCAACAGCCCGAACGCGAGGGTCGTCAAGAGCGACAGGCCGGCGGCGAAACCCGCCAGCCGCCAATCCACGTAGAACTCCGGCAGCGGCGACACCGCAAAGGGTGGCAGCAGTGCCGGCAGCGAGCGAATCACCCAAGTCGCCAGCAAGAGACCCACAGCCCCGCCGGCAAGCGAGAGGAGCAGATTCTCCGTGAGCATCTGCCGCACCAGCCGCCAGCGTCCACTGCCCAGAGCCGCGCGGATCGCGGTTTCCTTCGCTCGCGTCGTGGCACGCGCGATCAGCAGACCGGAGACATTCGCGCAGGCAATAGCCAGCACAAGGCCCGGCAGGACCATCGCACCCACCACCTGGAGATAGAATCCCGCGTCTCGGGTCCGTACGATCGGCGACAGCGTGGTCTGGCGGACAGGTTCATCCGGCCGGTAGGCCTTGGCCAGTCGCTCCGCGACCACAGCCACCTCCGCCTGAGCAGATTCCAGGCTGACTCCCGGACCCAATCGGGCCAACAGCTTGAACGTGGTGATCTTCCGCAGCGTCAGCCAGCGGGGCTGCCCTGCGTGCCAGACCTCCGCCGGAATCCAGCAGTCCTCCGAGGCATAGCGACGCGTGCCCGAGAAGCCCTTGGGCGCCACGCCTATCACGCTCAGCGTGCGACCGCTCAGTTGAATGGATTTGCCTACGATTTCGGGATCGCCGTGGAAATCCCGCTGCCACAGGCGGTGACTGAGGACCACGACCGGCTCGGCCAGCAAGTCGGCACTGTCCGTCTGAGAAAAGAACCGCCCTGCCGTCGGACGCAGACCGAGGAAGGCGAAGTAGTTCCGGCTCACCACGTTCGCCAGGAGACGCCGAGGCAATTCCAGATAGTCCGTCACAGCGCCCTCGTCGCTCATGGCGATTACATCGGCGAGGCCGTCGCACTGGTCGGCGAAATCCGCGCGATCGGCGTAGGCAAACCCGCGCCAACGCTCCGCGCTGCTTATGCTCACGATCTGTGTCGGCTCGTTTACCGGCAGCGGCTGGAGGCCCGACTGGTCCACGAAGCTGAACATGACCGAGTTCAGACCGATGCCAACCGCCAGGGACAGCACCGCCACCGCGGCAAAGCCCGGATTCCTCACGAGCATCCGAAGCCCATATCGAATGTCTTGCCACAGTATTCCCATTCATCTCTCCTATTCGTATCGCAGCGCCACCATCGGATCGATCCTCGCCGCCCGTCGCGCCGGCAGGTAGCAGGCTACGAGGGTAACCACGAGGAGTGTGCCTATCGTGCCCGCCAACATCACGAGATCGGTCGGCCTGGATTGGTATAACAGACTGGCCATGACGCGACTTGCGACATATCCACCCAATAACCCGAGGACGGTGCCCAACAAGACCAGCCCAAGGCCACGACGGAGAACCGTTTGGACAATACCCGACTGCGTGGCACCCAAGGCCATGCGGACGCCAATCTCATGGGTGTGCTGTGTCAGCGCGTACTGAACCAAACCGTAAAGGCCCACGGCCGCCAGGATCACCGCGATATGGGCGAACAGCCCGAGCAGGAACGCGACGAACCGCTCCGTGGACAGCATGTCGCGGAGGGTGACCTCCAGTGGCTCTATGAATGGCTCCAGGGTCGGATCCAGAGCGGCAATCCGCGATCGCAGGACATCGATCATCGGCTCGCAGCTTTCCGCCGTCCTGACAATCAGGTCCGCCTGGCTGCAGTAGTTGAAGCCGTGTGGCGAGAGGAGCACATAGATCGTGTTAATGGCCGGGTTCAGCTCGTCGTAATCCCTGATGGTCCTCACGACCCCCACAATGGGCATTCCGCCGGCAAGCAGTCCATCGATACGCTCATCCAGGGGATCAACGGTGGAGAAGTACCTGCGAGCCAGCGCCTCATTGATGATCACACTCCTGGCACCATCTTCCATGTCCCGATCTGAAAAGCTGCGTCCCTTCACAATCTGCATCCCCATGGCCTCGATGAAGCCGGGACTGACCATCTGGACCCTCGTCATCGGTCGCTCTCCGTCTTGTTCCAGCGGATGTCCCTCGATGGAGAAATGCACGAACGCTCCACCGAGACTCAATCGAAAACCGGGACAGACCAGGCTCGCGGATCGCACACTCGGCAGATGGTCCACCTGCTCCAGGAGCTGCTCATAGAACGCACGCCATTGGTATTGCTCAGGATATTGCCTCAGGGGCAGATCGATGGACGCAATCAGCACGTTCTTCCGTTCAAAACCAAGGTCCAGCTTGCCGACGGCCACCAGGCTTCGCACCGACATGCCAACGCACATGAGGAGAGTCAGGGCGATTCCGATCTGGGCGACGATCAGACTTCCGTGGAAGCGTCCCGTTCCGCAGCGCATTGACGGCCCGGTCCCTCTTCCTTTCCTCGCCTCCCACAGCCGAACGTGGGAAACTCGCCAGGCGGGGATCAGGCTGAAAGCCATACCGCCAAGCACCCCCAGTGCGGCCGCCAGTAGCAGGACCGAATGGTCGAGGCGCGCCTCACTGATACGCGGGATGGGGGCCGGACAGATCCGAAGGAATCCCTGGAGGGCCCAAGATCCGGTGAGAACACCGAGACCTGCGGCCGTCGCGCCGAGAATCACGCTTTGCGTGAGCAATTGCCGCACGATGCGGCTGCACGGTGCGCCAAGCATGGCACGTACGGTGATCTCCCGCTCGCGCGCATTGGCGTGGACCAGAAACAGACCGGCCGCGTTGGCACAGGCCACGAAGAGCACCAAGCCCGCCGCACCCCACAGCAGGCGCAGTTGCAGGCCGTAACTCTCACGCCGCATGTCCGCGACCGTGCGGACCATGATCTTCTTCCCACCAAGCCTTTCGGGGTCCATATCGACCAGGCGCTCCTGAAAGACAGTCATCTCGGCCTGCGCTTGGTGCAGCGAAACGCCGGGTTTGAGACGTGCCACCACACTGGTTCCGGTGCTCCTGTCGTCCGGGTTCAGGACAAGGGGCACCCAAAAGGAGATGGACGGCCCGCGAAAACCGGGCGGCATGACACCCACGATGGTGTGGCTCCGCTCGTCGAGCGCAAGCGTCTTGCCGATGACCCGTGGATCGCCCCCCATGTGATCCTGCCAGAGCGAGTGATTCAGGATGACGACCCGTTCGCTGCCGGCCCGCTCTTCTTCCGGCAGGAACCCACGCCCCAGAGCAGGCTGTACGCCCACGACCGAGAAGAAGCAGGACGACACCGCAAGGCCGAAGAGGTCGCGAGGCTTGTCCAGTCCCGTAACAAACGCAGGCGCGTTCTCCTGGCCTGCGATGTACTCGAATACATGGTTGTGTTCGCGCCAGTACGCCAGGCTCCACTGGGACGAATTGAACTGCTGTCGGCCCATGCCCAGCGATTTTGCCTGATGCCAGATCTCTACGATCCGGTCCGGCTCGTCATAGTAGGGCAGCGGCTTGAACCATGCCGCGTTGATGACGCTGAAGACGGCGGTGTTCGTTCCGATCCCCAAGGCAAGGATCGCAATCACGGTCCCCGAGAAACGGGGATTCCGCGCCAGCATCCGCGACCCGTATCGAATATCCTGCCATAGCGTTCCCATGGCTCACTTTGCCTTTCCGAGCAGTTGGTCGGGTGTGATTTCGCCGTCCATCCAGCCGTCCTTGAGCTGGATGATGCGCCGGCCATACGCGGCGTATTCCTCGTTGTGCGTCACCTGGATGATCGTGGCGCCCTCCTCATTGAGCCTTTTGAACAGCTTCATGATCTCGCGGCCCTGGGTCGAGTGCAGGTTGCCGGTGGGCTCATCGGCCAGGATTAGCTTGGGATTGGCGACCACCGCGCGGGCGATGGCGACAAGCTGCTGCTGGCCGCCGGAAAGCTGGCTCGGATACAGGTCCTTCTTGCCCACGATACCGAAGCGGTCCAACGTGTCGCAGACGATCGCCGCCCGCTGCGACGTCTTGACGTTGCGATAGGACAGCGGCACGTCGAGGTTCTCGTACACCGTCAGGCTGTCGAGCAGGTTGAACGCCTGGAACACAAAGCCCACGTACCGACGGTTCAAGGCTTGGCGGTCCTTCGGTTTGAGCGTGTGCACCGGCTGCCCATCCAGGTAATACTCCCCTTCCCAGTCGTGGTCGAGCATGCCCACGATGTTCAGCAGCGTACTCTTGCCGGCCGCCGACGGTCCCATGATCGTGATGAACTCACCTTCGGCGATCTCCAGGTTGATCTGCCGCAGCACGTACGTGAACCCCGCTTTGGTCTTGTAGCTCTTCTCAACATTCTTCAAAGTGATCATCGCACATCCTCAATTCATTTCCCATTGATGTCTCATCACTCGTACCGAAGCGCGTCCATCGGATCGACCCTCGCCGCCCGCCGAGCTGGAATCCACGCGGCCAGAGCGGCCACCGACAGGACCAGGACGATGGCGGCGATGACGGCAATCGGATCGTTAGGCCCCACGCCATATAGGACACTCCGCAGAACTCGCGCTGCCGCCAGTGCCACGGGAATCCCGACCAACAGGCCGAAGGCCGCCATCCAAAGGGCGCTGCGCATCACGGGCCAGG
>CAZOFX010000084.1:0-25107 GCA_964579055.1 uncultured Pirellulales bacterium
ATCACTTCTAAGATCGATCGAACCGATTCCGGGGACATCCGCCCCTCGGTCGCCTCCGAACGGACCGCGACAGACGGGCGCAATGTCCCCGTTTCTTTTCACGCCCGGCGTCGCCTCCGCAGATCGCGTCTGACTACCGCCTCCACGAAATTCCTCTGTTGCCTTGCCTCCGGCTTGTGCCTTATATGTAGCGGACGGGGTGCGTCCTTTTTCAAGGAGCCGGAGATGAGACGTGCGGAACTTGTTTGGCTGGCATTTGTTGTTCTGTTCTGCGGCTGCGAGCGACAGCCATCGCGATCGGACGGTGAACTGCCAATTCACAAGGCGGTGAGCAGCGGCAGTCTCTCCCAGGTCCGTTTGCTGCTCGCCCAAGGCGCAGATCCAGATGCGCGGAATCGACATGGATGGACGCCCCTTCACGTGGCTGCCAGACAGGGGCACGCGACGATGCTGGAATTGCTTCTGAAGCACGGTGCCGATCCGGACGCCCAGGGTGGTCCGGAAGGCCCCGCTCTGCACAGCGCCATTCTGTATGGCCATTTGGCGGCGGTTCGCAAGCTGATCGCTGGCGGGG
The DNA here is from genome assembly GCA_964579055.1 of uncultured Pirellulales bacterium. Taxonomy (GTDB): domain Bacteria; phylum Planctomycetota; class Phycisphaerae; order Sedimentisphaerales; family Anaerobacaceae; genus Anaerobaca. The sequence continues at coordinate 575 of CAZOFX010000084.1, forward strand.
CGGATGCCAACCTGCGCGACGCAAGCCCCAATGCGTTCCATCCCGGCATGACCCCTTTGCATTGCGTCTTGTTATATGCCTCGTCCACATGGCGCGATGAAATGGTCCGAAGGCTTCTATCAGCGGGAGCCGATCCCAGGCAGCCTACGGATGCAGGCGACACCGTGCTACATCGGACGGCGATTGAAGGCCTCACGGAGTTGTCGGATCTGTTCCTCTCGCACGGCGCAGACGTCAACGCCCGGAATGCAAGGGGATCAACGCCTTTACACGAAGCCGTCTGGTGGAACCGCGTGGAAATGGCGAGCTTCCTTCTCGACCATGGTGCGGATGTCAACATCGCGGACAATGTCGGCGACACTCCTCTGCATGTCGCGGCGTGCAACGGCTACGAGGATTGCTTTGCCCTACTGCGCGAACGAAAGGCCGATCTGGAAGCCAGGAACGACCTTGGGTTGACGCCGGCAGAGTGCATGCGACCTGCGGATGAGCCCAACATGATCGTTCTGCACGCGGATGGCCACAGCCCTTACGAGGTCATCATTACCCGTCCGGCCACAGTGCGCGGCTTCCTCATCAGCCACGGCATCGAATTCGATCGGGTCTGGACGGCGGACGGCAATGACATCGCGAATCTGGACCTCGAAGCGGCGGTCAGGGCCAGCGATCCCATCGCCACGCGCGACGGTTTCTACGTCGTCGCGGTTCTCGAGTACCTTCCGCACTATGCTCGTGAGTACGGTGGCTTCCTCAGGGCCGGACGCAAGTACCTCCTCTGCAACGCGCAGTGCGCCGACGAATACACCACGCCGCGCGACGGATTTACCACGGGCATGGACGGAGGGTGCTGCGAGGCGAGGATCGTGGTCGATCTCGAAGACAAGGTCGTGACATGGGGCGAGTGCAATGGTTCGTAGGTTGCCCACCGCCCATGAGGGGACCTGATGTGTCGGGATTCGACTTTCTCCTTGGTTCTCGTGGCGCTGTATGAGTTCTGGTTGTGCGGGAATACTGCGGAGTGTCAGCCCTCGGAGTCCTGCGTGCCGTCGTGGGTCTGGCGGGTGACGTCGGTCTCTGTTTCCAGAGGGGCGAGAAGGGTGAATCGGCTTCCGTGTCCGGGGTGGGACTCCATGTCGAGACGGCCGCCGAGGAAATCCAGGCGCTCCTGAATGTAGAACAGGCCGAACCCCTGACGGCGGGACGGACCGGCCAGGGCCTCCTCCACGTCGAAGCCGATCCCGTCGTCCGCCACCATGATTCGGACCGAGTCGTCGAGACGCCCGATGTCCACGCTCACGGCGTGAGCCTGCGCGTGCTTGATGATATTGAACAGCAGCTCTCGAACGGACTGGAAGAGCACGATGCGGACGTCTTCTGCCAGCGGTTTGGCGGCGCCGTCGTCGCGAAAGGTGCAGTCGATGCCGTGCTGGGCCTTCACCCGATCCTCCAGCAACTCTGCGACAGCCGCTTCGAGGCCGAACTTGTACAGCGTCGGCGAACTGAGATCGAAGATCAGCCCGCGCACGCTTTCGATTGTCTTATCGATGGTATCGCAGACGCCTTCGATCTCCTCCGTCTCGGTCACAGGCAGGCCCTGGAGCTTCATTTTGGACAGGACGAGGTTCTGGCAGGCGTAGTCATGGAGGCCGGCGGCAATTCGCCGGCGCTCGCGCTCTTCGGCCAGAGACAACTCCGACGCCAGGGATCGAAGCCTCTGCTGGTTGGCCCGCAGCTCGTCCTCCACCGCGTTCTTGACGAACGCGTACAGGACGAAGGCCCAGGTGAAGGGGATGAAGAGGCCGGCGATGTCCTCCACCCAGTCGAGTCCGGCGGCCAGGCCCGACCACTCCAGGAAAAGGGCGGCGTGGTAGCACGCCATCAGAGCCAGCAGAACGGCCAGGAGGATCGGGACCGCCGGCGCGAAGCGCGCCCGCCTGCAACCACGAACGAGAAACGCCGCCGCGATTACGCTGGCAGAAAAAGATATCAGGTCAAGGTATGCCATCGGACGCATCAGGGACCCTCCTGTTCCAGGGTCCGAACACCAGGGCGCACCACATCGCCAGCAGGATCGCTCCTGCCATCAGCGATAGGTGCTCCAGCCAGTTGAACAGCTCGGCCCAGAGCAAGCCCTCCGCTACGGTGCACAGGCTGCCCAGAGCCAGACCGGCGAAACTGCCGAGGAGGAGAAATGCATGCGGGATCTGCCGGAGGTGGCGGTACGTCGCGGCGATTTCGACGACCACGGCACAAGAGATGATCAGCATGAGCGCTTCGTCATGTGTCATTCTCGACGCTCCTGCGGCGATCCGGATCGAAGACTGGGCACAATGCTAAGATCAGGAAGCCAAAGCGATGATAGCAGAACGGTCGTCCATGTGCGAAGGTTTTTCAGGAGATTCGTTTCGTGCAAGCGAGGGGCAATCGTTGGAGCTTCGAACACAGCGGGCGGCCCTGTGGTATAATCGTCCCATGAGCAAGAGCGCCGAGTATATCGATCGATTCCTGCCGACGACGGCCGAGGAGTTGCACCGGCGGGGTTGGGACCGGGTGGACGTCATCCTGATTACGGGCGATGCGTATGTGGACCACCCGTCCTTCGGCGTGGCCTTGATCGGACGCTGGCTCCAGAAGCTGGGCTATCGCGTGGCCGTCCTGGCTCAGCCGGACTGGCGAAGGGTCGAGCCGTTCCGGGCACTGGGAAAACCCCGGCTGTTCTGGGGGATTACCAGCGGCTGCATTGATTCGCGTCTGAACGACTACGCGTCGCTGGGCCATCGCCGCCGTCAGGACGTCTACAGCCCGGGCGGCGTCACGGGCCTGCGGCCGAGCCGGCCGCTGCAGGTTTACTCGGCCCGCGCCCGCGAGGCCTATCGCGACGTGCCCATCGTGCTCGGCGGGCTGGAAGCCAGTCTGCGGCGGCTGGTCCATTACGACTACATCGAAGACCAGCTCAAGCGGTCCGTCCTGGTCGACGCCAAGGCGGATCTGCTGATCCATGGCATGGGTGAACGGGCCGTGGCCGAAGTCGCGGCCCGGCTGAACGCGGGCCGGTCGATTCGCGAGTTAACTGACATTCCCGGCACCGCGTACATCGCCCACAAGGGGGTCGCGGTTCCCGACCACGCGGTGCGCCTGGCCTCGCTGTCGCAGCAGAACGATGACAAATCGCTGTTCATCACGACCCATCAGCAGTACCAGTCGCAGACGGGGCTGCAAGGGCGACCGGTCGTCCAGGAGCAGGACCCATGCACGCTCGTGGTGATGCCCTCTGCCGAGCCGCTCAGCAGCGAAGAATTGGATGCGCTCTACGACTTGCCCTTCGCCCGCGCGGCGCATCCGCGATACGACCGCGACGGGGGTGTGCCGGCGCTGACGCCGGTGCAGTTCTCCATCACGACGCATCGCGGCTGCTTCGGCGGCTGCTCGTTCTGCTCGATCGGATGTCACCAGGGCAAGCAGATCCGTTCGCGATCCCTGCCGTCGCTTCTGGCTGAAGCGGACGGGCTTCGCCGGCATCCGCAGTTTCGCGGCACGATCGAGGACCTGGGCGGGCCGTCGGCCAACATGTACGGCATGGACTGTGCGCAGAGCGACACGTGCGGGCGAAGCAGTTGCTTGTTCCCGAAGCCTTGCCGGCGGGGTGATTTCGACCACGGTCCGATGCTCGATATGATGGAGGCCTTCGTCCGCTGGAGCCAGGATGGGTCGAAGCGGACCAATGTGTTCGTCGCGTCAGGCATCCGGCACGATCTGGCCCTGCAAAGCCGCGACTATCTCGACATGCTCGTGAAGCATTTCGTCGGCGGCCATTTGAAAGTCGCGCCGGAGCACTACTGTCCGGACGTGCTGGACCGCATGGGCAAACCGCATTTCGAGGTGTTCGAGGAGTTCGAGCAGCGGTTCGCGGAGTCATGCCGGCGGGTCGGCAAGGAGGCGTACCTCGTGCCGTACTTCATCAGCGCGCACCCGTCATGCACGCCCGAGGATGCGCTGAAGCTGACCGAATATCTCCTGTCCCGTTCGTGGCGTCCTCGCCAGGTCCAGGATTTCGTCCCGATCCCGCTGACACTCTCGACCGCCATGTACGTCTCCGGCGTCGATGCCGCCGGACGCAAGATCCACGTCCCCACGTCGCGCAAAGAGAAGCGCCTCCAGGCGGCGCTGATGCAGTACTACCAGAGCGAGAACCGCATGCTCCTCGCCGAATTCTTGCGCGACCGCCAACGTCCCGACCTGCTCGCCAAGATCACCCGCCTCGCCACCCCGAGACCCCGCCGCAAGAAATAGCGCGTGGCAACACGGGAGGCCTTGTGTATTCCCAGCATTTCGGGTTTGATATTCGCCGTCTCGGTCGCGGTGGTCGCGGCGGGGGCTGGGGGTCTTGGACTGGCAAAGGGCTTGGGTGTATGCGTGTGATTCTGACGACGACGCTGCTACTGTGTTGCAGCAACATCTTCATGACGTTCGCCTGGTACGGGCACCTGCGGAACCTGTCGCATCGGCCGTGGATCATCGCGGCGCTGGTGAGCTGGGGGATCGCCTTCTTCGAGTATTTGATCCAGGTGCCGGCCAACCGGATCGGGCACACGGTACTCAACATCGGGCAGCTCAAGATCCTCCAGGAGGCCATCACGCTGACGATCTTTGTCCCGTTCTCGGTCCTCTACATGAAGGAGCAGGTGCGGCTGGACTACCTCTGGGCGGGCCTGTGCATCTTCGGCGCCGTCTTCTTTGTCTTCCGGCACAAGCTCTTCGGCTGATCGTCGCCTCCAAGCCCTCGATCGGCAAGGACGCTCGCGTTTGTCCGTCGTTGACGAGCGTCCCTGCCGTGGTGTGTCCCGCTGTCTGTGCTACGGATTGGGGGCCGCGACGATCTTGAATACGACCCCCGTGTCGCCGTAGGGACCCAGCGCCGTGCTGGCCAGGACGTAGACCTCACCGTCGCGGTCCTGCCCCATTCCTTTGACGAACAAGCCGAGAGGCTGCTGCTCGTTGCCGATGAGCAGCTCCTCGATCTGTCCGGACCAGAGGTTGGCGACGAAGAGCCGGCCCTGGGGCGCGCTGAACGCGCGGGAGAAGTCGCCGAATACGTACAGCGCCCGCAACTGGGGCACCTGCGTTCCGAAGTACAGGAATCCGCCCACCACCGCCAGGCCGTCGTCGTGGTCGTACTGGGCGGCCGGATCGATCAGGGCAGGGTCCTCGAACGGCACGCCGACCGCGATATCCTCGGGGTCGAAGAGGAAGTCACCCTCTTTGATCTTCCAGCCGTAATTGCCGCCTTTGCGCACGATGTTGATCTCTTCGACGTGGCCCTGTCCGACGTCCGCAACAATCAGGGCGCCGGTGAGCTGGTCAAAGCTGAAGCGATACGGGTTACGGAAGCCGTACGCGAAGATCTCATCGACGCCGTCGATGCCCACAAACTCGTTGTCCCAGGGGATGCGATACTGCCCATTGGCGCTCGCGGCGTTGCGGCTGTCGGGCGTCGAGGCCGGCGGCAAGGGATCGATCCGCAGGATGCTCCCGTGAACGGTGTGGATGTTCTGACCGTTGCCGTCGGGGCCGTGGCCCGCTCCGGCGTCGTTCGCGGCGCCGCCGTCGCCCAGGGCGATGTAGAGATAGCCGTCCGGGCCGAAGGCGAGATAGCCGCCGTTGTGGTTGAACTGCGGCTGATCGATTCGCAGCACCACGCGGGCGGTGCTCGGATCGACCACGTTTTGCACCCGGGCCAACTGCCATTCCGTTACGACGCTCTGGTGATTCACCTCCTCGGAAGCCAGGTCCAGGGTGAAATCGGCGGGGCCGCTGACCGGCTCGCTCGTGTAGGTGTAGAGCGTGCGGTAGCCGGGGCTGCTCGGGTCGGCGAATCCCGGATGGAACGCCAGACCCAGGAGACCTCGTTCGTCGTAGTCGTCCTCATCGAAGCTGCCGAGAATGCCCAAAGGCTGGACGAGGCGGTCTCGTACGTCGAGGAAGGGCGTTTCGAGAAGCTGTCCCTGATCGATGGTCCGAATCAGCCCCGCCTGATCGACAACGTAGAGCCGTCCGGCGACGGCCGGGTCAGGCTGAAGGTCCACGGGGGCGATCAAACCCGAGGCGACGGTCGCCAGGTCGATTCGGATGGGCGACGGCTGGATGGTGTCGGCCAGGGGCAGGCCGGCAACGGTGAAATCGCCTCGCATCTCCATAAAGTGCGGCCGGCACCGATAGCCCGGCGTCCGGCCCGAGTCGGTCATCGCCTGGTACAACTCGGCCGCCAGTGTGAACGCGACGGTTCCTCGACCATCATCCTGCCAGTTGACCTTCGGATCGGCTTCCGACGGTCCGGCGATCGACATCGACAGCAGCACCTTGTCCTGTGTCGGCGACGGCGATTTGGCGATCACCTCGAACGGATGCATCGTGTAATCGGTCACCTTGACCTGGTATCGTTTGCCCAACGCCAGGGGCAGTGTGGGGTCCGCGCTGCCGATCGTGCCGAACTCGATTCCGGCCGGTGTGAACGCGTCCAGCCGGTACGAAGACGACCCGATCGCGCCGAACGTCCAGGCCACGTCGGGCGCCTGAGCCTGCGCCGCGGCGCCGGCCAGGAAGAACAACGCTGCCAATACGACCCCCACGCTCTCGATTCGCAATCTTGCCATAACTCATGCCTCCCTTCACACATGGTTGCCCGCATGAAACGCAACAGGATTCGCAGTCTTCAATATATCAGACTTGATTGATCCTACTTTGCGGGGGCATTTCCAGTTCAGCGGATCGAAGGGCGCTTGCGAAAAAAAGCGCAGCGTTCACAGAGGAAGAATCACCTGCGATTCTTGCGGCGTATTCATCGTGTGCCGGTCGGGAGGGCGACGTAGGCTATGGCCAGATCGAGGCGATCTCGAAGACTTCGAGCGAGTGGACCGTGATCGGGGCGCCCTCACAGAAGAAGCCCAGAGACCGGTTCTCGTCGGTGAACTTCACGCCCATCGGCATATAGACGCCGCCGTCGTTGGCGAAGATCTCGATCGAGGTGCGATCGACCAGGACGTCCAGCGCGATCCTGCCGTCCTCGGGCGACAGCGGGGCGGTCTTGTCCAGGCACGAGAGCTGATTCTTCTGCGTATCGAGCACGATGCGGACGCCTCGAACGTCCAGGGTCACGCGCTGGGCCTGCCCCGGCTCGAAGCGGGCGCGAACGCGAAACAACTCGCCCTTGACGCCGGAGAGCAGGTCCTTTCGTGGCGTCAGTTTCTCGTTCGTCCAGCCCCGGTGCGGCTCTTGAAGCTTCTCGACTTCCCGGACGGGCGCCGCGAACAGTCGCGGTCCTTCCTCCGTGGTCCGAAGCGTCAGCTCGACGGGGAACAGCATCATCTGGTTGAACGGCATGCCCGGCGCCTCGACCCGCCCCCAGGCGATCTGGATGCGCCGCCCATCCTCGGGCGGGATGTCGCTGTACGTCTGGGACGCGTAGAAGCAGTTGCCATGGCTGAACTTGGTCTTGTCCGATTCCGGCGTGAAGGTCTTGCCGTCGAACGAGCCGATCCGGTAGTCGCCGTCGCCGGCGTAGAGGACCCATCGCTTGTCGTCGGCCTTGCCGTCGACCGGCAGCTCGAAGATCTCGGGACATTCGAAGAAGCCTTCGATTTGGCTGGCGTACTGCCAGTTCTTCAGGTCCTCGGAGGTGTAGAACGCGATGGTGCGCTGGTTGTCGACCTCGTGATACAGCGCCATGACCCAGTGCCTTCCGGGCCCATACCAGATGACCTTCGGGTCGCGCCCCTGGTGCTTGACGACCGGATTGCCCTCGTATTCGGTGAAGGTCGCGCCGCCGTCGTTGCTGTAGACGATGCACTCGCCTCGTCCGGTGCTGGTGTAGGCGGCCACGATGGGCGGCTCGTCGCCTTTCTGGAAGCCGGCGGTGTTGTTCACGTCGACCACGGCGCTGCCCGAGAAGACCCAGTCGCCGAACTGCTGCGGATACAGCGCAATCGGAAGCTCGGTCCAGTGGACCAGGTCGGTGCTGACGGCGTGGCCCCAGTGCATGTTGCCCCACTGGACGCCGTAGGGATTGTGCTGGTAGTAAAGGTGGTATTGGCCCTGGTGGAAAACCAGGCCGTTGGAGTCGTTGTTCCAGCCCCGTCGCGAGGTGAAATGAAACTGCGGCCGGAGCTTCTCGCGATAGAGGTTCTCGGCGCCTCGAATCTCATCGCCTTGGCTGATGAGGTGCAGGCCGCGTGAGGAACGAGGCAGGCCGTCCACCTCGATGGTGGCTGTCTTGCCCTGGAACGCGCTGATGTCCAGGAAGACCCAGAAGTCCGGGCTCACGTCGGCCAGCTCGATCTCGAATTCGCGGACGACACGCCCGTCGATGACGACCCGGGCGCGCCGCTTGGCGGCGCCGTTCTTGACCGGGAAGTTGAGGTATCGCGCGCTGAGCAGAAGCTCCTTGCTCTGGTCGAAATCGTCCTTCGAATTCGCCTGGAAGATATGATCGATGGTAATGTGGCCCCAGAGACGCGTGTGGTTGTCTATGATGCGAAGCTGTGCGGTCTTGCCCACGAGGTCGGAGACATCCCAGAACCGTGCGGTCAATCGCTCGGAGCCGCCGGGGCGGTTGTTGCGCCCGGTGGCCGTGCGGACCATCCTGCCGTCGACGATCAGGTCCATGCAGGTCAGGCGGGGATAGCCGCCTCCGCCGATCAGGAAGTGAATGTAGCGGCGCTCGATCTGGAACGGCGGCGACGTCAGTGTGCCCGTCGACGCGTCACGGTCGCGAAAGCTGTTGACCAGGCCGCGGCCCACGAAGCCGGTCACCGCCAACTGCCCGGGCAGGGCGCCTCGGACCGGAGCGTTGCCGAACGCGTCGCCCGTGGCCTCCCAGCCGGCGTAGTCGTTGGCCTCGAAATCGCAGATGAGAAGGTCCGGCTCGTGCGCTCCCTGGCACAGGGCAGCCCAGAGCATCGGCAGGAGAATCAATGTCCACTGTCGCATCGCAGCGTCCTTTCCTCTTGCGGTCACCAGCATGTTCGACGGACCCGCCCTCGGGTGGTTCGCATCCTGCGTCACCCGGACAGGTCCTATAGGAGAATTATGCGGGTTTTCTCCGCCGCAGGCAAGTGTTGACGCGGCCATGCCTTGGAACGGTGGAGCGATTTCATCCTTGTTTTTGTCGTGGGCATAAAGCATAAAGGGGCCGTTCGGTGGTCTCGTGACGTGATATGCAGCCCAGGAAGATCAGCCTCATTCAGCTCAATGTCGCCGTCCTGATGTGGGGCGGCACCGCGATGTTCGCCAAGGGCATCTCGCTGCCCGTGCCGCACATCATCTGTCTGCGGTCGCTGATCGGGGCGGCGGCCCTGGTGGCCATGCTGGCGGCTCTGCGAAGGCCGCTGAAGGCCGGCGGGGGCCGGCACTACGGGCTGATGCTCACGCTCGGATTGCTGCTCTGCGCCCACTGGCTGACCTACTTCCAGGCGCTGAAGGTCTCCACCGCCGCGGTGGCGATCCTGTCGCTGCACACGTATCCGGTCATCACGGCGATCATCGAGCCGTTCCTCTTCTCGGAGCGTCTGCGAAAGTCCGATGTCCTCCTGGCGTCCGTAGTCTTCCTTGGGATTGCGATCATGACGCCCGCGATGAGCCTGTCGGACACGACGACCCAGGGAATCGTGCTGGGGGTGATCTCCGGCCTGTTCTTCATGGCCCGCAATCTGCTGACGCGCAAGTACGTCCATCAGTACACCGGCAGCGTGCTGATGTTTTGGCAGATGCTGGTGACGGGGCTGGTGCTGCTGCCGTGGCTGTTCATCGACCGCGCGGCCTGGACACCTCGCATGGGTGGCCTGCTGCTCCTGCTGGGCGTGGTCTTCACGGCGGTTCCGCACACGCTGTTCTCCGCCAGCTTCAAGCACCTCAGCGCCAAGACGGTCGGGATCATCGCGACGCTGCTGCCGTTCTACGCGGCGTTCTTCGGTTACCTGATCCACGACGAAGCCCTGGCGCTGCGCACCGTCCTGGGCGGCTCGGTCATCCTGGCGGCCATCGCTTTCGAGACCGTGCGAAGCGTCCGCGTGTAGATGGTCCTTCCTCCTGCGAGTGTGTCTCGGGCGTTGCGCGGATACCTCACGGAGTGGGACGGTTGGCGCTGGCGGTGGCCAGGGCGGGGCGGTAGAATGTCCCGCCGGTCCGCGCCATAGGGCGCCGAATCGAGGCAAGTGTCGGTTCTTCTGAAGGAGCAAGGAAATGAAGAAGGCAGTGGTGTTGGCGGTGGTCGGTGGCAGTCTCCTGTTGTCGTCGTGCAGTCAGAACCTCGCCGTGCCGCCCAAGACGCACCCGAAAGTCAGTTCGTGGAACAACCTGTTTGCCCCCGACTTGTCCGATGCGACGTATCCCGAGGGCGTCTGGACGTTCGACGAGGGGGTCCTGACCGCCAGCAAGGACGAGGCGATCTGGACGAAGAAGGACTACGACAACTTCATCCTCGATCTGGAGTTCAAGACCGCCGAAGGCACCAACAGCGGCGTGATTGTCTACTGCACCAACATGCAGGACTGGATTCCCAATTCCGTCGAGATCCAGATCGCCGACGATTTCTCGGAGGAATGGGCCAAGCAGCCCGCCACGTGGCACTGCGGTGCGATCTTCGGCCACCTGGCGCCGACCAAGAGCATGGTCAAGAGGCCCGGCGAGTGGAACCGCATGACTGTCACCTGCCGCGATCAGATGATCTACGTCATGATCAATGGCGAGACGGTCTCGGTGATGAACATGGCTCTGTGGACCAGCGCCAAGACCAACCCGGACGGCAGCGAGATCCCGTCCTGGCTGAGCACGCCCTTCGCCGAGCTGCCCACGCATGGCAACATCGGGCTCCAGGGCAAGCATGCGGGCGCGCCGATCTACTTCCGCAACATGAAAATCAGGGAAATCGACTGACGCCGGACCATCGTCTTTTTTGTCGAAAATCAGGGAATTCCCCTCTTTGCGTCATCTTGGCCGGGGCGTTAGTATCGCGTGCGCGTGCGCGTGCCGCGCGGCCGAGAACTGCCCGCGGGGGCAGATGGAATACACACAGGTAAGGAGAGAAACACCGATGAAGGGAAACGAGAAAGTCATTGCGGCGCTGGATGCCCGGCTGGCCGACGAGTTGACCGCGATCAATCAGTACATGGTCCATGCCGAGATGTGCGCAAACTGGGGCTATGGACGCCTTCATGGGGCTATCGAGAAGCGGGCCATCGCCGAGATGAAACACGCCGAGAAGCTGATCGAGCGAATCCTGTTCCTCGAAGGCAAGCCCACCGTCAGCAAGCTGAACAAGATCAGCATCGGCCCCGACGTGGAGAAGCAGCTCAAGAACGACTGGAAGGCGGAAGAAACCGCCATCAAGGATTACAACGCCGACATCCGGTTGGCAGGCGATGCCGGGGACCACGGCACGCGCGAGCTGCTGGTGTCCATTCTCCACGATGAAGAGGAACACATCGACTGGATCGAGATGCAGCTCGACCAGATCAAGCAGCTTGGCCTCCAGAACTACCTCGTCGAGCAGATGGAGTGACCGAAGGCGGCAGGGTAGGGGCGAATCATGATTCGCCCCTACGCAGGAATACGCACAGGCGGGCACGCCGCTGTGTCTCACAGGGTCTGTGCGCCCCGCATATCCCGGCCGCCGGAGATAGGGTGTCCTGCCGGCAGTGTGCCGCTCTGTGCGCGAGCACTTGGCATGCGAGAAGGGTGCCCCTTTGCGATTGTTGGGTTGTGGGTGAGGAGTTCCGCGATATGTCCGTATTTGAAGCGGCGATGCTGGTCTGTTTCGGGGTGAGCTGGCCGATCTCGATTGCCAAGTCGCTGCGCACCCGGAAGGTCGAAGGCAAGAGCCCGCTGTTCATGGCGATCGTCTGTTTCGGCTACCTCAACGGCGTGATCTACAAGGTCTCGCAGTCCTTCGACTGGATCATCGCCCTGTATGCCCTGAACATGGTCTTGGTGGCGGTGGACCTGTCGCTGTATTTCTACTACAGCCGCGACCGGCGCGGGGACAGTCCCGGCGGCTGGGCACAGAAGCCGCAGGGCGAGTGTGCCGCCTGAAGAGGAGATCGGGGCCGAGTTCCGGCCATCCGCCTTTGCAGAGTGTCCACCTGCGATATTCCGTTGAATCACGCCCGGGGTGTGCGTATAATCCGCCTTTTCACCAGACTCCTGGCATTTGAGGATATCACTATGGCGAAGAAGCAACAGCAGAAGGTCGTGTTGGCATACAGCGGCGGGCTCGATACGAGCGTGATCCTGCCCTGGCTGAAGGAAACGTACGGGTACGACGTCATCGCGTTTGCCGCCGAGTTGGGGCAGGGCGACGAGCTGGCGGGCATCAAGAAGAAGGCTCTGGCCAGCGGCGCGACCAAGTGCATCGTCAAGGACCTGCGGCGGGAGTTCGTCGAAGACTACCTTTGGCCGATGCTCAAGAGCGGCGCCATCTACGAGAACGGCTACCTGCTGGGCACCAGCATCGCCCGGCCTCTGATCGCCAAGCACCAGGTGGACGTCGCCCACGCCGAGAAGGCCACTGCGGTCGCGCACGGCGCCACGGGCAAGGGCAACGATCAGGTCCGATTCGAGCTGACCTTCATGGCCCTGGACCCGACGCTGGAGATCGTCGCGCCGTGGAAAGACCCGAACTTCAAGCTGACCAGCCGCGAGGCGGCGGTCGACTACGCCCAGAAGCACAATATCCCGATCGAGCAGAGCAAGAAGAAGATCTACTCCCGCGATCGCAACCTCTGGCACATCAGCCACGAGGGCGCGGACCTCGAAGACCCCGCCAACGAGCCCAAGGACGAGCTGTTCGTAATGTCGCAGCCGGTCAGCCGCGCGCCGGACAAGCCCGACTATGTGACGATAGGGTTCCACGAGGGCGTCCCGGTTCGGCTCGACGGCAAGTTGACCAGCGGCGTCAAGATGATCGAGACGCTCAACGAAATCGGCGGCCGGCACGCCATCGGCCAGGTGGACGTCGTGGAGAATCGCCTCGTGGGCATGAAATCGCGCGGGGTCTACGAGACGCCCGGCGGGACGATCCTGATGACCGCCCACGCCGCCCTCGAAAGCCTGACGATGGAGCGCGAAACGATGCACTACAAGCAGCAGGTGGCGCTGAAGTATGCCGAGCTGGTCTATTACGGCCAGTGGTTCAGCCCGCTGCGCGAGGCGCTGGACGCCTTCATCAACGTCACGCAGCGCAGTGTCGTGGGGGACGTGCGGGTCAAGCTGTTCAAGGGCCGCTGCACGCCGGCCGGCATGAAGAGCCCGCACAGTCTCTACCAGGCGGACCTGGCCAGCTTCAAGATGGGCGCCGAATACGATCCGACCGACGCGAAGGGCTTCATTCGGCTGTTCGGGCTGCCGATGAGGGTGGCCGGAGCGGTCGGGCGTCGGGAGCAGAAGGGCGGCAAGTAACGTAGGGGCGAATCATCATTCGCTCCTACGAACGGCAGAACGTCCACGCTGGCATGGGAGGCGATGTGGCGGCACAGGAATGGATCATCAGTGCGTTCACGTTTGCGTTCGGCTGCTGCATCGGCAGCTTTCTCAACGTCGTGATCTACCGCCTGCCGCGTGAGAAGTCGCTGGTAAGCCCCGGCTCGGCCTGTCCGGGCTGCGGCAAGCCCATCCGCTTCTACGACAACATTCCGCTGGTCTCGTGGCTCGTCCTGCGAGCCAGGTGCCGCCATTGCGGCATGCGGATCTCGCCGCGGTACTTCGTCGTGGAACTGCTCACCGGCCTGGTTTTTCTCGGACTGTACCTGGTCTACTTTCATTCGCCGCTGCGGCAGGGCATGCAGGTGCCGAACGGCCGGTTCGTCTATGTCGTTCACGTCGCCCTGCTGGCGGCGTTCATCGCCGGCTCGGGGATCGACCTGGAGCTTTGGATCATCCCACTGTCGATCTGTTGGGCGGCCACCACCGTAGGGTTCGTCGGCTCAACGGTCGGTGGGTATGTGATCGACCCGGATGTCATCAAAGCCTTTGCGCTGTTGCCGGTTGCCTCGCCGGGAACCGGCGCGCTGGCGCTCGGCGCGGGAATCGGTCTGGCGATCAGCCTGCTGCTTCTCAAGGCGGGTCTGATCCATCGCAGCTACCAGGCGCCCGAGTCGCAGGCGCAGGCCAAGCCCGCCGACGAGAAGCCCGAGATCGAGAAGGGGGCCTTCCCGTTTGCCGACGATCCCGAGTTCAACCATCGCCTCGAAGCGATGCGAGAGGTCATCTTCCTGACGCCCATCGTGCTCGGGGCGATCGCGGCGAACGTTGTGTTGACCCGGCCGGCGGCGGTCGCGACCTGGTGGGCCGGCCTCCTGGCGAACCCCGCGGTCGCCGGGTTCCTGGGCAGCCTGTTTGGCTACTTTGTCGGTTGCGCCGTCGTCTGGGCGACGCGGGTCCTCGGGACGCTCGCATTCGGCAAGGAAGCCATGGGACTGGGCGACGTCCACCTGATGGGCGCCGCCGGAGCGGTGATCGGCCCGGTGATGGTGGTCGTTGCGTTCTTCGTCGCCCCGTTCTTCGGCTTGGGCTGGGCGCTCTTCCAGACGTTTTTCAAAAAAATTCGCCAGATTCCCTACGGTCCTTTCTTGTCTTTAGCTGTCTTGACGGTTATGATTCTCCACGATCGGATCGTAAAGGAATTTGCCTTTCTTTTCTTGCACTGAGAGGGCACAGTTGCGTTCATAGGATTGCAAGGAGGTCTCGAATGCACGTCGTCAAGGTCAAAGCGATCGTCCCGCTGCTGTTGGTTGTTGGGCTGTCTCTGGTTTCCGGCTGCACCGATTACAAGAAGAAGTACGACTACCTCAACGTCGAGCACCAGAACCTCAAAGGGCGTTTCGAGAACCTCCAGAACGACAAGCAGAAACTGGCCCAGAAGATCAGCCAGGACCAGCAGACTATCGACGATCTGCGCCGCCAGATCGAGGAACTGAACCAGACTCCGGCCGAGGCGACCGGTTTCGGCGAGGGCTATGACGTGGCTTTCGATCCGGCGGCCGGGACGATCACCGTGACCCTGCCCAACACGATCCTCTTCGAGTCGGGCAAGGCGGAGCTGAAGAGCGCCACCAGCGCCGAACTCGACCATATCCTGTCCGTCCTGAAATCGAAGTACTCCGGCAAGGAGATCGACGTCGTCGGGCACACGGACACCGACCCCATCGCCAAGACCAAGGACCTGTGGAAAGACAACTGGGAGCTGTCCGCCGAGCGGGCGCTCTCGGTGGCACGCTACCTGATGGCCCAAGGCATCCCCGACGGCCAGGTTCGCGCCGCCGGGTGTGGCCCGGCCCGGCCGGTCGCGCCGAACACCACCTCTGCCGGCAAGGCCAAGAACCGACGCGTCGAGATCGTCGTCCACATGCGATGACGCGACGCGCTCGAGTGCCCGCTCTGCGGGACACGGAATCTCAGCCCCGCTTGGTCGGCGCTATCGTGACCACGAACTCGTGCTGCGCCGGGTCAAACCGAACCTCCGCGACAGTCCCTGTGATCGGACAGATGCAGGTACTCTCGACTTCCCCCGCACACAGATTCTGTCCCTTGCGGACCTTGTCCCCTGCCTGAACGGCAGGCGCGTGCGTGGCATCCATTCGTATGATGCGCGGGTCTCTCATTTTCTGGCCTGCGGAAACGGTTTGATTCCCAGCGCCTGAGCGATTCTCTGTGGGATCTCCGTGTTATCGTAAACGCCCCCGAATCGCTCGGACTTCGGTCCGATCGCGTATACGGGCACGGGCGAGGCGCTGTGTCCCTTGGTCGACCAGTGCACCTTGATTTCGTCGCCCTTGAGGCTCCCTTCGGGGATGGTCAGCCCGCCGGTCTCATGGTCGGCGGTGACGACTACGAGAGTGCGTCCATCGGCGATGGCGAAGTCCACCGCCGTGCGAACCGCCTCATCGAACAGCAAGACCTGCCGCGCACAGGCTTTGGCATTGTTGGCGTGGCAGGCCCAGTCGATCTGGCTGCCCTCGACCATGAGGAAGAAGCCCCGGCCGTATTTCCGCGAGTCCGTCGCGGTCTCGTCGAGGATGTCGATGGCCTTCTTCGTCATCTCCGCCAGCATCGGTTCCGGCGAGAGAGTCTTCAGCCCGTCGAGCTGGAACAGACCCAGCACGAGCGGCCCGCGAACCCATCGCAACTGGTTGGCGGTTCCGATGACGGTGTATCCGGCGTCTTGGGCCTCGGCCAGCAGGTCTCGGTCGTCCTTTCGCCCGCTGTCGGAATGGGATTTGGGCAGGAAGTACTTGCGTCCTCCGCCGAACAGGACGTTGATCCGATTGCCGATCAACTGCTCGGCGATCTCGGGTTCCATCTTGCGGCTCTTGACATGCGAACCGAACGATGCGGGCGTGGCGTGTGACATCGTGCAGGTGACGACCAGGCCGGTCGCCATGCCCTTGGCTTGTGCCGCCTCCAGGATGCTGTAATAGGGCGTCTCATCGGGCGCCATGCCGATCATCCCGTTGTTGGTCTTGGTCCCGCAAGCGAGGGCGGTTCCTGCCGCCGCCGAGTCCGTCACCAGCTTGTTGGCCGAGTGAGTGGAAATCAGGCCATGGACCGGCAGACGCTGCGTGTGGATCTTGCCCTCGGCGCCGATCGCCTTCATGCGCGCCAGTGTCACCTGGCTCAGGCCCATGCCGTCGCCGATGCAGAGAATGACGTTTCGGACCCGGGCGGCGTCGGCCGGATACGACTGCATCCTGGCCGGCGCCTGGTAAAAGCTGATGTCGTTCGGGTCCGTCTGAGGGGTCGGATAGTTGAAGACCTCCGCTGCTGACAGGGTCGTCCAGGACAGGACTACGAGGGTGATCATCAAGGTGGTGGTTGTCCACACGTGGCGACGATTCGTCATTGGCCTAATCTCCTTCTGGATGTTCAATCTGCCGTGCCGTTGATACCACACCGCTGCTATCGACGCAAACGCCAATCGCGCCGTTCTGAGCGGTTGCGAATCCGCCGGCATTTTCTTCTTCGGCCGAATGGCCCCTGCGCCCGTACTGCTTTCGGTCGCAACTGCAAATCCGCACTCCGGGTCCAAGGCTCTCCAGGAACCCTTCGTCGGGCGTGGTCGCCGAACCATGATGCGGAACCACCACAATGTCCGCTCTCAGATCGGGATATCGGACCTGAAGCTGCTGCTGGGCGAACTCCTCGATGTCCGAACACAGGAGAATCTTCACGCCCGCGAATTCGATGAGCAGGACCAGGGAACGGTCGTTGTCGCTCAGTTGGCGCATGCACGATGGGTCGTCGGGAGGCCAGAGCGTACGAACCGTCGCGGGTCCGGCATCGAGAATCGTCGGCACAGGTTCTATCGGATGCCCTCTGTGACGCAGGGATTCGGTCAGCAGGTCCGCTGTCGGATCGCTCTCGGACGGGACGCCGAACGCCTCGCCGGCATACACGTGACGGACCGTACAGCCATCCACGATCTCCGGGATTCCGTTGACGTGGTCGATGTCGCCGTGACTGACAACGATGGCTTCGAGTTGTGCGATGCCCACGGAGTTCAGGAAGGGCACTACGATGCGCGACCCGATGTCCCGGTGGTACATCGAGCCGGCGTCGAAGAGGACGGTCTTGTCGCCGGGCAGTTGGATGACGATCGCCTGGCCGTGCCCCACGTCCAGGCAGGTCATTTGCAGATGATCTCGATGGGTGCGGCTCCATTTCACCGTGCCGATCCAGGCAAGCAAGACCACGGCCAGCACGGCGCACAGGACCTGCTTCAGGTAGGCCCGGCGAACGCGCCCGAAGCAGGTGAAGAGCACCAGCCCGTAGTAGGCCACGATCAGTCCGATCGTGACGCGACCGATGACGATCGTGTTGGCGTCCAGGCGGCTGAAGAGCGTCACGATCTGGGCGAGCAGGTTCGTGCACAGCGTCAGAAGCACTCCCAGGACGGCGGCCAGGCTCGGCAACAGAAAGAACAGGATGATCTTCACAAAGCCGATCGTCAGGATCGCAGACACCAGAGGAAAGACCAGCACCGTCCAGAGACTGGCCAGCGGTGTGACCGTCCCGAAGTGGTATAGCAGAATCCCCGCACCGCCGAGCCAGGCGCCTGTGCCGGCCGCGAAAAGCCCGATTGAACTACTGCCGATCCGCTTGATCGCGCGCGAGGGCAAGCCCAGGGACACGTCCTGCCAGTGAAACCAGTTGCGCGTGAGATCGTGGATGAAGCGCTCGATGGGGCCGGTCAGCGCGAGAATGCCCGCTACAGCCGCGAATGACAACTGCCAGCCCGCCTCGAACAACTGGGTCGGTTGGATCAGCAACAGGATAATTGCGGCCAGGCACAAGGCGTTCAGCGCGCTGGTGCGACGGCGTGCCAGGACGGCGGCGCAGAAGGCCCAGACGATGATCGCCGCGCGAACGGTGGGCGCCCGCGCCGGGACGGTCAGCAGGAACGCGGCGACGGCCACAGCGCACAGGACGGCGCGTCCCGGCTTCATCAGGCCGGCCGTCTTGCCCAGCCACCAGATCGCCCCGGCGAAGATGCCCAGGTGCATGCCGGAGAGGCTGACCAGATGGAGCAATCCCGTCCGGCGAAATGCCTCGTACGTCTGCCGGTCGATTCGGTCCCGGTTGCCCAACAGCAGAGCCTCCGCCAGACCGTGAGGGTCGTCCACGGACGCCGCGCCGCACAGCAGCGCTGCGGAAGCGCCCTGGCTGAATCGCGTGCGCAGACGGGCCGGCAGGCTCGCACGATTGGCGTCGCGCCTCTCGATTGCGTCTGCCGACGGGACCGAGGCGCCGACATAGATGTTGCGGCGCGCCAGGTGTGCGGCCAGATCGAACTGCCCCGGGTTCCTTGGCTTCTCAAATCGGTACAGCCAGCAGTAGGCCTGGATGGCGTCACCGACTCTCAGATTCAGCGCCGGTTCGTCGATCTGCACGCGCACCACACCGTGCGCATCGACCCAGCCGCTGCCGGTCTTGATCTCGTCTACGTTCACATAGAAGGCCGTCGGCGGATCGGTAAACGTCAGCGCGGCGAAGCACCAGTCCTCCCGGATGCGCAACGGCTGTGTGAGAATACGTCCGCGTAGGGTCGCCAGGACCCGCTCGGCGCCCACGAACTGACGAATGTCGTTGACGCCGGCTGTCTGATAGGCGTCCAGGCGTATGACGCCGAGTCCCAGGAAGCAGAGCAGCGCGCCCCACGCCGCGACCGGGGGCCGGAGCCGGCGACATGTGCAGGCCATCCCGACGCAGAGGGCTGCCGTCAGGAGCATCGGCGTAACGGTCTCCGGGCGCAGCCGCTCCGACAAATCGGCCGGTTCGAGCCATGCCGTCATCGCGCGCTGGACGACAATGCCTGCCATGAGACCGACCGCCGGAAAGAACAAGCCGGCGGTGTCGATCAGTCGCGCATGCAGACTCTGCCCGCTGAGCTGCGCCTCGATATGGGCCAACCTTCTCCGAATCTCGTCCATAGTGATACTGATAGTCTACCGGACTGGGGGCAATTTGACCAGAGGCAACCGGCGCATTTCTGAACCGGGCGGGCCTTGGCGGCCTATAAAGAGCTGATAGAATGGGCGGTGCGCGGAATTCTTGTCGGGCACCGGGATCGGTTCGGATGTGGGAGTCAGAGCGATGGACGTGGGAATGAGCGGCTACGAGGTGCTCGAAATCGCCGAGAAAATCGAGCGAAACGGGGTGAAGTTCTACCGCCGGGCGGCGGGTCTGTGCGACGATGCGAGCGTCAGCACCCTCTTCGTCCAACTGGCCCAGTGGGAAAGCAAGCATATCGAGGTGTTCCGGCAGATGCGCGAGCGCCTGGCCGCCGAGCACTGGCGGCTTGGACAGATAGAACCCAATCGGGTCGACGTGCCCGATGCGCGGGCGATGGCGGGACTGGCGGTCTTCGGGATCCAGCCCGACCCGAGCCAGGAGCTTACCGGCAACGAGAGCAGGGCCGATGTCTTGCGGCTGGCCATCGAGAAGGAAAAGGACTCGATCGTCTACTACACCGGACTGAAGGACTTTGTCCCACAGGAGACCGACCGCCGGACGATAGAAGAGGTCATCCAGGAGGAGATGAAGCACGTTCGCATCCTCGTCCAGTCGTTGGAACAAATCACGTAACCGCAGGGGCGAATCGACATTGTCTCGTACAGGGGGGCGTCCATGACCGCAGGACCACGCGCTGCCGGGGGTGCCAATCGGCTGGCTCACGAGACCAGCCCCTATCTGCTTCAGCACGCGAGGAACCCCGTGGACTGGTACCCGTGGGGGGATGAAGCCTTCGCCTGCGCCGCCCGCCGCGACAAGCCGGTGTTCCTTTCGATCGGCTACTCCACGTGTCACTGGTGTCACGTTATGGAGCGAGAGAGCTTCGAAGACGAGGCGACGGCGGCCGTGCTCAACAATCACTTCGTTTGCGTCAAAGTGGATCGCGAGGAGCGGCCCGACGTCGACGAGACTTACATGAAAGCGGTCCAGATGATGACCGGCTCGGGAGGGTGGCCGCTCTCGGTGTTCCTGACTCCGCAGGGCGCGCCCTTCTATGGCGGGACGTACTTTCCGCCGACCAGCATGTACGGCCGGCCCAGTTTTCAGCAGGTGCTTCTGGCCATCGCCCAGGCCTGGCGCGACAAGCGACGGGAGCTGCTCGAATCGGCGCAGAAGGTCACCGAATCGCTGCTGAAGCTGGAGATGACGGGCGCGCTGAAGGTTCCAGCCGCCGCACGCACGGCCGATGCGGCGGAGAGGGCCTTTGCGGTGTTGTCCCGCTCCTTCGACGAGTCGCATGGCGGGTTCGGCGACGCGCCCAGGTTCCCGCAGCCCGGCACGCTCGCGTTTCTGTTGAGCTACGCGCACCGCACGGGCGACGAACAGGCCGTGCGCATGGTCACCGCGACGCTGGACGCCATGGCCGCCGGAGGCATCCACGACCACCTTGGCGGCGGGTTCCACCGCTACGCGACCGACCGGCAATGGCGGGTGCCGCACTTCGAGAAGATGCTGTACGACCAGGCGTTGCTGGGCCAGGTCTACGTCCAGGCGTTCCAGGCGACGGGCCGCGAGCGATACGCATCGGTGGCGCGCGGGGTTTTCGACTACGTGCTGCGTGACCTGACCGACTCCGGCGGTGGGTTCTACGCCGCCGAGGACGCCGACAGCGAAGGCAGGGAGGGCGCCTTCTATGTCTGGACGCAGGCCGAGATCGAATCGATCCTCTCGCAACGCCAGGCCGCGCTTTTCTGTGAACGCTATGGAATCACGAAGAAAGGCAACTTCGAGAATGGAAGGAACGTCCCGTATCTTGCTCGCTCGCGCGCCAAGTCCGACGACGAGCCGGCGGACAAATTGACGCAAATCGAAGCCGAACTGGCCGACGCTCGCGAGAAGCTTCTGCAACACCGCAGCGCGAGACCTCGTCCGCACCGGGACGACAAGATCATCACGGGCTGGAACGGATTGATGATCTCCGCGATGGCCTATGGCGGCGCCGTGCTGGGCGAGTCGAGATACGTCACGGCGGCTGAGAAGGCGGCCCGATTCGTGCTCGAAGCGCTCCGTGTGGAGGGCCGGCTGATGAGGTACTTCCGAGCCGGCCGGGCCGTCGAAAAGGGGTTTCTCGACGACTACGCATACCTGATCGGCGGTCTGATCGATCTGTATCAGGCGACGTTCGATGCACGATGGCTGCGGGAGGCGGCAAACCTGGCCGACGGGATGATCGACCTCTTCGGGGACAATCAGTCCGGCGGGTTCTTCCTGGCCGCAGGTGACGGCCAACCCCTGATCGTGCGCGAAAAGCCGTTCTACGACGGCGCCGTTCCCAGCGGCAATTCCGCTGCGGCCATGGCGCTGCTGCGTCTGGCGAAGCTCACCGGCGACGAACGCCATGCGACGCAGGCCCAGCGGGTGTTGGATGCCTTCTCCATTCCCATGGTCGAATCGCCGACCGCACTGACCACCATGTTGACCGCGCTGGGCTTCGTGCTCGGACCGAGCCAGGAGATTGTCATCGCCGCGTCGCAGCAGCAGGCCGAGACCGATGCGCTGCTGGGCGAAGTGCGCCGTCACTTTCTGCCCAACGGGGTGCTCCTGGTCCATCCGTTCGGCCTTGAGGGCCGGGCCGTCGAAGAGGTGGCTCCCTTCGTGAGCGGCCTGGGGCCCATCGACGGGCACGCCGCCGCCTACGTCTGCCGGGACCATGCCTGCCGGCGGCCGGTGACGAAACCGCAGGAGTTGCGGGAAATCCTCCTGGCGATTCCGCCGAAACACTGAACCATTGACACCGTCAGGTCGTGCATCATAATACCGCTGGCATGTCTGACCCATACGCAGGGTCCTGTGTGGATGGGCAAGACGGGTAGGTTGTGATCTCGCCAGGGGATCGAGTCCGATGAATCGAGGATGACCGAATGAGGGGTGCGCAGCAGGCAGCGAAGAAGCAGGACGTGTCCATCGTTCTCTGCGGGCAGGCCGGACAGGGCGTGCAGACGGTCGAGCATCTGTTGACACGCATCCTGAAAGCCGCCGGCTACCACGTTTTTGCCACGAAAGAGTACATGTCCCGCGTGCGGGGCGGCGCCAACTCGACGACGATCCGCGTCTCCGGGAAGCGCGTCGCGGCGCCGGTCACCCGCATGGACATTCTCGTGCCCCTGAACAAGGGCGCCGTTGCCCACGTCGCCGAAAGGCTCTCGCCCGAGACGGTGCTCGTCGGCGAGCGCGAGGTGCTCGGCGACGAAGAGGTCGCATCGAATCGATTCCTGGCTGTTCCATTCACCCAGATTGCCTCCGATATCGGCGGCAAGATTTACTCGAACGTGGTGGCGGTCGGCGCGATCGCGGGCCTCCTCGGGCTCGATCCGGACGCGGTGGTCGCCTATGTCCGGCGGTTCTTCGCGAAGAAGTCCCAGGACATCGTCGACAACAACGTCAAGGCGGTGCAGGCCGGCTACGACGCAGTCGGCAAGCTCGATGTCCCGGATGGGCTGAAGTTGACCTTCAAACTGAGCGCGAAGGTCGCGGATGAGATGCTGCTCAGCGGCGCCGAAGCGGTCGGGCTCGGCGCGATCGCGGGCGGCTGCAACTTCGTTTCGTCCTATCCGATGTCGCCGTCGACCAATGTGCTGACCTTCCTTGCCCAGCACGGCCTCGAACAGGGGATCCTGGCCGAGCAGGCGGAGGATGAGATCGCGGCGATCAACATGGCGATCGGCGCGGCGTACGCCGGCGCCCGCGCCCTGGTGACCACGTCAGGCGGCGGCTTTGCCCTGATGACCGAAGGCGTGAGCCTGGCGGGCATGCTCGAATGTCCCGTGGTGATTCACCTGGCCCAGCGGCCGGGACCGGCGACGGGCCTGCCCACGCGGACCGAGCAGGCGGACCTCGAACTGGCCCTCTACGCCGGACATGGCGAGTTCCCGCGAATCCTCTTCGCGCCGGGCACGCTTGAACAGGCCTTCTATCTTACGCAGAGGGCGTTCAACCTCGCCGACAAGTACCAGGTCCCCGCGTTTGTCCTGACCGATGAGTATCTGATCGATTCCTACTACAACGTCAAAGGGTTCGATCTGTCGAAGACCAAGGCCGAAAGGCACATCGTCAAGACGACGAAGGACTATCGCCGCTACGAGCTGACGAAGGGCGGGATTTCTCCTCGCGGCATCCCTGGCTATGGCGATGGCCTTGTCGCGGTCGACAGCGACGAGCACGATGAGGAAGGCCACATCACCGAAGACCTCAATGTGCGCGTGGCCATGGTCGACAAACGTCTGGCCAAGGGCGAATCGCTCAAGAAGGAGATCGTTCGACCCGAGCTGATCGGGCCGAAGAACTACAGGAAACTCGTGATCTGCTGGGGATCGACGTACCACGTCGTTCGGGAGGCCCTGGCCGAGATGGGCCGGACCGACACCGCGATGCTGCACTACAGCCAGGTGTATCCGCTGCACCCGAGCACCGCCGACCTCATTCGCAAGGCCCGCAAGACCGTCGTGGTCGAGGGCAACGCGACGGGGCAGTTGCGCAAGCTGATCCGGCTGCACGCCGGCGTGGACGTGGACGAGGCCCTGGTCACGTACGACGGCCTCGGTTTCATGGTCGAAGACGTGGTCGAAGGACTCACCGAAATCATCAATCGGTAATGATCAATCATCAATCATCAATAATCGATCTCGTGGGGTGCCCGATGGCGACGGATGTTTTTGAGATGGGTGACATCGACATTGCCTGGTGTCCGGGATGCGGCAATTACCCGATCCTCAAGACGCTCAAGGAGGCGCTCGCGGAGCTTCAGATCGACCCGACGCAGCTCGTGATGGTCTCCGGGATCGGGCAGGCGGCCAAGATTCCGCACTATCTCAAGTGTCACTTCTTCAATGGCCTGCACGGCCGGGCGCTGCCGCCGGCGACGGCGATCAAGGCGGTCAATCCGAAGCTGACGGTGATCGCCGAGAGCGGCGACGGGGACATGTACGGCGAGGGCGGCAACCATTTCATCCACTGCATCCGCCGCAATCCCGACATCACCA
>CAZOFX010000085.1:0-23723 GCA_964579055.1 uncultured Pirellulales bacterium
GGTGCGCCTCGTCGAAGAAGAACACCAGCTTGGGCTTGTCGAGATCGCCCACCTCCGGCAGGTTCTCGAACAGCTCGGAAAGCAGCCACAGCAGGAAACTCGAATACAGTCGCGGCTTCAGGATCAGTTGGTCCGCCGCCAGGATGCTGATGACGCCGCGACCGCTCAGGTCGGTGCGCAGCAAGTCGTTCAACTCCAGGGCCGGTTCGCCGAAGAACGCTTTGGCGCCTTCCCGTTCCAGCGACAGCAACGCCCGCTGGATCGCCGCCACGGACTGTACGCTGACCAGACCATATTCCGTCGAAATCTCCTTGCGATGCTCCGCGACAAACCCGAGCAGGGCGCGAAGATCGTCGAGGTCGAGCAGCAGCAGCCCCTGATCGTCCGCCAGCTTGAAGGCGATTTCGAGCACGCCGGTCTGCGTGTCGTTGATCTCCAACATGCGTCCCAGCAGGGTCGGCCCGATTTCGCTGATCGTGGTACGGACGGGGTGGCCGGAGTTACCGAACATGTCCCAGAGCAGAACCGGGCTGGCCTCAATAGCATAGCCCTCCATGCCGATCTGGGCGACCCGCTGCTGGATCTTCTCATTCATGGTCCCGGCCATCGCCAGACCGGCGACGTCGCCTTTCACATCCGCCATGAACACCGGCACGCCCATGCGCGAGAAGCCCTCCGCCAGCACCAGCAGAGAAACGGTCTTACCGGTGCCGGTGGCTCCGGCGACCAGGCCGTGGCGATTGGCGTATCTGGCGAGCAGATGAACCTGCCGTTCGCCCTTGCCAACAAGTATCCGGTCCATGCGAAGTCCCCTTTTCGTGCTGCCCTTGTGGACGGGTTGCCCTGTGCCCGACGATTGCGGATTGGGGATTGCGGATAGCGGATTCGCCTCCGTGCGCCAATCCGCAATCCGAAATCCGCAACCCGAACGCCACCCAATGTAACAAGATCGGCCATCGAAACAACTGCCAAGAAGGCCACAGACTCCGGAGCCAGACGGAGTCGCTCGAAAAGGACCCGGCGAGGTTGTCACCGGAGGCGCTGGGCAACCTCGTTGAAGATGAGCTGCTTGGCGTGGTCGATGGGGCCGGGCAGGAAGGTGCCGGCGGCCATCTTGTGACCCCCGCCGCCGAACTTGGCAGCGATCCGGCTGACGTCGACGGCACCCCGGCTGCGCAGGGAGCAGCGGACGCGACCGTCCTTCAGCTCCACCAGTAACGCCGAGACCACCACCGAGGCGATGCGATGGCACTCGTTGATGAAGTTCTCGGTGTCCTCGTAGGCGGCGCCGGTCCGGGCGAAGTCCTCCTGGAGCAGATGCTGGACGGCGTAGCGTCCGTCCAAGTGCAGTTCGAGCCGGTCGAGCATGGTCACCAGGAGCCGGAACCGCGCCGGCGAATACGTGTGATAGAGCTTGTCATACAGCTCGGTCGGCGAGACGCCCAGGTCGATCAGGTCGGCGGCGCAGCGGTACACCCGACTGGTGGTGTTGTTGAACTGGAACCATCCGGTGTCGGTGGCGATTGCGACGAAAAGGGCCTCGGCCATCTTCGCGGTGACGGGCGCCGAGACCGCCTTGAAGAAGTCGTACACCACCAGGCCCGCCGCCGCCGCGGTCGCATCGACGATCTCGACGGTGCCCAAGCCATCGCTGGTGACGTGATGGTCGATCACCAGGATCGGCGTATCGATCCGCTTGAGGTGATCGGCCAGATGGGGCAACTGGCTGTAGCTGTTGGTGTCCACGATGACGATCAGGTCGCACCGCCCGAACGGACCCGTCGCCAGTTCATCGACCTGCACGTCCTTGCGCAACACGGGCACTTTCTCGTCGAAGAGAAACGCATACCAGGAAGGCACAGGCGAAACAAACAAAGGCCGCACGGTCTTGCCTCGCGTGCGGAAAGCCTGCATCAATGCGGCCACGCAGCCGCACGCGTCGCCGTCCGGGCGGGTGTGCGTGGTAATCAGAATGTCGTTCGCCTTCTCGATCAGCGCCAGCGCCTGCTGGTACGTGTCCGTCATTCGACCCCTTTCGTGTCGTCAAGGAAGAAAGACCACCCTGTCCGAGCGGCCGGCGGGCAGATCCGCCGAAGCATCATAGAGACGCGGGCGATTCCTGCAACGCTCTCCCGCCGCGATCAATCGTGCTCAAAGACCATCTTCTGCACATCGACGCCCTCGATGTCGCTGAGCTTGTCAATCATCTCGAAGACGGGCTTCTCGTCGCCGGCCATCTCCAGCAGGACCAGGCCGTTGGGCGAGCAGAACTTGTCGGAGACCGTGTGAAGCCCGATCCGGGTCTTGATGTTGCAGCCGTATTCGGTAAACAGGTCCTGCACCTTCTGTGCGTGACGGATTCGATCGGTGATGTGGATGCCCAACACGATGTGGCGTGGCTCTTTCATGGCGTCTCTCCTTGGACGAATTCTCTCAGCGCGGCCCGCGTCTGATCGCAGTCCCTGGCGATCTGGGCCACGAGTTCCTCGGGACTGGCGAATTTGTGCTGGGGGCGCAGGTGACGGACGAACTCCATCACCATCCATTTCCCGGTCATGTCGCCCACGGTCTCGTCGAGAACATGGGCCTCGATCAGCAGGGGATGCCGCTCCTCGAACGTTCGAATCTCCCCGATGCTGAACGCCGCCGGACACCTTTCAGTCCTGGACAACAGCGTATCGGGATCATCGGCAACCTCCACGAAGCCGGCGTAGACGCCCTCGGCGGGAATGACCTGGTCGGGCCTGGCCATGTTCAACGTCGGGAAGCCCAACTGGCGGCCCCTTCCGCGGCCGGACACGATCGGCCCGAGCAGGCGGTACGGACGCGCCAGAGCGGCCGCCGCATCCGCGACGTGGCCACTCTCGAGCATGTAGCGGATCACGGTGCTGGAGACGCGAATCGTCTCGCCCATCGGCAGCGTCATCTGCTTGGGAGGAACGACAACGACCTCGAAGCCCTTCTGCCGTCCGAGGGCCCCCAGCGCGTCGATGTCCCCTGTACGGCGGGCGCCGAAATGGAAATCCTGGCCCTCCACGATGAAACGCGGCGCAAAGGTAGCCATCAGGAACTCGTCGACGAACTGCTCGGGCGACAGTTGCAGCAGCTCCCGGTTGTCCTCCAGCACGATGACGCAGTTGTCGGCGTAATGGCGCAGCAGATCGAGCTTCAGCGGCAGCGGCGTCAGGACGCCTGGGGCCTTCTCCGGATAAAGGACCGCGACCGGATGGGGCTCG
The DNA here is from genome assembly GCA_964579055.1 of uncultured Pirellulales bacterium. Classification (GTDB taxonomy): domain Bacteria; phylum Planctomycetota; class Phycisphaerae; order Sedimentisphaerales; family Anaerobacaceae; genus Anaerobaca. Next base: position 3,237 of record CAZOFX010000085.1, read on the forward strand.
AACGTCATCACGACCATTTCGGCGCCGCAGTCTGCAGCCAGGGTCCGCGCGGTGCGGAGGATTTCCCGATGCCCGATATGGACACCGTCAAAATTGCCGATGGTCAGCACGCACCCTTTCGCGATTCGTTCAAATTCCGACAACGACTTGAGGACCTTCATTCCCCACACTCTCAAAACCGACTCGACCGCAGGCGCAGCAGAACCACCTTCCTTCGGCGGCTGGACGCCAGAGAGAGTGTATCGCGGCGTCGCATGGACGCAACGGGTTTTCGCGGACAAAACGACGGGAGGGTGGCAGAAGACCGTGCCCTGGGGGACGAACAGAGGCCCCGGCAGGAGACCCTGCCTGTGGCAGGCCGTGGATTCGGGATGGCGGGCCGACGTGTTGAAACAGAGCGGCAATCGGCGATCCGCCGGGCTTTTGACTCAGCCGGCCTGGGCCTTGGTCCGTGTCGCTTTCGCGGGCTCGCCAACCTGCGTGTGGTGCGGGTAGTAGACGCGAAGCTCTTCGCGTGTGAACTTGGCCTTGCTCTCGTCGCCCAGCTTCTCGTAGCACATCACGAGCATGTCGAGGGCGGCCCGATGGTAGGCAAACTGGTCCGGCGCGTAGCGATTCGCGCGGTCGGCCTCGACGTGGCGCACCTGCTCGAAATAGGGAACCGCTTGCTGCGGTTGACCGTCCTGGACGTACATCACAGCCAGCTCGAAATTGGCCGGCACGTTGGCAGGATCGGCCTCGGTCGCTTTCTGATAGGCGCCGTACGCCGCGTCGAGTTCCCCCTGGGCCTTGTAAAGGCACGCAAGCACATACCATGCCTGACCGTTGTCCCCATCGATCAGGAGGGCCTTGTCACATTGCCGCCGGGCGTCGTCATACTGACGTAACACGAAGTAGGCATCGGCCCGGTCGAGGATGTGGCGGACCATAAGCGGCCGAATCGCAATCAGCGCGATCACGACCAGGATGACGCTGTACGACCCGCTGGCGACCAGTTCCCGGAATTCCTGCCGGTCCTTTCGCGGTCTGGGATAGATGACCTGTCCTTCTGCCATAACGCCCCCGTCAACCCACCACAATGAGGTAGATACCAACAATCATCAGCGCGTTGCCGGCTACCAACTGGACCCGCCGTTCGAGCGAACAAATGCGCGTTCGAGCACGGTCAATCACGTTCGGCTTCATCAGAGCGGTCAGTATTCCGACCGCCAGGATCGGCACGCTCTGGCCCAGTGCAAAGCTCAGAAACAGCAGCCACCCGTACGCCGAGAGCTCCTTGGCGACGACGATTCCCGCCAGAATCAGCATCCCCGCCCCGCAAGACGGGCACCCGGGTACGAGCAGCAGGCCGAAGAGGAATCCCAGCAGAGCCGCCCCCGGCAGAGTGGCCTTCCGAAGCTTGGGTCCGAGACCGTGCCACTTCTCAGGCAACAGATGCACGTTCAGCAGACCCGAGACAAACAGCCCCGTCACGATCAACAGGCCGCCCAGGAGCCAGAAGAAGTACTTGTTGAGGCCGAGCAGCTTGCCGGCGATGCCGGCGGCAGCGGTCATGACCATGCCCAGCAGGACGTAGCTGAGGACCAGCCCGGCCACAAACAGGCAGGTCAGGACGATGGCGCGTCTCTTGGACGCTTCGATCCCGCCCACGTATCCGATCACGACGGGCAGGCGAATGGCAATGCACGAACTGAGCGAGGCCATCGCCCCAATCCAGAACACGATGAACAGGGCCCACACAGGCGATTCATTGATCAGTCTGTCAACTGTCGAAATCACGGTGCATCGCTTTCAATGCTCACGGATCTTCAGTTCAGTACGCCGCTGCGATCGGGGATTTCGTTTGGCCGCAAGTCGTCCGGCGGAAAGCCGACCAATGCCGCCGGCCCCCGCCCCGCGTCCGCCCGGGCGGCCCAAAAGGAAGAAACCACCCGACCGTATCTAAATCCTACGAAATAAACCGACCATGAAAAATATGCAACTAAGTTGCATTTTACAGCGAACAGACTATAATGATCGTTCGAAGACACGGTAGAGCCATTGTCACGGAATGTCGGGAGGCGCTCGTTCATGCAGACAAGAATTGCAGCCATCGGTTCTGAACTGAGACACCATGCCCCGTTCACGCTTTTCGGAGCGGCCACAGGGATCGTCTGCATGCTCCTGTTCCACAGTGCCGGCGAGTCGGTCAACCACCGCCTCTTCCAGGTATTCCACCCGGCTCACGTGGTGCTGTCTGCCATCGTAACTGCCTCTATATTCAAGATTTACGAGAGGAAGGTCAGCCTGGTGAAGCTGGTGGTCATCGGCTACCTCGGGGCCGTCGGGGTCGCGACGTTGAGCGACTGCATCCTGCCGTTCTTCGGTGAGAGCATCCTGGGGGTGGCCGTGCCGAGCCACGCGGACCTGCACGCCCATGAACAGACCGGGGAGGCGCACGATCACGGAACGGCCGAACACGAGGCCCATTCGGACGAGGCCGGCGGCGCCGTCCGCCCGAGACTGCATTTGGGCTTCATCGAGGACTGGTACGTCGTAAATCCCGCCGCATTTCTGGGAATTCTCATCGCGTACTTCTGGCCGCGAACCAAATTTCCGCACGCCGCCCACGTTCTGGTCAGCACATGGGCGTCTTCCTTCCACGTGCTGATGAACACCCATGCGGAACTGACCGCCACGATGCTCGTGGGCGTGTTCGTGGTCTTGTTTGTCGCGGTCTGGCTGCCCTGCTGCGTCAGCGATATCGTCTTCCCGCTGCTGTTCGTCAAGTCTGCTCCGCTGCACCTGCACGGTGCGGCAGAGCCGGAGATGACCTCATGAGCGCAGACCTTGACGATCAATGCCACGGAATGCTCAAGCACGCGCAGTTGTATCGCACGGAGGCGCGCCTGGCGATCCTGAAGGTGCTCATGCAGGCGGCCGCACCCTTGCGGCAGGATCAGATTGCCGAGCGACTGACCGACAAGGGCCGAAACAAGGTGACGATTTACCGAACACTCGAATCCCTGGTTGATGTAGGGTTGGTCCATCGCGCGTTCATGCAGGAACGTGCCTGGCACTTCGAGCTGGCCCATCACTGTACCGACAAGCAGTGCCATCCGCACTTCACCTGCTCGAATTGCGGGACGACGCACTGTCTGAAAGAGTTTTCGATGCCCATGGCGCCGAAATTCTACAGGGGATTCGTCATTCAACATCAGCAGGTGCGGCTGGAAGGGCTCTGCCCTGCGTGCACCGGGAGCAAGACGACGTGAAATTGCCTCTGCGACAGATCGTTCTGACTCTGGCGACCGGGTGCTTCCTGGCGATGACCTCGGGGCTGGTGTTGTGTTTGCATCTGCACCTGACCCACGACCATGACCACGACCCGTTGCACCACGACTCCGAGCACTGTTCCTTCTGCCAGCAACTGCTCGTGGCCGTGAAAGACTTCGCGGCCCACACCCAGCCGACGTGCATCGCAGTTGATGGGATTGGCCAGCTCCTTGAGGCTTGCCTCGACGCGGCCCGGCCTCAAACCACCGCCCTGAACCTTGGGGCCCGCGCCCCTCCTGCGTAACCCCACCTGCGCCGCAACGCAACTCACAGTCGCCCACGTTGGATAGGGCGTCTGCCGCGCCGGCGTGCCAGCATCCGAAACGAACTTCGCTCGCCAACAAGGCGACAGTCTCACCTGTTGCATACGCAGAGGAGTGAACATGATGATACGAAGGAGTACTTCGGCTTTCCTTGGCCTGCTGCTTTGCGGGTCGATCCTTGCGGCCTGGCCGGACGTCGTCCAGGCCGAGTGTGCCGCAGCGCACACCCACATCGGCATCAATCCGACATGGCGGCCCGCCGACTGGGCCCGGCCGGGAGAAGGGTTCATCGATCCGGACCCCACAGACAACACCAAACTCTGGTTCTTCTCGCTGCCGCCGGCGCATGACTGCGCCACGCCGGGCTGGCCGGCCTGGGAACAAACGGACGGCACTCCCTTTCTCGTGCTCAGTCCTGTGCTTGAGGAAGAACAGCACATCACCAAGCCCGATGATCCTGCCAAGGTCCTGTACACGTGCGCCTTCCACTACACCAAGGCCAACGGCTACGGCGACCCGAATGGACTGGAGCACGTGGACGGCTGGCACTCCGCGGATGGTCCCCAGGGGGCCTGGAACCTCGAAAGCGCCGATGAGACCACCGTGCCGGCCTGGGGCATCTGCATCAAGCGGGAACAAGTCAGCCCGAACCTGGCGGAAGACGACTTCTTCATGCTGCTGGCTGACGATACGCCGGCGCTGGAACGCAACGGTGAGGTCTATGCACTCCAGAAACGGTGGATGGCCGATGTGAACGCCTGGGGCTTCCACGACCACATGGGCTTCTACTTCTGGCTCGACGAAGAGGACGAAGAGGTCTATGTCGTCGTGTCCGCCCACGACGCCGGCGGGCTCTATCAGCGCTCGGCCGATTTCGTACTGCGGTTGGCCCGGACGGTGGTCCAGCCCATTGCCGGCGATCTCAACGGCGACGGCGTCGTCGATGTCCATGACCTGGAGCTTCTCGTCGAGAACTGGGGCCGGTCCGGCATCTACCATGGCGATGACGCAGAGCACCATGACCACGAACACGACCATGACGATTAGGTCTGCAAGATGAAGGGATGATCATGCGAAGGGAATCATCTCCAGGCAGATCGGCACAGGAGCGGATTGGGGGTGTCTGCGGACGCCCCCAATCCAATCCGATTCCGAGACTTGGGTTCACGCTGATCGAGCTGCTGGTGGTTATTGCGATCATCGCACTGCTGATGGGGATTCTTCTGCCTTCGCTGAACCGCGCCCGCGAGCAGGCCCGCAAGATCGCCTGCCTGAGCAACATGCGACAGATGGGCGTCGCGCTCCAGGCGTACCTGATCGACTCGGAGTATCGACTGCCTCCCAGCTCCTGCCGCTGCCAGGACCCGAACGACCACTGGCTCCGCGTGCTGACCCGCTACACACAAGAACCGCTCCTGGTCCGCTGCCCGAGCGACCGGAGCAAGGAGTTCGTCGACTGGGACCGGCCGCTCAGCGAGCAGAAGGAGGCCCGGTACTCGAGCTTCGCGGTCAACGCCCTGCTGGACCCGGTCCATTTCCGCTATGGGCCGAACATGAACCGCTACAACAACGTCAACAACATCCGGCGGCCGATGCACTGCATCTGGATCAGCGAAGCGCCGGAAACCGAGAGCTTCAACCTGGCCGACCACATCCACCCCGACATGTGGGAAGGCTCGATCGAATACGCCCGGCAGTCCGTCGCCTGGGACCGGCATAAAGGGACGTCAAATTACCTCTTCGCCGATGGGCACGCCGAAGGCCTCCCATTCGAGCGGACCTATACCTGGCCCGGCGACTGCTATTGGTATCCCGAGACGGCGCCGAAATGGCCGGAGAACCCTTAGCTCAGGAGCAGGAACATGAGACTCGTCGTTGTGATGGGTGCCCTACTGGTCTGTCTGTCGTGCCTCACATCAGCCCAGGCCGATTGCCCCCTCGATCATTTCCTCATTGGCTGCAACCAGGACGGCGTCGAAGGCACCGAGGACGACGCGAAGCTATTCGTGGACTGCTCGCAGAAGTACCGCGACAGTGGACAAACCGAATACGCTGAGTGGTTCTACCCCCTGCAGAAGAGCATCTTTTCGAGCTACGGCTACCGCATCGGTGAGCCGGGTTTCGACATCTTCCAGAGCACCAACCCCAATGCCGGACACACTTATGATCCCAATCGCGCGCCGGCGGGCGAGCCCGACCTCGACTTTGGCCTGATCGTCGAATGCTTCGCCCTCTCAGACGGATTGCGAGCGGTGCATAAGGAATATCCTCAGTTCACGATCGCCGGCGCGGGCGAGAGCTTCGACCACAGTTCCATCCACGCCCTTCGCGGCGACGGGCACGTGCACCTGTCATATCAGGCCGTCGATGGCGACAGCCTGCACTGGATCACTTACCGGCTCCACGACCGGTTCGGCCGGTACGAGTCATCCGACCCGTTCACCATCGTCTTCAACGTCGAGCCCCTCGCGGGCGATCTCGTCGTGGACGAGACCGTCGGGCCTGATGACCTGGCGGCGCTGTCGCGCTGCTGGCTTCGTCAGGACGCCGCCAGGCAGAATGACTACTGGGAACGCGCCGACACAAACCGCGATAGCGCCGTGAACCTGATCGATTTCGCCCGCATGGCCGCGAACTGGCGAGCTCCCGCAAGCAGGTGATGCTGCCTGGATCGTTCGACGCATCTCCTGGTCGGTCGATGGGTATTGTCCGCCCTCCCGAGAAGCACTCAGAAGCGGCGTCCAGAGGACGCTTCGTCGGTTCCAGCGTGCCACTGCGCGCTTCCCAAGGTCTTCGCGGTCGGGTAGAATTGAAAGAATGTGTATGCATGGACCACCCCTCTCCGATAACAGAGGTTACATGAAGACAAGGACGAAGATCAAGATCGTTGCAGCCCTTCTGGCCCTGGTGGCTGTCGGCTGCCAGGGCCCGCAGAGAACCACGCCTGCCGTGGTCACCAGAGATCACACCGTCAGCATCGAGGAGTTGGCCAGCCAACTGGGTCTGAGCGTCGAGGACCGCGATGACGCGTTCGCCGTCCTGCGCGGCGGCGGCAATACCGTCCTGATCTTCACGCACAGCGACGGCCGATTCTTCGTCAACGGAAAGCCCATCGGGTCCGTCGGAATAGTCCGCAAGGTCGGGCAGACCGTCTACGTCGCCGAATCGCTGGCCTCACAGATCAAGCCACACCTCGGCGCGCCGATAGCGCCTTCCCGTCCGCAAACCCGTGTCCTGCGAGGGAACATCGTGATCGATCCGGGCCACGGCGACCACGACCCCGGGACGACCTCGGTCACGGGAGTTCACGAGAAGACAATCAACTACGACGTCGCCGAGAAGGTCGCCGCCATCCTGGAACGCAGGGGCCTTGGCGTAACCATGACCCGACAGCGTAGCGAGTACATCGAGCTGGAGGCCAGAGCGGAGATCGCCAACCGGCGCAACGCCGATCTGTTCGTGAGCATCCACGCCGATTCGGCTCCCAGTCCCTCGGCTCAGGGCTTCACGATATACATCGCCAACGCCGCCTCGGCCGATTCCCAGCGTGCTGCCCGGGATATCGCGCGCGCCATGGCCACAACGGGCATGGAGAGCCGGGGCGTCCGCCGAGAGGACTACCGCGTCCTGAGAACGAGTCAAGTGCCGGCGGTGCTTGTGGAGATGGGGTATCTGTCGAACCGCCAGGATGCCGCCCGCCTGCAAGACAGTGCCTTCCAGAACAAGCTGGCCGCCGCGATTGCCACAGGAATCATCGACTACCTTCAATAGCGCCGGGGTTGCCACAGGATGCGGCGTCTCCGGGCTACGATCAGTCCCAGCGCGCCGATCGCCGACAGCCCCAGCGCCCCGGGCACGGGCACCACAGCCAGAAGAGCATTCGCCCCCATTGTGACCGGGACCTGCCGCAGGGAGACGAACCCTGTCGAGGTAAACCACAGTCCCGTGACGAAGGCGGCCGTCTCGTCAGAGCCTGGACTCAGGCCCGCTTCGGTGGCCAGGATGCGGAAGGCGTCCACTCCCTCGCCGCCGAAGTCGTAATGGTCGCCAGCCATCAGATCGAAGCCGGCGTCCTCCCACGAGCCAAAGGTGTCATTCCACAACCAAAGGTCGTAGAGACTGTCGGCAAACGTCGGCAGTTGGATCGAAGAGATGTTGGCGCCGGAATCCACGAAGTAGTCATAGCCGATGCCCAGTGGCGAACAGACGAAGACCGCATCGTCCACGTTGCCGATGTGGAAATCGAATCGCCAGCCGTTGTCGACGACTACCGGCGTCAGCGGATTCTCCGCGACCGTGCCCGGCAGATGACCGTTGCGAACGGGAAACACCCACAGCCCCCTGATCGACACGTTGGACGGCGTGTTGGTCAGGTTCGCCAGGTCCAAAACCGCCGCAGTGCCCGAGCCGGGCAGGATCAGGTAGTGCTTCCCGTCGCCGGCGTCATAACCCGCCTGAGCGGCCGTGCCCCCGAGACCACCGACGCCCCCGCTGGCGTCGCCGGTCGTCCACTGGAGCTGCCCGTAGCGAAACTCGATATCGAAGTCTCCCGGCGCGACATCGTCGCGGTTTCGAAGCACCATCTGAAAATCGTTGGTCAGGTCGGTGTGCTGGTCGAAGTAGCCGACCCCGTCCCATGTCACAACGACGGCGTCCGAGCCGGGCGACGCGACATAGACGGCGCCGCCGTTCTCGGTTCGCGTATCGACGTCGCCCCAGTAGGGCGCGATCATCGGCTGACCGGCCACGGGAAAGGCCTGCGGCGTGGATTCCGCCACAGCGGTCTCGAAGGAGACGTTGCCGTTGTTGTTGACGAAGAACGAGTCGTATTTCGCACCGAAGAGGTTGACCTGAAACGGCAGGTCCAAGAGGCCGGAAGACCCGTTGTCGGTACGCCCTACGGCCAGTTCCCCATAGCCCGTGTCACCCCCGAGCCCATCGAGCATGACGCTGTAGGCGAAGGCGTCTGTGAGCACTCCGGCATGCTGATAGGTCGGATAGAGCCGCACCCCTCTCGGTGCGTACGGCTGCATCAGATCGCGCGAGCCGTCGGGAGCATGGGTCCCCTGCCAGCTCGCGTCGATCAGGTCGAAATCCGTGTCGGCCCGGAACGCCCCGTCGCGATCCAGATCGTAGAAGCGATTTCCCCCCACGCTCATGACGTTGGCGGCGTAGCGGTCCAGGGCAACGGTCCAGCCGATAGCGTGGGCAATCTCGTGCATCATGCCCCGCATGGCGTCAATCTGACCCTCGGCAGGCCCCCCCATCGTCCAGTTGTACTCGGCCGGGTTGACGCGGATCGTCGCACGAGCCGGACGGCCCAGCTCGTCGGCAGTCCATTCACTCGTGGTCGCCAGAAGAACGTCGGTGCTCGTGGTGAAGACGATGTCGATGACGTGTCCGCCGACCAGGGTGACCCATCGGTTGATCGCCGCCTGGATCACATCCTGCTGGGTGGCGTCGAAACCGTCAAACGTCGGGTTGATGGTGACTGCACGCACAGCGGTCGCCGCGGCGCAGACCACCAGCAGACCCACAGAAATGGCACTTAGCCCTTTCATCCCGTCTCCTCCTTGAGCCCAGCCGTCCTATCATCACATCGCCCTCCATCCATGGGTGCGACGCTCATCCGTAGAGATACCGCGTTAGACGCTCCCGGCACGGAATACGAAACCATCTCGCTGTGATTGAGGAATGGGAAAGCACGCCGTGCTCCGTCACAGCCCTGCTGGAATCATCCTTCACGATACGTCACGACCCACCTTACCGCAAGATGCACATTCGTCAATTGTGGAATGTACGTATTTTGCGTGTTTTTTTGGCACGCACCGGAAGAAAGCCGCCGCTTGCGGAGCCGTGGACACGTACTGCCGCCGGAGATAGAATGCCTCACATGAAACCGTACCCGATGAAATGTGTGCCGATCTTCAAGGAGCGGATCTGGGGCGGCCGAACGCTCCAGACGGTCTTTGGCAAGGCCTTGCCTGCCGGCGCCAAGATCGGCGAAAGCTGGGAACTGGCGGACCTGCCGCACGACAAGACCGTCATCGCCAATGGACCATTCGCGGGCCACACGATCGCCGATATCGTGCAGGAGCATCCGCAGCAGGTCGCCGGGACACGCGGTTTCGCCAGCCCCTTCCCCCTGCTGGTCAAGCTGCTCGACGCGCAGGACGTCCTGAGCGTGCAGGTGCATCCTGACGCCGAGACCTGCCGGCGGATGGGCCGGGGCGAGCCCAAGACCGAATGCTGGTATGTAATCGACGCCCAGCCCGGTGCAGTCATCTACAAGGGTCTGAAAAAGAAGGTCAGTCGGGAGCAGTTCGCTCGGGCCATCGCAGACGGCACAACCGCCGATCTGCTCGCGAAGGTGCCGGTCGAGCGCGGCCAGTGCCATTTCCTTCCGGCGGGCACCGCCCACGCTATCGGAGGCGGGCTGCTCATCGCCGAGATACAGACTCCCTCGGACACGACCTATCGCATCTACGACTGGGGCCGCGTCGACCACACGGGCCGGCCCCGACAGCTCCACATCGACGAGGCGCTCCAGAGCATCCATTACGACGTCACCGCAGATCGGCTCCCAGTCACCACGGTCGGACGCCTCGTGGACTGTGAGCATTTCAAGGTCGATAAGGGCCATCGCAGCGTGGGCACCGAACTGCTGCTGGCGCCAGGCCGGATGCGAACGCTGATCGTGCTCTCAGGAGGCGGGACTATCGAATCGCGGCAGGCCGAACCGGTGGAATTCGTTGCCGGCGATTGCCTGGTGATTCCCGCCGCCTACGACGGCGCCGCCACGTTCGGAGCCGACACGGAATACCTGACGGTCACGCTGTAATCGCTGGTCTGTCACACTCCGGCCTTGGACAGCCAGACCTCGCTGTCGTACCGCAGCATCACGAGGCCGTCCTGGAACCCGTCAAAGGCGATGCGAGGCCGCTGTCCGCTCAGCTCCTGGAGAATCCACTTGGGGAAATCCGCACCCGCCCGGATCGCCAGCGGAGCGCCGCCACCGAATCGAGGATTGACCTCGATGATCTTGATGACGTTTCTCTTCGTCACAAACAGTTGCACCGTGATGACGCCGGGACCGGCGCCCAGCCGGCGAACCACCTCGGCCGCCGATTCCATGATGCGCCCGTCCTTGACGACCTGCGCCTTGCTGACCTCGCCCGAGCGCACCTCGATGCGCCGGCGCGGGACGACGCATCGCACGCAACGCTGGAAATCGACGTACACGTCACAGGTGTACTCGGTCCCTGTGACCATCTCCTGACAGATCGCGTTCGCGACCCGCTTGGCGAAGAAAAGCAGCTCTTTGCGGTCGTGCACGATGGTGTTTCCCTTGGCGGCGCTGCCGTCCCACGGCTTGAGCAGGCAGGGCCATGCCAACCGCCCCTTCCGGTCGGCCTCCAGAGCGGCACGTGGACTTAAGGTGCGCGGACCGTCGAAGCCATTCTGTCTGAGGAAGCGGCAGGTCAGCCTCTTGTCCCGGCAGATATCGACGACCTCCGGCTCGCTGACCAGCACGTGGCAGCCCAGCCGCTCAAAACGCGACCGGTGTACCGCGAGGGCCCGCAGATCGAGATCCGTAGTCGGGACAATCAACCGGACCCCGTGCTTCTTGACAATCGACAGAAGCTGCCCGACATAGCGGGGATGCGTGGTGCGCTCGACCAGAAAGGCCTCGTCACAGCATTGCAGCGCCGGGCTGAGCCTCGTGACATCCGTCCCGCAGAAGCGGATGCGGCGTTTCAGACGTCGGGCGGCATCGCGAAAGGCCTTCAGCAGGGACACCCGGCGACCGATGCAGGTAAACAGCACCGCCATGTCGCGTTCGGCGTGGCGATCGGATTTGCCCTTCTCGGCTCTGCGCATCGTTGCTCCTGAGGCCCCAACAGCGGGCGGTGAACACGTCGATTGATCGTACGCCGCATCCTACGGACCGTCAATCCGGCCCGCGCGGATCTGTGATTGTTTTTGACAACCCCACCGAACCGCTATAGACTCGGCGCCATATATGATTCGACCAGAATCGGACGCTGGTTTAGACGTCGTAGACCCGCCGAATCGCCCCGGAACGGTCAGCCCGGCGGAACGGATTCGGCTTCGGATGATTTCGGAGAGCGAAATTGCTCAAGATACATGAGAATCCGCCTGTCCTCTGGCCCCCGGCAGAGTCCATTCGGACCTTCGAGGGCCTGTGGTGGGTTGCGCATACCAAGAGTCGAAACGAGAAGGTCCTGGCGCACGACCTGATGGCCAAGAACATCAGCTACTTCCTGCCCATGACGCTGAAGGTCAGCCGGCGGAGCCATCGCACGTTCAAGTCGATGCTGCCCCTGTTCACCGGTTACCTGTTCTTCTGCGGCCACGAAAACGACCGGATCGAGCTGCTCAAGACCAACCGCGTGGCCAACCTGCTGGAGGTGGCGGACCAGGAGACCTTCCTCAACGAACTGGCCCGCATCGAGCAGGCGATCAGCGCCGGCGCGCCGTTGGTCCCGCACAAATACATCGAGAAAGGCCAGTGGTGCCGGGTCATCGCCGGTCCGCTGCTCGGGCTCGAGGGGATCGTCGTCCAGAATCGAGGCAACACGCGTCTGGTGCTCCAGATCGACATGCTGGGCCAGGCCGCGAGCGTCGAGATCGATATCGACATGATCGAGCCGGTGGAAGAACGCCGCACGCAGCCGTCCGTCTGAATGCCCGGCACGGAGACCGGGAGCCGGATGCCAAAACCCGGTCAAGGTCCGAGAATCCGGAGATCGCCGGCTCAGGCCGCGGTGACGATTTCGGCACGTGAAGAAGCTTTGGCGAGGTGAATGCTGTGATTATCCGCACACATGCCTATCCGAGAGCCGGGCTGATCGGAAACCCGTCGGACGGCTACTTCGGCAAGACCATCTCGTTCGTCTTCAGCAACTTTCGGGCCGAAGTGGTCCTGTACGAGACGCCGGAACTGGAAATCCTGCCCAGCCAGAAAGACCATTCGTGCTTCAACAACATCGCGGACATCGTGCGTGACGTCCGCCTGCACGGCTACTACGGCGGCATCCGCCTGCTGAAGGCCGCCATCAAGACATTCTACGATTACTGCCAGGACAACCAGATCGCGCTGCACGAGAAGAACTTCACGATCCGCTACTGCTCCGACATCCCGCACGGCGTGGGGCTGGCCGGCTCCAGCGCGATCATCACCGCCTGCCTCCGCGCCCTGATGGCCTTCTACGGCGTCAGCATCCCCAAGTACGTCCAGGCCAACCTGGTGCTGGCCGCCGAGAAAAACGAGCTGCACATCCCCGCCGGCCTTCAGGATCGTGTCATTCAGGTCTATGAGGGCCTTGTGTACATGGATTTCGCCGAGGAGATCATGACGCGGCAGGGCTACGGCAACTACACGCCGCTTGATCCGGCCCTGCTGCCCCGGCTCTACGTCGCCTACCGCGACGATCTGAGCGAGCCGACGGAGAAATTCCACCACAACATCCGCGTTCGCTTCGAACAGGGCGAGCGCAAGGTGGTGAACGCCATGCGGTTCTGGGCCCGCCTGACGGATCAGGTCCGACACTGCCTGCTCAACGGCCAAGCCGACCAGATCGGCGAGCTTCTCGACGCCAACTTCGACCGCCGCCGCCAGATCTACAAGATCAGCGACGACAACCTTCGGATGGTGGAGGCGGCCCGCTCCGTCGGCGCCAGCGCGAAATTCACCGGTTCCGGCGGCGCCATCGTGGGGACGTACAGAGACGAGCGCATGTTCGCCGAGCTGCGCAAGCGACTGGGCAAGCTGAACATCAGCGTCATCAAACCGAAAGTCTTCAACCCGGAGGCAAGGGCGCGGGCATGATACGCAAGGCCGTCATTCCGGCGGCGGGATTCGGGACGCGATTCCTGCCGGCGACCAAGTCCCAGCCGAAGGAGATGCTGCCCATCGTCGACACGCCGGTGATCCAGTACGTAGTCGAGGAGGCGGTCGCCGCAGGAATCTCGGACCTGCTGATGATCATCGGAAAGGGCAAACGCTCCATCGAGGAGCACTTCGATCGCAGCTTCCAGCTCGAAGCGCAGCTACTGGCCAAGGGCAGAACGGACGAACTCGACGCGATGCGGCGGATTTCCGAACTCGCGGAGATCCACTTCGTCTGGCAGAAGGAGATGAGAGGTCTCGGCGATGCGGTCTACTGCGCCCGGCACCACGTTCACGATGAGCCGTTCGTGGTCCTGCTGGGTGACACGCTGATCGACGCGCCGAAACCGGCGGCCGGCCAGCTCGTCGAGCTGTACGAGGAGCTACAGGCGCCGGTCATCCTGGTCGAAGAGGTCGAGCCCAGGAAGGTTCACCTGTACGGCATCATCGACGGCGATGAGATCCGCCCGGGCGTGTTTCGAATCCGCGACTTTGTCGAGAAGCCCAACGCCGCCGAGGCGCCGTCGAACCTGGCCATCGCCGGACGCTACCTACTGACGGCGGACATCTTCGACCTCATCGGAACGACCGGACCGGACCGAGGCGGTGAGATTCAATTGACCGACGCCTTGCGGGCCCTGGTCCGGCGGCGTCCCATGTACGGATTGAAGCTGGATGGGCGACGCTGTGACATCGGCAACAAAGACGGCTTCATCCGAACCAACATCGAATTTGCGTTGAAACGCCAGGACATGGCCGAAGACATGGTTCAGTACATCAAGCGACTGGCGCAGACGCTCTGAGATGGCGGCAGAATGGTTGCATCGATCGACGACTCGCAGAGGGGAGTAAAGATATGAAGGCAGTGGTCACCGGCGCGGCAGGGTTCATCGGCTCTCATCTGACCGAACGTCTGCTCCAGAAGGGTCATGCCGTCATCGGCATCGACAGCTTTGACACGTTTTACGATCCGCAGATCAAGCGGCGCAATATCGCCGGTGCCCTTTCGCATCCGAGCTTTCGTCTCATCGAGGCGGACATCCGCGATCAGGCGGAGATGGAGCGGGCCATCGAGGGCGACGTTGACGTGATCGTGCACTTGGCGGCGCGAGCCGGCGTGCGTCCCTCGATCGAACAGCCGGCCCTCTACAGCGACGTCAACATCAACGGAACGGTGGTTCTGCTGGAGATCGCCCGCGCCCGCCGGATCGAGAAGTTCGTCTTCGCGTCGAGTTCGAGCGTGTACGGCAACAACAGAAAAGTGCCCTTCTCGGAGTCCGACAACGTCGATTTTCCGATCTCGCCCTACGCCGCAACCAAGAAGGCAGGCGAGCTGATCTGTCACACATACCACCATCTCTACGGCATCGGCATGACCTGCCTGCGCTTCTTCACGGTCTACGGTCCTCGGCAGCGTCCCGACCTGGCCATCCACAAGTTCGCCCGGCTCATCGAGGCGGGCAAGCCCATCCCGATATACGGCGACGGCACGATGCGGCGCGACTTCACCTACATCGACGACATCATCAACGGCGTTGTCGCCGCCATCGACAGGTGCGCGGGCTATCACATCTACAACCTCGGCGAGTCGCGTCCCATCTGCGTCAGCGACCTGATCGCCGAGATCGAGAAGGCTCTCGGCAAGAAGGCCATCCGAAACCACCTGCCCGCCCAGCCCGGGGACGTCGATCAAACCTACGCGGACGTCGCAAGGGCCCAACAGGAGCTGGGCTACCATCCCGCCACGCACATCGCCACCGGCCTGGCCCGCTTCGTCCAGTGGTTGCGAGGCGAAGAGATGCGCCGCTGACCTCCGGGCACACTCACCTACAAAATAGAACGTAAATGCTGACAAATACGTCAGTTGCGACACGGTCGCGCACCTCAGAGAACCAATCTGCATCCGCCAGCGTATAGTAATAGGACGGTACTGGAGGCAATGCTGGAAGAATGAGAACCGGGGACGGACAGTCTCGGGACATTGCTGCCATACCGCCGTCACGGACCAGCACAAGATGAATGTGAAACCGGAACGACCGACCTTCTCGGGCGCGATCAACGAGGATGAATATGAGCCTCCTGACGAGCATGCTACTGTTTCTGATCGTAGGATGCGGCGAGTGGTATCTCGCCTTGCGTCGTACGCTGGCATGTGCCCGTGGGGAGAAGGTCGTTCTCGTCTCCATTGTCTTTATCGAAAATCTCTTGGGATTGTGGGTACTGTCGAATTTCATCCGGACAAATAACTGGTTCCTGGCGTTGAGCTATTCGTCCGGCGCCGCGGCGGGCGCCCTGCTCGTCGCGATCAACAGCGAAAACACCACACAGCCGAAGCAAGCCGCACAAGACCCAGACCCCGCAACCGACACATCCGTTACAGAAGATTCTCCCGCGGTCCCGGCCGTCCGACGACACACACGGCGTCCGCGTCTGTGGTCCCATGCCGCGAGGCCGCCACGCGGCCAGACCAAGACCCCAGCGAAGTTGGTCCCGGCGCCATCGTAGCAGCCTCCTCATCTGCTCCAAAACGATCGCAAGACGCGCCCCCAACACCAAAGCGTCCTTCCCTGTGGAGTGACCGCCCGGGTCCGACACATACTGCACGCTTGGACCGAACGCAGCGACTGTCCCGATCGGCGCTTGGTAGTAGAGCTCCCACACCGCTTCGTAACCGAGCGGAGCATCCGGATAGCCCCGGAGCCTTCAACCCTTTCCCGAAACCACATCGTTGCGTATCTCCCGTCTCGTCCACTGCTCCCACCGGCTGCTCATGTCCAGAGTCGCCCGACCTGGTAGACCAACAGGGTCAACACGTACGCCAGGCAGGTCAGGCCAAAGAACTGGAACAGGGCCCAACTCCAGGAGTTCGTCTCCTGCCGCGTCATGGCCACCGTCGCGATGCAGGGGGCGCTGACCAGGCAGAACAGCATCACGCAGAAACCCACCAGAGGGGTGTAGTCGGCCCGAAGCTGCTCGCGCAGCCTCGGTGCCTCCTCGTCGGGGCTCTCGACCGCGTAGATGATCCCCAACTGCGAGACAAACAGCTCCTTGGCCGCCACCGAGCCGATCAGAGCCGTGCCGATCCTCCAGTCGAAACCGAGTGGCCGCAGAAGCGGCTCGACCGCCAGACCCACGCGCCCGACCATCGAATACCGCAGACCTTCCTGGCGTGCCTCCTGGGCGCTCCGCCCTTCGAGCCGCTCGGCCGGCGGTTTCGGGAAGTTCATGGCAAACCACAGCGCGATCGACACCGCAAGAATCACAGTGCCCGCCTTGCGGATGTAGAGCCGACCACGCTGCCACGTGTGTACGAGCACGCCCTTGCTGGTGGGCATCCGGTACGGCGGCAGCTCCATAACAAACGGCATCGTCTCGCCGCGAAAGACAGTCAATCGCAGCACCTTGGCGGCAACGATTCCCAGCGCGATCCCGATAAGGTAGATCAGCCAGAGCATCGGTCCCTGCCAGTGCGGCGGGAAGAACGCCGGGATGAACAGCGCATAGATGGTCAGCCGCGCGCCGCAACTCATCAGCGGGATTACCATGATCGTCGTCAACTGGTTGCGGCGGTTTTCGAGGATGCGAGCAGCCATGATCGCCGGCACGGAACAGCCGAACCCGATCAGCATCGGGATGAAGCTCTTGCCGTGCAGGCCGATCTTGTGCATGATCCGGTCCATCACAAACGCCGCACGAGCCATGTAGCCCGAGTCCTCCAGCAGCGCGATCGCCATGAACAGCAGCAGGATGTTGGGCAGAAACACCAGCACGCCGCCCACGCCGCCGATGACGCCGTCGACCAGCAGCGAACGCAGCCACTCCATATGGCCGTCCGGCCAATGGCTTGTGATCGCGTCCGCCAGCGACCCAAAGAAGGCCTCCAGCCAGCCCATCGGGTAGCTTCCGATCTTGAACGTTAGAAAGAAGACCACGTACATCAGCAGCAGGAAGATCGGCAGCCCCAGGACGCGGCTGGTCACCACCGCGTCGATCGTGTCACTGACATCGTGACGCCGCTCGACCGAATTCTGAATCGTCTCCTGGCAAGCGCCCGAAATGAACCCGTACCGCCGGTCGGCCATGATGATCTCGGGCTCGTCACCCAGGATGGTGCGCAGATGGGCGACGCTTCGGCCGACGACCTCCAGGACGTTCGGATCATGAACCTTGGACGTGACGTCCTCATCCTGCTCGAGCAGCTTGATCGCCAGCCAGCGCCGGCCATACCTGGCGACCACATCGCCGTCGGTCCGGTCGAGGGCTTGCTGGATCTGAAGCAGCTTGTCTTCGATCTCCTGGCCATAGGTGACCCGATGGACTCGTTCCCGGCGCGCGGCGCCGGCGGTCTCGACGATGGCATCCAGCAACTCGGTTCGGCCCTGACTCTTGTTGCCCACCGTCGGAACGATCCGCATCTCCAACAGCCGCGACAACTGGTCCAGGTCGAACTTCAGACCGCGTCGCTCGGCCAGGTCGCTCATGTTGAAGGCCAGCACCATGGGCACGTCCATCTCCATGATCTGCGTGGCGAGGTACAGGTTGCGTTCCAGATTGCTGGCGTCGATGACGTCCACCACGACGTCGGGCCGGTCTTCCTGGATGTGGTTGCGGGCAATCAGCTCCTCGGTCGAGTAGGCCGTCAGGCTGTACGTGCCGGGCAGATCGACAAAGGTAATCGGCCAATCGCGATGGGTGCACTGGCCCTCCTTCTTCTCGACCGTCACGCCGGGGTAGTTGCCCACGTGCTGGTGTGCGCCGGTGAGCATGTTGAACACGCTGGTCTTTCCGCTGTTCGGATTGCCCGCCAGCGCCACGATGATGGACTTCATAGACACCGCCTGTATCTCCAAGTCGGGCCCGCGAAAAGTTAGGTACCCCGAACTATATGGACAAAAAAAAGAGAACTCCTCTACCCCTTCATTTGACGAGGATCTTCTGGGCGACCCCCCTGCCCAGCACGACTTTGGCCTCTTTGACGATCAGCACGAAAGGGCCGGGATGTCCGTTGCTGACAACCCTCAGTTCGGCGCTGGGCACCAGCCCCATGGACGCCAGGCGACTGTTGAGCCCGCGTCCGGCGTCGATTCGAACGAGCCGCACCCTCTCGCCCGCCTTGGCCGTCGACAAAGGTCGTGTCTGCTTTTCCTTCACTCCAACGCTCTGACTCATGGCTTTGCCTTGCGGGCCGTGGCGCCCGATCCCTTCTTGTGAAACTGGCGGAATTCTTCGGCCACGTCGCGACCATTGCGGTGGCTCTCCGTCACGTATTTGATGAAACTCAGCAGGCGTCCGATGATCTCCGGACCGAGCGCGTGCTCCGCCTTGCAGGCCGCCTGCTGAGCGACATCGGCGTCCACCCCAAGCACGTTGACGAAGAACGACTTGAGGATGTTGTGCTTTCGCACGACCTCGGCCGCCAGCGTCTGGCCTGACTCCGTCAGCGTGATGCAGCCGTACGGGCGGTAATTGGCCAGACCCTTTTCACGGAGCGCCTGGAGCGCCCCGGTCACCGAGGACCGCGCGACGCTGAGCGCCTCGGCGATATCCTTGCTCCGCGCCCCTTCCGACTCGCCCGCCAAGTTGAAAATGGCTTCGAGGTAGTCTTCCAGCGAGGCGCTGAGCTGCTGTTCGGACTCGGTCTTCATCGTTCTATCCAGTCTGCAACGACCAAAGCACATAGAATAGTTAGGGACCCCTAACTCTGTCAAGGGTCTGTTTCGGATTTCCGCGCAATTGCGAGGCGCCTCGCAATGCGACGGCTCTCCATCCGATAATACGCGTTCCATCGCACTGCCCGGCTCAAAACCTGTGGCGTCCGTCGAATTCGGAAAAAAACGCTTGTTCGCCCGCCGGGACGGCACTACAATGGCGTTCGTCGCTCGGGGCGTGGCGCAGTTTGGCTAGCGCGCTTGACTGGGGGTCAAGAGGTCGCAGGTTCAAGTCCTGTCGCCCCGATGTCTCTTACTGCGTCAATCGACTCCGGCTTGACGGCGATGTAGTACCGTCGCGTGGTTTCGATTGACGAGTGTCCGGCGATGCTCTGGATAACGTGTAGCGGCACATTATTCTCAGCGAGCTTCGTCAGACACGTAGAGCGCAGGTGCCTTAGGCTGATCCCTTGGACACCTGCGTTTTTTCGTGCGCGTCTCAATGGTTTTGCGTTGCTGTCCGGGCACTTGCGCTGCCGGTCAGTCATCTGCCCACGCGAACGCCTGAACTGGAGATACGCATAGCGATCCTCTGTCAGGCACACATACGGCTGACTACGCGGCAAGCCCATGCGAATCCGCATCATCAGGTCCGCGGCCGGCTTGACCAATGGGACTACGCGATAGTCCTTGTCCTTCGCCTGCCACTTCCACGTCTCGGGGGTCTCCTGCTTCGGCTGGACATAGATGATATTCCGCTCGAAGTCGATGTCGTCCCACGTCAGATTCAGGATTTCGCCTCTCCGCATGCCGGTGGTCTTCGCCAGCAAAACACGAAGATAGTCAACCTCTCGCTCTGCTGAATCCAGCAACAGGTTGACCTGCTGGTCATCGAACACCTTCGGTCTCTCTCTCGGAACGCGGACAGACGGAAGCCCGGCAAACGGATCTTCTCCACCCCAATGGCGAACGAACCACCGGAACAGAGGCCGACACGTCTTGATGTATGATTGGGCCGTAGCAGGTCTGTAACTGCCCAGCAGCTTGCACCGGAACGCCTCAGCGTGCAACCGGGTGAAGCTCATAGGATCAACGTCCCCTACCGCCTCGATCAAAACATCAAAAGCTCGTCGGGTGTGATACGCCGTGGTCGATTCCAGATCGACACGGATTCGCAGATACTCCGTACACAATTCACTCAGCTTGCTCGGCTTATGGTTCATGGTATCCTCCTTTCTCAGCCGGATGTCGCAAGCGACACCAATTATACCAGAACCAGCCAAGCGACACTAACCAATCCACCCACCCGTTCACTTGTCAAAGATCGTCACCGGCCGTCACGGACGCC
>CAZOFX010000086.1:0-23597 GCA_964579055.1 uncultured Pirellulales bacterium
CACATCGGCCTGGACTTCTTCGACGCCAGCATCAATCGCATCGCCGCCTGGGTCATCGGCACGCGCTGCATGATCAAGGCCCTGCTGATCGCCCTGCTGGAGCCGACCGACATGCTGCGCAAGGCCGAGAAGAGCGGCGACTTCACGCTGCGGCTGGCGATGCTCGAAGAGCTCAAGACCTTGCCTTACGGCGCCGTGTGGGACTACCATTGTGCCAAGTCTGACGTCCCGGTCGGCTCGGCCTGGCTGGCGGACGTCAAAGCCTACGAGAAGAACGTGCTCGCCAAACGAGCGTAGCAGGCAGGCAAACTGCGGGAAGGAACAGATGCATGAGCGAAGAACGGCAGTCGCAGCAGACGCAGGCGGGAGATGAATTCGAGCGTGAGCCGGTGCCGCAGAACAGGCTGCTCGGCTTCAAGAGCTTCATCGGCATGTACGCAGGCGAGCACACCGCCGGGACCGAGCTGATGATCGGACCTCTGTTCGTGGCCGCCGGCGTCAGTGCATTCGACCTCGTCGTCGGACTGATTGCAGGCAACGTGCTGGCCGTGTTGAGCTGGATATTCCTCTGCGCTCCGATCGCCACGCGGGCCAGGCTGACGCTCTACTTCCAACTGGAGAAGATCTGCGGGCGGCAGCTCGTGACGCTGTACAACCTGGCCAATGGTGTGATGTTCTGCTTCCTGGCGGGCGCGATGGTGACGGTGTCGGCCACAGCGCTGGGCGTCTGGTTCAAGTTCCCGATGCCGGAGCTGAGCGACAAGTATCCCAACAGCATCGGATGGGTAATCGCGGTGCTGGCGTGCGGCGCGATGATCTCCATCGTAGCCGCCTACGGCTACGAGATCGTGTCCAAGGTCGCTAATATCGCGGCTCCGTGGATGGTGCTCGTGTTCATCGCCTTCGGGCTGGTCGGCCTGAAGCAGTTCATCGACGCGACCGGCTCAGAGGTCAACAATCTCACGGATGTCTGGACGCTCGCCAAGACGCACATCTGGCAGGGAGGCGCCCCACACCCGGGACGGGTCAAGTTCACCCTCTGGCACGTGATGTTCTTCGCCTGGTTCTGCAATATGGCGATGCACATCGGGATGAGCGACCTGTCGGTGCTGCGTTTCGCAAAGAAATCATGGTACGCCGTAGCCAGCGGGACCGGCATGTTCCTCGGGCATTTCCTGGCCTGGCTGGCGGCGGCGATCCTTTACGCGTTCCAGATGCACGCCGAGCCGGGCAACACGAAGGTTCTGCCGGGTCCGCTCGCCTATCAGGCCGCCGGCCTGACCGGTCTGATCTGCGTGATCATCGCCGGTTGGACCACGGCCAACCCGACCATCTACCGCGCCGGCCTGGCGTTTCAGGCGATCGTTCCCAGGTGCTCGCGCTTCCGCGTGACGTTGATCACAGGCGCCATCGCGACCATCGCCGCCATGTTCCCGGCGCTGGCGATGAGACTGTTGGACTTCGTGGCCCTGTACGGACTGATCCTGATGCCGATGGGCGCGGTGATCTTCGTGGACTACTGGTTGATCCGCAAGTTTGGCCTGAAGAGTTCGTATGCCGAATTGAGCGGAAGGGCCTTTAATTGGGCCGCCGGCCTGGCGTGGGGAGTGACGCTGGTGACGGCGTTCCTGCTCGTCAAGTACGCCGGCGTGCAGATCTTCTTTGTTTCCTTGCCCGGCTGGTTCGTGGCCGCCGTTTTGTACATCATCCTGAGCAAGTTCTATCAGAAGAATGTCCGCCCCGGCGCGGCGCTATAAGGAGAAGTCCCCATGCGTTCGATCCTGATACTCGTCTCTCTGGCGTCGTTAGTCGCCCTGATCCTGCCCTCGATCCTCTTTCTGGCCGGGCGGATGGACCTGGACCAAGCCAAGTGGATTATGATCCTGGCGACCATCATCTGGTTCGTCACCGCCACCGGCTGGATGTGGAAAGAGCCGGGCAAGACGCAGAAGGACGAGGTCATCGTTCCGTGATACGCAGAGGTGGTCTGCGGAAAGGGGGCGCGTGTGATTGAGTCGAGAAGGGAGTTTCTGCACCGGCTCGGCCAGGGCGTTGCCAGCCTCGCCCTGGGCGGCTGTGTGATGGATCAATCCCGCAGTAGGCAGCACAGGCCCAATATCGTCTTCATTCTGCTGGACGATATGGGCTGGTCCGATCTGCCCTGCTACGGCAACGCATTCCACGAAACGCCGCACATCAACCGCCTCGCGAGGCAAGGCATGCGGTTCAGCGACGCCTATGCCGCCTGCCCGGTGTGCTCGCCGACACGAGCGAGCATCATGGCCGGCCAGTATCCTGCTCGCGTCGGGGTCACCGACTTCATCCCGGGGCACTGGCGACCCTACGAGAAGCTGCGCGTGCCGACGAACCGCACGCAATACCTGCCGCTCGAAATCGTCACCGTCGCCGAAGCGCTCCGGGCAGCGGGCTACACTACAGGCCACGTCGGCAAGTGGCATCTCGGCGGAGCGGACCACGAACCGCCGATGCAGGGCTTTGATTTCGTTCGTCTCGCCGGACAGAATCGAACCGACAAGCAGGTCACCGCGTTCACCGACAGCGCCATCGAGTTCATCGAGACCCACAGCGACGGGCCGTTCTTCCTGTACCTCGCTCATCACACCGTTCACATCCCGCTCGAAGCGCCGGCCGATCTGGTCGAGAAGTACGAGAACAAACCCAAACCGGCCGCAGGCGTCAACAATCCGGTCTACGCCGCGATGGTCGAGCACCTGGACTCCAATATCGGGCGCATCCTCGCCAGGCTCGACGAGCTGGATCTGTCCGACAAAACCGTCGTGATCTTCTTCTCCGACAACGGCGGCCTGCACCAGATGTACACAGGCGAAGGCCCGATCGTGACGACGAATGCCCCGTTGCGGGGCGAAAAAGGCACGTTGTACGAAGGCGGCATCCGCGTGCCGCTGATCGTGCGATGGCCTAACATGGTCCGGCGAGGCAGCCTATGCAGTATCCCGGTGACGAGTGTGGACTTCTACCCGACCCTACTGGAGCTCGCTGGGGCAGCCTGTCCAGCCGGGCAGGTGCTCGACGGACAGAGTCTGATCCCCCTGTTGCGACAGAAAGGTCCATTCGAAGACCGCACTCTCTACTGGCACTATCCCCACTACCACCATTCGACACCCGCCGGCGCGATCCGACAAGGCGACTGGAAACTGATCGAGTTCTTCGAAACGGGCGCCACACAATTGTACAACCTGCGAGATGATCCCGGCGAGCAGACCGATCTGTCCGCCGTTTCTCCACGCAGAGCGTTGGAACTCCAGATCAAGCTGGCCCAATGGCGACGATCCGTCGGCGTGGCGATGCCACAGATCAACCCCTTCTTCGATCCCGCCCGACGCCACGAATGGGGTACCCACCCCGATCGGCAGTAGCCTGCAACGCCGGCATCTCACTCAGAACGCCGTAGACACGGGCGAAGCGATGTGCTAATAATGGCCCCTTCGCAACGATTCTTAACTCTCGGATTCAGGAAACCAACTCAGATGGACAAGGCATTAGCAGACCTGATCAAGATATCGACGACGACAGGCAGAGACCCCGAACTGGTGCTGGGCGGCGGCGGCAACACGTCGGTCAAGACCGCCGACGGCAGGTACATGTACATCAAGGCCAGCGGCACGGCGCTGAAGGACATGAGCGCCGAGCGTGGCTGGCGGCGGCTGTGCATCGAGTCGGTGCTGTCAATCCTCACCGACAAGTCGCTCGGAAAGATGGACGCGATCCGCCGGGAAACCGAGGTCGTCAATCGCCTGCTGCTGAGCTGCGACGACAGCGTGACGGGCGGGGCGCGTCCCTCCGTCGAGGCCCATCTGCACGCCCTGCTCGATACGCACGTGATCCATCTGCACCCGCTCGTGGTGGCGGCCTACGTCAGCGCCAGGAAAGGACGGGCGGCGCTCGACAAGGTGTTTGCCGGCGAACGAATCACACCCCTGTGGGTGCCCTACACCGATCCGGGTTACATGCTCGCCAGGAAGATCGCCAGACTCGTGGCGGAGTATGAGCAGGAACACGGGCGCAAGCCCAGCGTCCTGTTTCTGGAGAAGCACGGCTTGTTCGTCACCGCCGTTGCCGCCGATGCCGCAATCCGGCTCGTCAGACAGGCCATCGCCCTCTGCACGAACGGGTTGAAACCCCTCAAGAGCGGCAAGGCTGCGCTCGCTTCGGCGGCCAGCATCGCCGGAGCGAAGCTGGCAATCCGAAAGGCGGTCTTCGAAGCCACCGGCCAATACCTGCCGGTGAGCTACTATCCGACGCACGAGGCCGTTGCCGCGTTCATGGCCCACCGCAAGGCGGCCAAACTGCTGGCGACGCCCGCACTGAATCCGGACGAGCTGGTCTACGCCAACGGTTCGGCGATGTGGGTGGAAACGGTTCGAGCCGAGCCGATTGCCCGGCGGATTCGGTCGCTGGCGCAGCGCGGACAGAAGACCCCGGCGGCGTTCGTCGTCAAGGGTCTGGGGCTGTTCGTCACGGCCGAGAAGAACGTGGCCGGACTGATCGCGGACATTACCGACACCAGCCTGAAGGTGCGCATGCACGCGGCCCAGATGGGCGGCGTCCTGGCGCTGACCGCCCGCGAACAGGACTTCATCAACAACTGGGAATCGGAAGCGTTCCGCAAGAAACTCGTCAGCAGCGAGGGACCGGGCGAATTGCTCAATCGCATCGCGATCGTGACCGGAGCCGGCAGCGGTCTCGGCCGGAGCATTGCCGTGGGCCTGGCGCGAGCCGGAGCCATGGTCGCGCTGGCGGACGTGGACGAAGAAGCCGCCCTGCAAACCGCCCAGACGATTGCAGCCGAACGGCCGACGAGCCAGACGATGGTCGTCCCCTGCGACGTCACCAACGAGGCCAGCGTGCAGAAGGCGTTCGAAGCGTTGCTGGCCCACTGGGGCGGCCTGGACATCGTGGTCAACGCCGCCGGACTGGCGCCGCCTTACGCGCTGGTGGACATGCCGGTGGACAAGTGGCGGATGGCCCTGGAAGTCAACCTGACCGGATATTTCCTCATGGCCCGTCAGGCCGCGCGCATTCTGATCGAGCAAGGGATCGGAGGCAGCATCATCAATCTCAGCTCCAAGTCAGGCCTCGACGCCAGCAAGAACAACTCCGCCTACAACGCCACGAAGGCCGGCGAATTGCATCTGGCCCGAGGCTGGGCCCTCGAACTCGGAGAGCACGCCATTCGCGTCAATTGCGTCGCGCCGGGAAATGTGTTCGAAGGCTCCAAAATCTGGAACCCCGAGTACATCAAGGTCTGCGCGAGAAAATACGGGATCAAACCCGAAGAGGTCATCCCCTACTACGTCGGCAAGACGGCGCTGAGACGAGAGATCAAGGGTCAGGACATCGCCGACGCAATCGTGTTTCTATGTTCGGACAAGGCGCGCACGATCACGGGCCAGGTCCTCGTCGCCGACAGCGGCCAGGTCATGGTCAGATAGGACGCGCCGTCGCGCGGTACCAGCCTGTCGGAACGATGCGGATTGTCCCTGCCGGCGTCGAGTCGGGTCCGAAAAGAACCGCCCTTCCCGCCCATTTTGCCAAGTTTTCTCTTGACATTCTTGCCGAGAGCGTGTAGAAGAAGCGACGATAACTCACATGGTCCTCACGTATGGAGGAGGCCATTCCTGATCGCCTTGGCGGATTTGGCCGCAGGACCGTGTGTTCAAGGAGGAGAGCCTCTGGTTGGAGGCAGAGGCATGGTCGCACACGCGAAATGCTTATGGACAGCAGCAGCACTGTCGGCGCCGGGGCCCGCACCGCTTGCGATGGGGACGGCCACCCCAGGCTTTCACAGTGCTACGGGCAAGGATGACAGAGGGGCGGAAGTGACCTCCGATGGTGGTCGTTTTGCCTCGCGTCAGGATTCCGACAACCTGTTGCCGGGACGCAACGAGACGCTTGCTTCCGCGTTCAATCCTTCGTCGCCCGGACTCTGCGCCGTCGCTCCCCATGAGAACCGGTCTCCCGCTGCGAGGGCAGACCACCGATGCCCCGAAGATACGCGTTCAGGATCGGTCGCTCGTCACACGCATAAGACTCGTGGAAAACGACTACCTTGCTCTCTCTCTTACTTATCTCTCACTCTCTGTTGCGCAGCCCTTCACTCAGGGTGGCTGGAGGGCTGCGCGACACCTTCGTCGCCGTCCCATGAGATGGACGCTCCGGCGGCAGACAAACGGATCGATGGCGGCAGAGACAACAGGTGTCGGCACGAAAAGGTGCAAACGCCCCACCTCTCGTCACTGCCGGTGAACTGTACTGATTTCGTATTCCTATAGCCCCGCACCGTGGCAATCCAGGGGCCCACAGAGCGTGCTCCCACATGACGTGGGCGTGCCTTCTGAGGACCTCGCCTCTTGTAGACGATGGCCTTCGTGGCCTCTGGGTTGCCCTTTTCTTTGCCTTCGAGCGCGTCGCGATGAGCCTGCTGCGGCAGCGTCTCAAAGCCAGTGACGCAACAGGTAAGCCATGTATTGAAGTGCCTTCTGCCACCAGGGACGTCGACGATGAGTCCCAAGAGCAACCTCCTGGCAACAGGCGATATCGGCCAGCGTCCGGTCCCGCAAACAGACCGCCGCATCCGCATCGGCGACCACCGCCACGCTTTCCAGTTGGTGCAGCAGGCTGCGGCGGTCGAAATTGTAGCTGCCGACAATCAACCACGCGTCGTCGATGACAGCGGTCTTGGCGTGCATCACGCTAACAGGCCACTCGAACAGGCGCACCCCACCACGAAGAAGCCGATCGTACAGCCATCGCGTGGCCCAGGTCACGATGGGTACGTCGCTGCGGGCGCCGACCACGACACCGACAAACACCCCGCGTTGCGCCGCTCTGACCAGCGCCCGGCGGACCGCCCGGCTCGGAATGAAATAGGCGTTCTCGATCAGGACGTAACGCTGGGCGCCGCAGATGGCCCGAAGATAGGCGCGGTGAATCCGTCGGCGACGTCGCAGGATCTCATTGCCGACGATACTGACCGGAATCGTCACTTCCTCGCCCAGGCGGCCGGATGGGCGGTCCTTGCGATCGGCCAGGGCCATCATCCGCCGCCGAACGTTCGACTTGAGTCGATGTCTGCGCTTCAGCGTCTTGTCGTAGGGCGTGGCTCGCCGCCACCCGTAGTGAAACAGCTCAAGCATCTCGGCGGCCACTTCCGGACCGTCCAGGCGAACCTGGGTGTCGCGCCATTCCAGGCCGCCGTCGAGGGCGCCTTTGTACTCGTCGCCGATATTCAGGCCGCCGGTAAAGGAGACCTGGTCGTCAACGATGAGGAGCTTTCGATGGTCGCGGTGATTCAGCGCCCAGATCGGGCGGCGCCACACCAACGGGTTATAGGCACGCACGGACACACCGGCATCGAGAAGCTCGCGAACGAACGGTCCGGGCAGCGTGAGCGACCCAAACCAGTCATACAGCAGGCGAACGCGGACCCCGCGCAGCGCCGCCCGGATCATCGCCTGCTGAAAGGCCCGGCCCGTCTCATCGGCCCGCAGGATATAGGTCTCCAGTTCTACGTGATCGGCAGCCGAGTCGATGGCGCCGAGCATCTCCGGGTACACCTCCGAGGCCCCGAGCAACACGCGCACCCCTGTGGCCGAGACAAATCGCATGTCTCGCCGGCCATAGCGCCGCATGACTCGACGCTCCGCCGGCCTCGGCGCAGGCGGACTTGAGACCACCTGCCGCCGAATCTCCTGCACCCGCTCAGACGCCAGGCCTTGCTCGCAATCGCCCCCCGTTGCCATCGGACCTCCTCACTTGCGGTAGAGCTCCGGATCGGTCAGGACACGAAAGAACTCCTGGCGGCACTCCGTCAGGTCCGTCTGAGCCTTCGGAATCTCCAGTACATCGCCCGGCTGTCCTTCGGCTACCTCGACGAAATCGGTAGCCGGACCGCGCCACACGGCCTCGCGCACCTTCACGCCCTTCCAGCATTTCGGATGGTACAGCCAGACGAGCGGCGCGCCGTCGCCCAACTGATTCGCCCGGCCCAGGTCCGTACGGATGAATCGCTTCATATCCTGCGTGAACGGATTGTCCGCCAGCACGTCGAAGTGCTCGGCGGTGAACACCGAGTCTTTGTCCCAGAAAGAGCGGGTGGCCCACTCCACCAGCGGCGCCTTCTTGGCGACGATGTAGGTGCTCCAGCCATCTTTGCCATTGTAGCCGTAATAGCTCACCGTCAATCCAAAAACGACGATGTTCGGCGCGATCTCCGGATCGGTCAGCAGCGCGTTGGCCACGGTCGTCAGGGGCCCGCCGACCACGATCACCAGCGGCCTGGCGGGCGAGGCCTTGCGCGCCTCGGCCACGATCAGCCGGCTGCCCGGCTTTGCCTGAGGCACCGTATCCTCGATCCGCCCGCTGGCCGGCCGCTCCAGCACGCGGTCCGAGCCGAGCGTCAGGTCGGGAATGCTGCGCAGCCCGCTGTCTCGGGCCAGTTTCAGGGCCTTGTTCGCGTCATCGACGCACTGCTGCATCTTGTAGTGATAGCCCTTCTGCCAATCCCACATGTCGAGGGAAACGATGTTCCCGCGCAGATCGGCCTTGCCCAGGCTCGCCTGCGCCCAGAGGTAGTTGTTGTCGAACACATCGAACCACCAGTCGTTGTCGTAGATGATCGGGCTATCCGGGCCGACACCTTTGAGGCGAACGCCCTGCTCGGTCACCGCATGTTCCGGCACAATGCCGAACGCCTTCGCGAACGGGGTCAGAACAACCAGCATAAGGACCGCCAACGCGCGGAGTGCAGACAGCCCTGCTCTGTCCGACGATAGAGTTCTGTGCGTCATCATCGCACCTCAGGACTTTCATTCAGAATCACTGGCGGACGCCGGGGGCGGGGTAGTTCTTGGCCGCGTCATCGAGGACGAGAATCCAGTCGATCATCTCGCCCAAGTCGGGCGGCGTAAACTCGCGCGTACCTTCGCTGGCGAAGGTGCCGATGGCGGTCACCTGGCCATTTCGCGGGTCGTACCACCAAGCCTTGACCTCGGGGCCCGCGATCGCGTCCATCCAGACGCTGAAGCGGCGTCCCACCGGCGCGTAAACCATCGCATACGTCCGGTCGGTATCACGCGTGGCTACGAATCGATAACGCCCCTCCCCCGGCACCGCGGTCGGCACCGTGGGCCCATCGTCGGCGCCCGACGTCGCCAGAGCCGGTTCGCCATTTGCCGAGGTTGTGCTCGTGCGGAATCGCACTTCGTACGCGCCGCCTTTCTGCCCCAGCGTAACGTTGCGTACCCCTGTGTCCTTCGAGAGCGTGACAATCCGCGCCGGACCCGCCTGCGTCGTGTTTTCGGGTTTGATCCATGCTTCGATCGTGCAGGCCTTCGACCGCTTCGCCGCCTCGATCAGCTTTGTTGCAGCGCCGGAAGAAGCGATCAGCGCCGGCTTCGTGATCCGCACCCCCCCGCCGTTGAGCCACTGAACGGTCGAGGCGTCCTTGATCTGGAGGTCGAGCGGTGTCCCTGCGCCGGAAGTATCCTTGACGCTCCGGCCCGTCCCTTCTCTGAACTCGTAGAGCACAATGGGATCGGCAGGCGCCTCAGCCGAATGGGCGATTTCACCGGACGTCAGGGCCCGCGCGTACAAAGCCACCCGATACAACTCGCCCAACCACGGGCGATCCTCAGTCAATTCGTTGCCCAGCGCCAGGCGGAACCCTTGGTCCCAGTCGGATAGGTCGCCACGAACGGTCCCGGTCTCGACGATGGCGCCGTTGACGTAGAGCACAGCCTTGCCGTTCGCGTCGCGAGTGTAGGCAACGTACGTTCTCTTCGTATCGACGACCGCGCCGCGGCTCACCTGCGCGGAGCTTCCATCCGGACGGTGAACGACAAGGATCGAGTCGTCGGGAACCCGCGTCAGGAACGGACGCGACTCGATGAGCCGCCGGCCGTACTGCATCTGGCCGGCACCGGGTTGATCGATGGCCTCATACCAGGGCATCAGCGGATTGTTGATCGGCCCGCGGCCCGGCTGCCACATCTGCCAGACGGAATGGTGGCCGTAGGTGTGGCCGAAGGCCCCGCTGAAGAGGTCCCAATAGAGCGGTCGGCGGACGTCGGACGAGATCGAGTGGCCCAGGTCCTTCGCCCGGAAGGAGACGGGGTGATCCTCATAGATCGGCTCGCCATCGATGACCGGCTTGACAGGCGTGCGATCGTAGTCGGCCCGCGTATTTTGAAAACCCTCGTTGAACTTGGCGTTGTGCCCGTTCTGACGCATGTTGAAATCGAGCCAATCGTCGTTGTGGAAGTAGTCTGCCGAACCGCCCCCGCCGCGCGGATGGAACGTGATCAGATGGGCGCCGCCGTCACCGGCGGCAAGCCCGCGCGCCATGGCCCGAATGATCTCTTTCTGTTCGTCGTTCTCGACGGTGCGGTCGCCACCCAGGATCCAGATCAGATGCTTGTCTCTGTATCGCCGCCCAAGCCACCGGCCGTACGTCTCGGCGTTCTGGACGGTGAACAGCGGCTTGCCATCCTTGATGTTGTCGTGCCAGTAGCGTCCCCATGTCGGCAGAAAGCCAATGTACAGACGCAGCGAGTTGGCCTTGTCCACGATGTAGTCCACGTGGTCCCAGTAGTCGTTGTTCGGGCCGTCGTTGACGGCCGGCCGGGCGGGATCGAGGTCGATCAGCGGCACGTGGCCGTAGGGATTGGGGTCGCGGTGTCCGTCGACTTCGGCCAGGGCGACCGCCTGAATGACCGTGAAGCCTTTGGCGGAGCGATTCTCCAGGTACTTGCCCGCCTCCTCGCGATTGAGTCGATGGAACAGCTCCCAGGCGGTGTCGCCCAGATAGAAGAACGGCGTCCCGTCGGCATGGACCAGAAACCGCTTGTTCTCGGAGACCTTCAAAGGCCCGTGCCGGAAATCCGCAGAGGCCCCGGCAACGCCCGCCGCACACAACCCGCACACCACGCACGCGGCAAGCCATAAGAACCTGCGAATACTCCGGTTCCCGCACGAATCAGTGTTCAAGTGGCTCATTTCCTACTCCTTTGCAGGGATTCAACTCCGGCCCGGACTCTTCCAGACCATGGTCCCCAATTCTACCGGTCTTGGTGGAGCGCGCCAAATGCAGGTCCCACAAGCCAGAATGCCGGCTCTTCGGGCGCGGAAACAGCGCCCCGGACGCGGCAATCGGACGGTCGAAAAAAACCGCGAATCACACGTGTGATGTTGTCGCAAGCACTGAAACCTGCTATATTATGCGTCTTTTACGCAGCCAAGAGGAGGCTTCCGCCGCCTGCGGCGGGGCTGCGACCGCGAAAGAAGTCCAGTACAGGAGTCGTTGGTATGGAATACGCTATCGAGGATACGCGCAAACAGCCCGTACCCAAGGTAAAGGACCTGATTGGCAAGGGCCTCATCACACTGGAAACGGCCACGGACTGGCTCAGGACCATGTACGAGATCCGCTTCTTCGAGGAGAAGGTCTTCGACCTGCTGGGCCAGAACATCATCAAAGGCGCATCCCACCTGTACGCGGGCGAAGAGGCGGTAGCCACCGGCGCGATCGCCGCCATCGAGCGAGGCGATGTGATCGGCTCGACCCATCGCGGCCATGGTCATTGCGGCGCGATCGGCAACAAGTACGCCGACGGAGACGGCGCCCGCCAGAACCACTGGAACGCCATGATGGCCGAGCTGATGGGCAAGGAGACCGGCTACTGCAAAGGTCGCGGCGGCTCCATGCACATCGCAGAGGTCGAGCATCAGAACAACCTCGGCTCCACCGGCATCGTCGGCGGCAACCAACCCCCGGCCGTCGGCGCGGCCCTGGCGGAGAAATGCAAGAAATCCGGCCGGGTCGTCCTGTCCTTCTTCGGCGACGGCTCGACCAACACCGGCACGTTCCACGAATCGATGAACATGGCCTCGACGCTCAAGGTCCCGCTGGTGGCGATCATCGAGAACAATCTCTACGGGATGAGCGTGCCGTTCTCCGGCAGCGAAGTCGAGGGGACGCTGTGCGCCAGCAACATCGAAGACATCGCCGTCCGGGCGAAGGCGTACAACGTGCCCGGGATGATCGTGGACGGTCAGGACCCGGCCGCGATCTTCCTGGCGGTGCGAAAAGCGGCCGAGCGAGCTCGCAAAGAGAACCTGATGACCATGATCGAGGCCAAGACCTACCGCTGGTACGGCCACAGTCGGAGCGATCCGAGGGCGTATCGAACCAAGGCCGAGGAGAAGGCCTGGCACGAGCGCGACCCGATCACCGTCTGGCGGAACAAGCTCACCTCTGAGGGGCTTTGCACCGAGGCGGAGCTGGACGGCATCAAAGACACTGCTTTCAACACCATCGAGACCGCCACGCAGTTCGCGATTGACAGTCCTTGGCCGAATGGGGCGGACGTCGCCAAGGACGTGTACGTCGAGGAGACGTATCCGGCCGATCTGATCGAAAAGGAAAAGGCAACCTTCGCCAAAATCACGGAGGCTTCGCGGGTCTTCGAAGCATCGCTGGCATCGTCTACTGCCAAGACCAAGAAGGAGCGAACCGAAGAGGCCAGCGGCGCGGTCAAGTCGCAGTTCGGCATGGAGGTGATGACGATCGGGCAGGCCGTTGCGGCCGCCCAGGCGGAGGAGATGCGGCGCGACCAGCGCGTCTTTCTCTTCGGCGAAGATGTTGGCCTTTACGGCGGCGCCTACCAGGCGACGCGCGGCCTTCTGGCGGAATTCGGAACGGACCGCGTGATCGACACGGCGATCTCCGAGGCGGCGATCGCCGGTGCGGCGGTTGGGGCGGCTCTGCGCGGCATGCGACCCATCGCCGAGATCATGTACGTCGACTTCGTGACCATCGCGATGGACCAGTTGGTCCACGTCGGCGCCTACAATCGCTACATGTTCGGCGGCAAGGCCAAGGTGCCCATGGTCCTGCGGACCGAAGGGGGCGTCGGGCGATGCATCGCCGCCCACCATTCCGAGTCGCTGGAAGCCTGGCTGATGCACGCGCCGGGCCTCTACGTCGTGATGCCTTCTACGCCCTATGATGCCAAGGGTCTGCTCAAGGCCGCCATCCGCAGCGAGAATCCTGTGGTCTTCATCGAACACAAGGCCACCTATGGCCAGGTCGGCCCGGTGCCGACGGACGATTATATCATTCCGCTGGGTCTCGCGGACATCAAGCGGCCCGGCAGCGACGCGACGATCGTCAGCTACAGCCGCATGGCGATGCTCTCGCTCGAAGCCGCCAAAGTGCTGGCCGACCAGCATGGAATCGACGCGGAGGTGATTGACGTTCGCACGCTCAAACCGCTCGATATGAAGACCATCGCCGGGTCGGTGAAGAAGACCGGACGACTGATTACGGTCAGCGAAGGCTTCGGCTGGTGCGGCGCCGGAAGAGAGATCGCCGGGCAGTTCATGGAATACGACTTCGGCGACGGCTCTCACGGCTTCGACTACCTCGACTGCCGGCCGATCAACATGGCCGCTCTCGACGTGCCGCCGCCGATGAGCGAGCCGCTGGAGAACGCGAGCATTCCCAGCGTCGAGCGGATCGTTGCCGCCGTCAGGCAATCCGTCGGCCAGTGACGACGCGGGCGCAGGGACAGGACGTTATCAAGCACAGGAACGGGGACGATTCGATGGCGAAAGAAATCAAGCTGCCGCAGCTTGGCCAGACGATGGAGGAAGGCACCGTCGTCAACTGTCTGGTCAAGGTCGGTGATGAGGTCAAGAAAGGCGACGTGATCTTCGAGATCGAGACGGACAAGGCCACGCTGGAGATGGAGTCGCCGTTCGGCGGCTTCGTCAAGCACATCCTGGCGAAGGTCGATCAGACGCTGCTGGTCGGCGCGCCGATGATGATCCTGGGCGAGAAGGACGAGAACGTGCCGCAGAGCTATGTCGATTCGCTGCTGGGCGTCAAGTCCGCCGCCGGCAGTCCCGCGACGCCGGTGGCCGCCCCGGCCGCCGAGCCGGCCAAAGCCGCACCGGAACCGGCCAAGCCCGCGGGCAAGATCATGGCATCACCCCGCGCCAAGAAGCTCGCGGAAGAATTAGGCGTGGACCTGGCCACTCTGAAAGGGACCGGTCCGGCCGGCAAGATCACCGAGGCAGACATCCAGAAGGCCGCCGAGGCCAAGTCCGCCAAACCGGCGCCGGCCGCCAAGGCCGCACCGGCACCGACCGCTACGGCCGGCGAAGCCAGACTTGGCGCCACCATAGCCCTCAACCGGCTCCAGCGGATCACCGCCGAGCGCATGCTCAAATCCAAGCAGGAGATCCCCTGTTTCTATCTGACCGTCAAGGCCGATGTCACGAACCTCGTCGCGCGGCGAGCCGAGATCAACGCGAGCGGCGACGTAAAGGTCTCGTTCAATGATTTCATCATTAAGGCGGTTGCGACAGCCCTGGAGAAGTACCCCATCATGACGGGCCAGCTCGCCGGCAGCGCCATCAAGCTGGCCGACGCGATTCACGTCGGGCTGGCCATCTCCGTGCCCGACGGGCTGGTCGCCCCGCTGGTCAAGGACGTGAACAAGAAGAGCCTCAAGCAGATTGCCCGTGACAGCCAGGCGCTGGTCGAGCGGGCGCGCGACAACAAATTGGACCTGTCGGACCTCGAAGGCGGCTGCACCACGGTGAGCAATCTCGGCGCCTTCGGAATCGAGTCGTTCATCCCGATCGTCGTGCCCGGCCAGTGCACCATTCTCGGCGTCGGCAAGATCACCGACACGTGCGTGCCCGACAACGGCAACATTCTCGTGCGGAAGCTGATGAACATGACGCTGTCGGTGGACCACAAGGTGGCCAACGGCGCCTACGCCGCCCAGTTCCTCGATTTCGTACGGACTCTGCTGGAGGACCCCACGGGATTTGCCGTCTGAGACCGACGACTTGACATGTGGACTCTCACGGGTCCCAAATCGTCCGTCGCAGACAGCCGTCATACATTGAAAGGAGCGCCCCCATGGCGAAGAAAACGGAAGCCAGTCAACTGCCCACGATGAAGAAGGCCACGCCGAAGGCGCCGGTGATCGGCGTGTTTGCCACCAGCGATCCGCGCATCGACGAGGACAGCCGGACGCGCGGTCAGAATATCGTGAAGATGGCCGCCGAGGCCATTAGCGGCAACGTCCTGCTGCCG
Organism: uncultured Pirellulales bacterium; assembly: GCA_964579055.1. GTDB lineage: Bacteria > Planctomycetota > Phycisphaerae > Sedimentisphaerales > Anaerobacaceae > Anaerobaca. The sequence continues at coordinate 15,152 of CAZOFX010000086.1, forward strand.
GACAAGACCCCGGTGCCCGTGGTGTACTCGACGGTTCTCGTCGACGGCGAAGCCCAGGCGGACATCGTGGCCGAGCAGTTCCGCCGGGCCGGTGTCGACATCATCGTCTGCGTGCCCGACACGTGGGCGTTCCCCCAGTTGACGACGATCTCGCTGCTCCAGCAGTTCCCCGCCAATACGCCGTTCAACATCACCTGCGGCAACAGCGGTCCGCGGCCGGGCGTCGTCTACGCCCACGCCGCCAACGGCGCCTTCGCCCAATACGGAAGAATGGTCGCGCTGAACGTCGGCACCTGGCCCGACACCGGCCTCAATCCGCAGATGACCGAGCAGACCGCGAAGAGTCTCATCGACTGGTGCTACGCCGCGGTGGCCACGGTCGCGATGCGAGGCCGTCGCGTCGTCGTCTTCGGGCACGACTCAATGGGCATGGAAACCGCGCTCGCCCACATCCTGCCGACGCGAAAGACGTTCGGCATCGAAGTCACCCGGCTGGATATGAAGCTCCTGGCCGACATGCTCAACAAGAAGGCCTACAAAGAAAAGGAACTGAAGGACCTGCGAGGCTGGATCGATCGCTACGTCGGCAAGCGGCTTGAGCTGCCCGATGAGACGGCCAGCGAGCGCTTCAACATGTCCCTGGCGATGTACCTGATCGTCCGCGACCTGCTGAACGACCTGAACGCCGTCGGCGGCGGGTTCATGAGCCAGCTCGAATGGGGCAGCGACCGACGCGGTCTGCCCCTGCCGGTGGCCGACGTGATGGAGTCGTTTTTCAACAGCACGTTCGACCACGCCGGCAGCAAGGCTCCGATGCCCTACGCGACCGAGGCCGACGTCCAGGCCCTGCTGACGATGCTCGTGCTGACCTATCTGAGCGGCGGCAATCCCCCGCTGTTCATGGATTTCCGCAAGGTCTGGGAAGCGTGGGAGATCCAGGATTTGGCGACCAAGCTCGGCGTCAAGAAGCTCGACAAGAACGCCGACTGGTACACCAAAGGCCTCGTCGACGGCGACAACTCCGGCAGCGCCTCCTTCGACTGGGCCGCGGCGCCCGGCGCGACGGTCAAGCAGATCATGGAGCGAGTCTCCATGCCGCTGGCCGACCCGTTCTACTTCCCCGGCGGCGGCAACTCGGTGACGTTCATGACGCCGGCCGGCATCGACGGCCTCGCCGCCCGCATGGCCTACAGCAACGTCACGGGTCTGTTCAGCATGATCTGGGACGAGGCCCACACGACCGAGGTGCCGGAAGAGCTGGGCAAGGCCATGTGCGACCTGACCACGCCGACCTGGCCGCACACCTTCGTCGTGCCCAAGTACGCCAGCATGGTCGAGTACAAGCAGTACCCGCCGGCCAACCACTTCCACATGACCTGGAACCTGCCCGTGGCGCGACTCCAGCACTGGATGGACCTGACGGGCGTGCTGAGCGTCACCCCGTGGGCGGCCCGGCCGGCGTTCGTCGAAGGCGTCGACCGCCCCAGTCCGCTGGTCCACCTGATCAACGGGGGCGAGAACGCCTACAAGGCTCTCACCGCCAAACGCTGACCTTCGCATGTGACAGAAATGAACCAAGGGGAGCCCGAATGTGGGGCTCCCCTTTCTTGTGCGCAATGAAGACGTCCCGTCGGTTCCGGGTCTCGTCTCGCTGCATCATCGTTCAGATTCGGAGGTTTGGCGTTCTCGGAACGCGCGAAACCCGCTATGATACGGATGGATTTGGCGATCTTGACAGACCAACGGGAGTCAAGAAGCAGTGGCAAAGTCCATCCGAAACCTCTGGTTAGCAGGCGTCGTAGCGGCCGGCGTTGCGGTCTGCCTGGTGGTTCTGTCGATTCGCGGGGCGAGCCCCGACCCCCGGGAAGTGCTGAAATCCCTTGCCCAAACGACGCCACCCCATCGGCTGACTATCGAATACCCCCTCGACGAGACCCTCTTCCCGCCCGAGATCAGCGCTCCGTTGTTTGGCTGGAAGGACGAAGACGCTCGCTCCGACGTGTGGCTTGTCTCGATCGAGTTTCCCGATGGCCAGGGCCGCATCAACAGCGTTGTGCGGCAGCCCGAATGGCGCCCGACCGCGGCCGTTTGGGACCAGATCAAACGCCGGTCCCTCGACGCGCCGGCGGTTGTGACGGTTGCCGGGCTCCGTCGCCGAACCGCGTCGGAGGTCCTGTCGGCCGGACACGTGACGATCTGCACCTCGTCGGACCCCGTCGGGGCGCCCCTGTTCTACCGGGAAGTGAATCTCCCCTTTGTCGATGCCGTCAAGGACCCCTCCAACATTCGCTGGCGCTTCGGAGCGGTCTCGTCGACCGAGCCTCCACCGATCGTCCTGGAGAAGCTGCCCGTGTGCGGCAACTGCCATTCATTCTCCGCCGATGCGACCGTGCTGGGAATGGACATCGACTATGCCAATAACAAAGGCTCGTACGCCATCGCCGCAGTCCGCCAGTCCATGGTCCTCGACGCCGGCACGATCATCACCTGGAGCGACTACAAACGAGACGAGGGCAACCCGACCTTCGGCCTGCTCTCCCAAGTCTCGCCGGACGGGCGGTACGTGGTCAGCACCGTCAAAGACGAATCCGTCTTCGTGCCCAAGCCCGGCCTCGATTTCTCCCAGTTGTTCTTCCCGGTCAAGGGGATTCTGTGCATCTACGACCGCCAGACCGGCGAGTTTCGCGCACTGCCAGGGGCCGATGATCCCAACCTCGTGCAGAGCAACCCGACCTGGAGCCCGGATGGGAAGGAGATCGTCTTTGCCGCCACAGAGGCCTACAAGCTGCGAGGGGCCGGCAACGAGCGCAAGGTGCTGCTGGGTCCTGAGGATTGTCGCGAGTTCCTGGTAGAGGGCAAGCCGTTCAAGTTTGACCTTTATCGCATTCCTTTCAACGAGGGCCGAGGCGGCAAGCCGGAGCCTGTGGTGGGCGCGTCCTTCAACGGCAGGAGCAACTTCTTCCCGCGGTTCTCCCCGGACGGCAAATGGATCGTCTTCTGTCAGGCGGAAAACTACATGCTCCTTCAGCCGGACAGCGAAATGTATATCATCCCCGCCGAGGGCGGCCAACCCAGGAGGCTGCGCGCCAATACCAAACGCATGAACTCCTGGCACAGCTTCTCGCCCAACGGCAAGTGGCTCGTCTTCTCAGGCAAGCCCGATTCGGCGTACACCCGCCTGTACCTGACCCACATCGACGAGCAGGGCGAAAGCACGCCGCCGGTTGTTCTGGATCGCCTGACGGCCCCGGACCGCGCCGCCAACATACCGGAGTTCGTCAATGCCAGCCCGACCGCGATCCGGCGCATACGCGAGCAGTTCGTCGATGACCTGTCCTATGCCCGAGCCGCGTGGGAGTTTCTGAAATCGAACGATTATGGAGGCGCCGAACGCCAGGCCCGCAAAGCCCTGGAATTGAATCCGCAGAGCGCCGACGGCCACCATTTTCTTGGATTGGCTTTGTTTGGAGCCAGACAACACGAGGAGGCCATCCGGCATCTGTCGGAAGCCGCCAAGCTACAACCCGGCGCCGCCGAGATACAGACCGAGTTGGGAGTCGTGCTGGTCGCCAGAGGGATGCTGGACGAGGGCGTTCGCCATCTGCGCAAAGCCCTTGAGCTCGACCCGAACAACGCCGAGGCGTATTTCAATCTCGGCGCTGTGTCGCTCAGCCAGGGGCAGACGCAAGAGGCTCTCAGGTGCTGGTTGCGTGCGGCTGAACTCAAGCCCAAGGATCATGAGGTCCACTACAACCTGGCCACAACCCTGGAGGAACAAGGCGACACCGACCGGGCCATCGAATACTATCGCAAGGCCGTGGAACTCAAACCCGATCATTTCGAGACGCAGGCCCGTCTGGGGACCGCTCTTTGCGTCAAGGGGGCCGTGGGGGAGGGCCTGGTGCACCTGTCCCAGGCGGTTGCCCTCGAGCCCAACGACGTCGCCGTCCGCTACAATCTCGCCATCACCCTGGTCCGAGTCAGGCAATACGATCAGGCCATCACGCACCTGCGTCAGATCCTGCAATCCGACGCTCGCAACCTCGACGCGCTATTGTGTCTTGCCGACTGCTGCGTCGAGACCGGCCGGCTCGACGAGGCGCTGCTTCGCCTGGACGAAGCGCTCCAGGTCGCCAAGTCCGCAGGCAACCAGGCCCTGGCCCAGCGCATCGCCAGGAGGATTGGACAACTCAGAGAACGTCGACCCGCGTCCAGCGACGGCAGTCCGCAGCCGTAGAACAACATGCAGATGATCCGAACCGTGGCGTCGCGCGCGTTCATCATCGATCCAGCATATCGCCGAATGCGCCGAGCAGGCCGTACTTGTCTTGCCAGGTGGTGTACATGATGCCGATGGCGTCGGGGGTTTTGTCCAACGCGTCGAGCCAGCCTTGGGGATTCTCCAGCGTATCGCCGTCGTAGTAGGCGCCCGCCAGCGTGCGAAAGCCCAGCGACGAAAAGAACGGCAGGCTTTCGCCTCGCTTCTCATAGTACCAACAGACGACAATCAGGTCCTTGGGGACATACGTCCACGAACCGGTGAAGTCGCCCTCGACGAGATAGTAGTCGCCGTGGGCGTTGTGATTGGGATCGAGCATGTCCGACCAGATGAGCACCTCGGCCTTCGGATTGACGCTCTTGATGATGCCGACCTGTCTGGTGATGCAATCGCCCAGAATCCGGGCCATGCTCAGACCGCGATCTTTGCACGCCTGACAGCTTCCTCCAGCCCGAATCTCGTCCATGCTGAGCAGGTACTTCGAAGGACCCAGATGCTGATGGATCAGTTCAGCCTGCTTCCGCCAGATCTCATAGGGCTTTGGCTCCGACATGCAGATCGTAACCTGGCCGTCGTAAATCGCGATCCCGTGATAGTAGCTGACGCTCAGCCGCTGTCCATCTTCGATCCGGCTGCCGGGGAGAATCTCGATGCTCGGCGACTCATGATCGAACTGGAAGTCCAGTCGGTCGTCCTTGATTGGCGCGAAGTCTTTGCCTTCTTCGTAGATCTGGCCGCTCGTCGCATCACAGACGGTGACCGGCGTGCCGGGCCGCCTCAGGACGTTGAGAAGCCCCACCTCTTCCAGTTCCAAATCGTCAATCCAGAGTCGTCCCGCCTTGCCCTCCCAGACGCCGGCGTAGATGTCCACCTTGTCCCGATCGAGGCTATTGAACCCCATCACGATCCGACGCCACTGGCCGGAGGGTACGGCGCCTGGAAGATAAAAAGCAAGATCGCGACCGTCCTCGCCGAGGACCAGCACGCGGAAGCAATCGGCCGGTTGGAAGCCCTCCGTCTTCACCCAGCAACTCACGCGATAACAGCGTCCCGGCTGGACCGCGACCTGCTGCATGACGCGACCGTGCCCGTGCTCGTATCGCTTGAAGCCTTCGAACCGCAGGGACGCCTTGCCGCCATGAAAGACGGTCGTATCCACGAACGAGACGTCGCCGGGCTTGTCGTGGAACCCATATCCCTTGAGGCGGTCCCCATCGTACTCCTCGAACCCGCCGTTGGCGATTCGCACCGCCCGGTCGGATTCGAGACGCGCCTCGCCATCCTTCACGACAAACGGAGCATCGATGACTGGAATCCCCGCCGCGAGGTTGCGGTCGTATGCGAGAACCGAGCCCCCATAGCCGACACTGAAGATGTTGGGGACGATTTCGACGCCATGTTGTTGGCAGATGTCTCTGACGCTCGCAAGCCGGTCGAGAAATCCGGCAGGCTGCATGTCGAACCAATCCAGACCCGCGGTGAACACCATGCCGTTGAGACCATGGGCCGAGGCCGTCTTCACGATCCGCTCGACATCGGCCACATCCTGGTCCGTTCGCAACAACCGTGACACGAAGACCCAGCGATGCGGATACGTCTTCGCCAGGCACAGCGGACTGGATGCGCAGACCAGAAGAAGCAAGAGCAATCGTCGTTTCATCGCGATCATGGGCGGACTCCTCAAGACAGTGTCTTCTGACGGACCATGATACCACGGACACCCTGAGAGGTCAGCATCTCTCCACCGCCGGCAAGGCGGGTTTTCGGCTTGACTGGGGACCGAGTATGCCGGACACTGAGGCCGTCAAAGGCGGCTCCGGCCGGCCGGATTCGCGAAGAATCCGGATTCTCAGATCGACGCAGCTACGAAGATGGAGGCCTCGCCATGTCCATGAATCGCCGTACCTTCCTGAAGAGTTCACTGGCCACCGGGCTGGCCGTCAGCTTTCCGCACGTGGCGGCCGCTCAACAGGGCAGAACGTATCGCACAGCTCTGATCGGGTGCGGCTGGTGGGGCACGAACATCCTGCGTGAAGCGGCCGCTTCCGGACGTTGCAAGATCGCAGCGATGGTAGATGTGGATCGCCGCCAGCTCACCAAGTGCGCCGAAGAGGTCGCCAAATGGACCAGCGATACGCCGAAGCACTATGAGGACTATCGCGAAATGCTGGCAACCGAGAAGCCTGACATCGCCATCGTCGCGACGCCGGACCACTGGCACGCCCTGCCGACGATCGCCGCCGTGAAGGCCGGGGCCCACGTCTACGTCGAAAAGCCCATCGGCCACACGGTCATGGAGGGCCGCGCGATGGTCAACGCCGCCCGCGCCGCCGGCCGCGTCGTGCAGGTGGGCACGCACCGGCGCATCTCGCCGCACAACGTCTCGGGTAGGCAGTTCCTGCGTGAAGGCCGCGCCGGAAAGATCGGGATGGTCAAGTGCTTCGTGCTCTACGGCGGTGGCGAGTCGGAGCAGCCCCGCAAGAACATCGAGCCGCCGAAGGAGTTGAACTGGGACCTGTGGTGCGGGCCCGCCCCGCTGCGGCCGTTCAACGGCGGCGCGCATCCGCGAGGGTTTCGCAGCTACCTCGACTACGCCAACGGGACGCTGGGCGATTGGGGTGTCCACTGGCTCGACCAGGTCCTGTGGATCATGGAACAGAAGTGGCCGAAGACCGTGTACTCCGCCGGCGGGCGGCCAATCAAGGGCCCGCCGATCCTAACCGACGAACTCCAGACCACCGATGCGCCCGACCATCAGGTGGCGACGTACCAGTTCGATGACTTCACGCTGACGTGGGAGCACCGGCAGTTTGCCGGCAACCCGACGGACAAGACGGAAAGTGTCGGCTGCTACTTCTACGGCACCAAAGGGACGTTCCACATGGGCTGGCAGAGAGGCTGGACGTTCTATCCGAGCGGTCGCGGCGAGCAGGAGGTCCACGAAGAGCCGCAACTGAACCTGCCCGACCAGCAGAACATCAAGGGACTGTGGACCGATTTCTTCAGCGCGATCGAGACGGGTAGCCGCCCGGTGTGCGACATCGAGGCGATCCACTACTCGACGAACCTCAGCCTGCTGGGGATGCTGTCCCACAAGCTCGGACGCAGCGTCACCTGGGACGGCGAGAAGGAGACCTGCATCGGCGACCCCGACGCCAACCGGCTTCTGCGCCGCAACTACCGCACGCCGTGGGAGTACCCGAAGGCGTAGCGCTATTGACTGTGAATGATGGGTGATAGAAACCACGAACATCAAGACCAATCGCCTGTATGACGAACTGGCCTGGCTGTGGCCGCTTGTCAGTCCGCCCGAGGACTATGCGGCGGAGGCCCGCTATTGGCGGGACATCCTGCGGCGCAAGCTCGGTCCCGGACGCCACGCGATTCTCGAGCTCGGTGTAGGAGGCGGGCACAATCTGTCGCATCTGACGGGTGAGTTCGAGGCCAACGCCGTGGATGCATCTGAGGAGATGCTTCGCCATTCGAGACGGCTGAATCCGGGCGTCCAACACCACGTGGGCGACATGCGAACCGTCCGGCTCGGCAGGAAATTCAAGGCCGTGCTCATCCACGACGCGATCAGCTACATGCAGACCGAGGCTGATTTGAGAGCGGCGTTCGCGACCGCCGCCGCACACCTGGAGCCGGGCGGCGTCTTCATCACCGCGCCGGACCACTTCCGGGAAACCTTCCGCGATCCCCATGTGGACACCAGCACGAGATCGGACGGCAAAACGGAGCTGACGTTCATCGAATTCACCTGCGATCCGGATCCGACCGACACGACCGTCGAGACGATCGTGTTCTTTCTGATTCGCACGGTGAATGGACTGCGGATCGAGTTGGACCGCCATATCACCGGCCTGTTTCCTCGGCAGAACTGGCTGGACCTGATGGAGCAAACCGGATTCCAGGTCGAGCAGTGGCCGGGGGGACAGGGCGATGCCCCGCATGCCCTTGTCCTGCTCGTCGGGACACTGTCCGAACAGGCCGTTTGATCTGCGCGACCTGCTGGGGACGCTGTCCTACAAGCTCGGACGCAGCGTCACCTGGGACGGCGCGAAGGCGACCTGCATCGGCGACCCCGACGCCAACGGACTGCTCGGCCACAACTGATGACGTAGGATGTTTTTCGCACATTGTTTTGGGATGTGAATGGAGTCCTTT
>CAZOFX010000087.1:0-23390 GCA_964579055.1 uncultured Pirellulales bacterium
TCACTGGCGCATACGAACGACCGAAGTTCTCGCCCAGGGGCTGCCAGAGTGTGAATACCGACTTGACTTGGCCCAGCCCGCCGCTTCGCACGAACGCGCAGACTTGGCGAATCGTCGAAATCGAGCGATACTGGGTCCCGGTCTGGAAGATGCGGCTGTAGCGTTGCGCTGTTTCCACCAATCGGCGGCCTTCGCGGACGGTCAATGAGATCGGTTTTTCGCAGTAGACGTCCTTGCCGGCCTCCATCGCGTGGATCGATTGCATCGCGTGCCAATGGTCCGGCGTGACGATCACGACGGCGTCGATGTCCGTCCGGGCCAGCAGCTCGCGGTAGTCGTTGTAGCTGTCGCAGCCGCGATACGTGCCGGCGGGGCGGCGGGCGGCGTAGGCTGCCTCGACGCGCTGCCTGGCTTCGTCGCGGCGCACCGCGTCCACGTCGCAGACGGCCAGCACCTGAACCTCCGAGTCGCCGGCCAGCCGGTGCAGATGGCCCTGGCCCATGCACCCGTGCCCGATCAGACCGACATTGATCCGCCCGCTGGGAGCCGCGTCTGCCCGCGCCGCCCGCACATCTGACGGAATGATCCGCGGGACAGCGACCGCTCCGCAGGCGAGGGCAGCGCCCTTGAAAAAGCCTCGGCGCGTGATTTCGTGAGACCGGGATGTATGTGTCACAATGCACCTCCATTCGCCAGACGCACAGACGTCCGGTTGAAGACCTCGATGCTCTGCGGCAATCGGTCGGTCAGCCCGATCGTGAACACGACCGGATGAGAGATCTGGTTCGGCAGCGATTCCAGCAGGGACTCCATCTCCTGTGGCCGGGACGCCTCATCCAGACTCACGAGCCCCTCCGGGGCGCCAATCGCAATCGTCTTGCCGTCGGCCGCAATCTTCTCCATCCCCATTTGTTCGGCAAATCCGACGACTCTGTCGCGGTCGGCCTGGCCCGACGGCTCGGAGTCCACGTGATAGGTCAGCAGGCGAACACCCGCGGCGTCCAGCTTCAGGCGAATCTGCCTGCGTTCATCGCTGCTGAGCCGGTCGTCGAACGGTTTAGAGATATCGTCACTGACCTTCTGCCGGTTGCTGCCGCCAACGTATAACAGCCCTTGTTCGGTGGCTTTGTCAATAAGCTCGAAGAGGGGCAGTTCTTTGACCGCAGAAGGTACGAGAACCAGTCGCCAGCCGAGTCGCTCCTGGGCACGGACGGCAGGGGTGAGCTTGGCGCTGGGCGTCGTCGGGGCCGGCAGGTCGCCGAGGGCGAATTGCGTGGCCGCCAGGTAGAACTGGAGCATCTTCGGCTCCCAGAAGACCGAAGGGTGGTGGGCGAAGCCGCAGTAGAAGACGCGTCCGCGTCCGTACTGGCGCACCCAGGCCAGCGCGTAATCGTTGTCGGCCCGCACGACGGCCCCATAGGACGGCTGCTGCTGCATGTCGGTCTTGGCCGTGTCGATGCTCATGAGCACGCGAACGCGGTCCCGTGAGTACGGCTCGTGCACGCGGAAGAACTCGTCGCGGTAGTCGAAGTCCTGCCCGCCGAAGACCTGGTTCAGCGGGTGGGCCGGATCGTCCAGCTTGATGAAGACGTGCTCGTTGTTGGCCTTGTGGTTGGCGCCGCGGGCGCCGAGCATGATGCCGAACTCGGGCCAGTCTTCGATCGCGCCGGGCCACTTGGTGAAGGCGACGGACGTGCCGTGAACGCCCATCAACCCGCCGCCGCCGTAGACGAACTCGACCAGGCTTTGCCTCAGAGCGGGGTCCTCGAAGCAGTTGCCCACCGTGTTGTTGAAGAACACCGCGTCGAATCGTCGCAGACTGGCCGGCTCGAATATGGCCGGGTCTTTGCTGACCACCGTTTCAAAGGCGCCGGTCCTTTTGCCCATGAGTGTGAACGCGGTGTTTGCGGTAGGGATGGAGGCGTGCCCGCCGTAGTTGACGTTCAGATCGAAGATCAGCAGCTTGCGCGGTCGGCGTGGCACGGCGGGCGCCTTGGCGGGGATGGCCTGCTCGATGCGTTGCAGCTCCTGCGAATCCTCCGACGCCTGCGCCCGGGCCATTTCGCCTATGGCGGACCCGAGCAGGGGCGCGGCGACGATGCCGCCGGTGTGCCGGAGGAACGTCCGTCGCGTCACGATGGATCTGAACATGGTCCCTTCCTTCATCTCGTGTCTCCCATCAGTCGGCCGCTTGCAGGGGCGAATGATCATTCGCCCCCTATCACTGCGAACGCCAGTGTAGCGGCCGGTAGCGAGATGAGCAATGGAGTATATCGGGGTTGCGGTTGCCACGTGAGAGAATCGTGTTTCAGTCGGCGGCTCGGATCTCGTATAATCCTGACCGTCGCTGGACAGTTCGCAGTTCTCAGTTGGCAGTGGGCTGGGAACTGACAACTGGCAACTGAGAGCTGCGATGGAGGATTGGCTATGCGAGCGAGGACCTTGGTTTGTTGTGTGGGCGTTCTGGCCTTTGGATTGCGGCCGGCCGCCGGGAGCGGGATGGCCGAAGTCGAATACTTGGGCGATGTGCCCGAGCGCATTGCCAGTCACAGTCAGTCCTGGGGCGAGCTCGGGCTGAACACGGCTGCCCATGACTCTTCCAGGACGGGCGATTCCCTGCGGATCGGCGACCGGCAGTTCGCCAAGGGCCTGGGACATCATGCCAGCGGCGCGCTGATCGTGCTGCTCGACGGTGAGTTCTCCTGGTTTGACGCCGAAGTCGGCTTGCAGCCCTGCGGCGCCGGCGGGGGCAGCGTCGTTTTCCGCGTGTCCGTGGATGGCGAGATGCGTTTCGACAGCGGGATTCTCAGGCCGCAAGACGGCGCCAAGACCGTGCACGTGAATGTCGAGGGGGCACAGGAGCTTCGACTGGATGCGGGCGACGTCGGCGACGGGATCACCTGCGACATGGCGAACTGGGCCGATGCCCGGCTCACACGTTCCGACGTCGCGACGACCGCGCGCCCGCCCGCCGCGGACATGGCCCGTTTCGCGCGGGTAGTGACCTGGGACCAGGACCGCAAAGACGGCTGCCGAACCGACCGGCTCCAGGAATTCGCCGCAGAAGACCTGTTTCTCGAAACGGACCTCGTCCGCGAGGCCGACGGCACCTATGCGATGCCGATGAGTGCGGGCGGCTCCGGCTGCATCGGGCTCCAGTGGCTGAACCGCCGCGCGCTGCGGGAAGTCCGTCTGCGTTTGTCGGAGCCTGCCGCTGCGTCCGCCGTTGGCGACATTCGAGTAGAGGGCTGGTTCGGCGAGTCCGCCTGGCAGGGGCAATGGAAACCGTTGAGCGGCGACATCGTCGCCGAGGGCAACGACGTGGTCTGCCGGCTGTCTATGCGATCGCCCGAAGGCGAACGTCTTCTGACGCGGAAGGTTCGGTGGGTTCTGCCGTCTGTGGCGGCCTCGTGGCGCGTTCGCGAATTGGCCGCGTTCACGCGAACCCGCTGGGACACGGCGCGCCTGCTGGTGCAGACGGATTCCGCATCGGCTCAGGCTCCTGTGGGGATTGCCGTTCACAACGGGGAGTTCCTCGGACCGGTCGGGCCGGAAGTCACCTTGTCCAATCCTCTGCACTTGGAGGTTCGATTCGCACGACCCTCCTCTGTGAATGCGGATCGGACGGTGATTCAGTTTCGGTTGCCCACGGGCGCGTTTGGCGTGGCCGTCGAAGATGTCCTCTCGAACGAATGTGTGTATCTGCCCGATCACGGTCTGTTCGTCACGCGGGACCCGCCGCCGATCAATCCGGCTGACTACCGCCGGAAGGTAGATGCCCGCCGCACAATCCTCGATGAAGTGCGGATGCGGCCGGACCAGACGTTGGCCCAGGCGATGGCGCGGACGCACAACCCGCTCCAGAGCGAAGGCCCGGTGATGCTGTCGCTGGCCTGCGACAACACGAAGTACGTGCTGGAACGGGACGGCGCACTGCGTTTCCAGGCGGCCGCCGGCGAGGGCGGAGACTGGTTCGCCTCCGCCGGCAGGATGCAACTGCGATGGGGGTCGGGCCAGGCCGACCGGTGGACTCGACGGCTCGAAGGGGGCTGGCTTCCCATCCCGGTCATCACCGCGGAACGGGACAGGATCGTCTGCACGCAGCGCGTGTTCGTCGTGCCCATCGACGATCCCGGCAGCGATCCGGCTCGTCTGAACCGTCGCGCCGTCTGCGTAGCCGAGTTCACCTGGAACAATCTCCGAGAGGACGCCTCTCCCTTGTCGGCCGGCCTCGATATCCTGCTCGACAATCAAGGAGAGCGGCCGGCGGCACTTACGTCAATCGAGGGTGGCTTCCGGCTCGAAGCCGACGGCGGCGTGCTGGGATCGGTTGCCATCGCCTCTTCGAGCGCTCTGAAGCTGCACGTCTCGGATGGTCGGCTCCAATTGGCTGGCACGCTGCCGCCCGGCGGAAGCGCCGGCTTCGTCGCCATCCTTCAGCCTCCTGCCGGCGATCTTCCGACCGTTGGGGCCGTCTCTACGCTGCGCCGCGATGTGGAGTCCTACTGGCAGGCCGTTCTGACGCCCGCCATGCAGATCGACACGCCCGATCCGTTCATCAACGATCTCGTTCGTTCCTCGCAGGTGCGCTGTTTGATCGCCGCGCGCAACGAGGCCGACGGCGCCCGCGTGGCGCCGTGGATCGCCGCGATGTCGTATGGTCCGTACGAGAGCGAGGCCCATTCCGTGATTCGCGGCATGGATTTCCTCGGCCATAGCGAGTTCGCTCGACGCGGCCTGGAGTTCTTCATCCACCGCTACAACGCCGACGGCTTCCTGACCACCGGCTACACGACCTTCGGCACCGCGTGGCACCTCTGGACGCTGGCGCAGCACTGCGAGCTCACAGGCGACTGGGCCTGGCTGCGGACCCACGCATCACAGATCGCCCGCGTGGGGGACTGGATCGTCCGGCAACTGGCCAAGACCAGGGTGCTCGATGTGCGAGGGCGGCGCGTGCCGGAGTATGGCCTGATGCCGCCCGGCGTCCTGGCCGACTGGAACGCGTTCGCCTGTCACTTCTGCATGAACGCCTATTACTATGCGGCGCTGCGTGACCTCGGGGCCGTGCTGGGGGACATCGGCCACCCGCGGGCGACGGTCTTTCAGGAAGAGGCGGTCGAGCTGCGCAACTGCCTGATCGCAGCCTATCGCTGGACTCAGGCGCAGTCTCCCGCTCTGCCGCTGCGCGACGGTACGTGGATTCCCCATTACCCCTCGCAGGTGCACAGCCCCGGACTGCTGGCCGGCTTCTTCCCCGGCCAGGACTCCGGCCGCACTTGGGCGTACGACGTGGAACTGGGGGCGCATCAGTTGGTTCCGGCCGGCGTGTTCGACCCGAACGATCCCGAGGTCACACGCATGGTGGACCACATGGAGGACGTCCACTTCCTCGGAGACGGGTGGTTTGACTATCCCGCCGAGCGCAACCGGCAGGACTGGTTCCACTTGGGCGGGTTCTCCAAGGTGCAGCCGTATTACGCCCGCAACGCGGAGGTCTACGCGCTGCGGGATGACGTCAAGCCCTTCCTCCGAACATACTTCAACTCCATCGCTTCGCTGGTGAACCCCGAGGTGATGACGTTCTGGGAGCACTTCCGGCACAGCGGGGCATGGGACAAGACGCATGAGACGGGGTACTTTCTCTACCAGACGCGGCAGATGCTGGTCATGGAGCGCGGCCGGACGCTGTGGCTGGCGCCCTTAATCCCGACCGAGTGGCTGGAAGACGGCAAGCAGTTGGCCACGAACAATTGCCCGACGTGTTTCGGGCCGGTCAGCTACCGGATTGCATCGCACGTGGACGCCGGACGCATCGAGGTTGCCGTGACGGCGCCCCGGCGTGAGAGGCCCGAGGCGATCGTGATTCGACTGCGCCACCCCGAGCGCCGCCGGCTCGACCGCGTGGAGGTCAACGGGCGCCCGCACGATCGGTTCGACGCGGATCAGGAGATCATTACGCTGCCATCGGACCTCGATGCCTTGACGGTCGTTGCGCATTACCGATGAGCAACCATCGGCGATCAGGTTGCGGCGGAACAGTACGTTGTAGGAGTCTTCACATGACGTCCCATACGATTAACGGCAGATCCTGGCCGGCTCTCGGCGCCTTGGTCGCGCTGGTGGCGCTTGCCGCCACGCTGCACGCGGAATCGAGTTCCACGACGGTTCACATGGCTAGGCCCATGCCGGCCGACGAGGTACCGGGGGCCCGTCCTTATGAGATGGTCCGGGCCGGCCGCCAACCGCCGCACGCACCGCTGGTCGATTTCGACTCGCTCGAAGGCTGGCAGGTCGAGTGCAGCAACGGAGCGGTCGCCGATCTGATCGGCTCGCAGAGGCAGCGGGTGTGGGACTCGCCCGTGGCCCGGCTGGTCTATCGCGGCACATCGAATGCCAGCACGGTGGTTCTGCGCCCGCCGGCGCCAATGGCGATCCCGGATGACGTTTCGGCGACCACGATCTGGGTCTACGGAAACAACTGGTCGTGGGCGCCCGAGCCGGGGACGCCGCGAACGACTGTGACGCTGGTGGTTCTCGACCGGGACAACGCCGAGCACTCGCTCGATCTCGCCCAGGTGGCCTGGAAGGAATGGTGGCTGATCCACAAGGTGCTGCCGCCCGGCTGGCTCGACAGGAAGCCGCTGCGCTTCGCCGGACTGCGGATCACCGGCGGCTCCAACACGGAGGATCGCGAGCTTTTCTTCGAGGACCTGGTGTTCTTCAAGGAAAGTCCGGCTCCGCTTTCGTTCGAACCGCGCCCGAAGCGCGGCATCGATTCCTTTCCCGGCCAGTCGGGCGGCGCCAACACCGGTCCGGGCCGGCTGCCTTTCCCGACGCGCGAGCAGACCATCCTGCCCGACAACCTGGCGACGGATTTCGCAGTGAATCTGGCGCAGGCGGGCAAGGGCTGGCGGTTTACCTACCAGGACTCCGAGACCCGCCTGGCGTACGAGGTCAAGCCGGGGGCCGCGTTCTGGGAGCCGGTCGTCGTCACGCTCAATGGAACTGTTGTGGCCAGGGCTATGGCCGAAGCTGGGCTGGAGTTCGTCGCTGAGCCGCAGAACGTCCGGCTGATCGAGGCCCAGGCGATCGGAAGTGAACTGAAGGCCTCCTGGCGGGCGAACATCAACGAGGCCGACGTGACGATCCAGTCAACGGTGCGTCTCTGGCAGAAGAGCCTCGTTGTGGATTGCATCTGCACCGGCGGATTGGCGACGGAGCTTTCCTACGGCCGGATCGAGGGCGTCGAGAAGCCGGAACTGCTGATGTTGCCCTATATGAACTACGGGGGTCACCATCTGAACGTCCTGATGTCCAGGGGCGCGGTCCCGTACTTCGCCTCGGTCTGGATGGACTGGTACCGATCGAATGCCTCGGCGCCGTTCGCGGTCGACAAGATCGAAGCCGACAAGGTCCGGCTCAACGGCGGCGTGCGATACATCCCGAAGACCGATGGCCAACGCAACGACCTTTTCGAGAGGTTCTTCGTGACCTTTTCGCCGATCTTCGAAGAGACGCTGGCGACGATCGACAATCCGCCCGCCAAACGCGGTCGCGAGGCGGCGACGCGGCTGTGGCAGGAAAGCTGGGGGCCGCATGACTACCAGAGCGAGCACGAGCGGTCGAAGAAGCTGCGCGCCTACGGCATCGAGATGCTGACGCAGTGCAACCATGAGATCACCTGGCGCGACAGCGGCGAGAGCTTCACGTTCCGCGAGATGGCCGCGCCGGGCAAAGGCGGCGACGAGGCGCTTCAGAAGTTCGTGGCCGCTCAGCGTTCGCTGGGCTGGCGGTCGGGCCTTTACACGAACTACACCGACTTCGCCCCGGTGAACGCCCATTGGGACACGGACCGCGTGATGCGCAGCCCCGACGGCAACCTGGTCAGGGCCTGGGCGCGATGTTACTCGCCCAAGGCGCTCTTTGCGGTGGAAATGGACCGCCGGCTCGCGCCGCTGATCCAGGCGAAGTTCGGCACGAACGCCGCGTACACCGATGTCCACACGTCGGTGAGCCCGTGGGATCGAACGGACTTCGATACCCGCGTGCCCGGCGCCGGGACGTTCGCCGCGACCTTCTACGCGTATGGCGAGCTGCTGCTGCACGATCAGGACGTCTACGACGGCCACTGCTGGTCGGAGGGCCACCACCAGTGGCTCTACGCCGGTCTGTGTGTGGGCAACTATGGCCTGACGTACAGCGGCCTGCGGCTCTGGGACTATCCCTATCTGCCTCACTTCGACCTGCTGAAGATGCACCCGCTGTCCGTCGATATCGGCGTGCCGTGGACGGGCCAGTTCTTCAGCGGCAAGGAAGGCTGGAGCAAGCCGGAGAACATTGTTGCCAGCATCGACCAGTTCCTGGCGGCGACCATCGCCTACGGCCACATCGGCTGGCTGGTGGAGGAAGCCCACGGCATTCGCCAGACCTGCCGGTCATACTACATGCTCGGGCCGCTGCAATCGCGGTACGCCATGCTCAAGCCGCAGGAAATTCGCTACGGTACGGATCGCGGCCTGGTCAGCTCCTCCGAGGCCTTCCAGAGCGGCGACTGGCGAAAGTCGAAGATCTTCATTCACTATCCGAACGGCCTGCGCGTCTGGGTCAACGGCAACGCGACCGAGCCGTGGCAGCTTGCGGACGCCGGATACGATCTGCCGCCGTTCGGCTGGCTCGCTCTGGGGGCGGACGGCTTCATTGAGTGTTCGGCCTTGCTCGATGGACAACGCTACGACCGTGCTAGTTCGCCGGATTGCATCTTCCTCGACGGCCGGGGCGCCTGGCGGCGTTTCGACGGCGTCGCCACCAGCGGCAGTGTTGCCGTCCGTTGTGTGAAGGAGGGCGCAGGCATTTCCGTGACTCTCATCGAAGGCGTCGAGCGTCTCGTGATCGGCAGGCCCGAAGGCTCGTTTGGCCCGGACGATGTGCGGACAACCATTGCCGCCCTCGTGGACAAGCCGGCGATCACCGTGGCCGCATATGATCAGAACGGCCAAAAGACAGGCGACGCCGAGATCCGAAGAACGGAATCCGAATGGGAAATCGTGCCGCCGGCGACCGCCGTCCGGCTGGATATCACCGCAAGCCTGTAGGGGCGAATGATTATTCGCCCCTGCCTGGTGGATGTATATGTTGACGTCACGCACCCTTATCTGCATAGCGTATCTGACAATGGCGTGTCTTGCGGCCGCCAACACAACATCTGAAGACGCCGCACTGCTGCCGGGCGTCCGACCGACGTGGGACATTTCCACGGCGTACCGCGAAGCCACCGCGACACGCGAACGCGTCTGTGTCAATGGTCTCTGGCGTTGGCAACCGGCACAGACGGATTCCGAATCCACCGCAGGCGTGCCACAGGCCGATTGGGGCTGGTTCAAGGTCCCAGGGTGCTGGCCCGGGATCACCGACTACATGCAGAAGGACAGCCAGACGGTGTACGCGCACCCGAATTGGCGCAACCTCGCACTGCGCGACGTAACCGCCGCCTGGTACGAACGGGAGATCACGGTTCCGGCTTCGTGGGCCGGACGGCGCATCTCGCTCTGTCTGGAGTACCTGAATTCGTATGCGGGGATCTACGTGGATGGTGTCCAGGCGGGCGAAGCGCGATTCCCAGGTGCCGAAGTCGATCTGACGGCCTTCTGTCGTCCGGGCCGGACGCATCGCCTCAGTCTCCTCGTCGTCGCCATGCCGCTCAAAGGCGTGATGCTCTCCTATGCCGACACCGCCGCGGCGCGCGAGGTCAAGGGAACCGTGGCGCGACGGGGCTTGTGCGGCGACGTCTACCTGATCGGCATGCCGGCCGGACCGCGCATCACCGATGCGCGAGTGGCCACGTCGATCCGCCGGCAGGAAATCTCGCTCGATCTGGCTCTGGAAGGACTTGACGCCCGGAACGAATACGCTATCGGCGTTCGGATCCTCGACCAAGGCCACGTCGTGAAGGAATTCGCAGGTCGCCCGTTCCGGGCAAGTGACGTCCGCGAGGGCCGCATCACGTGCACGGACAAGTGGATGCCGGATAAGCTCTGGGACCTTCACGCGCCGCACAACACGTATGACGCGGAGGTCTCCCTGCTCGACATGCAAGGCCACGTGCTCGACACGTACTGGCCCATCACTTTCGGGTTCCGAGAGATGTGGATCGAGGGCCGCGATTTCTACCTCAACGGCACGCGCATCTTCCTCTCGGCGGTGCCGCTGGACAACGCCCAGGTCGGCGCCGCGTCGGCCACCTACGAGGCGGCCCGCGAGAGTCTGGAGCGGCTCAAGAGCTTCGGCATCAACTTCGTCTACACGCACAATTACGGTTGCGAGCCTGGTTCGCACCTGAGCTTCGCCGAGATTCTCCGGGCCGCCGATAACACCGGGATGCTCGTTTCGTTCTCGCAGCCGCATTTCAGCCACTATGAGTGGCAGGCGCCCGACGCCGATCGCGACAACGGCTACGCCCGGCACGCCGAGTTCTACGTTCGAGTCGCCCGGAATCACCCGTCCGTCGTGATGTACTCCATGAGTCACAACGCGACGGGCTATAACGAGGACATGAACCCCGACATGATCGACGGCCTTCAGGACGCCCGCGATAACTGGGCGCTGCGAAACGTCAAACTCGCCACGCGGGCCGAGGCCATTGTCCGGACGCTGGACCCGTCTCGCATCGTCTATCATCACGCCTCGGGCAACTTAGGCTCGATGCATGCGATCAACTTCTATCCGAACTTCGTTCCCGTACAGGAGATGTCGGACTGGTTCGAGCACTGGGCGACGCAGGGCGTCAAGCCGGTCTTCCTGTGCGAGTACGGCACGCCGTTCACGTGGGACTGGGCGATGTATCGCGGCTGGTACGAAGGCAAGAGGGAATTCGGCAGTGCCCTCGTGCCGTGGGAGTTCTGCCTGGCTGAATGGAACGCCCAGTTCTTCGGTGACCGCGCCTTTGCGATCAGCGAAATGGAGAAGCGGAACCTGCGCTGGGAGGCCGGGCAGTTCCGCGCCGGCAGGCTCTGGCATCGCTGGGACTATCCCCACCAGTTGGGCTCGACCGATTTTCCCGAGCGCGAACCGGAGTTCGACCTCTACCTCACGGACAACTGGCGGGCTTTCCGCACCTGGGGCGTCTCGGCCATCTCGCCCTGGGAGCACCACATCCTGTTCAAGCTTCGCCCCGGCGTGGACAGAAACCCGCGCGAAGAGTTCGAGGTGGATTGGCGCAACCTGCAACGGCCCGGATTCAGTCCCGACTATCGCGAGCAGCGCTACGAACGGATGGACCTGGCGTACGAACGCGCGGACTGGGTTCTTACCGGCGCCGGCAACGCGATCCTGCGTAACAACCAGCCCTTGCTGGCCTACATCGCCGGCAAAGCCGGTTCCTTCACCAGCAAGGATCACAATTTTACTGCCGGCCAGACGGTTGATAAGCAGATGATCGTGATCAACAACTCGCGCGAGCCGGTCCGTTGCGCGTATTCGTGGCGTGTGGCGTTGCCTGAACCGGTCACCGGCAACGAAGAGGTCACCGTCGAAACGGGTCAGCAGGCGAGTGTGCCGATACGCTTTGTCATCCCGGCCAGCGCGAAACCCGGCTCGTACGAAATGACTGCCAGAGCCGCGTTCAGCGACGGTCAGTCCCGGGAGGACACATTCACGATCCAGGTCGTCCCGAGTCCGGCGCCGGTGCGCGACGGGATCAAGGTTGCGATCTTCGACCCCCGCGGCGAGACGGCGCAGTTGGTGGAAGACGTGGGCCTGTCCTGCGAACAGGTGGACGCGAGCGCTGATCTTCGTTCGTATGAGACGCTTATCGTGGGCAAGGCGGCGTTGACAGTGGATGGCGCAGCGCCGGACATCGGCCAAGTGCGGGATGGGCTTAAAGTGGTCGTGTTCGAGCAGACGCCGGAGGTGCTGGAGAAGCGGTTCGGTTTCCGCGTGGCCGAGTACGGGCTGCGTAACGTCTTTCCGCGAGTGAGCGATCATCCCATCTTGGCCGGACTTGGGGTTGAGAACCTGCGTGACTGGCGGGGCGAAGCGACCATCGTTCCGCCGAGGTTGACGTACGAACCTTCGTCCAAGTTCAACGGCGCGCCGGCGGTGACGTGGTGCGGGCTGACGGTGACGCGCGCGTGGCGATGCGGCAATCGCGGAAACGTGGCGTCGGTCCTCATCGAGAAACCCGCGTGCGGCGATTTCCTGCCCATCGTGGACGGCGGATTCAGCCTCCAGTACAGCCCCCTGATGGAGTACCGCGAGGGCAAGGGGATGGTGCTGTTCTGTCAGATGGACGTGACCGGGCGCACGGAGACGGAGCCGGCGGCGGAGATTCTCGTCGCCAACCTTCTCCGGTACGTCAGCGCGTGGAGGCTCCCCCGTCCGCCTGTGGCGGACGAGGCGTTCTATGCCGGTGCGCCCGCCGGCCGCGAACACCTCGAAGCGGCAGGGTTCTCCCTTCATACCTATGAAGGCGGTGAGATCCCCGCAGACTCCGTTCTGATCCTCGGGCCTGACAGCGAAGCCCTCTCCGCTCACAAAGACGCGATCGGCGCGTTCCTGGCGTCGGGCGGACGCGTTCTGGCCGTCGGTCTGGCGCAGGAGGATGTCGACGCCGTGCTGCCTGTCCGTGTCACCATGCGGCAGGCCGAACACATCAATGCCTTCTTCGATCCTGCGACGATGGGCTCGCCGCTGGCCGGCATTGGGCCGGCGGACATGCACAGCCGCGACCCGAGGACGCTGGCGCTCGTTTCGGAAGGCGCCGAGCCTGTCGGCGATGGCGTGCTGGCGGTCATTCCGGGAGGGAGGATCGTCTTCTGTCAGCTCGCCCCGTGGCAATTCGCGTACCGCAGCAACTTCGGGCTCAAGCGGACCTTCCGGCGAACCAGTTTTCTGGTCACGCGGCTTCTCGCGAACCTGGGCGTACAGGGTCCGACCCCGTTGCTCGCTCGATTCTCTCGCCCCGTCGAGCCAGACGAGCCGGGCCGATGGCTTCAGGGCCTTTATCTGGACGAGCCGCAGGAATGGGACGATCCCTACCGATTCTTCCGCTGGTGACCAGGTACGGGCGAATAATTATCCCCCCTACAGGTTTCAGATCGGCAACCGGCGAGCATGCGTCATGTGGTATAATACTGTAGCGGCGAATAATCATTCGCCCCTACAGATGAAAAGGCGAAAGCGAGTTGTCCGCCGCAGGCGGACCGGAGGCGGTTCATGGCCGAACATCACGAAATCCAAGGGGAAACCCGAAGGTGTCCGGTACCTTCTTTCGACCAGCGATCGGAAGGGGAATCGAGAAGAGGTACCGGACACCTTATCCCGGCCCTGTTCCTGGGGCTGGCGCTTCAACTGTGCGCGCCGTGCGTGTTGTTGGCCGACAGCGTGGTCGTCATCAACGAGATCATGTTCCATCCTCGCGCGGACGAGCCGGAGTGGATCGAGCTTTACAACCAGATGGGAATGCTCGTGGACGTGTCCGGCTGGTCTCTGGCGGGTGCGGTCGAGTACACGTTTCCGGCTGGTACGGTTCTTGCGCCCGACTCCTACGTGGTCGTGGCGTCCGCCACAGGCCGAATGGCGGCGCCGGTCCTGGGGCCGTTTGACGGGAAGCTCTCCAACGGGGGCGAGGAGATCCGGCTGCTCAACAACAGCGGCCGCCTGATGAATCGCGTGCGATACGACGACGGGGAGGACTGGCCCGTCGCCGCGGATGGCTCCGGCTGCACCCTGGCCAAGATCGACCCCACGCGCGAAAGCGATACTCCATCGAACTGGACCTGGAGCGCTCGGATCGGCGGTACGCCGAGCGCGCCCAACTTCACCGATGCGACACCGTTACCGTCCGCCACAGGCGGACTGCGTCTCAATGAGGTCTGTCCGTCCGGTCAGTCAGCCTTCTTCGTGGAGATTGTCAACGTGGGAGCCGAGCCGGCCAGCATGGCAGACGCCTGGCTCGAAGTGCAGTCCGCTTCTGGCGGACGAGTCTCCACATACAGATTCGACAATGATGTCCTGGCCCCCGGTCAGTACGTCACGATCACAGCGAGCGACCTGGGATTTGTGCCGCAACCGGGCGACCGGCTCTTTCTCGGCCGGGGCGACGATCAGGTCTTGGACGCCGTGCGGGTCGGTGACACCGTGACAGGCCGGCATCCCGCCGGCACGGGGCCGTGGCTGTTTCCTGCGTTTCCCACTCCCGGACAGCCCAGCGAGGTCGAGCTGTGCACGGATATCGTGATCAACGAGATCATGTATCACCCATTGGCTCTGCCTGCGGTGGACAACGCGCAGGGCCTGCTGCTGTTCGAGGAGAGCGCGGCTGTGAAGGTCCTGGTCCCGCAGGACGACCACCTCGGGCGGCGATGGACCGGCGGATCGGAGCCATTCGACGACGGCGCCTGGGTCCAGGGCTCAGGGACGGGCGTTGGTTTCGAGACCAGCTCAGGATACGAGCCCTACATCGACGTGGACGTCCGCGCCGAGATGCACGGCCGTCGCAACACGGTCTACATCCGTATCCCCTTCGAGGTCGCCGAGCCCGCGGTGCTTGCGACGCTGACGCTCAACATGCGATACGACGATGGTTTCCTGGCCTTTCTCAATGGGGTGCTCATCGCCAGCGCCAACATGTCCGGATCCGAGGCGTGGGACGACCGCGCCGCCGCCTCGAACGACGACATAGCGGCGGTCAGCTACCAGGGCTTTGACGTGTCGGATCACCTCGGTGCGCTGAAGGTGGGCGTCAATATCCTGGCCATCGAGGGACACAACATCGAGGCGAGCAGTTCGGATCTGCTGTTTCAAGCCACGTTGGAGGCGACCGTGGCGGATTCTCCCGGCGATGAAGAGCAGGACGGCGAATCGAAGACCTGGGTCGAACTCCACAACCGAGGGGCGGCTACGGTCGATCTGTCCGGCTGGAGCTTCGACAAAGGGATCACGTACGTATTCCCGGAGGAGACGTTCCTTCCGCCCGGCGAGTACTTGGTGGTGGCGCGCGACCAAGCGTACCTGGCCGGCAAGTTTCCGGATGTTGCTATCGTGGGAGACTTTCAAGGGCGTCTGGCAAATGGCGGCGAGGAGTTGAGACTCCTGGACGCCCGAGGCAATCCCGCCGACCGGCTGCGCTACTACGACGGGGGGACCTGGCCCGAGGCGGCCGACGGCGGCGGCCGCAGCCTGGAGCTGCGCGATCCCTGGGCGGACAACGACTGCGGCGCCGCCTGGGCCGCCAGCGACGAATCGCCTCGTTCGAGCTGGCAGACGATTTCGTATCGTGACACCGTGCAGGCCAGCTCCGTGGGCAACGACAGCCTCTATCACGAGTTCGTCATGGGGCTGCTGGATGCAGGCGAGATCCTGATCGACGACATTCACGTGGTCGAAGACCCGAGCGGCGCCGCGCAGGAACGGCTTGCGAACGGCGACTTCTCGCGCGGGCTCGATCACTGGAGGATCGTGGGCAACCATCGCCACAGCACTATCGAGGCCGATCCGAGCGATGGAGCGAATCCGGTTCTGCGCCTGGTGGCGACCGGGCCCACCGAACACATGCACAACCACGCCGAGACGACGTTCGCCACCGGCGCGCGAATCAACAACGGACGTGAGGTCGAGATTCGATTCCGGGCCAAATGGATCAACGGCTCGCCGCTGCTGCATACGCGTCTGTTTTTCAACCGGCTGGCCCGGACCACGATTCTGGCGGTGCCCTCGTCCTCGGGCACGCCGGGACATGTGAATTCGTGCCGGCAAGCGAACCTCGGCCCGACCATGACGTCGCTTCGCCACAGCCCGGCGGTTCCTCTGCCCAATCAGACGGTGGAGGTTGCCGTCAGAGCCAGCGATCCGGACGGCGTCGAGAAAGTGACATTGTGGTACCGGCCGGACAACGGCACATGGCGAGCCATGGACATGAGCCGGCAGGAAGATCGTTTCACCGCCGTCATCCCGCCGCACGCGAGCCACACCCTCGTGCAGTTCTACGCCGAAGCGCAGGACGGACGCGGGGCCGTCGCATTCTGCCCGGCCGCAGGCCCGGAGTCCTTTGCCCAGTATCGGGTCTTGCAGGTCGATCTGGCGGCAGGGCGGCCGTCCCAACCTCCACAGGCGAGCGGTCCATTTGCCCCCCGGACCACCGGCGTGTTCAACTATCGCATCGTCATGCGCGACGCCGAAAGCGACTTTCTGTACCAGCCCACCAACCGCATGAGCAATGAGCACCTTGGGGCCACACTGATCGTCAACGAGCAGGATGTGTACTACGACGTGGGCGTGCATCTCAAGGGCAGCGAGCACGGCCGGCCCAAGGAGCCGCGCATCGGCTTTCATCTGCGTTTCAATCCCGAGAAGCTGTTTCGAGGCGTGCATCGCACCATCGGTTTCGACCGGTCCGACGGCCAGCAGGTGGGCCAGCGCGAGATGCTCCAGCATGTCGCGATGAATCGTTTCGGCGGATTCTCCAAGTACCATGACCTGGGCTACCTTATCGCCCCCCGACAGCAGCAGTGCAGCGGCGCCGAAGTGCAACTGGCGCGCTACGGCTCGGTCTACTGTGAGGAGGCTTACGGCGAAGAAGGCGGCGCCGGCACCGTGTACGAGTACGAGCTGGTCTACACGCTGGCCGAAACGGTGGGCAACGATCCGGAGGGACTGAAGATCCCGCAGGAAGGCGGCGGCGTCTACGGACGCAGTGTCACGGACTACCTGGGCAGCGACAAGGAGAAATACCGCTGGCACTTTCTGATCAAGAACAATCGCGATCTGGATGACTATGAGCCTGTGATCCGGCTGACGCAGGCCTTGGGCCTCAGTCAGACGGCATTCGAATCGTCCATTTCTGAGACGATCGACGTCGAGCAGTGGCTCCAGGCCTTCGCGGTCGGCTCGACGTTTGGCATCACGGACAACTGGATCAGCAACTCCAGTCACAACGCCATGTTCTATTTTCGTCCTACCGACGGTCTGTTCACATACTTCCCTCATGACCTGGACTACTACAATGCGAACCAAGCCTTGGAGAGCAACAGCGTGCTGAGCAAGCTCCTGCGAAAGCCTGCGTGGGCGCATGCCTTCTACGGGAGCGTCTACGACTTCCTCCAGGTCAGCTTCAACAGGGTGTATCTGTCTGTCTGGGCCGATCACTTCGCGCAGTTGCTGCCCGAACAGGCGTGGTCGAGCTGGCTGGCTCACATCGACCAGCGGTACGAGCGGGTGATGGGCCAGGTCCTGGCCAGAGCGGGAGATCCCATCCCGTTTGAGATCACCGCGCCGTCGGCGAAGGAGGTGGCGTCCTCTTCTGTGGCGATACGCGGTCACGGGTGGATCCACGTACAGCGGATCGACGTGGTCCAGACCGGACAAACCCTGGCGTTGGACTGGCTGGATCTGACCACGTGGGAGACCCACCTGCCGAATGACCTGGCGCCCGGCGTGTATACCCTGGGCGCCTACAACAGCCAGGGCACACTTCTGGCGACCGATACGATCACCCTGATGTTCCGACAGTGACACGTCGCTTCTGCTGGTGGTTCGCCGCAAATCAGGACTTGACTTCTGGGACGAACCGGTCAGAATATACGTTGTGAGTGCTTCATTGTGGCCGGGGCCTCGGGCATCCTCGAAGCTTGGCCACCCGGGAGGAGGTTGTCTGCAAGTGTAGTATCTAAAGACACTTGCGAGAGAAAGAAGCGGCCCTCCCTTTTGCCACAGGCCGGTTGGAGTTCGGTCGCAGGCGGTCTCATGGAAGCGACAATGGCGTGCCTCGATTCCGGGGTGGTTTCGCCATACGATCCGCCGGGTGTGCTGTATAAACCATTTTGGGAAAAGTCTTTACACGAGTATCGGGAGGCCGGTCCGGCTCGTCTGCGCACGTAAAAAAGTCTGCGGAGGCCGGAAAAACCGGAAAAACCGTTACGAATTCGGCCGATATCGGCACAAGTGCGTTAGTGAACGATCCGTCCAACGTCTGGGACCGGACCAAGATCGGTGGTTTAGGCATAGATAGAGAGAGGAGTTCGAAATGAACGGTCTGAGTCATTCGCGTGTGAGAGGCCTGCTGGCCCTGACGGCCCTGTGCCTCGTGGCTTCGGTGGCCTACGGCGCTCCGACCAGCCTGAGCAACGGCGTTCCGGTTACCGGCATCTCCGGGGCGGCCGGCAGCGAGCAATTCTACATGATCGTAGTGCCGTCCGGCCAGGACGAGCTGGAGATTGAGATCTCCGGCGGGACCGGGGACTGCGACCTGTACGTACGCAAGGACACCGAGCCGACCACCACGACGTATGACCACCGGCCCTACAAGGTCGGCAATGAGGAAACGGTGCTCGTGGAGAGCCCCGCGGCCGGCACGTGGTATATCATGCTGCGAGGCTACAGCGCGTTTTCCGGCCTGACCCTTCAGGCACGCTACTCGGCCAGCCTCAGCGTGGTGACGCTGAGCAACGGCGTGGCTCTGACCGGTCTGAGTGACGCTACCGGGGGCCAGAAATACTACCAGATCGAAGTGCCCAGCGGACAGACCAAGCTTCAAATCAGCATCTCCGGCGGCACCGGCGACTGCGATCTCTACGTCAAGCGCGGCGCCCTGCCGACCACGACCGATTACGACTACCGACCGTTCCTCTCCGGCAATAACGAATCCGTCAGCGTCGACAACCCGACCGCCGGCACCTGGTACATCATGCTGCATTCCTACAGCGCCTACAGTGGACTGACGCTGCTGGCCAGCTACACCGGCGGCGGCGTGGGTACGCTCCTGAGCAACGGTGTTCCCGTCACCGGCCTGGCCGGCGCGCAGAACAGCGCGCGGATATTTGCCATCGAGGTTCCGGCCGGCGAAACCAGTCTGCAAATCAAGATCTCCGGCGGGACCGGCGACTGCGATCTGTACGTCAAGTTCGGTGCGGTTCCGACCAATTCAGATTATGACTATCGGCCGTTCCTCTCCGGTAACGATGAAACCGTTGCGGTCAACAATCCGGCCGGCGGGATGTGGTATATCATGCTGCGAGGCAGCGATGCCTACACCGGCGTGACCCTGGTCGCCACCTACGGGAAAGAGACGGTTATCGAAGACAATGTTCCCGTCTCCGGGATCTCCGGGGCCAGCGGCAGCGAGAAGGTCTACAAGATCGACATCCCATCGGGCCAGTCCGTGCTGGAGATCAAGATCTTCGGCGGCACCGGCAACTGCGATCTCTACGTCCGTTGGGACGCCATCCCCAACACGTCGAGCTGGGACTACCGGCCCTATCTGTCGGGCAATGACGAGACGGTGACCATCGAGAATCCCCAGGGGGGGACATGGTACATTATGCTCCGCGGACGCACGGCCTATAGCGGCGTGACCCTCAACGCCGACTACTGGTTCAGCGGAACGGTCACCCTCCTCGACAATGGCGTGCCCGTGACGAATATCTCCGGCCTCGAAGGCAGCGAGAGGTTCTACCGCATCATCCTGCCCACCGGCCAGACAAAGTTTGAGATCAAGATGTCCGGCGGCACCGGCGACGCCGATCTGTACGTCAAGAGGGACGCTCCTCCGACGACGTCGGACTACGACTACCGTCCGTATCTGATCGGCAACAACGAGACGGTCACGATCGACAATCCGCAGGGCGGCAATTGGCTCATCATGATCCGCGGCTATCACGCCTACGCGGGCGTGACCCTCGTGGCCACCTTCGGGACCGACGGCGGGGGGGGCACCGTGACAGCACTGACCAATGGCGTTCCCGTGACGGGGCTGTCCGGCGCCAGCAATAGCGAAGCGTACTACAAGATCGACGTGCCCGCCAGCCAGGCTAGCCTGGTGATCCAGATCTCCGGCGGCACCGGCGACGTGGACCTCTACGTTCGCAAGGGCAGCAAGCCCACGACCGCGGAATGGGATTACCGCCCGTACCTGATCGGCAACAACGAGACGGTTACGATCAACAATCCGACGTCCGGCACCTACTACATCATGCTGCGGGGCTATCAGGCGTACACGGGCCTGACCCTGGTGGCGACGTACGTGCCCGCGGCGGACCCAGTGGTCACGCTGACCAACGGGGTCCCGCTGTCGGGTCTGTCGGGCACGGGGGGCGGCGAGAAGTTCTACCTGATCGTGGTTCCGGCCGGACAGGATTTCTTGAACATTTCCATCTCCGGCGGCACCGGCGACTGCGACCTCTACGTCAAGCGAGGCTCCCAGCCCACCACCACAAGCTATGACTACCGCCCGTACTTGATCGGTAACGAGGAAAGCGTGCAGATCGCCAATCCCGCCGCCGCCAACTGGTACATCATGCTGAAGGCCCATCAGGTCTACTCCGGTGTGACGCTGATGGCGTCCTACGGAGCGATCGGCACCGGCAACAACTTCGCCGGCGACGTTCACTGCGCCGCTCTGTGGCGGTTTGAAGAGGGGCAGTTGGGCACCGATTCCATCGGCACAAACCTGCTCTTCAACTACGGCGTGCAGGCCAGCACGGCCGACTACCAAGAAGGGGCCGCCGCCGGAGAGTTCCGCAAGGACGAGCAGGACTGGATGAGCGTCGATGACGACGATCTGTCGGCCACCTTCCCGACGCGCAGCGACGATTCGGACGTCGAGATGTCGATCTGCTTCTGGATGAAGCCCAGGAGCTTTGCCTATGAGAACACCGTGATCAGCAAGTACCTGATTTCTACGGACGATCGCTCCTGGAGGATCTACTTGGGCAACTTCGGCCCATCGACGGGTGTGCTGTACGTCGGTCTGGGAACAGGCAACGGCGACATGTTCGACACGTATGAATTTGAGGCAGCGGATCAGCTTTTGTCTGTGAACCACTGGTATCACGTGGCGTTCACGTACCGGGACGCAGACCGCAGTTACCACGTGCGCGTGTGGGATGCCACAGCCGGGGCCCTGACGTTTGATGTTGTGGGCACGGCCGAGGAGCGACTCGCGATCAACAACGCGCCGGTGGTCTTGGGCAACCTGCCGCTGGAATCGAGGCACTTCGATGGCTGGCTGGACGAAGTGGTTGTGTTCAACGATATCCTGACAACAGCGGAAATCGACCTGATTTGTCAGGGAGCGTACGGAAAGCTGTAAACCGACCTGTGGTAAGGGTCTGACCCATGGCCGGAGGGTGTCGCTGGTGGGCGCCCTCCGGTTTTCTTTTTGCCTGTGCCGTGGACGAGCCTATTCCTGGCTCTGCCGCCGATCAGAGTGCGTCCAATCACGCCGCCGATCGCGCCGCAAGGTGGTCTGCCCTGGTGTGATCTGCGGCCCGAACAAGAGGCGTCTTGGCATGCCCTGCGTTCATCCCCGGTCCGGATCGTCGCACCCGCCGGAGAACCGGACCGTACCGGCGTACGTATCTCATCTGAATTGTACGCCACACCCCGATCAGGATGGACATCCTGCTCTGGGTGTTTCTGATCGGATACTCGGGGCGCTTCCGGAGCCGCGTAGGCGAATTGCCTATGGTAGATGGAGCGTTTTCCTTAGGCAGAAGTCCCCGGGAGCGCGTTAACATACGAGCCTTCTTCAGGTATGCCGGCCGACAGGAGGGGGGCCGGGTTAGAGGGTATGGACATGAGCACCACTTGTTTGGATCCTGTCAGCATCCGCCTCTCGCTGGTCCATCGCCTGCCGCTGTGTCCGAAGTGTGGGCGCATCCTGCACGAAGTGGACCGCGTCGCAAAGAGAGGGTCTCTGTGCCTATGGTATGAATGCGACGGACCGGAGTGTGAGGAGCGATGGTTCGAGAAGGTGCCGGCCGGAAATGGGTAGGGGTCGGACCGCAGAGGGTCGCATCCGGGACGATGCACGCGGATGAAACGGTCGCATGGCGCAGTCTTGCCGAGACGGGCGGCGGCGCCGGAGAGGAGGGATCTGTGCGTTGGTTCATGTCGGCTGCTCGTGTCGGATGTCGCCGAGGCGACACGCACGCAGGCTGAACACGCCAGGGATGGCACTGAGGGGATAAGCACGCTGGAAGGCAGGTGATTCCAGGCGGCGGGCCTCTCGCGATGAAGGAGCATCGTGAGAGGATAACGCCGTTCTGGGGAGGGTGTGTGCCCGCTTAGCCGGACGCATCAGGGGACACGTCGTTCGTGCTTTGTCCGCGCAACCGCTTGGCGATGTCAGTTCTTATCTGTCCGTACTTCGGGTCAATCGGACGGAGCGGCCGGCAGCCAATTCGAAGACGAGATCGGTTCCCGTCTTGCGAACGTCGCCCTCATCCAGCCCTTCCACGCGGTAGGGGGCATCGCCGTAGGGGTTTTCCAGCCGACACGTGCCGCCGGCTTCCGCACGAATTTCCACGAACGCGACGCGGGTCGCCTGGCGTTCGGCCGAGACCACGAAGGCCCCCTGGGCACGCAGCTTCTCGAACGAAACGTCCTGCCAAGCGTCGGGGACAGCCGGGAACAGACGGATCGTTCCGCTGTGGCTTTGCACGAGCATCTCCTGCAAGCCGGCCGCGGCGGCGAAGTTGCCTTCGAGCGTGAACGGACGGTAGCGGAAGCTGCTGTAGCCTTTGTCGGTCTGGTCGCCGTTGCAGTGGAAGCTGTTCCGCAGGCAGAATGCGGTCGCGAAAGTCTCCAGGGCGCGTTCGGCCGCTGCACCGTCGCGGGCGCGGGCCGCCAAGTTCGCCAGCCAACTGAAGCTGTATCCGGTCCACCAGGTCGAGCCTTTCTCTTCCAGCTCCGCCAGCGACGCCTCGATGATCGCGCGGTCGCGGGCGCCGTTCTCCCAGCGAATCAGCCCGAGCGGATGGATCGCCATCAGGTGCGAGAAGTGCCGGTGCGAACCGGGCAGGGGATAGTCTTTGGCGACCAGCAGCTTGTGGTTGTTCGGGTCGAGCGCGAGCTCCGGCATCTCGGCCAGAACGGCGCGCCAGCGACTTGCTTCCTGCCGGCGGCCCAGCTCGTCGGCCAGTTCCGCCGTCTTCTCGAAGCTCCAGCGAATCAGCGCCAGGTCGTAGTTCGTGATCGTGCCGAACCAGGCGTCGATGCGGTTGTCGTTGATCTCGGGCGATGAGCTTAGGGGCAGCGTTCGCTTGCCGTCCGGGCCTTTTTCTGTGACTGCTTCGAGGAAGACCGAGACGTCGCGCAGCCACGGATAGGCGCGGTCGCGAAGGAACTCGCGGTCCATGCTGTACCGCCAGTGGAGGTATAAGTGGTGGGCCAGCCAGGCGCCAGTGGTCGCCGAGTGCGTGTACTGATGCCAGCCTCCGATCTGCTCCTGGTTCAGGTCGGCGGTCATCGGGACGTTCAGGCCGGGCAGGTCGAAGAACCGCTTTGTCCACGCCTCAGCGGTTGGCCTCGTGTCCCAAAGCCACTTCACGAACCCCGCTGCGCCGTCGAGCCGGTTGCCGCTGTAGGCGGGCCAGTAGCTGAGCTGCGTGTTCAGA